>CALUQX010000015.1 GCA_944323045.1 Candidatus Gastranaerophilales bacterium | reverse complement strand
AATGGAACCTATAAGATAAAAGATGCGACCGGCAAACTTATATTGAATGCGAAAGATGAAAATGCATTAGCCACATTTATTCTCGGTAAAGGGCTTGAAACGGAAACTGCTGCAAATAACAATACCGGTGTTCAAGGAAATATAGAAACATCTGCTCCGCCTACATTACCAAAGGGCATGACCGCCAACGATGATGCGGCAATTAATAGAGCAAAAACTCAAAATCCGGCAGAAGTTGTTGCTGATAAAGTTAGAGAACAATGGCGGCAGACTGATGTAAATACAAAAGCAGAAGATGAGCAGGTCGATTTATTTAATCTGAATCAAACAGCAGGATTAAATCAACCGGCGCCACGAGTTAATGATGAAGTCACAAATTTAATATTAACAGATAAAATAAAAGAAAAATTAACCCAGAGATATGAAGAAATGGGAAAAGTCTTTAGCGATATTGCAAAAGACAGAAGTGCGGACTTAAAACAATTATCTCAGGAATGTGGTAACGATAACCAGGCTTTTGCAAATGGAGTTGTCAAGATACTTGCAGAAGAAATGGGTCTGCAAGGTCTTGAACCTAAAATTGAACTGATTGACACAACAGGTCAAGCCGACGGTTTTGCTGATTGGACCACAGGGACAATTCAGATTAATAAAGATACTACTAATGCTAAAAAATTAGTTGAAATAATTTCTCATGAATTTGTTCACATGCTGCAATATAGGGATATTTTAGCTCAATATGGCGAGCAAGGATTGCGGGAAGTAATTATGAACAACAGAGGTCTAGCCGGAGCAGACGCGTCAGTAGTTGAGTCAGAAATTACAAAGGTCCTGAACAGTGATTATACCAGAAAATTATTAGAAAAATTCAATGAATTAAAACATGCAGAAAAAGGTTCAATAAATGAATATATTACCAGAATCTATAAGGATGAATTTGTTAATAATATAAGTCCTAATGAAGATATGAAAGCTTATACCAACCAGGTTACGGAACGTGAGGCTTATTATGCGGGCTCTGAACAACTAGGCAACAACACAGAAGGATTGGAAGATCTCACAATCGGTAAAAATGCGCAAAATAACAATTCCTTAAAAGCTGTATTGTTGAAAAAAAGACAACAGCTACTAAATGGCGAAACTGTAGTTAGAAAAAACACATTGAGAGAGCAAATAAGTGATAAAGCAAATTCTGATGTTGATGAATTTGGACAAATTCACCGGAAACTGCCTGCCGGAATTGAACTTCCTATGGGAAAATTGGGAACAGAACAACATGGACTTGCAACAAAATTAAAAATTGTGTGGAAAAAACAGAAAATTATACATTCCTTAAACGGAAAGCCTAATGAACAAGAACTCAAGTTTATAGATGGGGTTTTAAACAAAAATCCAGATATTGACATAGATGCAATTAAAAGTGTGATATATACTGTAGGTTCATTCTCTCCAGATATGATCGATACTTCAGTATTATTAACAACCAAATTTACTAATCAAAATTATTGGGTATTACAGGAAATATTATCGAATACTTATAAAAGAAACTATAAACCTTATATTGATTTTTTACAAAAAGCTGCTGAATCAAATTTAACAGATACTCAGCTATGTGCGCTCCTGGCTCGCGACACTGATTTCAAAAAGATAAGGTTAGGTATATTGATTGATAACACATCTTGTTTTAAAATACTGGAAAACTTTTTGCCAGAATTAAGTAAACTTAAAGAAGACCAACTGAGTTATATCGTAAATATAATTGAATGCAGTTTAGATATAAACAAGTTTAACGATACAAGTAACAGTTTAAAAACAGAGATGCTGAAGTCTATTCAATCTCTCCCGTCTGATATTAAAGAAACATTTATTCAAGAGGGTATAAGAATAGACAATTTGGAAGCAAAACTAAAAGTACAGTCAAATTTAAAAGGCTATGAAGTAAATGTTGACAAGGATTCACAAAATCGTTTTCTTTCAACTATAATAGCGAATAATACCCCTAAAACAGAAGAAATATTAACAAATAATGATGCAGTAGAATTTTTCGAACAAAATAAAGGCGGATTGCCGTTGGAATATTCCCGGGTGCAATTTGTACATGACTTAAATAAACTTCTTCAAGAGCTTTCTGTTGAAGAAAAACAAAAAGTGCTAGATGATTTAGATATAACTCTGTCATCTACAGATTTTAACGGATTTATCAAATTTAATAACCTTGACGAGAATAATTACAGCAGTGCATCCAAAAATGTTATTAGTGAAATACAGAATATTGCACAAAAATTCACCAAAGAAAACGGAGTAACATGTTCCAATCCTGAATTAAAATCTGTATTGGATGATTTAATACAAGGTTTTCCTGAATTTACATCCATTATTGGCAAACAAAATGGTAGTCAGGATAAAGCAATTGATGTTCATACACTTGAAGTTTTAAGTAATGCGCTTTCTTCTCCAGAATATAAAAACCTGTCAGACAAGGACAAAACAGTATTAAAATTTGCCATTTTAATGCATGATTTTGGTAAAATGTCATATTCTCAGGATGATTATGCACCATTATCTGCTGTATATACAAATAGTATTCTTGATAAATTCAAGTTACCGGCAGATATAAAAGAACGTATTGTTAATCTGGTAAAAAACCAGAACTTTAATAAAACTTCACCGGAACATTTTAATTGGTTTTTCAGAACAAAAGAAGATGAGGCAATAGCTAAAATTATGGTGCAGGCAGATTATAAATCAACAACCGGCACGACTATTGACTTATCCGAATTTAAAACAAATTGGTATCAACATTCAGCTCCTGTTGTTAATCCTGTAAATCCACAAAAATATTTTCCAAAAACCAGCTTTGTTGTTGATGGTAAAACTGTAGAAATACCTGTTCTAAATTTAAACGAACTGGCGCCGGATACTGATATGGGCGCTTATGGATACACAAAAGGTTCCCAGATAAAAGACATCGTTGTACAGGTTCATAATGCAAAGAGTCCAGAAAAACTTGAAGAAATTTTTAAATTATATGAAGACCCGAACAAAGATTATACTTTATCAACATCAATAAAAAATATAAAAAACTCAAATAATGGTTATGGCAGTTATGGTGTAACATTAAGGACGCAGGCTATGAACAGAGGAGGAGGCAATAGGCGCGATTATTCAGAAATAAGAGACTTAAACAAAGGAATGGATTCATTTATGTATGAATCATTACGCTCACAAAAACGTGGCGATGTGGATTACCTCGCTGATTATTTCAATACAATCCAGTACCCTACACAAATTAAAGATACGGAAATAAACGGGGTACATTATACAAAAGAAGAACTGCTTGAAAGATACTATAAAATACAAGAAAGCTTTGAACCTAACTCTCCGTATCTTAATGAACTCTTTGCTTTTCGACCGAGAATTAGTGAAATTGTTGTGCATGGAAACTTTAAAACAGAACAGCTACCTCCAGAAATTATTAAACTTGCGGATAAATACGGAGTTGCAATTATAATAACCGGCTCATAATTAAAATCATATAACTATTTTGTGGAAACATGTAAATCAAATTCATTTATAAATTTACAATTGATTTTGTATTTATTTGTCTTTTATTATATATTTAAATAAAAAGAAGAGGCGGAAATGGGAAATAGTGTTGATAAAATAAAGGTTCGCGGTGCGCGGGTTCATAACCTGAAAAACATTGATGTTGATATTCCTTTGAACAAAATTGTTGGAATTGCAGGAGTTTCGGGGTCCGGCAAATCGTCGCTTGCGCTGGGTGTTTTGTATTCAGAAGGCTCAAGAAGGTATCTGGAAGCACTTTCAACCTACACAAGACGCCGAATGACTCAGGCAGAAAAAGCCTCTGTAGATGAAGTTTTATATGTACCGGCAGCACTTGCTCTGCATCAGCGTCCTGCTGTTCCGGGCATCAGAAGCACATTTGGCACCGGCACAGAACTCTTAAACAGTCTAAGGTTAATGTTCTCAAGGCTTGCAAATCACCGCTGCCCTAACGGTCACTATCTTGAGCCTACGCTTGCTGTCGCGGCAGAACAAGAACTCATCTGTCCTGTTTGCGGCGTACATTTTTATGCGCCTTCCGCTGAAGAACTTGCCTTTAACAGTCAAGGTGCCTGTCCAACCTGTCAGGGAACAGGAATTATCAGAACTGTTGATAAATCAACGCTTGTACCTGACGAATCCCTGACTATCGAAGAAGGCGCTGTAGCCCCGTGGAATTCTTTAATGTGGACTCTAATGGTTGATGTCTGCCGCGAAATGGGCGTCCGAACAAATGTTCCTTTTAAAGATTTAACAGATAAAGAAAAAGATATCGTCTACAATGGTCCGGCTGAAAAAAAACACATCTTCTATAAATCTAAAAACACTAATCAAGCAGGAGAATTGGATTTCACATACTTCAATGCAACTTATACAGTAGAAAATGCACTTTCTAAAGTTAAAGACGAAAAAAGTATGAAGCGTGTTGAAAAATTTTTAAAACAGGATATATGTCTAGATTGTCACGGCTCCAGATTATCAGAAGCCGCCAGAATGCCAAAATTAAGAGGTATTTCGCTTGACAAAGCCTGTGAAATGACTCTTTCTAACCTCATTGACTGGGTAAATAGTGTACCTGACTCTCTTCCCGCAGAAATGAAGCCTATGGCACAAAGTATATGCGACTCCTTTACAAGTTCAGCAAAAAGACTAATAGATTTAGGATTGGGATATCTTACTCTTGATAGAGCGTCATCCACACTCTCAACAGGCGAAAGGCAGCGTATGCAGCTTGCGCGTGCAGTACGTAACCGCACGACAGGCGTTCTATATGTTTTGGATGAACCTTCCATAGGTCTTCATCCCGCCAATATAGAAGGTTTAAAAGGGGTTATACATGATTTGATTGCAGACGGGAATTCAGTTGTTCTGGTTGACCACGATACGCAAATACTCTCCGAATCAGACTGGGTTGTTGAAATGGGACCCAAAGCAGGAGCTGACGGAGGGCAGGTAATAGCAGAGGGCACCATCTCTGATATTGAAAATAATAAAAATTCCTTAATAGGCGGTTTTCTATCCGGCAAAAACAAAGTTCTGGTGAGAATGCGCTCAACTGCTGATAAAATTTTTGAAAACGGTAAAATTACACTTAAAACAAAAAGCATCCACACAGTTAAACCGCTTGAAACAGATTTTCCAAAAGGAAAACTAACAGTAGTAACCGGTGTATCCGGTTCCGGTAAAACAACCATGATTCTTGAGAGTTTAGTTCCTGCGCTGGAAGCTATAACCGTTAAGAAAAAACTTCCTGAACATATTATAAATATAGAAGCAGAAGGAATTAAACACGTAAAACTTATTGACGCAACACCAATCGGTATAAATGTACGCTCAACTGTTGCCACATATGCTAATGTTCACGATGAACTCAGAAAAGTATTTGCCAAAACTCAAACAGCAAAAGAACTCGGCTATAAAGCCGGTGATTTTTCTTACAATACAGGAAGATTGCGCTGTCCGGCATGTGACGGTACCGGAGTAATAAATTTAGATGTACAATTTCTGCCGGATGTGGAAATTCCATGTCCTGAATGCAACGGGTCAAGATATTCCAAAGAGGCAAATAATATAAAATACAATGGCTATTCACTACCGGAACTTATGGCAATGGATGTAAATACTGCCTTGGAGGTCTGCAAAGATTTAAAGATTGTACATCAGAGATTAAAAGTCTTACAGGAACTTGGATTAGGCTATTTAACATTAGGTGAGCAAACTCCAGGGCTTTCCGGAGGGGAGGCACAGAGATTAAAACTAGCCGGTGAAATGCGTAAAACGCAATCAGATTCAGTATTTGTTTTTGACGAACCTACTATTGGACTTCATCCGCTGGATGTGCAGACTCTTCTTCAGGTATTCGAAACTTTAATTGAAAACGGCGCAACTGTTATTGTAATTGAGCATGATCTGGATGTAATTAAAAATGCGGATTACATAATAGATATGGGACCTGATGGCGGTGAAGCCGGAGGAGAAATTGTTTTTAGCGGAGTGCTAGAAGACCTGAAAAAATGTACACTCTCAAGAACCGCCCAATTTGTATAATCAGTCTAATCTTTACACAAAAAAACAGCCCCCGCACTGAATAGGCGGGAGCTGTTTTTTTTAATTTTAACTTTCTGCCGGCTGTTGTTCTTTTTGCTGATTAAGAAGGTTTTGCAATTTTTCTTTAATTTCATCGCCTTTTTTCTGCATATCAGAAACAACATCATCCGCTTTTGTTTGAATTTCTTTAACAGTTTCATTCGCACGATTAATAACATCTTTTGTTGTATCTGCTATCATAGCGCGTGTTTCTTCACCTGATTTCGGCGCCAGTAATACGCCTGCAAGGGCTCCGATTGCACCGCCTACTATAAAACCTGCTAAAAATTTAGTTGCTGACATAATGTTACTCCTTTACTGTTTTCTAGTACATTCTATTTTACAGGAATATTTATTTAATCCCCGTAATCGGCTAATTACTTTTTCGTAAAAAGATTAAATATGGTTGTAAATCCTTTTATCAAGCCGCCGAAAATTGATTCTGACAGAATTTTTGTTTTACCAAAAGTTTTTTCTATCGCATTTCTGAAGTTATCAACACCTTGATCTGTATTTTTTACTATTGCATTAACAGAATGTAATGTTTCATTAATTTCTTTTAATGTAGGTTTCAATTCAGTATTCAAAAGTATTGAAGTTTCATTCAGATTTTTAGTCAATTCTCTTAAATCAATCAGAAGTTTAACCAGATATACTGCAATGACAATAATAACAATTGCAGTTGCCCAGGCTAAGAAGGTTAATCCTTGATTTAGAGCTATTTGAGAAAATATAATATCATTCATATTTTAAATTCCTTTGTTTAGTAATTGAACTCTGTATCAGGTTCTGAAGTTTCCAATTCTTTAGCTTTTAAAAGTTTTTTGGATTTAATCATATTGCTGAACTTACGCAGTTGGCGTTCCAGTTTATATTTCATTAAATCCACAGATTCAAGCGCCTGTTTTTTAGCTTCTTTAATTTCAGGAGCGTGTTTTGTATATAATTCACACGCAGCATCTTTCAATTCGCGTCTTGATTCTTCACCGGATTTCGGAGCGAGAAGAACACCTGCTACGATACCGCCGATTACGCCTGCTATTAGTCCCATTCCAAACATTAATGATGTCTTTTTTTTACTCATAGATATAACCTCGTCTTTCATTTTTCTTTTATTATTGATTATAACACATTTTTTTACGAATTACAAGCTAGTTAGAGCGGACTTTCTGAATATAGTCATGAAATAACACGGCAAATTGAAGAAAAGCCGCTGCCTTTTTATACTTGCCTTTTAGTAAAAATAAAGAAAGATACATTGCGACATTTTTCAGTAAATTTAACTGGAATTGTCTGTGTTTGCGTTTTATGGAATTAATCATACAGTCGTAATATTCACCAAAACTTTTTACACAATAACTAAAGTCCTTTAATATTTTTTCAAGTTCTGCGTGTTTTTTCATTACCAGTTCAGTGCATTTTACTACAGTCTTATCCGCCCGAACTATCAATAATATTATAGTTGTGGCTATGATTAATTCTGCTATAAAAATTGTTGCAATAAATAAAAACATTTTCTTATTCTCAATTTTGTATTATGATAATTATAAAATAATATATACAAATTAGGAATACGTCCAAAGTACTATTTATGATTAAAACAATAAAATTTTACACAGCTTTAATAATTGCCAAAACTGCTTATTTAGGGATTAAACTGCTGAATAAGTCATCCGGCACATCGTTTGTCGGAATGCTGGCGCTTAAAATTTATCCTGAATTTTTAAGTAATTGTTCAAGATATATCAGGAATAAAATAGTTACCATTACTGGAACTAACGGCAAAACAACGACATCAGGGCTTGCTGCACATATACTGGAGACAGCACATCAGGATGTTATACACAATTTGAAAGGTGCAAACATGCTAAGCGGAATAGCAAATGTATTTGCGCTGAACATCAGACCTTTCAAACGTTTTGACTATGCGGTTATAGAATCTGACGAAGCTTATTTGACTAAACTGTATGATTATATGGCTGCTGATTATCTTATAGTAACAAATCTTTTCAGAGACCAGCTTGACCGGTATGGAGAACTTGCGACAACAGCAGGCTTTATCCAGAATGCAATTGATAAAAATCCGAATTTAAATCTGATTCTCAATGCAGATGATCCGCTTGTTGCTAATTTTGGTACTAACAGAAACGCTGTCTATTACGGGTTTGAAAATATTGAATATATGCAAAGCTATGAAAAATCTAACGCTCCGACAGAAGTTTTTAACTGTCCATGCGGCAAACCTTTACAATATTCAAAACAATTCTTTGCCCAGCAGGGACATTATTACTGTGAATGTGGATTTAAACGTCCTCAATGTGATTACGCGGCTGACGTCAAAATATTTGATGATTATTCAATAATTGAGGTTTGTCACAATGATATTACTTTTGAATTTAAAGTAGGACTTGTCGGGCTGTATAACGCCTATAATGCACTTGCAGCAATTACATTTGCATTCGAAAACGGGCTTAATCAGGCAGAAATACAAAAGGCACTTGATACTTACAAATCAATTTTTGGACGGGCTGAAAAACGTACAATTAACGGGCATCAGGCTATAATTCAATTGATTAAAAATCCTACAGGAGCAAGCGAAGTCTTGAAAACTGTTGATTTAAATTCTAATATTGTAATTGCAATTAACGACAATTATGCAGACGGGCGGGACATTTCGTGGCTATGGGACAGTGATTTTGAACAACTCAAAAATGCACAAAAACTAATTATCACCTCAGGCATTCGTGCAAATGATATGGCAACAAGGCTTAAATACGCTGGCATTCCGCAGAAAAAAATTATTGTAGAACCATCAATTAAAAAAGCAATTCAAATGGCGGCAGATACCCCTGTTAACGAACATATTACAATTTTACCGTCATATACTGCTCTTTTGAAGATTAACAAAGAAAAATTACATGATTAAGAAAGAAGGCAAAAATGTTATTAGGTGTGAATATTGATCATATAGCAACATTACGAAACGCAAGGGGCGGGCATGAACCGGATCCGATAATTGCGGCTGATATTTGTGAACAAAACGGCGCAACTTCAATTACAACGCATTTGCGGGAAGACCGCCGGCATATCAAAGACAAGGATGTTTATACGCTTATAAAAACACTCAAAACAAGACTTAATCTTGAAATGGCAATGGCTGACGACATCCAAAAAATTGCGCTGGAAATAAAGCCGCATTCAATCTGTCTTGTTCCGGAAAAAAGGCAGGAAATAACAACCGAAGGCGGGCTTGATGTTGCTGGACAATTAGAAAAAGTTACAGAATTCGTAAAGCCGCTTTTAGACGCCGGCATTATTGTAAGTTTATTTATTGATCCGACAAAAGAACAGGTTGAAGCCTCTGCTAAAACAGGAGCACAGTTTATAGAAATGCATACAGGTACCTATTCAAATTCTTTCGGCACAGAAAATGAAGAAAAAGAGTTCTTAAACCTGAAAAATGCAGCTATCCTAGCACAGAGTCTCGGTTTAAAAGTAAATGCCGGTCATGGTTTGAATTATGAAAATGTATCAAGAATGCATGAAATACCGGATTTGTATGAATTAAACATAGGACACAGCATCATCTCTCGTGCAGTATTTACCGGACTTCCGGAAGCAGTACGCAAAATGGCAGATTTGATAAAGTAGAGGTAATTTTATGAAAACTGAACACGAAATAATTGAAGAAATGCAGCAGGTAGTTGAACAAATGAGGCTTGATGACATTGAAGACAATCCGGATGTTGTTGACGAATACTTTGACTGCGATTGCTGTGGAGAACACAAATGTCTTGCCGGTTCTATTGAATATGACGGCTACAGACTCTGCAACGATTGTGTACTTATTGCGGAAACAGGTTTTGCGCTTGGCAAAATCAAAAGTGTTCAGGAACTAATTGACGCTGTTGAAGACAAAAATCTAGAAAAATTATGCGAATTCATAAAACAAGAAGAACAAAGAGAAAAGAACTAAGATGGAAACTAAAATTTCAGAAAAAGTAATAAACAGATTAACACTATATCACTGTATTTTAACAGACTATCTGGCTGCCGGACAAGAATTTATCTCAAGTAAACAGATTGCACAACTTTTGCATATTGACGATTCACAGGTGCGTAAAGATATTTCTATGCTAAACAATTCCGGCAAAGGACGTGTCGGATACATCGTAAAAGAGTTAAAAATGTCCATAGAAACGACTCTTGGATTCAAAAAAACTAAAAACGCATTCATAATCGGCGCCGGCAACTTAGGCACAGCACTCGCTAACTATGATAATTTTACTAATTACGGGCTGAATATTGTTGCTCTGTTTGACAATGATACAAGAAAAATCGGTAAAAGCATTAACAACAAACTTATACTTGATATTGCAAAGTTAGAAAATTTAACTAAAAAAACAGGGGTTGATATTGCAATTCTGACAGTGCCCCGCCAGTACGCACAAATTGTTGCTGACAGACTCATAAAATCTAACATTAAATACATATGGAATTTTACCCCGTCAGTCCTGAATGTTCCGGAAAATGTTCAGGTCTGGAACGAAAATTTGATGGGAAATTTTTTACAGTTCACATACAATATTTAAACACTACAGCGTTAGACGCCAACGGCTACTAATTCTAAAATACAGTACTCTCCAAATTTGCTGTTGCTGCGTTTAAATAATATAGATGCCGCAAGCCTTCAAGCGTCAATGTCGGATTTATAAAGTCAAACGGACGTTTAAGATAATTTGCTATTAGTCCGGAATACCCGCCTGTTGCAACAACAACAGCTTTTTGCCCCAATTCTTTTTCACACTGCTCAACAAGTCCGTCAATCATTGCAGCCGATCCGCGGATTACACCGGATAATATTGCATCTGCTGTATTATGCCCAATTGCGGAATTAGAAAGTGTAACATCAATTCGCGGCAGTTTTGATGTAAATTTATTCAAGGATTTTAACTGCAAATTCAGCCCCGGAGCAATTAATCCGCCGACAAATTCTCCATTTTCATTAACAATATCAAAAGAGGTTGCTGTACCAAAATCAACAACAATGGTCGGTTTTTCATACAAAACATAAGCTCCGGCAACATTGGCGATTCTATCTGCACCGGCTTCCTTCGGGTTATCAAGAGCAATTTTCACTCCTGTATTAATTTCTGAGGTCAAAACAATAGAATTCAGCTTAAAAACATTATCTACAGCATTTTTAAATTTTTCAGTCAATTCTTCTACTACAGATGAAATTATACAGCCATCAATTTTGAACTCTTTAAACAAAGATTTCAAAAGCACTTCATACTCTTCTAAAGATAAATCTTTATCAGATGCAAGCCTGAATTCTTCAACAAGAGCAGCATCGTCAAAAAGCCCTAAAGTAATACTTGTATTTCCTATATCAGTTGTTAATAGCATAATAAGATAGTCCTCTTTTACAAAGACTATCTTATCACAAAAACATTCTTAATCAGACTCAGGAAAAAATTAGTTTCTAAAAGCCTGCTGTGTAGATTGAGACCCGTTCAGCAACGGTCCGAGTTCAATAGACTGACCATTACGCAGGTTGTCAAATCCTTGCGCTGCTTTTGCACCAAATTCTTTCATTCGTTTAATTATATCCAACTGATTGGTATGTGACAAATCTGTTTTTGAAATTGAAAATTCACTCATGTACATTACTCCTCAAATATTAGGCTTATATATCTTATATATATATAAAGTAATTTTTGTCATGAGAAATTGCAGAATTTCAAAAAACTGTTACAATTCTTAACTTATTTTTTAAAAAGCTTATTTTCAAGCGCTATAGCGGTTTTAGTTTTTGCAAGTCCAGCCTGAGAACTTTCTTTTAATGTAGGGGACATCAGTTTACCTGTTTGTTCTAGCGCATCGATAATCTCATCCAGTGGAATTTTGGATTCTATATCTGCAAGCGCCAATTCAACAGCAGTTATAGCATGAACAGCCAGAAACGGGTTTCGTTTTACACACGGTATTTCAACAAGTCCGCACACAGGATCACAGGTTAACCCGAGAAGATTTTTCATGGCAAGTGCTACTGCATTAAGAATTTGCCTTGTAGAGCCGCCAAGAAGATAAGCGACAGCACCGGCACTCATTGCGGAAGCAACACCGCATTCTGCCTGACAACCTGCAACAGCCCCTGCTAAAGAGACTTTATTTGATATAATTCTGCCGACTTCTCCTGCAATAATCAGGGCATTAATCTGCTTTTCCTCCGGAATATCAAAGTCTTCGCTGACCGCAATTATTACAGAAGGTACAATCCCGCAGGAACCGGCTGTCGGGCATGCTACAATTTTTCCCATTCTCAAGTTTTCTTCACTGGTTGCCAGCGCATAAGTTGTAATTTTTTCAAATGTTTTGCCAAATACAGCATGTTTTTTTGCAAATCGCTTTTGTAAACGTTCACAATCAGCGCCGCACATACCGCTCAAAGAAAGCTCATTAGACTTTAAGCCTGTTCTAACAGCTTCTTTCATAGCATCCAGACTGCGTTTGACTATATTTCTGACTTCATCTTCAGTTTTTTCTGAAAGGTAAGCCTCTCTTGTTTGTGCAACTTTATATATCGCTACATTTGCGATTTTACAGGCATTAAACAGTTGCTCAAATGAATTTATATCTTTTTCAATCATATTAGTGTTCCAATTTTTTTACGTATCGCACCAGATAAAGGTTTTCTATCCCTTCAATTAGTTTCAAAATCTTTTCATCTAATTCTCCGTCAAGGCAGATACACATAGATGCTTCTTCGCCTTTTGCATACCTGTCACAATGTAATGATGCAATATTAATATTGCGTTCCTGAATTAGTTTGGTGACACGGGATATCATGCCGGGCACATCACGGTACACAAGCAGTAAAGTATTGAATTTACCTGTAAATTTAACTGTAAAATCGTTAATTTTACGAATAACCACTTCTCCTGCACCAACACTGTCACCTGCAACAAACATATTTAAATCGCCTTCAAAAATAAAATCAACAGCATTCGGATGCCGGTTGAAATCCTCCAGATACTCAAATTCATACGCGATTTGTTTAGCTTCCGGCAGGTCAAAAACATGCTTTATTCTGACATCATCCACAGCAAGCCCTAAAACTCCTGCAAGCAGCCCCTTATCAGTACCATGCCCGAATCCGGTCTGTGCATATGAATTATAAAGTCTGAATGTGACTTTATGTGGTCTGGCATCATAAACATTCCTCGCCAGCAGCCCCAATCTTACGGCTCCGGCAGTGTGCGAACTGGACGGTCCTACCATAATCGGGGTTATTATATCTATAAATGACGTTTGCGGCATCTTTTTCTCCTGTTGGTATAATTCAAGTATAACATCAAAATAACCCGTTGTATTAATTTATGTAAATATTTTTGTTAAATTTATATTAAAAATGAACAATTTTTTCAATATTTATGTTTTATTATATATACCAGATGTGTGTTATAGTGTTTTATTTAGTGTGAAAAGGATAGAATATATGTTTAGTCCAGAATTTATGAAGTATTTAATCAATTATCAGAAACCGGAATATACTCCAATATCAGATAAAAAGGAAATTAAGTTCAATAAAAAAGGCGGTAAACTTGCCGAAGTTTTACTGTTGAGTAAATAACTCTGCAGCCTGCCGCCCGAAGTTAAGGTTATTACTTATCTGTAGCCAATAGGTTTTCTTTTGCTAACATTTTTTTCTGTATTGAAATCTGTTATTGCTTTGTCAAAGTCTTCTTGCAGAATTCTTAGATTGTCAATATCTGATTTTTTGAATGTGCCGTTATCCATTTTTTCAAAAATGCCTGCACGCTGGAATGCGTTATTATGCGCATCAGCAACAAGTCTTGCGATATCAGCACCGGTAGATTTAATGGAATGCATCTGTTTGGCTAGGGCATCTTTATCCAGATTGTCTGCAAGCTTTTTACCTCTGGTGTGAATATCCAAAATTTGTCGGGTACCAGCCAAATCCGGCGGACCAACTTCTATATGTTTGCCGAAACGTCCTGAACGCATTATAGCATCATCAAGCATGTCAACCTTATTTGTTGTTGCAAGAACATATACATCGTCTCCGTTTTTTTCTAAGTCACTCATTATTGACAAAAGCTGGTTTACAAACTCTGCACTGTAATGGTCAACTTTATCACGTTTCTTTGCAACAGAATCAAATTCGTCAAAGACAACAATGCTTGGCTGTTTATCAACGGCATCGGAAAATAAATTTCTTAAATTTTCTTCTGATTCACCAATCCATTTGGTTTTCAATTCAGATCCGTTTAGTTTGGTAAAATGCGCACTAGACTCATTTGCCAGCGCTTCTGCTATTAATGTTTTCCCTGTTCCGGGAGGTCCGGTGAGAATAATACCGTGATTTACCTTAATATCTTCAAACGCCTCCGGATGTTTTATCGGGAATAAAACACCTTTTTTCAATTCATCAATAACTTTATCCTGACCGCCGACATCCGCAAAGGATAAAGGCAGCCCTTTATATTTTGGTCTTCTTACTAATGATGCTATTTCTTTTGTATTCTGACGCTTTATTACATCTTTTGACTCATTGGTAAAATCATACACCTTTGAAAATATATGTCTTTGCAAGGACAAATTAACTAAAGGCTGCTCTTTAACAGGTATTTGCATATCCTTTACATGAATTACATCTCCGGGAACTACATAAAAACTGTCACCGGGTTTTAAAGCTTCTTTGCCCTGAGGCGAACTGCTTAAATGAATATCAAAATTATTGATATTTAAAACTTCCTTGTCACCAGAAGCATTCTTGTAAAACGCAAGATTTCCATTAATATTGTCATCCTCAATGAAAAATACTCTTTTAATTACATGGTCAAAAGAATCTAATGCACCTTTCAATGACTCTTGTACATTTTTAAGATTTTTACCGACAGTAATAACATCCCCGCGTTTAAACACATCAAACATAGCGGATATTCTATCTTCAAGCGGTATTTGTTTTGCAAGAACTATAGCAGACTTTTGGATGCTGCCTGCAAAACTAATATTCTGCTTTGTATTCTTTTTATTCTTGACAAAAGTATCATAAGAGGGCGGGCATGACACCGGCATATTCTGTTTGTTTGTAAAAGTATTGTTCTGATAATAGTTGTAGTTGTAATTTTGAACCGGTAATATTTTCATGCCCGTCTCCTTAATAAGATACCTCACACTAACTACTACATTTGTAACAGAACAAAAAATAAATAGCAACACTCAACAGGCTAATCTTTACAAATGTTAATCTTACACTTAATAAAACGGCTGAAATCATTACAAACAACAGATTACAGGCTTATTTTAGAGTGTCATTTTAACACTAAATGTTAAGCTGATTAATTTGTCAGGCATGCAAACACTGTTATACCTTTGAGGCAATTTAAAAAAAATCAATTGTAAACTTTCTTAAAACTACTGGCAAAAAATTTTTTTATTTGTTTTAAAATGAATGTAGAAGATATAGTTAGCAAAATATATGGTGGATTATGAAAATTAACTCGATTCATTATAACATGAGCCTCAAGCAGGGGGCAGCGGGAACTCAAAACTCCCCGACAGCCCTTGGAGTGCAGGAGATGCGATACCCGCAGAACTTTAAGGAGCGAAATTATGCGGGTTTGTGTGAAGAAAAAGGATTAAACAGAGGATATAATGCAGCATATAGCGGCAGTTTTACGGGTAAGAGTGAAGCTGCCGCTATAGTTTTGAATAAAGGCATGACCCTCGGACAAAAAATTATGAAAAGCGACTTTTTCGCAAAATCAATGGGTATGGTAAACGATCATAACATTGCCTCAAGTGCTTTTATGGCATTAATACTTGCCGGTATCCTCAGACCTGCAACAATCCTTTCGCTCCCGGGTAAAGAAGAACAAAGCAAAAAAGACAAACTTTTTGCAGCAGGGCATGCAATGGCCTCCGGTATTATCGGGTTTGTTGCATCGGTAATATTAACAAGTCCTTTAGATGCAGCCGTTAAAAAAGTATTCGGCACAAAAGAAATACTCGATGATGACGGTAATGTCGTAGAAAGAATAAAAGGTTATGACGAATACGGGTCAAAACGCCTGAAACAAATTGCAGATGATTTAAAGAATCTGGACGCAGCAGAAGAAACTCTGGAACTGAAAAAACAAAAACGTCTGCTTAAAAACTCTAAAAACGCATTAAAACAAATTTCTAAAAACATACCTGACTGGATTATAGGTATTCCGCGTTCAGCATTAACAATTGCGCTAATCCCGCCTATTCTGGTCTATGTTTTTGGATACGAAAAGAAAGACAAAAAAGCACAACAGCCGGTTGAAGCACAGCCAGCACAAAATTCCGGCTCAACAGATATGATGAGACATATGATGAAATCATTTAACGAATTTAAAGGAGGGCTCAAATAATGAACGTAACCCTCAATACAAATAAATTTAATACTTACAACAGAAACAACTCAGCAACACGCCAGCAAATTCCGACATTCCCTGGATATAGAGAACAAATTCCGACCTTTGGGTCTGCAGGCAGCATCGTAAGCAATGTTAGCAGTACAATCCCTAAAAAGTCAGGGTTGTTCAAAAACATTAAAAAAGCTTACGGGGCAGGAATTGACTTCATCGCTAAATACTTTACAGCTCCGCTTGTTGACAGCAAACCAATAAACTATATGGCTGAAAAATTTAAAAACAGTAAATATCTGTTTAACCACTTATTAGCAGTGGGTTCTGCTATCACCAGCGGGATGTATATGTACAAAACTCTGAAAATGCCAGAAAAGAAACCGGAAGACAGAGATAGAAAGAAAACACTTGCACTTAACCAGTTTTTAACTTTTGCACTATCAACCGCAGGTGCATACTTAATTGACAGCAAGTTAGGCAACTGGTGGGATAAGCAGACAGCTAAATTTGCAGGGTTAAGACTGAATGATCCAAATCTTGCAAAAGAATTCGTTGAAACAAATGAAGCAATTAGAGCAAATAACAAATTGACTATAGAAACTAATAAAGGTAAAGTCTCCAAAAAAGACCTGAAACTTTTACTTGATGACACTGAAATGGTAAAAGACTTTGTAAAAACAAGAAACAACTTCAAATCAATGCTTCCAAAACAAAAACGTGCATTGTTAAATCAGGTTGAAGGTATGGGCTTACTTAAGACAATGATAGTATTTGGTGCTGTATACAGATATTTCGTACCTGTACTTGTCACCCCTATTGCAAACAAGATTGGCGAGAAATATCTTAATCGCAAAAAAGAAGCCAATGCTCAGGCTCAAATACAGCAGAATCAACAACAGACTAAAAAAGCAGCCTAATGTCTCATAAAAGAAAAAGCTCCTCTTTAAAAGAGGAGCTTTTTCGCTTTCGCTTATTTGCAGGGAACAAGTGCAACCTGATTTAATTATCCGCCATATCTGACACCAACCATTGTAAAGGTTGGCATATTTATTATCTTTGAGCCGGAGCTTTCATTGTAAAAAGAGACATTACCGGAACATACCGGTACCCCTGTTTCTTCACAGAACTTCTTAATCGCGAGAATCGTCCTTCTAAATTCTGACATAGTCGGAGGTATTTCCGGATTCGCGAAATTCAGACAGTTTGTAATGCCTTTTGGGGTGAATCCCCTTTTTTCAAATTCTTTCTTCGCATTGATTAAAGCCTCATAAGTTTTTGATACAGTTGAAGAAAAAGTATAAATTCCAAGCGAACAATCCTCTTCCCATATATAAAGCGAATTAAACTGCGGATTATTATCCGGCTGTAATTGTGTTCTTGTCCCTACAGTATGATCATAGCGGGTATAAATTTCCGGTGAATTTATGTTAATAATAGCCGGATCTTCGACAGGCATTTCCGTAAAATCTAAAGGCACAGACGGCGGAGTTACAAGCAAATCAACAGGTAAATCTGACAGCACATTACGTCCATTGCGTACAACATAATGTCCGCTTGCTGTAACATCTCCTATCGTCGAACACGGTATTTCATATTTTCCCAATACCTTAATAATTGCAGGTATTTTTTCTTCTTCAACAGCAAGCAGCATCCGCTCCTGAGTTTCAGATAGCATAATTTCATAATCTTTTATTGTTGAATCTCCTGTATGAATTTTTGCCAGATCAATATCTACACCTGTATGGCTTTTTAATGCAACTTCAGAAGTGGACGAAAGAATACCCGCTGCTCCGCAATCCTGACAGGTTACGACGAGTTTTTGTGCAAAAATTTCAAGACATGCTTCTATAAGTTTCTTTTTCATAAAAGGATTAGCTATTTGGATAGAGAGTTTGTCTTCTTTTTTCTCATCGCCGAGTTTTTTAGAGGCAAAACTTGCACCGCCCATGCCGTCCTTCATTGTATGTGACCCGACAAGCATAAGTTTCAGACCGGGATATGCACTGCTGGAAGTTATAATCTCGTCAAACTTAGCTATACCTACTGCTGTTACATTAACCAGTGGATTCTCTGTAAAACATTTATTATAAAGAACTTCTGTAGATACGGTCGGAACGCCGATACAGTTACCATAATTAGATATACCTTCGACAACACCTTCTATAATTCGTTTATCATCGCCGAATTTTAAAGAATTGCAAAGCGCGATTGGACGGGCATTCATAGCAAGTACATCTCTGACAATTCCGCCAATACCGGTTGCTGCGCCATTAAATGGTTCCACCGCACAAGGGTGATTGTGCGATTCCATTTTGAATAAAATTGCGTGTTTACCGATTTTTATACCGCCCGCATTTTCTGATGAGTATATTGAATTTGTACGCGGCAAAAGTTTTAACAATTCTCGTGAGTGCAAATACCCGCAATGCTCAGAATAGGTTGCACTGAATAAGTGCAGCTCAAACTCATTGGGTTCTCTATTTAATTTTTTGCTTATGTAATTTTTATATTTCATTTTCAATAAACTCAAATATCTTTCTTCCGTCAATCAACCCGAGTTCCTCAAACACAGCCCGCTCAGGATGAGGCATCATTCCTATAATTTTACTTTTACGGTTATAAATTCCTGCGATATAATCATCTGAGCCATTAACATTTTCAGTATATCGCAAAATAACCTCTTCATCAGTCTGCAGTCCGCCTTCAGAATAAGTATAATTTCCCTGATGATGTGCAATAGGAATATGTATAATTTCTCCTAAAAATTCCAGCGGAACTATTTTGGAAAGAAATTTTATATTATCATTGTATGTCAAGGCTCCCGAAAGCAATTTAGCTTCGCAGAGAATCTGAAATCCGTTACAAATACCGACAATAAGCGATTTTGTGACAGGCAGAGACTTGACAGCAGGTGAAAGTTTTGCAATTCTGCCTGACGATATATGGTCGCCGTAAGAAAAACCACCCGGCAAAAAGATGACATCGTAATGTTTTTCTATTTTATCATTCTGCCATATAAATTCAGCATCCCATCCGAAAAATTCACAGGCTCGTTTTGTATCATACTCACAATTTGTACCTAAAAAGGTTACTATACCGGCTTTTATTTTACCCATTACACTCTTCCAGCATTATTTCATATTCTTCTATAACACTGTTTGCAAGAATTTCTTCTGCTACCAATTTAATTTTATTTTCCGCATCTAATTCATTTTCAGCGTCAAATTCCAGTGTATATCTGTTTCCTGCCTTGCATTTAAGGTTTTCCAACTCAACAAGTCCTGATACAGCATCTTTTAATGTTATTGCTTTTACATCCTTTATTGTGGGTTTTAACCCGACATTCACAGTGGCTTTAAATCTTTTCATACAATTATTTTAACATAAAATAAAGAGAAATTATGACGGGTCACACCGAATAATATTTTAACTTTATGCTTCAATGTAATATCACAAAATAAGCATACAAAATTAAAAAGGCAGGTAAACCTGCCTTTTTAATCTACTGTGTGACTTCTGTCTGTTCAGGAGTTTCTTCCTGTTTGGATTTTTTACGTCCTTTAGTGGCTTTTTCGCAAGTTATCTTGTCATCCACAAGAGTTAATCTTAATGTATCACCTGCAGAGTATTTGCCGGAAAGTATTTCTTCAGCAAGCATATCTTCAATCTTGCGTTGAATAAGTCTTCTCAATGGTCTTGCACCATAGGCTTCTGAGTACCCTGCTTCTGCAAGATGATCTTTAACCTCATCAGTTACTTCGATTGATAATTCGCGTTCTGCCAGACGCTTGAACAAATCTTTCAGCATCAAGTCAACAATCTGTCTTATTTCTTCTTTGTTCAGGTGAGAGAATACAATTGTTTCATCAATACGATTTAAGAATTCCGGTCTGAATGCTTTTTTCATCTCTTCAGTAACGGTTTCTTTAAGTTTTTCGTACTTGTCTTTACTTTCATCACTTGATGTAGAGAATCCAAGACGGGATGTTGATGTAATCATGCTTGCGCCAACATTTGATGTCATAATGATAATTGTATTTTTGAAGTTTATGTGGCGCCCTTTGGAATCAGTCAAACGTCCGTCATCAAGAATCTGCAGCATTATGTTGAACACATCTGGATGAGCCTTTTCAATTTCATCAAAAAGAATAACTGAATAAGGTTTCTTACGGACAAGTTCAGTCAAATGACCGCCGTCATCATAACCAACATATCCAGGAGGAGACCCGATAAGTTTTGCTGTTGAATGTTTTTCCATAAATTCGGACATATCAACTCTTATCATGTTGTCTTCTGAACCAAATACAGCCTCTGCAAGTGCTTTGGCAAGTTCTGTTTTACCAACACCGGTTGGACCACAGAAGATAAAACTTCCGATTGGTCTATTCGGTGATTTTAATCCGACTCTTGCACGTCTGATTGCTTTTGATATAGCAACAACAGCATCGTTTTGTCCGATGACTCTTTCATGCAGTGTTTTTTCAAGGTTAAGTAGTCTTTCACTTTCGCCTTCAGTCAATTTTGTTACAGGCACACCTGTCATTGTAGCAATAACTTCAGCAACATTTTCTGCTGTAACAGTAGGTTTATTAGCTTCATGTTCTTCTTTGTATCTTGCTGACATTTCGCGGATTCTATCTTTCATATCAGCTTCTTCATCACGCAATTGAGATGCTTTTTCAAATTCTTGATTGCGTATTGCGTCTTCTTTTTCTTTAATCAGGGTACGCAACTCTTTTTCTAACTCTTTGCCTTCAGGCGAAAGGGTTGAAACTTTCAGGCGCACTTTTGAAGACGCTTCATCAATGACATCGATAGCTTTATCAGGCAAAAATCTGTCTGTGATATATTTGCTTGACAGTTGAACTGCAGCAACAATAGCTTCATCAGAAATATTAAGCCCGTGGTGTTCTTCATATTTAGATCTCAGCCCTTTAATAATCTCAATTGATTCATCAACAGAAGGTTCTTCAATAATTACTGATTGGAAACGGCGTTCCAGAGCTGAATCTTTTTCTACGTATTTTCTATACTCATCAAGGGTTGTAGCACCGATTACCTGAATTTCGCCGCGGGAGAGTGCCGGTTTCAGAATATTTGCAGCATCAATAGCACCTTCTGCAGCCCCGGCGCCGATAAGAGTATGCATTTCATCAATTACAAGAATAATATTTCCTGCCTGACGAATTTCATCCATAATCTTTTTAAGACGTTCCTCAAATTCGCCGCGGTATTTAGTCCCTGCAACAAGTAATCCCATATCAAGCTGAATAACTTTTTTACCGTCAAGAATATCTGGAACTTCAGCATTGACAATTCTTATAGCAAGACCTTCTGCAACAGCAGTTTTACCTACCCCGGGTTCGCCGATGAGAACAGGGTTGTTTTTGGTACGTCTTGCAAGGATTTGAATAACACGTTCAATTTCTTTTTCACGACCTACAACAGGGTCAAGACGAAGTTCTTGAGCCGCGAGAGTTAAATCTCTGCCGAATTCATCAAGACTCGGGGTTTTTGTTTTGCCACCTGAACTTGATGAGGAGCTTGATGCGCCAGATGAAACCGTCTGAGGTTTTGATTCACCGAGCATTTTAACAACATTACTTCTGATTTTATTTAAATCAACACCTAAATTTTCAAGCACTCTGGCGGCAACCCCTTCTCCTTCTCTAATAAGTCCGAGAAGTAAGTGTTCAGTGCCGATATAATTATGTCCTAATTGTCTTGCCTCATCCCAAGATAATTCCAAAACTCTCTTAGCACGCGGGGTAAAAGGTATTTCAACTGCTACAAAGCCTGAACCGCGCCCGATAATTTTTTCAACTTCTGCACGTGCATCCTTCAAAGTTACACCCATAGACTTAAGGGTTTTTGCGGCAACACCGGTACCTTCACCGATAAGTCCTAACAGCACCTGTTCAGTACCTACGAAATTATGACCTAATCTACGAGCCTCTTCTTGAGCAAGCATTATTACCTTAATAGCTTTTTCCGTAAAACGTTCAAACATTGGATGACTCCTATACTCTACTTCTTATTATATACTTATTATACACAAAAAACAAAAACATTCAAGGGTTTAACAGAATAATTTAATCTTTAAACAAATCTATAAATTTTATTTCAAAAAAATTAGCAATATCAATAATTTTGTCGAGAGAAGGAATCAAACGCCCGTTTTCAACTTTACTAATATACGAAGAATCACAGCCTATGAGTTCAGATAGCTGTTTGCTTGTACAGCCGTAGCGTTTGCGAAGATATTTTAAATTTTTTCTAAGATTTTCGACAATTTTTTCATTCATTTATTAATAATCGTATACATTTAACAGTTAAAATGGATTTTAAATCCATTTTTGTGGTATATATAAATTATGGAGGTAAAAATATGATTATGACAAAAAATTTCAAATTTGGTTTTACTCTGGCAGAAGTGCTCATAACCCTTGCGATTATAGGTATTGTAGCAGCACTAACAATACCTGCGCTTTTGCAAAGATATCAGGAAAAAATGACAGAAGCGCGGCTGGCAAAATTTTATTCTATGATGAATCAGGCAATACAAATGTCAACAATAGAAAATGGCGCACCGGAGACCTGGGATGGTGCTTTTCGTGAAGTAGATTCAGAAGGGAATAGAGTAAACAAAACAGATGTATCAGCTGCATTATTTGATAAATACCTAGGTAAATATATCAAAATAACTCGGAGAAAAGAAGTATTTGACAGTCAGCATAATCGAAAAATGCTTATATATTATCTGCCGGACGGCAGTGCTTTTGGCTATCCACCACATACAAATATTGACATTCATTATTTTCCGCACAAACCTGAAAATTGTTTAAAAAGAACATCCGCAAATGGTATCTGTCGTTTCATGTTTTCCTTTGCCCCGCAATTAACCAACAAAGACAACTATAAGTACATGTCAAAAGTAGGAATATCACCTTATTTATACCATTGGGATGGAACTAAAGATAGTTTATATAAAGGCGGTGAAATCAGTGCGGGCTGTGATCCATCAGAAGGTGGCGGATATTGCACTACAGTAATTGCACAAAACGGCTGGAAAATACCGGATGATTATCCGAGAAAAATTAGATATTAAACGTGATTATATTTCTTTTGCAAAAAATTACACAAAACGGTTGACATTTAATTTTGACTATAATAGAATAAAACTTGTGAAAGAAATATACATGCTCCCATCGTCTAGAGGCCTAGGACAACACCCTTTCACGGTGTAGACGGGGATTCGAATTCCCCTGGGAGTACCATAAAGAAGACGCTGTTAAAGCGTCTTTTTTATTTGTAATTCTGCAAGATGTCTGATTTTGAAGTGTAAAGTTAATTATTTTATGATAAAATAAATATATGAACAAACAACCACCATTTATTATAACTTCAAAAATAAACAATATGGTTGCAGAAATTGCAGAAACTCTCGGAAAAATACAAGGAGCAGGCGAATACAGCAGAAATTTACACCTGAGAAAAGTAAACCGTCTGCGTACTATTCATTCTTCAATTGCAATAGAAGGAAACACTTTGTCAATAAAGCAGGTTAGTGATGTAGTAAATGGTAAAAGAATTATCGGCTCACCGCAAGAAATAAAAGAAGTACAAAATGCCTACAATGTTTATGAAAATATTTTGAAGTTTAATCCTTATTCTATTAAAGATTTTTTGTCTGCCCACAAACTTATGACATCAGATTTGCTGGAACAATCCGGCAAATTCCGCGAAGGTAATGTCGGAGTTTATTCAGGAAATAATATAGTACATCTGGGAGCAAATCCAAAATTTGTGCCTGAACTTATACAAGATTTATTTGATTGGGCAAAAAATACAGATACACATCCACTGATAAAAAGTTCAGTTCTACATTTTGAAATTGAGTTTATACATCCATTTGCAGACGGCAATGGACGTATGGGGCGTTTCTGGCAAACACTTGTATTGAGCAAATGGCATGAAATTTTTGGATGGATTCCAACAGAAACACTTATACACGAAAACCAGCAGCAATATTATCAAGTGTTAGGAAATGCAGAAAAAACTGCATCATCAACAGAGTTTATTGAATTCATGCTTGATATAATCCTGAAGACATTAAACGAATTACCTGTACAGAAAATTACCGATATAATTCCCGATAAAATTACCGATAAATTGAAAAAGTCGGAATTTGAATTTCTTAATGATATATGGGGTTATCTTCAAAACAATAAAACAATCGACAATTACAAAGCAAGACTTTTAACGAACAAATCTTCAGAAAGTGTCAAAAAATATTTTGCAGCCCTTGTCGATGCCGGTATTTTATCCCAGGAAGGTCAAAATAAAGGTCGCAAATATAGATTGAAGGAAGACCTTTAATTTTTTATATTTAAATGTCAAATAATACTACTTGCCAGCTTAATTATCACTTTTTAAATTGAAAATCTTCACTAACAAAAGCTGTAAACTCATCGCCAGAATTTATATAAGCCGGCTCTCCTTCTTTTATTGCAAAAATCCAGCCAATAGGATTCCATATCATAGCATGACTTATTATTCCCGCCCAAACACAACGTTTTCCTGTTATTTTTTGCTTAAGAGTGATTACTCTAAGCATACCCGAAGCATCCGTTATATATCCCTTTTGAAAAATTATATAGCCGCCTTTTCCAAGATTTCTAGCAGGACGCACAGATTTTACCAATAAAACACCTTTTGCACCTTTTTTAAAAACAAGTACATTACTTATATAAATATCCTTTGCCACAAAAATTTTAACTCTTTGACCATTCTGCAGTTCTTCACTTGACAAATCTTCATCTACAATAATAGGTATAGGGTATTCTTCCGGTACCCAAAATAAAGCATCATTTGTAGAAACAGTCAGAGATTGGGTTGTGCTTTGAAATTGCTTGCTATAAGCTGTTGAAGCAATTTTATCAAATTCTAAAAGATTGTCAGCTCTACCTGACACACCCGCATTTAGTATTCCCCATAAGATAAGCGCAGCCCCCAAAAAGTGTCTACGTATAATCATAACTTTCAACCTCTTTAAACCACAAGATATCATAATTTTAAAAATAAAGCAACATATATCAAACGGCAACACAAATAAATTCTATAATATAACCTACTTACGGAGGGAGCACCACACCTTAACAGACATCAAAGAATACTATTCATGCGGCAACGCAAGATATACTCGATAGGTTAAATAATACCCGACAAAATTCAATAAAATGCCTAACCAGAAATATATAATAGCTAATTTATCATGCGCATATTCATCGCTAAATATAAAAATATTCTTTTTCTTCTTTATTAACAATTCAAATAACAAAATCAATAAAAGAACCGGCAAAAAATAGTTTATATAGCAAAAATATGAAATGACAATAACAAAAAAGAAATAAATCACCGGAATTTGCGCATTAGCAATTAGATATGCAATAATGTGCGATAACACTAACAGATAACCGCTTAATGCATATATATTTATGGCTAAACTCTTATTTATTTTAAATATGTTCATGTATTAACTTTATCATAAAACAAAGAAGATATATGTTATGCATTATGGATGCACTTACGCTTGTTTATTACGTTTACGACTATAGAAAATTAATATGAGTATCAGAGCTCCATAAAATATTACCCGATGCCCCGCTGCATCTTCTCTAAAAAACAATTCGCATATAAACGGCAGGATAAATGGGAATATATTTCCAAATAAACCGGTGTAAAAATATATCTTTGCGCGACGATTATGTTTGTATTCTGCATTGAATTGCCAGCAAAATTTTCGCTGGACCAGCAGTCGCAAAAGCAATTCTAACAAGATTAATGCAACAAGTACAGCTAGTATTTTTATTACGACAAGCCAGTTAAAAAACATAATCCAATAAAAAGTTTCAATGATAGAACCATATTTTCGTTCAAGAAATAATATTCTAATATAAGTAAATTGCGCAAAAATCAAATGCACCAAAATACTTATCCAACCAATTATTGCGGATAAATTCAGAGCAAGTGAACGATTTATTTTAAATATGTTCATATACTAATTTTATCACAAAAACAAAAATATTTTTAATAAATTATTGACAAGTTTTACTTTTTGTATTATATCTGTAGTAGAAAATTGAATAATACAAATAATGAGTAAGGGTAAGATATGTTAATGCATTATGGATATCCTTACTCTTTTTTATCCGCAATATAATTTACGGATGGAGTACATGATCAGAGCACCCTAATGAAGATGTGACAAATCTCGCAATATTTTATAAATGATTATATATGCCACAAAATTTAATAATATCCCTGTAACAAAATATATAACTGCAGATCTATTATTCTTATATTCTTCGTTAAGTTGCCATATAAATTTCTTGTGAATTATCAATTCTACAAGAAATGAAACAGGTAAAAATATAAATGTAAATAAAAGAATATAGTAGTAACTAAAGAATATTAAAAGTGCCATATAAATAAATATATTTTGAAAAAAACAATAAGTTATAATATGTATCAAACCGGCTATATAACCACAAAATGCATATATATTTAATGTAAAACTTTTATTTATTTTTAATACATTCATATTGTAATTATAATACAAATCTACAAAAATGAAAGGAAAACTTATGGAAAAAATAAAATTATATGAAGAATTAAAACTATTAACAGAACATGTTTATGATATATATAACAAACGTATCCCTAAAGGTTGGCAAATTGTAACTAGTAATATGGTATCTTCTACCGGATTTAAAGGAGCAATTTATATACAACGTAACGAAAACATTGTTGCAGTTGTATATGCAGGCACTGATGTAATAAAAAAATGAGTATCTCAAATTTAAATGAATTCACAAAAGACGCACAGAATGATATACAAATGTATACAAAAAAAATTCCGACACAAATTAGAGAGGCTATACAATTATATAATTGGGCTAAAATCCACTGCCCCAAATATCAAATTATCCTCGCAGGTCATTCGCTTGGTGGTAGTCTTGTACAGCTTGTTTCTGCTGAAACCGGTATCAAAGGAGTTACTATAAATACTATATTAATCAGCTAAAAGACCAGGTACGTCAGGAGGAGGTGCGGCAAAAACGCGAACGACAACAACAGGAAAATAACCTTATAAATCAGGTACGCTCTTTGTGCAGTCAGGCTAAAGGTAATATTAAAATGCAGATGCAAACCGCCAGCGGAAGAATTGAAAATTTTCAATCCGGTTACATCCCGCCTCAGGCTAAACAAGTCTGGCAGAAACATTTCCAGATTAAAGGCAATTCAACTCAGGACATCTTAAGACAACTTAAAAACTATATTAAATAACCCCCTTTACAAATTTTATTCTTAATATACAATTAAAATATGACAATTCATATTCAATACCGACGTATACGCTTAGAGTTTCAAAAAAGGCTTGTTTAGATAAATAAGACTAAGCGTTGTGTCGAAAAAAATATTGAACAAGACCTTTTAAACAGATGAAAGGTCTTGTTTTTTGTTAACAAACGTAAAATATAAGCCGTATTAGGGCAATAAATATTTTTACAGACATTAAATAACTAAGGAAAGGTAGTAAACATGGAAAAATTTTTGCGACGAAACTCAATCATTAAGGCGAACGCCCCTATCGTCAAATTACAAAATTTAATCTGGGGCTTGTAGTACACAGATTGAGGCGAAATTTACTTTTCGCAGAAGGTTAAGGATAAAATGTTCCCAAAAATTACAGCAAGCGCTATATATTCAACATTAGGAAATAACAGTTCACTCGTCCCGCTGGCAGCAAAAGATGTTGCCAACAGCCTTGGACTAACAGCAGGATCTTATGTTACAGGAGATTCTTTAGAAGGAAGAGATAGGTTTTTAGATGAATTCGGAACTCAGGCAATATGGCTTTTCGGACTTCCTGTTTACAAAAAAATTACCGATTTAACTTTGTATAAAGCTCTGAGAATTGACCCGAAAGTAGATGTTAGATTACTTGATACCCCTGATATTTTGGATAAAGCAATTGAACTTTCACCGGATGCTAAATTACACGGCAGAACTGTTCAATCTGATATTCTGAAAAAAGGCTTGATAGCAATGAAAAACAACCCTAGATTCTCCAAAAGTCTCGCACTTACAAAATTCGGGGTTGCTACTCTGCTTACTATTTTTTCTTATGCAAGTCTCACTAAATACAGACACAAAAAGACAAGAGAAGCAGCAAAAAAAGAAATTCTGGCTCAAAGACAACACAACTTAACAGGTAAAAACAGTAAATATGCATTTACAAAAACAAGTATGAATAATTTCCTCGGTGCTCCGGAAAAATCAAGAAAGCAAGATAACAAATCAAATCCGTCTTTTGGAGGAATGCAGGATTTAGCTGCAAAAGGAATGAACCAGCTTAAAAACTTTATGTTTGATCCGGTACAGAATTTGATGATTGTTGACGGAACAATAACCGCAGAAAGACTTTCAGATTCCAGAAACAAACAGGAGTTTATCGGTTATTCAATAAAAGAAGGCGCTACATGGGCATTTATGTATTTTGCAAGCAAACCAATACAAAAATTCCTTGAAAACAGATCTGTCAAAAAATATAATCATTCAATTGACCTTGATGCAAGAGTTATAGAAAGCGATGATTTGAGAAAAGCGTTTGCAAACAGAGCTAATTTTGAAAAACAGATGTTGGAATTCCCTGTCAACAAATCTGATGTTGAAATATATGAATTCCTGCACAAAAATCCTGATAACATTGTTGTTCAAATGGCTAAAAAATCTGATGAAATTGCAACAATGGGCTCATCAGACAATTGGCTTAACAAACTCAAGAAGAAATTCAACCTGTCATATATAGAAATTGGCAATAAAGACGATATCGACACAAGAAGATTTATTGATATTGGAAATGTAGAGAAGAAAACAGGTGTCAGAGGTATCCATACCAAACTTGCAAATCTGTACAGTGAATATTTAAATTCAGAAAAACCGCTTGACGAATTCTTGAATATAGTGAAAAAACACAAACGGAATGCTGTCAAAATCAATTTAGGAAGCTGCGTAGCCGCCTTAGGAGTTGCAGTACCACTGGTTATGATAGCAGTAAGATATCTGAGCGGAAATAAAGATTTTCAGGTAAAAGAAGATCTGGAAAAAGAACTTAACACCCAGGTTTAAAATCAACAAACTGCTCCCCTGCTTTTAATTCCGCATTACGCCTATTGAAGTAGGATTGTACACATTAAAAAAAAGCCCCCTGAATATTCAAGGGGGCAAAACTGAGCAATCAGAAGAGTTGAGGATTTACATTTATATACTAACGATTTTCATAATGAATTTCATTGGAGTTAATGCTAATCTTTTGCATGCAAAAAAATAACCCCTTAGTATTAGAGGTTATTTTTGTATGAAACTTGATTTACAAGATTAATTCAAGCGTACTGCCATCGATTATGCGGAATTTAGAATCCCGCGGGAGAAGAACTTCTTGCTCAGAAGTATGTGTTAAGTCTAAATAAGATGCCCCTTTTGGAAGCCTAATTTGATAACGGATATTATTTATAGCATCAGCACCAATCATACCTTCCATAGATGCACCGGGAGTAAGTGATGTTGAACAATAACCTTTATCAATCAATATTCCGTCTTGAGCAGTATCAAGCCAGCGTCTTGGAGCATCTCTATAAACAACCATAGGCTCTGTAGTTTTAGAGTTAAAACAATTATCAAGTTTTTCTATACTGTCAACAATAGCTCTATTAGTATCTTTTATTTCTTCTGCTTGCATACGGGCATAGTCTTTTAGCCCGTCAGGCATGTCATCTGCTATTTTCGGCGGTTCTTTTAGTTTACCTGTTCTTAAAAAAGTGTTCATTTCACGCCCGTATTCAAGATAAAAACCGCTGACATTCCGTTTTAGATAGTTGTAAGCCCGATTATTTTCGCTAATTTCCTGACTAACTAATTCAGCAGGATAACAGATTCTTGAATGCAGCGGCTGCTGAATAACATCTTCTGCAACGTCAACCATTTGCGATGTTTTAGGCAATTTTTTATTTTTAAGAATAAAGAATAATGCTGTGCCTGCAACTGCCAGCCCGCCAAGTGAGGCAACGAGTAACTTACCTCTATTGCTTTTAGGATTGTCAGCAGTTTTTTCTCTGGCACTAAAAGCAACATGCGACGTATATTTAACATTATGTTGATTTATATTATCAACTTTCATATTAATACATCACCGTATTTATTACATTAAATGAATTATATGGCTTATCTAATTCATCTAGCTGTGAGAGAATTGAATCAAAGTTTTGAGTTTGTTGTACAGATTCAAGCGAATGAGGCGCAATCAGTCCATTATCAAGCCCCTGCATAATTCTTGCAGTTTCATCATACCGCGCTCTATATGCACGCAATCTTATATAACTTTCATAAGCATCAGGATCAGTTGCTCTGAGACTTAATTCTACAAAATGATCCCAGGCTCCGCCTTTAACACCTACCATTCTCGGCTGAACACCGAATTGTTTACACAACTTCAGATAGTTTGTATACCAATCTGCAAGAACCTTTACTTCTACAGCTTTTGGAGGTTCTGGATTGTATTTATTAAAGCGTTCCTGAGAAAGAACATTGCCTTTTTTATCCATTATTGTTACAACTTTTTCGTAATCATTATTTTGGGTTATTTTAGTTGTTCCGTCTTCAAGATGTTGAACAAGTTTACTTTCGCCATTGTAACCATTTACTGTCTCACGCTGGATTAACTCATATTTACCGTTTTTATTCTTTCTAGACAATTTGGTTGTAATGCTTTCACCATTAGTAACAACAGTCGTTTTGGCATCGCCATCATACGCTGAACGAACTATTTTATCGTCGCATTCCTGTACTTCGCGTAATAATGTTTTACCGTCAGGCGTATAGTGTTTTATCGTAAAAGAACCATCTTTGTTTTTGACTGTAACAACTTTTACTTCTTCTCCGAATTGATTTACCCGGATTCCTGTATTTTCAGCTAAAAGCCGTTCTTTTTTAGCTTTAGATGCAGCTTTTTTAGTGGCTTTCTTTTCAGCCTTAATTTTTGCAGCTTCTTCGGGATGTTCTTTTACAAATTTTTCCCATTCTGCTTTTTTAGCCTGTTTTTCTGCTAGTCTTTTTGCCTCTGCTGCTGCTTTTTCTTCCAAATCTTTATAATAGTTGTTAAGTTGATCTAATTCAGAATTTTTTGTATCAAATTGCCTGTCAATTTTTTCAGCATTAATTTCTGTTTTAGTATGCATTTTCTCTTTTAATTTAGAAACGTTTTCTTTGATATTCTGTTCATATTGTTCCCAATTTTTATAATTTCTTTTCATCATGCGATAACCGTAATCATCAATGCTGAAATTATTAAATGAATTATCAATTGTTTCGGCTGAAACTTTAGGTTTGCCGGACAACTGTTCTCTTATTCCGCTTACATACTGATTTATCTTTTCCTGTTTTTTCTTCTCTGCAAAATTTCTCAGCCCATCTGCACGCTGCTGATCTAAATTTGTTGATGAAGTTTTAATATATTGGAACCCATGAGTTTTAAAATCACTTGTATTTACATGTGCCCAATCAAATTTATCAACGCTTTCAAGTTTTCCTTCAGGAGTATAATTGTAACCTTTTTTACTCAGAGGTATTTTTCCCGTATGCCCGTCTGCAAGTTTTATAATTTGTAATTTTTCTACTTCTTTAATTACCCCGTTTTCATATTTGATATTATGTGCAAATCCTTGAGCATTTTCATGAGTAATTACACCGGTAAAAGGTTTTCCTTTATTAGTAAATGCTTTTCCTCCTTCAAAGAAATTACCAGCCTCTTTAAAACTGTCAATGCCAATTTCTTTTAATGCTTTTGCGGCTTTACCATGTTTTACTGCCAGAATTGCTACCCCTATAGCACCTAATGCACCTAAGCCACCAAGTGTAACATTAGTTGCGGTTAATTTTGTTGCTGCCTTCTTTTGCGTTCCATTTGTAGCTGCATTTTTATCCTTTATCTGTTTTACATTTGAGACATCTACAGCATTTACCTTGAAATCTGACATAAACCTTTTTTCCTTTCTAACCTTTTACATCAATTATTATATAAATATAAAAACATCAAAACAGAATTTTTTGCCTTCAAATAACCGGATAATTTTCGCAAACACGCTAAAATCAAAGATTTACGGCGACTTAATATTTATTAATATATAACAAAAAATTCTCCCGACAGCATCGGGAGAATTTTCTATATAAGATATCAGTTAGCATTAGTGCTTCAGGAATGTTTCATAATTCCTTGCCAGCAAATGCGTTTTTACCTGATTGATTAAGTCAAGTGCAACCCCGACCATGATGATTAGAGATGTAGCTCCAATCCCCTGCAAAGTCTTGATATTGGTTATATAGCTTGCAAATGACGGAAGTAACGCTACAATACCTAAACCTAATGCACCGATAAATGTTGTTTTAGTCAAAATCTTATCCAGTGCTTCTGCAGTCGGTCTGCCAGGTTTAATCCCCGGAATTGATGACCCGTATTTTTTCAGGTTGTTTGCAATGTCTTTTGGCTGCATATTCGGCATAATTGATGCATAGAAAAATGTTAATGCAACAATTAACAGAAAATACAATACGTAATAAGTTATGCCATCCGGACTTAACCATTGATTTAATGTGATTACGAAATGCTTAACCGTAGCGGAACGGAAATTTGCCTGTCCGACAAGACTCAACACTGTTGAAGGGAAAAGCAAAATAGCAACCGCGAAGATAATAGGCATTACCCCGCCCGGGTTCAGTTTGAACGGAATAAATGAATTCATTCCGCCATAAACTTTGTTCCCAACCTGACGGCGCGGGTTAACTATAATTACCTTTCTGATAGCTTCCTGCATAATTACAATAAATACCATTGTAGCAAAGAATATTGCCAGTAATGTGGCAAGTCCCATCTGCAGCATAGAATTGTGCGCAACCATTTGTGCTGTACGTGACGCATAAACAGGAATTCCTGATAATATACCAACAAAGATGATTAATGAACCGCCGTTGCCGATACCTTTTTCAGTGATAAGTTCAGAAAGCCACATTACAAGAATAGACCCTGCTGTTAATACAGCTATTGAACTTATAAAGAACATCCCGTGATTAACTCCGGGCATTATCGCACCCGGCAGATGTCTTAAGTACAACATAAATACTAGAGATTGGAATACTGCCAACACTACAGTAAATAATCTTGTATATTGTGATAGTTTTCTTCTGCCGGCTTCACCTTCCTCCTGCTGCAGCTTCTGTAATGAAGGGATTACAACAGAAACAAGCTGAACAATGATTGAAGAGGTGATGTAAGGTCCAATCCCCAGTGCGAATATAGAGACCTTACCTAATGCACCGCCTGAGAACAAATCCAAAAATCCGATAATATTGTTACTCTGAGCAATATTACTAAAAATCTGGTTATTTATCCCGAACAGCGGCATCTGTACCCCGAGTCGGAATGCGGCAATCATCAGGAACGTAAAAATAATTTTTTGTTTCAATCCTGACGCATGCCACATTGACAATAAATCATCGGTTGTCGGCATTTTTATTCCTTGTGCCATTATACTAACTCAACCTTTCCGCCTGCTTTTTCGATTTTTTCTTTTGCTGAAGGAGTTACATAGCTTGCTTTAACTGTAACTGCTTTTTTAATTTCACCGTTGCCGAGAACTCTCAAGCCATCAGCAGACGGATGAGCTTTTTTAGCAGCTTTCAAAGCCTCTAATGTAATTTCTTCCATACCGAGTTGTTCAAGTCTGCCTACATTAATTTCAGCATAGTTCAACTGGTTAATAATTTTGAACCCTTTTAATTTAGGCATTTGTCTGTAACCAGGCATTTGACCGCCTTCAAACCCTCTTTTAGAGCTTCTGCCTGAACGTTGACCTTCACCGTTGTGACCGCGGCAGGATGTTTTGCCCCAGCCTGAAGAACGACCTCTGCCTACACGTTTTGTGCCGTGGGTTGAACCTTTTGCAGGTTTTAAATCTTCTAATGTAATTGTATTTGTCATAATTTATTTCCTTTAATTTTAATTTGTATGACTGCTCGCTATTAACTTACGCAGCCAGCTACACCTATTTATTCAACCACCTGTAAAAGGTGAGATACTTTGTTAACCATACCCATGATAGTCGGGCTGTCGTAGTGTTCTACAATCTGGTCTTTTTTAGTCAAACCTAAAGCCGCAACAACTTTACGTTGAGCTTCAGATGCGCCGATTAAACTTCTTGTCAGTTTAATTTTGATTTGTTTATTTGCCATATTTTTATTTCCTTTACATTATTTTCTTCGTAAAACTTATAAACACAATTAGTATGTTGATTAATTAGTTTAAAAGTTGAGCCATAGTAAGACCGCGTTTTTTAGCAACATCAGAGAACGGAGTCAATTTTTGAAGTGCGTCAAGAGTTGCATTAGCAGCATTAAGCGGAGATTTTGAACCTAAAGATTTTGAAAGAATATTTTCAATACCAGCAAGTTCAAGCACTAAACGAACAGCGCCGCCTGCGATAATACCGGTACCTTGAGAAGCAGGTCTCAACATAACTTCACCTGCACCTGAACGCCCTACGATAGGGTGCGGAATAGTTGTTTTGAAGATAGGTACATTGATTAAATTTTTTCTACCGTCAGCAATTGCTTTTTGAATAGCGATAACAACTTCAGCGGCTTTAGCACAGCCAACGCCGACCTGACCTTTTTTGTTACCGACGATAACAACAGCGCGGAAACTTAATTTTTTACCACCTTTAACAACTTTAGTTACACGGCGGATTTGAACAACGCGTTCAGTCCATTCGCTTTGCGGTTTTTCTTCAGTTGTTTCAATTTTTTGTCTTTTACCGCGGCGTCTTTGACGGGTAGTCTTTTCATCTTTAACCGCAGTTTCTTCTGTTGATTCAACAGAAGCATCAGCAGCAGGAACTTCTGAAACTGTTTCTGCTGAAGTTTCTTTTTCTTCTGAAGCAACAACTTCACCAGCAGCTGCTTCTACATTCATTTCGTCTTTGTTTTCTAAATCCATTGAATTTTACCTTTCATTTTACTTTGTAATAATAGGGTTTAGTATAATTTACGAATACACCAAAAAACAAGCTAACTAAAGCTATATGGTAAAAATATTCGTGAGTAACTTTTCTGACTTTGTAATGCTAACACAGAAAAAAACAAATTGCAAGTATTTTCTTGTAACCAGTGAACGGTTGTTACAAAAGTGATTAAGTGACTAGCGAATTTGCGGACGGACGGAGCGCGAGCCGGCAGAGGGCGAAACGGCGACGCGTAGGCGGCGGCGTTGCAGACCCGTTTAACGCCGGCGAGTAAGACAGTGAAACGAGTCCGGTTAGCGAACGGATTGAGCCAACTGGAGCAACGCTCCATTGGCGATTCTCCGTGAGCGTGGAGAGCGAGTGAGCGAAGAGTTAAAGCGTAAGCGAACTCGTTATTCGCGAACGATGCGACAGGCAAATTCAAGACAGGTGATTGAGTGATTAGGAATTTATTTTCTTCTAATCGTTCCATCATACTTCTTGACATCCTAACTCCTCGGTACTGTTTGTTCACATTTTCATTATATCATATCTCTCAAAATTTCGCAACCCTTAACTTTCATGCGGTTAGCAGCGCTTTTTACGCGGTTTATGTGCAACATACGCAAACACAAGGCACACCAGACCGAACAAAATTCCAAAAGTCATAGTCAATCTATATGAATCCATAAACGCGTTATCGTATACCAGACCTTTATCTAAAAATATATTTTTAAAACATTCAAACAAAGTTATAGTAACTGCCACGCCCAAAATATTTCCCATATTACGGGAAAGCGCTAAAATCCCGCTTGCAATCCCGAGTTCTGATTTATCAACACTTGTCATAATCGCGGTATTTGAAGGCGACTGGAATAACCCGTTTCCAATCCCCATAATTCCTGAAGCCAGAACAATCTGCCACATAGCCGCATCTTTTCCGTACAAAGTAAACATCAACAAGGCTATAGAAAAAACAACAGGACCTGCAAGTGTTAAATATCTGCTGCCGAATTTGCCGGCAAGATTACCGCAAATCGGCGCCGTAACAGACAAAGTAACTGAATACGGCAATATCAAAAGTCCGGTCACAAATGGATTATATTTTAAAATCTCCTGCAAAAAGAACGGTAAAAGTACACTGTTTGTAAACATTGCCATATATGAAGTCATAACAGCAAGGGTTCCGAATGTAAATGTTTTTATTTTAAATATATCAAAATTAATCAGCGGATAGCTTATTCTATGGTCACGAATATAAAATAGTGCGCCAAATATTAAAGTCAATACGCCTAAAATAATAATTTTCAGAGAAGTCCAGCCCCATGTGTGCCCTTCAGATATTGCAAGCAGCAGAGCAAAAAGTGCGACACTGAAATAAATAAATCCCATATAATCAAATTTAAAAACTCTATCGTGCGGCGCATGTGAAGGCAGCATTTTCCAAGAATAATATGCCCCTGCAAGTGCAATAGGAATACAAGGAACAAAAATTGCATGCCAGCCAAAATAATTGATTAAGATTCCGCCGAGTGCAGGTCCACTCATGCCGCCAATAGCAATTATTCCTCCGTTTATTCCGAGGGCTTTGCCTCTGCGTTCGTTTTTAAAAATTGTTGCAATAATCGCCTGTGCATTAGAAAGCATTATAGATGCACCCAAAGCCTCAATGCATCTGTATGTAATCAATAGCCCAAAAGTTGAGGCTGTTGTGTTTAAAAATGACCCGAGAGCAAATATCAAAAAACCGGTTGCATAAAGCTTATTCTTAGGGAAAATATCCCCCAATTTGCCAAAAAACGGAAGAAACACAGTAAGGACAAGCATATATGCTATAACAACCCACTGAATCATAGACATATTCACATGCAAATCCTGTGACATAGGATACAATGCCAGATTAACAGTTGTTCCGTCAAGCATTGCAATAAAATTGCCAATAACGGTAATAACAAATATTGTCCATTTTATCTCTTTTGTGCTCATAAAATAATTGTAGCATAGACACTTAAAATATGTTTTAATTTTTTACATTGTAAACTACATTTATTTTCGTGTTAGAATACAGGTATGGACAGAAAAGAATTTGTAAATGCAAAACGTATTGTTATAAAACTCGGAACAAATGTATTAAGAAGTGATGACGGGCATATATCTTTGCCGCGTGTGTTCTCTTTTATAGAAAACATGGCAACACTTGTAAAAGAAGGAAAAGAAGTTATTCTAATAACTTCCGGCGCTGTTGGTATGGGCAAAAAGCGTCTTGGACTGGACAGTACAACAGGCATGGCAATGAAGCAGGCATGTGCTGCCATCGGGCAGGGAAAATTAATGTCTGTTTATGAAAACGGGTTTGATGCATACGGGCTTGTTGCCGCACAAATCCTCTTAACCGAAGATGATTTTTCTATCCGTACAAGATATTTAAGTCTCAGAACAACTTTGAACAAATTACTCGAACTCGGTGTTGTCCCGATAATAAATCAGAATGATACCGTATCGACACTTGAAATTTCTCAGCGTTATGAAGATAAACTTGTTTGTTTTTCAGACAACGACAAATTATCTGCGCTTGTTGCAAGTGAACTTGACGCGGATTTATTAATTATTTTATCTGATATTGACGGACTTTTTGATTCTAATCCAAAAGACAATCCTGAGGCAAAACTCATAAAAGAGGTTCCGGAAGTGACAGATGAAATACTGGCTTTAGCGCAAGGGGTTTCATCTGGCGGACGCGGCGGAATGTCAACAAAACTTGAAGCAGCGCGGCTTGTTACCCGTTTTGGCGGCAAAGTCTTAATCGCTAACGGTAAAATTCCTTACGTCATCAAAAAAATATTTGAAGGTGAAGATTTAGGAACAATGTTTCTGCCGCAGGGTGAATTTCTCTCTGACAAAAAACGCTGGATTGGTTATGCAACAAATATCATTGGCAAAATTGTAGTTAACAACGGCGCTAAAAAAGCTCTTATTGAAAAGCGTAAAAGTCTGCTGCCGATAGGCGTTTTAAAAGTCATAAATAAATTTGACAAAGGAGATGTAATTTCTATTCTTGACGAAAATGAAAAAGAATTTGCGCGCGGCATTGTGAATTACAACTCCGGAGCCTGTAAAAAAGTTATCGGATGTCACTCTGATAACATTCTAGAAATTCTCGGGTTCAAAAACTATGACGCGATAATAACCCGCGACAACATAACAATTCTATAATAAGGGGACAGTAATGGATTTTATTAATATTGCAAAAGCCGCAAAGCAGGCATCTTTAGAAATTGCAGACTTGAATACTGACTTAAAAAACAAAGCGCTTACAGCGGTTGCTGATGCGATAGAGACAAATAAAGAAAAGATATTTGATGCAAATAAAAAGGATTTAGAAGAGGCTAAAGCACTTGTGGCTTCCGGCGAATTGTCCCAATCTACATTCAACAGGCTTAAGCTTGATGATAACAAGATGCGTGACATGATATCCGGAATTCGTGACATTATAAAGCTTGAAGATCCGGTGAATAAAACGCTCTTTACAAGAGAATTGGATAAAGATTTAATTCTTTATAAAGTCTCCTGTCCAATAGGGGTATTAGGAATAATTTTTGAGGCTCGTCCGGATGTAATTGCACAGATATCAGCGCTTGCAATAAAATCAGCAAATGCAGTTATTTTAAAAGGCGGTAAAGAATCAATAAATACAAACAAAACAATTCTCGGGATAATAAATTCTGCACTTGATAATATCGAAGGATTTCCGAAAAACGTATTGAATCAAGTTTTTACGCGGGATGATGTTGCTGAAATGCTTAAATGTGATAAGTATATCAATCTTATAATTCCACGCGGCGGCAATAAACTGGTAAAATTTATCAAAGAAAATACCAAAATTCCTGTACTCGGGCACGCTGACGGGATTTGTCATATATTTGTCGATAAGTCGGCAGATTTAGAGATGGCTGTTAAAGTTGTGATTGATGCGAAAACTCAATATCCAAGTGCCTGCAATGCTGTCGAAACACTGTTAATTCATGAAGAATTCCCGTTTAAAACGGATTTATTAAAAGCACTTGAAACTGACGGAATAAAATTAATCACACATCCAGAAAGCTGGTCCTTTGAATATGGAGATAAAATACTTTCTTACAAATATGTAAAAAGTCTTGACGAAGCTATTGAACACATAAACACCTATGGTTCCGGACATACAGACAGTATTTTGACAACAGATACAGAAAATGCTGAAAAATTCATGAACAAAGTGGATTCTGCAGGAGTATATTTCAATACATCAACAAGATTTGCAGATGGATTCCGCTACGGTTTCGGGGCTGAAGTCGGGATTTCAACAAACAAAACTCACGCAAGGGGACCTGTTGGGCTTGAGGGATTGACAATCTATAAATACAAGCTGAAAGGTAAAGGACAAATCGTTGCGGATTACGTCAGCGGTGAAAAACATTTTACTCATAGAGATTTGTAATTTTTACCCTTTTGTTACAATTTGTTTTTGCTGAATAAATGATTTATAATTTAAGAATGGAAATAGTAAAAATTAAAATACAAAATTTAATTAACAAAAGGCAGCTGGCAATACAGTTATTTGCAGTTGTAATTGGCGGCTTAATCGGGTTGTTACTTATACCTTTTACTATAAAAACAGCAATTTTTACTATAATAGGTCTGTATTATAGTTATGTTCTTCTGAATAATTATATTAAGCTTGATGCTGCAGTTGAAAAACTAATAAAAGAACAGGAGGCTAATAAAATATGATTATACAAATATCATTATTAATTCTTGTTGGTATAATTGGCGGTTATGGTCTTAACAAAATGACAAAACCACCAGAAGAAGGCAAAAATAAAAATTTAATCAGGTAACAGAATGCAAAAAATAGGAATTATCGGGCTCGGACTGATTGGCGGGTCAATATTTAAGGAGTTGACAGCAATTGGTTATGATACAAAAGCTGTTTCTCAATCACAAAATGGGACAAATATTTACAAGTCTTATTCTGATTTATCAGACAGAGATATAATATTTGTATGCACACCTATGAATAAGACGCTTGCAGTTCTTGATGAATTAGAAAGCATTCTGAAGCCGCAAACTGTTGTTACTGATGTTTGCAGCCTGAAAAAATTCGTCTGCCAGAAGAAAAGACCTTATACATTTATTCCGTCACATCCTATGGCAGGTACTGAACACAAAGGTTATGAAAACTCTTTTCAGGGGCTTTTTAAGGGCGCCAAATGGGTTGTCACAAGCCCTGAATCTACAGCCGGTATTGACAAATTAACAGAAATAATTGAACAATTAGGTGCGAAACCTGTTTTTACGACTCCGGAAAAACATGATGAAGCAGCAGCTATGATATCTCATATGCCAATGGTCGTTGCTCAGGCATTATTTTTAGCAGCATCAAAAAATCCTCTAGCATTAGAAATTGCATCAAGCGGGTTTAGGGATATGACACGTCTTGCACTTTCGAATGAAGAAATGGCAAATGACATGGTCACGATGAATGCTGAAAATATTCAGCTTTCTATATTGAAACTCTATCAGGCGCTTGGCACATTAACATCCGGAGATTATCCCGCGATAATCTCCGAACTAAAAAAAGAAAGGAAACAAATGTTCAATAGTTAAGCCTCTTTTACGTCAGTTTTCATTACATTGTATGCAACCGCAGCCGCAAATCCCACAAAAGCACCTAGCCCTACAAATGCAGGTCTTATACGTTTTGTTACCCCGACTTCATAAGCAGTAATATGCCGCTTAAGCATTTTTGCTGCATAATCATTTACCGTTGATATGATGTTGTGCAGCTCCATTTTGTCTTCCGGTGACAAGTTTTTGATTAGTTTTAATTTTTTTGCTGATTTAAACATACTTGCATCAGGCTGAACTTCTTTTCCACTTACGTTGATGACTTTTTCAGGAATATTTCCTGCGTCTGCATCAACCATTTTGATAAAAACATCTTGAGCCGGTGTTTTGTCAGGCAAATTTCGAATCTTATCGATAATAACCCCTTTGATGTTACCCGTTTCTCTCTTAATAATTTTCATGGCTTCCTGGTATTCTTTTGTGTTTTTTTCTCCTTGCTGAACAGGCAGCATATATTTGGAAATATACCCTGCACCAGCCCCCAGTGTAATACCTTTGACCACATTACTCAACATAGAGTTGTCATTTTGATGTACTGCATTTACTGTTGCCATAGCTAAACCTCACTATTTAACTAACACCTCGTAATAACACTATACTGGATAAGTTTTTTAAATGTTTAAACAACACTTTTAAACTTACCTCTCGTATAATATTGCAGATTTACACTTAAATATTTTAAAACCCTTGTTGCAGAATAAACACTAATTTTAAAACTGAGTAATTAAATCCAGTTCAAACTATACCACATAATTATTTTTTTGTCAATACTTTTATGAAGTTTAGTAACAACATAATTATGACAAGAACAGCAATTGCAATAAAGTAGTATTTAATAACCCCTACAAACAAAGTCGCCATTGCGCCTGCAATAATTGCAAAAGAAGCCAGAATAACGACTGTTTTTTTCTGAGAAAATCCGGCATGAAGAAGTTTGTGATGAATGTGTTCCGCATCAGCCACAAACGGAGATTTACCTTTCCATATTCTTCTAAGACTGGAGTATGTAATATCCATAATCGGTACTGCTAACACAACAAACGGCAAAAGAATCGCAAGTGTTGCAGCTTTCATAACTCCTGTAATTGAAATTGCGGCGAGCAAGAATCCTGAAAACAATGCGCCGGAATCACCCATAAAAATCTTTGCAGGATTGTAATTATATGTTAAAAACGCAAGCATTGAGCCAGCGAGAATAAACCCTATTAAGGCGCTGATAGGGCTTGACGGGGTTATGGAAACTGCAATAATTGCAAGTGTAACCGCATTGATAGTCACAACAGAACCTGCAAGTCCGTCAACACCGTCAATAAAATTAAAAGCATTGCTAATACCAACAAGCCACAATACTGTAATCGGATAAGACCATACCCCTAAATCCATGCCGCCAAAAAACGGTATATGATTAATTTGTACCCCTAATAAGTACACAAGGGTTGATATAGCAATTTGTATAAAGAGCTTAAATTTAGCATCAAGATTATAAATATCATCAATAAGTCCGAGAAGAAACATTAATGAGCTGCCGAGCAAAATTCCGGACAACAAACTGCCATAAGGATAATAACTTAAGAACACAAGGCACAAAAAAGAAAGCATTGCGCTCAGCCATATTGCAACGCCGCCTATTCTGGATATGGGTTTTGTATGAATTTTTCTTTCATTCGGAACATCAACCAGACCTTCCTTTTTTGAAAAACTTATAACAAGCGGTACTAAAAATACACCGAATATGTAAGCTATAACAGTTCCGAGAATATGTGCATGTGTAAGTTTAATCATCATTTATCCTTTACGACGGTTAAATGCCGTATTTCTTTTTTATTAATCCTGATAAAGCGGATATTTTTTACAAAGTTTGAGTGAACGTTCACGTAAATTTTGTAATCCCATTTCATTATCAGACGAAAATATAGCAGATGCAATAATTTTTGCAACTTCAACCATATCTTCTTCTTTAAATCCTCTTGTAGTGACAGCCGGAGTACCAAGACGAATACCGCTTGTAACAAAAGGACTTTGCGGGTCATTTGGCACTGTATTTTTATTTGCAGTAATTCCTACGCGCTCAAGAACATTTGCCATGTCCTTACCGGTTTTACCGGTTCTGCGCAAATCCAGAGTCATCAAATGGTTTTCTGTCATGCCCCCTACAATATCCATACCTTCATCCATTAAGCCCTGTGCAAGTGCTTTTGCATTTTTGATAATTTGTTCAGCATAAGTTTTGAATTCCGGTTTAGATGCTTCAAGCAAAGCCACAGCCTTTGCGGCAATTATATGTTCCAGAGGTCCACCCTGCATACCTGGGAAAACAGCCTTATCAATACCTGCAGCATGCTCATTTTTACACATAATTATTCCGCCTCGCGGACCACGTAAAGATTTATGTGTAGTTGTGGTTACAAAATCCGCATAAGGTGCCGGAGAAGGATGTAATCCTGTCACAACAAGCCCTGCTATATGTGCAATATCTGCCAGCAAATATGCCCCGACTTCATCAGCTATTTCTCTAAACTTTTTAAAATCTATAATTTTAGAATAGTTTGACGCCCCGCAAATAATAAGTTTAGGCTTATGTTCAAGTGCAATTTTACGGACATTTTCATAATCAATATTGCCTTCTTCATCTACACCGTAACTTTTTACATCAAAATAAAGACCTGAAAAATTAACAGGTGAGCCATGAGAAAGATGTCCGCCGTTAGACAAATCCATTCCCAATACACAATCACCCGGTTTCAGGCAGTACATAAACACAGCCATATTTGCCTGTGCTCCACTGTGAGGCTGAACATTGGCATGCTCCATATGGAAAAGTTCACATGCCCTCTTTTGTGCCAATTCTTCTATAACATCAACGTGTTCACAGCCGTTATAAAATCTTTTGTGAGGTTTACCTTCTGCATATTTGTTTGTCAGAACGCTGCCTGCTGCTTCCATAACAGCCTGCGATGTGATGTTTTCACTTGCTATAAGTTCTATGGTTTCCTGCTGCCTTTTTAATTCAAGTTCAATTTGCGCAGCAACCTCAGGATCAACTTTTTTAATATGTTCTAAATGCATAATCCACCTCACTTCTTCTTCAAACTAAAAAAATATTACTCCAAAGATATAGCAAAAACAAGAACATTAAAAAAGCTTAACGTTAATATTTAAAGATTAGCAATATTCATCTCATATCAACAAGAATTTTAACAGTATTTTTTACAAGTCCAAATGCCCATCTTAATATTAATATTCCACCGAGTATGCCGATTAAAGGATCAAGACAGATAATGTCAAAATATTTGCCGGCAAGCAATGCCCCTATTGCAAGAATTGAGGTTAAGGCATCGGCAAGAATATGATAATAGGCTGCCATAAAATTGTAATCTTTATTATGCGCATCTAAATGCTCATGATGTTCTTCTGCCCCATGCCTGTGTTCATCATTGTGGCGGAATTCCATAATAAATATACAGACTGCATTGACAACAAGCCCGATAACAGCAACCAGTATAGCCTCATTAAATTTTATTTCTAAAGGAGAGAAAAATCGCATAATAGCTTCTATAATAATCCATATTCCTGTAAATCCTAAAAATAAAGAACTTGTATAAGCCGTAAGAGTTCCTATTTTTTCAGTTCCGTTAACAAATAAATCAGAGCCTGCAAATTTTCTTGTCAAAACATATGCTGCATAAGTAAGCCCGAGCGCAAGCGCATGTGTGCCCATATGGTATCCGTCTGCAAGCAGTGCCATCGAATTTGTCAAATAACCGTATGCAATTTCTGCACACATTGCAATAACAGTAAATATAATAACTGTTAACGTTCTTTTTTCATTTTCTGTACTTACGCTGTGTACGTGTTCTGACATATTAAACATCTCCTTTTTGTAATTTAATTTTTTGTTCCAGATACTTATTGTATTTTTCTAAAAATTCAGCAATAATTTCTAAATTTTTATCATCAATTTGTTCAAGGTATTCAACATCTTTGCAATACCAGTTTTCATGCATTTTTTCGTGTGCGTCAAAAACATCTTCGCCGGTTGGTGTCAGTTTATAGTAGATTTCTTTTTTGTTGTTCTCAACTGTGTAACTTTCTATGGCACCTTTTTTAAGAAGTTTTTTGATAATTTTGCTAACTGCACCACGGGTAACATTGAGCAGGGCTGCAAGTTTTGTCACATTCGGCATATCTATTTTTCCGATATAATCCACGCAATGCATTTCACTAATACTATAATCGGTCAGCACATTGCTATTTTCACTTTTATAAATTTTCTCAAGTGTTTTTTGACTTTCAAAGTACCTGATTAACAGATCAAGAATTCTTTCATTCATAATAACCGACCTTTAATATTGTTTCCCTGTCAACAATATTATTACTCTTTTTTGTTTCCTTGTCAACAAAAACACAAAAATTGTTACCTTTCTTAATCTGTTTAATGTTTAGTTTTATTAAAATGTGACCATAAAATATGCCATGTGTAATAATAAAAAGGAAAGTAAGGAGGAAAAATAATGAAAGACAAAACGTTTTTAATGATTCCGGGTCCAACACCTGTACCTGAGAGAGTATTGCTGGAAATAGCCAAACATCCTATAGGGCACAGAAGTTCGGAATTTTCCTCCGTATTAGAAGAAGTTTACGAAAATCTTAAATATGTATTTCAAACTAAAAATGACGTATTTATGTTCACCTCAAGCGGTACCGGCGCTATGTGTGCTGCATTAGAAAATCTTATCAATGAAGGTGATAAAGTTTTATCACTTATTATCGGTAATTTTGGTAACCGCTGGGCAAAAATTGCAGAATCACGCGGTGCTGTTGTTGAAAAAATTGAAGTTGAAGCAGGTGAAGTAATCAATCCTGAAACACTCAAAAAAAGACTGGATGAAGATGTTAACAAAGAGATTAAAATAGTCACACTAACCCACAGCGAAACCTCAACAGGCGCTGCAAACGACATAAAAACACTGTGTTCAATAATAAAAGAACACGGCGCACTGTCAGTTGTCGACGGAGTTACGAGTGTCTGCGCAATGCCTTGTAAACCTGATGAATGGGGTATTGATGTACTTATTTCCGGTTCACAAAAAGGGTTTATGATACCGCCGGGGCTGGCTTTTTTAACTGCAAGTGAAAAAGCATGGAGTGTCTACGAACAATGCAAACATCCGTCATTCTACTTTGACTGGGCTGCTCACAGAAAATCAGTACGCGCAAATTCAACACCGTTCACACCGGCTGTAAATCTCATTGCGGGATTAAATGTCGCATTAAAAATGATTAAAGAAGAAGGTCTAGATAATGTTAATACCCGCCATAAACGCCATGCAATGGCGCTTCGAAAAGCTCTCAAGGCAATAGGGCTCAAGCTGCTTGTGCCGGATGATGAAAAGGCAAGTTATGCAATAACTGCAATACTTCCGCCTGAAGGTATTTCAGTACCGGATATCAGGAAAACTTTACAAAAAGATTATGATATTGTTGTTGCTAACGGTCAAAATCAATTGAAAGACAAAATATTCAGAATGGGAACTCTTGGATTTGTGTGTGACAGAGACTTAATCGCCTCTGTAGGTGCACTTGAGGCAACACTGCTTAAATTAGGATATCAATTCCAATTAGGTGCAGGAGTTCAAACACTTATTACAGAACTGAATAAATAAAGGATGGGGATAATGAAAGTTTTAATCACAGATAAAATAAATGAAGCCGCTGGAAAAATCATTGAAAACGCTGCAGAAGTCGACTTTTTACCGACAATGAGTGAAGATGAATTGATAAATATAATTCCTCAATATGATGCACTAATGGTACGCAGTCAAACCAAAGTTACGGCAAAGATAATTGAAGCCGGCAAAAATCTTAAGATAATCGGACGTGCAGGAGTTGGAGTTGACAATATCGATGTAGATGCAGCAACTCAAAAAGGGATTATTGTTGTGAATTCTCCTGACGGTAACACAATGGCAGCGGCAGAACATACTGTTGCGTTAATGCTCGCAATGGCAAGAAATATTGTGCCTGCTGCAGCCTCAACAAAAGCCGGCAAATGGGACAGATCAAAATTCACCGGTTGCGAACTTTATAAAAAGACTCTTGGCATAATCGGACTTGGTAAAATAGGGTCCCACGTTGCAGAAGTTGCACTTGCCTTTGGTATGAAACTCGTTGTATTTGATCCTTATGCTTCAAAAGAAATGGTTGAAAAAATTGGTGCTGAATACGTAACTTCACTGGATGATTTCTGGGGTAAATGCGATTTCATAACAGTTCACGTACCAAAAACAAAAGAAACCATAAATTTGATTAATAAAGATTCTATGTCTAAAATGAAAAAAGGCGTAAAACTCGTTAATTGCGCCAGAGGCGGCATTATTAATGAAAATGACTTAAAAGACGCAATTGATAATGGTCAGGTTTCAGCAGCAGCAATAGATGTTTATGAAAATGAACCAAATATTGCGGAATGTCCGTTAATTCACTGCGAAGGCAATATTGTCCTGACTCCGCATCTCGGGGCAAGCACTCAGGAAGCCCAAATGAATGTTGCAATTGATGTAGCAGAACAGATAAAAGAAGTTTTATCAGGCGGGTCTGCCTCTTCTGCTGTAAATATTCCGTCCTTACGACCTGATAAACTTGAACCGGTTAAAGATTATATGGACATTGCTGAAAATGCAGGCGAACTTGCAATGCAAATTACCGGTGGAGTAATCAAAACAATTGAAATCACAGCACAGGGTGATCTTGCAGAACTTGATATTCAGCCACTAGAAGTTGCCGTATTAAAAGGGTCATTATCTTCTATCTTAGAAGGGGTAAATTATGTAAATGCCCCTGTTCTTGCAAAAAAACGCGGTATTGATATTATTTCAACGCGTTCTAAAGCAAAATGTAATTTTGCCGGACTTTTGACGGTTAAACTTACAACAGACAAAGGAACGAGTATTGTAGCGGGAGCGCTTGTTGCAAAAGATATACCGCGTATTGTAAAAATCAATGATTATGAAACAAGTATCCGTCCGCAAAAGCATATGCTTATTGTTCCGCACAGAAACCAGCCTTCTATGATTGCTAAAGTTGCTCAGGTTATTGGCGAAAATAATATTAACATCGGCTCTATGAATGTTGTTCAAAAAAATGACAGGCATGAAACAGAATCTATAATGGTTATAAATATTGATTCTGCTGTAAACAACGATGTACTGTCAGAAATAGCCCAAATCGACGGTGTTCACAACCCGAAATACATTAGCTTGAACGCAAAGGATTAAGGCGATGAAACTTGCAGTATTTGACTTTGATTCTACACTTATGGACGGGGAAACACTGGAATTTTTAGCCCGCGAAATTGGTATAGAAAGCGAGGTTAAAGAAATAACTGATAAAGCAATGCAGGGAGAACTGGATTTTTTTGAGAGTCTGCAAAGACGTGTTGCCCTATTAAAAGGGCTATCACTCAAGCGGGTTAATAATATTTGTGCCAATCTCCCTGCGATGAATGGCGCCGGCGAAACGATAAAAGAACTAAAAAAAATGGGGTATAATGTAATCTGTTTCTCTGGCGGGTTTAAAAATGCGACCATACCTTATATGGAAAAATTTGGACTGGACGCAGAATTTTCAAATATTTTACACGCAAAAGACGGAGTGCTGACAGGGCTTGTCGGCGGTGAAATGATGTTTAATGACAGCAAAGGTCAAATGCTTAAGAAACTGCAGCGCTTGACCGGCGTTACGCCAGATGAGACATTAGTTGTTGGAGACGGGGCAAATGACTTAAGCATGTTTCAATATGCCGGCAGGCGTGCGGCATTCTGCGCAAAGCCTGTATTAAGGCAGCAGGCAAATATTATCATTGAAGAAAAAGACCTCACGAAATTGCTAAATTATTTATAGTTCAAGAGTAGGTAAATTTTTTTTCACATAACTGTTAATAATTTACATTTTTATATTATAATTAAATTGTTAAATATAGAACATGCCGAAGTGGTGGAATGGTAGACACGTACGTTTCAGGTGCGTATGGAGCGATCCGTAAGGGTTCAAGTCCCTTCTTCGGCATTTTTACTGGAGTTTTAAGAATATATTAGGACTTTCACCCTTATGTTTTCGCTCCCGACGGTCGCTCAAACAAGGGTGGTCAAAGTTTTGACATCCTTATTCGTACGGCTCGTGTTGCTCGCCTACGATAAGGACAAGTCCCTTCTTCGGCATTTTTACTGGAGTTTTAATAGAAAGTTCTAATAGTTCTATTAGAGATAATCTAGCAAGGTTTAACAGAAAGACTAAAAGATATTCTAAGTCCTTAGAAATAATTTTGCTTTTGTACTAATATCCATACTTTACTCCTTTACCTTTTCATTTATTTTAAATATTTCAATCCAACTTTTACCTTTTGAGCCATAATAATAAAAATCTTTTATTCTCTTATGAGTTCTATAACCACCAATAAGTACTATTTCGTTATCATTTAGCCTAATCATATTATGTGTATCATGTGTATAATTTGATTTTCCAATCGGTATAAACTTATTTTTATTCAAATCATATATCTCAGCTGCATCTACTGGAAGTCCTGCTATTGTATAAATCCACCAGTTAGGACATTTTCTGCCTCCTGTTATCAAGACTCGTGTTGAATCAATAGGTAATAAATTATAAGGGAGTTTTGTATTAGAATTAGATACTCCATACATACGTTCATAATTCATTTCACCAATTTTTATAATTTTATCCTTTGAAATATCATAGAGAAGATTATCGTTGTGTCGATGACCTGGTGATTCTTTTGTTCCGCAAATAAGAATATAATTTTCACCAATTTTAGCATACAACGAATTAGTTAATGGATTTTTACTTTTCATTTTCGTTAATTTTTTATTTTTGATATTATATTTCATAATTGGTCCATTATTTTGAAATACTAAAATTTCATTTTCATTTATCTGCACTCCTTTGGGAAGATCAAATTCTGGAATTTCTTTTGAAAAAGTCAAGTTATTTGTTTTAAAATCGTATATTGCGAAGTAAGATTTCGATTTCTGTTTTATCTGCCAATAAGATATGACAAAAAATACTCGACCATCATTTAAACAAAAGAAATCATATATAATAAAATGTTTATCAGAAATTTTAAGCGAATTAGAACTAACAATCTTTTTTAAATTAGTATCATAAACTGTAATATTACCTTTAAAATCTTTTGCATAATCACTGCATGTTGATTTATTTGAATCACAGGTATCTAACAATAAAATTTTACCGTTACCCAAAGTAATTCCTCTTTCATTAACATGCAAATTATTAGGAAATTTATAAAGTTTAACACTATTATTTTTGGGGTTATATATTTCAGTTGGAATGCCTAAATTATCATCACCCAAAACTAATATTTGTCCATCACTCAATTTTATTGCATCAGCTGCATAATGAATACTGTTTAAATAATTAGTAGTTACAAAATGTCCATAATCAGATGTTGTTTTCGGTGTCGTCAATTTTATTCTTATTAAAATAATAATAATTGATATACAAAATAATATTGTTATAAACTTTTTCATCACTTCTTATTTACACCATTAGTATAATTAACCCTTGTATTAAGAATATCACAATATTTCCCCCTAGTCAATTAGTAATTGTAGGTTTGGGGTTCCACCACAACAAAAATATTTGTAATAAAACGTCTTGTGGTTCTCATCCTTCCGCATCAAAAAAGTCCCTTGCGGGACTTGTAAATTCTGGGGCGGAAGGATTCGAACCTCCGGATGCCTGAACCAAAATCAGGTGCCTTACCACTTGGCGACGCCCCATTAAAGGCTACTATTCTATTTTATATGCTGAATCTTTATTGTCAATATTTTTATTTTAAATCCAATCCGGTAAGCAGACCTCGTAAGCGCTCCCTCGCCAGTTTCCGCTCCAATGCCATTATTTCTAGCAATTCTGCGAGCTGCTCCTGTGTTAAATTACGGGATTTTCTAATCAGTTTTACATTTGTACCAAATGCCTTTTTAAGATAACTCATTTCAGCTCGTTATAAATAAACGGGCTGTGTTCCTGTGCGTATATTATTTGAACGTCATTTAAAAGAGACGCAAGTACCGGCAGAATTAATATTTCGCTCTCAAAGTGTCCTATGTCAAACACTACTATTTCGCTATCCAATGCAGTGTGAAATTTTAAATCGCCTGTAACAAGTGCATCAGCGCTGCCTTCTTTTGCTGCATTTATAAATTCCGCGCCGCTGCCGGCACAAAACGCAATTCTATCCAGTATTTTTTTGTCAAAATTGTTGACATATCGCATGTTGTGTGAAATTTGCCTTAACTTTTCAACAAAATCATCTATTGATATCTCGCAATCTACAAAACGCAAAAAATCATCTTTGCCGCTTACCGTAAGCCCGAGTGCGGCTATCAATGTATCTGTTGTTCCGCCGTCAGTCCTGTCTAGGTTGGTGTGGGCAGAATAAATATTTATATCCGACCACTCCAGCGGAATATAAAACAGCGGGTGATGAGAAATAATCATATCACAGCCGGCATTTTTCGCCTGATTTACAACATCATTAGTTACTGTCAGGCAAAGCATTATTTTATTGATCTTATCACATCCTAGGACATCGACGCCCCAACCGGAACAATCCCAGTCCTCGGCAAGTTCAGGCGGCGCAAAGTTTTCTATTCTACGTGAAATCTCGTATTTATCCATAAATTTCCTCAAAAATTTGGCGTGCAATTGTGTATTTATCAGCTTTTTCAAGTTCTTTTACAACTCCGGCACTGCTAAGAATTGTGACTTCGTTATAATCGCTTGAAAAACCGATGTCTTTGCGCGAAATATCATTTGCAATTAAGTAATCACAGCCTTTTTTAGAAATTTTTTCTTTTGCATTTTCAAGTAAATTTTCGCTTTCTGCACAGAAGCCGACAACCGTCTGATGAGTTTTAAGTTCGCATAAACTTTTTAAAATGTCAGGATTTTTGACGAGAGTAAGAGTAATTTCGTCATCATTAGTTTTTTTGATTTTTTGTGCAGATTTTTCTTTAACATGGTAGTCTGCAACAGCCGCAGCCATTATTACACAATCAGCATCGGAAAAATGTTCCATAACAGCGTTTTTCATTTCGAATGCTGATTTAACTTTTGTTACCACATAGGGCTTTTTAGCAGGAACAGTTGTGACAAGTTCAACATCAGACCCGAGTTCATAAGCTGTATCAGCAAGAGCAATACCCATTTTGCCTGATGAGTAATTTGAAATATATCTTACAGGGTCGATATCTTCAATCGTGCCGCCGGCTGTTATTATGATTTTTTTGCCGGTAAGTATTTTTTTAGTGGAAAGTTTTTTCACAGTTGCGTCAAAAATCTTTTCTAAAGCGCAAAGTCTGCCCTGTCCTTGATAGCCGCATGCCAAAAATCCGCTTTCAGGTTCAAGTATTGTATAGCCGTAAGTTTTAAGATTTTTTAAATTCTCCTGAATAATTGGATTCTGCCACATATTACAATTCATTGCCGGAGCAATAATTACCGGTTTGTGAAAAGCGCATGCAACAGAGGTTAAAAGATTGTCACATATGCCGCTGGCTAACTTGGATATTGTGTTTGCGGTTGCGGGAGCTATGACCATAACGTCAGCCTCATCAGCGTACGATATGTGTTCTGGTTTAAAGTCAGGTATATTAAATTCTTCAACTCCGACTTCATTTTGACTCAGGTTTTGAAGAGTGAGTTTGGTTACGAAATTTAGCGCGTTAGGTGTGCAAACAACTCTTACATTTGCATTTACCCGTTTAAACATGCGTATGAGTTCACATATTTTATACGCAGCAATTCCGCCTGTTATCCCGACAAGAACTGTTTTACCGCTAAGCATTTTTCATCTCTCCTTTGATTACGTTTTCAAGGGTTGTAATTGCGGTTTCTAAATCATCATTTACTATTTTATAGTCAAAATTTTCAGCGGCTTTAAGTTCTTTTTTAACTTCTTCAAGGCGTTTTTGAATAGTTGCTTCATCTTCTGTATGGCGTCCGCGAAGTCGGTTTTCAAGTGTTTCATAAGAAGGCGGGCATATGAAAATTAATACAGCTTCCGGCATCTGTTTTTTTACCTGCATTGCGCCGTTTGTCTCAATTTCAAGGATAATGTCTTTGCCGTCAGCAAGGCATTGGTTGATATATTTTTTCTTGGTGCCGTAATAGTTTCCGGCAAATTCTGCCCATTCGAGGAATTTGTTATTATTTATGCAGTCTTGAAATTCTTCTTTAGATATAAAAAAATAATTAACCCCGTCAATTTCTCCCGGACGAGGAGAACGTGTTGTACAGGAGATAGACAGCATAAATTCAGGATTTCTTTCCAAAAATCCTTTTAAAACAGTGCCTTTGCCTACACCGGACGATCCTGATATTACAAATAATTTTTTGTTCATAGTATAATTATACAATGAATATGACAAATAAAAAATCAATATATTATTTTTTGAAAAAACTTAATACAATAACAGGATATAAGGAGTTAGCAAGAGAGTTGACACTTAACCTGCTTGAGATATGCGATGCATATGTCTGCTGGATTTGTCTTATAAATTTTGAGACCGGAAAAGTTGATGTTAAGCGTTTTCAGTATGCCGAAGATGCCATTAATAATATAGAACTGCATACGGAGACTGAAAAGATTAACACTATTGCAACTGATTTTTTGACTAATAATTACGATACAGAAGACATTATGGAATATTTTGAATCCATATCTAATTCTGACAAGATTATTGAGCCGATAATTTACAGAGATAATTTACTTGGTTATATTGGTTTAATCGGTAAAAGCATGGATTTTAACGAGGAATACGGTGATATAGCAGGAATAGTGGCGGAGAATGTAAATTCGCGGCTTGAGATTATTTCACTCAATGAAGAGAATGAAAAAGCGATGCGCGAGAGAGTGGAATTTCTGGCAAGTATTTCGCACGAATTTAAAACTCCGCTAAATTCTATTATCGGTTTTTCAGCCGTATTAAGAGAAAAATGCAAAGAAAAAGAGAATGTAAAATATATTGATAACATTTCAAAGAGTTCAAAATTCTTACTGAGTCTTATTCAGGATGTGCTTGATCTTGCGCGTTCACGAGCCAATCCAATGGAATTAAAATGCGAATATTTTAGACCGAAAGAGGTTATAAAGGATATTATATGGGGCTTTGATGAAGTTAGAAAAGAGAAGAATATTGAGTTTAGTTATACGCTTTCGGATATTATAATCAGTGCGGATTTACGGCGTTTTAAACAGTTGATATACAATCTTATTTCTAATGCAATTAAATTCAATAAAATTAATGGCAAGATTACGATTGTAACCTACTTGAATGAGAAACAGGAATTTGTATTTGAGATAAAAGATACCGGCGATGGGATTAGCAAGAAGGATTGCGCAAAGATATTCAACTTCTTTTCTCAGGTTAATCGTAACCAATTGAAACGCCAGCAAGGCTCCGGTGTCGGGCTTGCACTTTGCAAAACTATTGCAAGGGCGCATGGCGGAGATTTAAATTTCAAATCAAGATTAAGCTACGGCAGTACCTTCTGGTTTTCAATACCACAGAATCAGTAATTCTGCGCTAACCATAGCTTAAAAGCTTCGGCAATATCAACCTGCTGAAAAATACAAGATTTGTAACGAATATGTAACATTTCACATTTGACACTTAATTTTTTTTTTCATACTGCCGTTATATAAAATTAATAATGTGTAATATAAATTATCTAGAAGGTGTGAAATGGATAATAAATCTTTTAAAATCAATAAACAAACTGAACAAAGTATTGCAAATTATAATAAAACAGTATGTTTTGATGATTCATTAAAGAAGAAATTTAAGGAGTTATTATCAGTTTTTGATACAGATGGAAGCGGTAATTTAGAAACTAAAAATAAAAATGGTAAAAACGAGATTGAAGTATATTTTGACGCTGTTACGCAGGCTGCCTCAAAAACAGGTGATAAGTTGGAACTTGATATAAAAGAGGCACAAAATTTAATTGATAATGTTATAAAAAATCCAAAAATTAAAGCAAAAGATTTAGTTGAATTTTCAGGGCTTGTAGCTAAAACAATTGATGTTTCAACCGTTACTAGTAATATTCAAAACTTTGCAAACAGAAATGGAATGATGACTAAAAATATTAGTGCTCTGTCTAATATTACAAAAAATCAAATTAATTCCGATAATGTTTTAGAGATTTTGGAAAAATATAAAAAGACTGGCGGACAAAGTTTTTTCGACTTAATTGCTGATTACAAATTTGTTGATAATGATGAGAGAAAAGGACTTGTATTAGATGTATTTAACAAACTCATACAACATGCTAAATTAAAGGGCAAAGATGTAGAACTATTGCAACAACTGGGTACTGATGAAATTAAATATCAATTTGATAAAACAGGTTTTATTGATAAGGACAATGTCAACGCTTTTTTTGAAGCTCTTACTATAATTTCTAAGCGTAAAACAACTGATTTAAAAGCTGGAAACGATGATCAATATGTTGAAGAATTTAAAATTCCAAAATATGAAGATAAAAAGGAAACTATAGGTAAAATAGAAGATAAAATTTTAAATAAAGTCGTAACTTATTCGCTTTCTGACGGTACAAAAATTAACGAGGGGTATTATTATGACTCTAAAAAGCAAGAATTTGTTATGGAATCTAGAACATGGCTGGATAAAGCCGGAAACAATATAAAAATTGCGACTTATTATGCTGGAGATGAAAATTCTATAAACAGTGTTCATTTTTTTGAAAATAATGAACAAGTAGAAACTCATTTCTATAAAAAAGATGGAAAAGAATTAAATGCAACATATTCTAAAAATGGACAATTTAGAAATATTATGTTTGGACAAAATGGTACCGCGGTTGAAGATACCAGAATCACAGATGCTGATGATATATCTAAACGCCAGGAAAATATAAACTACTATGGTGAAAATGGTGAACTATACAATGCTAATGCTTCATGGGATTTGCTTTTTCAAAGCGATGTAGAACAATTAGCAAGTTTTTATTCTCTTACTCCTGAAGAACCAGATTGGAGTTATCTTCCTAACATGGTTCTGTGTGGTACGCTGGAAAAATTTGATAAAAGAACTCAAAAGAATATCATGGAAGTTTTGTTCCAAAATTGTGAAAAGCATCCTGCTGCAGGAAATGCAACTCTCAATAATTTTAAAAATCAAAGTATGAAATACATAGACGATGGAGACTTGCTAAAGGCTTATTCATGTTATTTACAAGCACAGGGAAGAGCAACTGCGCAAGACAATCGTAGATTAATAAAGGAATCTTTAGATAATGTTCCAATTAATGGAAAAATTGACAGAGATTTTAAGCAGTCAAATTTTGGAACTTGTTGGTTGACTTCTGCAATAAAATCTTTGACTTTAAACCCAAACGGACAAAAGATATTAGACAATACAGTAAAGCACGATACAAAGACCGGAGATATTATTGTTACGCTGAAAGGAGCTCCGGAAGGACAACAAGTGTACAGATACACTCAAAAACAGATTCAAGAGGCAACGGAACTGTCTATAGGCGATGGAGATGAAAGAGCCATAGAAATGGCATTTGGAGATTTGTTTTTGAAATATGACAATAAATATGGAGAAAGTGCAGATAATTCTTTAAATGGCAACGATTTAAAAACTGCCTTTAAACTCTTGACAGGAAAAGATGCTATTGAATATGTAGAAGAAGATTCTGGAGATTCTTATTCGTATGAAATAAACTCTCCTGAGTTTGAAGCTTATGTGCGGTCAAAATTGGACTCATTGGTTGGGAAAAAAAATTTAGTAGCACAATGTTCCTTTGTTAAAGATTTTGATACTGATCATGTCATAAATAATCAGGGTACAACAACTTCAACTCAAATATACACAGGACATGCTTATTCATTGAAAGCTGTTGATAAAGATTATGTTTATGTTATTAACCCGTGGGATACTTCTAAAACAGAAATAATTGCGCGTAAGGATTTTGAAAAGTATTGCCCGACAATTACTATTCTTGACATATAGTATTTTTTTAACAGTACAGTTCAATGATTTCCCCTAAACCACAAAATATTAGCAGGCGTTTCCGTTCTTTTTCTTGCGTTCGTTGATTAATAGTATTGAACAGATAACAATACAGATTATTGCAGACATAATCCAGAATGCAATGGCGCCGTTCCAGCCGAATTTGTCAATCATAAATCCTGTGCCTGTCGCAGAAAGAACAGCCCCTACATAACCGAAAGTTCCGGTAAATCCGGTTGCTGCAGATGCAACTTTTTTGGAACTGGATTCTACAGCACATAATCCGCCAATCATCATTTGCGGACCATATGTGAATGCTCCCAGTAAACCAATCAATACAAAATCAAGAGTGCTAATTGTATTGAATTTTAACAAAATAAGGCAGAGTGTTACACCTGCGAGATAAATCAGGTTAACCGGTGCTCTTTGACCTTTAAATATTTTATCTGAAATGACTCCGGCACAGATAGTTCCTGCAATACCGACAAGCGGCAGAGAACTTAATTTCATTGCAGCAAGTTCAAGCGAATTGTGCTTAGCTTCACTCAAATATTTAATCATCCAGTCTTCTGCGCCGAAGCGGATAATGTAAACGAAAATATATGCTACAGCAAGAAGCCAGATTGTCTTGTTACATAGAATATGTTCTTTGAATATTTCAATATAACTTCTGTTATCATCGCATGATTCCTGCGCTTTGACAGGTTCATTGTTATATGTTTCAATGTCAGGGAGCCCGAGGGATTGCGGTCTGTCACGCAAACGGTTGTACAGCCATACAGCAACAACTATGGCTAGTGTTGCCGGTGCAAAAAACGCCATTTTCCAGCCAAAATGCGCAACTAAAAATCCTGAAATAATTACACTCAAAAAGGTTCCGGTCTGATGTGAACATGACCATAAAGACCACTTTGTTCCTCGTTCAGAGTTTGAATACCAGTATGTCAAACTTTTGGCGATAGCCGGAAACCCTGCTGATTGAAACCAGCCGCTTGCTCCCCAGAAGAATACAAACAGCCATAATAAAATGGTATTTGTCGGCAGACCGAAAAATGAGATCTGCCCCGGTGTTATAAATACGGCAGATAATCCAAAACATAAGTTTGCGATAGCTGTCATAATTAAAGCTGTAGGCAGAAATTTTCTGACATCTGCACGGTCAGCGATTACTCCATTGACGAACTTTCCTATACCATATGTCAGGTATAAAGAACTGCCTAAAAGCCCGAGTTCAGTGTTTGAATACCCGTATTCCGCACTCAGCCCAGGCAGGGCAACTGCAATATTTTTTTTACACAGATAAAATACTGTGTACCCGATAAAACATGCGTAAAATATTCGCCAGCGCCAGTGTGCATAATCTTTTTTAATTTGTTCTTTGTCTTGAACAACTTCTTTTACTGGCGGTTCTTTAAAAAATTCTGCTAATTTACCTGACATTTTTTACTTACCTGCTTTTATAATTTGAACATTTCGAGTTTCTGTTAATTCCTGACGGGCTTCGCGTATTATTTCGCGCTGATGCTCTTCCAGCCTGCCGCCGCCAATGAGACGGTCAATGAATCCTGTATTGACTTTGACTGCTTTTTCAAGCGCACCGACTTCTTCCAGTACATCTTTAATTTTTAGTAAATCATATCCGAACGATTGTTTTGAACTGTAAATAAGCGTTTCACCTGTTTGAGAAGTTATAGGCGTTCCGCCCTGTTCAAAATACAATTTAAATACTGATTTTAAATCCTGTAATTCTGATTGTAATGTTGTTACAGTTTGTTGGATGCGAAGATAGCGTTCAAACAGATATTCAACATTATCCAGTTGCTTTTCTTCCCAGTCATATTTTTGCGCATACAGTTTTTTAAGTTTTGGATATGACAAAGCAAGCCCCATAGTATCAGCCATTGCACGGTGGTGATTTGTTAAATCCACATTAAACTTTTTTGTCAAAGCCTCTAAACCGTGTGATTCCAAATCCGGATATATTTCTCTAAACATTTGCTGGGTATCAATTCGCGGATTGGTAAGTTCTTTGCCGAAAACCCTTAGTGACGCCTCATTTAAAAATGAGTAATCAAAAATTGCGTTATGTGCAACAATTGGATAATCACCTATAAATTCCAGAATTTTAGGCATGATTTCTTCTTCTGTTGGGGCATCTTCCACCATATCAGGAGTTATTCCATGTATTGCGATACTTGATTTTCTGATATGCTGCTGTGGATTTATGAGTGTTTGAAATTCCTCTTTTATCTTTCCGTTTTCCAGCCTTACAGCGGCAAACTCAACCATTTTTTCTCTGGTAAAATCCAAACCTGTTGTCTCTGTATCGAGTACAATTTCTATTATTTTTTTTCTTGCCATTTCTTTATCCTACTAAATGCTATTAAGATAATAGCACAAAAATTTTTTCTGTGTTAGAATACACTGGTAAAATAAAATAACTTAAGGAGATATCATGTCAAACGCAATTGATATTAATGATTCAAATTTTGAAACTGAAGTTTTGAATTCACAGGTGCCTGTAGTTGTTGATTTCTGGGCGCCATGGTGCGGACCTTGCAGAAAATTGGGTCCTATACTTGATGAGGTTGCCTCTGAATTTTCAGACAGAGTTAAATTTGTAAAGGTTAATACAGACGAAAACTTAAAGACTGCAAAAGATTATTCAATAAGCGGTCTTCCGAGTCTTCTGGTGTTCAAAGACGGCAAAGCCCTTGAAAGACTTGTCGGATTGATGCCAAAATCAACAATTATTTCTAATATAGAAAAACATTTATAATGTTAAGCGTGAAATAAAATTTTAAAAGAGCCGGTTGAGTAATTTGACCGACTCTTTTTAATTGTAAATTTTTGTAAATTTTTACTGCTGAATATTCCCTGAAAATTAAAGAATTGTCGTCAAAAATCCGATTACATAAGAGGAAATCAGTATTGTTTGTGCAATTTGAAAGGGAAACGATGACAGCAGTTGAGAACATATTCAATAAACTTAGAAGCAGCGGAGAGTACGGCTCTTTGACTGATGATCAACTGTATGACCTTGCCAATGAATTAAGCAAGGCAGCTACTTATTCCCGTATCGCAGGTATTTTCAACGCAAAATTAGATCCACTCAGCCCTTTTAATGATGAAAATAGTGTGTGGGCACAATTTACATATACTGAACTTATCCAGATGGAAGAAATGGGTGTAGCAATTCCGGAAGAAGTTCTTGCATGGGCACATTCTATGCAGGATTCTGACAGTATCAACTACGAAACTCCTGAAATAACTAATACTGATGACCAAACAAGTCTTGATTCAATGGATACCAGCAGCAATGCAGATTTTCTTGATATGAAAAATAATGCATTAGGCGTGGTTGAAAAATCAAAAGACGAACAAAATGATATCGAAACAGAAAAAGACAATGTTGATATCGCTAAAAAAGAAGCAGAAAGCAAAAATATGGAGGCTGAAACTTCTCAAAATCAAGCATTGTCAAAAATCGAAAATCTGTACAAGGAATGGGAAAAATTACAGAGCAAAATTAAACGCGGTATTCCGCTTTCAGAAGCAGAACAAAATCGTTTTAATGAATTGAGCACATTACTTAACAACGAAACTAAACAGTATCAGAATGAAATGGGTAACATAGATTCTGAACTTGATGCTATTACTGATTCATTAAACGAAATTGATGAAATGACAAATAAGTCAGAAGAATTGTCTGATATTTCCAGCACAATCGGTGAAGAAATTACAGAAAAAGAAGCAAAACACAAATATTCATCTACCGGTAAAAATGGTGACAATACCACCGGTATAATGGGGGTTATTTTAAGTGGTTCTTTATCTAAAAACTTAGCACAAACAGTATTAGGCGCAGCAACTCAAACTGACAATTCAGCAGAAGATTTACAGCTTGAAGCAAATGAAGTTGCCACAATTAACGATTTAACAACAAAAGTTACAACAAGAGCGGCTGAAGCTCCTCAACCGCAAGATCAGGTTTCCGACGATCAAACTGAACAAACAATGAATCAAGTGAAAGCAGGTGCAGAAAATGAAATCCAAGATGAAAAAGGCTCTACAAAAACTACAGAAACACAGGCAAGCGAAGCAGCAACACCAGCTCAGTCTCCTGCGCAGGTTCCGACAACAACTGCAGCAACAGGCACTACAAGCATAAACGACACAACTGATGTCAGCGAAACTTCAACAGAAAATTCAGTAGAAACAGATACTCTCGGCACAGACAACTCAGAATCTGCCGGTAATGATTTGAAAACTCAGGCTCAAGAACAAATTAATAAATGTAATTCCCGTTCTGCTGAAATGACTTCTGCATTGAATAGCATTGACCCGCTTAAAAAAGCAGTTGAAGATATTAAAGGTGAATCAAAATTAGAAGCAAAAATTCTCGATAAAAAAGTTGAAAAATCAATGCAGACTTATCAAGAACTTTGCAACAAATTGAGAAACGGCGAAGAATTAACAGACAAAGAACAATCAAACTTCCAAAAATTAACAGATGAACTTGATAAAGAAAACGGTTCATATGTAACAGGTCTTAATGAAAAAATTAACACATTAACCGGTTATACACAAAGTTTGAACAGTGCAATGAATCTTGTCGGCTCAAGTTTTGAAATAGCAGCAGCAACAATCGAAAAAGGTAAAGCACTTGCTATATCAGAACTCGGCGACAGAAGCCACCTGAAGAAAACATTATTCTTCATGTTAATGGGTAATGAAAGACAAAAAGATATTCTTTACGGCAAAGCCGGTGAATCTTTAGGCAGAGACGCAATTGACCGCGGTGAACTTCTTGATCAGGAATCTGCAGATAACAACACTTTATTGACAAGACAGGTTCCATTGTCTAACTTTGCAAGAGAACAGGTCGGTGTTATCAGCGCTAGAAAGAATGAATTTGTTGAAAAAATCAGCGAAATTACTAAAGATTTACCGGAAACAACAGTTTCTACAGATAAAACACACGGCGTAGAAAAAACAGGCAATGATTCTACAAATGCTCAGAACGTAAAAGTCGTAGATAATAAAGATAATATTGATTCAAATGGTGCTCCACAGACAAGAGCAATGGCTAGAGCTGCCGCTGCTCAGGCACAGGCTCCTGCAACAACTTCAACAAAATCATCATCTAACAGTTCAGAAAGCGGTGAAGAACTTAATGCGAAGAACGGTAAACAGGCAGCAAGCAGTGTTGATAAAGAAGCAGACGGTGTTGAATCTGATACCCGTACAACCGAAAAAAATACTGAAGAAATGGAAAAAGCAGACAAAGATGCTCAAAAGTCTGACAAAACTCTTCAAAAAGATTCAAAAACACTCAAAAAAGACGTTCAAAAGAACGAAAAAGAATTAGCACGCAACGAAAAACAGGTTCAAGAAACTCAACAAAAAATTGAAGAAACAATATCAGATGTTGAACGTTTACAGTCAGAAGTTGACGGTTTGACACAATCTGAAGAAATGGCAGCAGCTCCGGCAGCCGCTGCAGCTCCGGCACAACAAACACAACAGGCACAACCTGCTGCCGCTCCGGCAAATCCGGCTGATCCTACAGCTCAAAATGCTGCACCGCAAGCTACACATGCCGGTTTCAATGTAATGGACAGCGTTATGAACAGCGGCAATAATGCTCAAAGCGCCAACGCTCCAAGTGACACTCAAGTTAAAATTGAAGGCTTGAATGAACAAATTGGCGAAAAAGCAGGTCAAATAAGCATTTATTCTAACAAACTGTCATTCTATCAGAATAAATCAAATAGAATAATTAAAACAATGGCTATCAATAACAAAAACTATAATAAAGCCGTTGCTAAAGAACAGAAAGAAAAAGAAGAAGACCAATCAACAAGCGAAAAAGTATTAGAAGTAGCAGGCAAAATTGAAGGAGTTTCCTCAAAAGTAGCATTAACAGGTATGGTTGTTGGACTTACCGGTGACATCTTGATGAAAGTCATTTTACCGCCTTGGATTCCGGTTGTTGGTGCAGTAATGTCTCCTATTGGTCATGCTGCAGAAGCGATTGGTAACTACGGTGTTGCAGCTGCAAACGTAACAAAAATGGCAACATATGCCGCTCAAGGCAACCTGCTCGGTGCATTGATGAGTGCAGGTATGGCTGTTATGGCAGGTGCATCTGCTGTAAGCGCTACAAACGCTGCAACTAAAGGATTCCAACAAATGGCTAAAAATATAGCTATGTCTAAAGGTAGAGCTGTAATTTATGAAGGCGCAAAACAGGCTGCTAAAGCTGCAATAACAAAGACCGGTGAAGAAGGTCTTAAACAATCAATGCAAAAAACAGCAGCCGGCGCTACTGCAAATGCTATGAAACAAGGTGCTAAAGCTGCAGTTAAAGAAACTATTAAATCTGCAGGTAAACAAGTTTTATTAACAGCCGGTACAACATTAATGAGTACAATGCAGAATAAAGCTGATAAGGAACCAGAAAAAGCAGAATTAAATATTGAACTTTCTGATAGAGCAAAAGAAATTATTGCCCGCGGCAACAAACGCAGAGACAATATCCGCAAAGGCTTAGCTGAAAAAGCTGCAGAAAGTGAATTTTTACCGGAAGATGATGAAGATTCAATCTATACTTTGAGACAGCAGTCCCTCAGAAGTTCTTCTTCAACTAATTCATCAACTACATCAAAAACAAAATCTACATCTTCTCAATCAAATGACGAAGATAAAGAAAACGAAAATGTTTCTTCAGCTAAAACAGGTAGCACATCAACCGAAGCTACAAACACTGACAAAACCGAAGAAACTGAAGATGTTCAGCCGGAAGACGAAGTTGAAAACGCTGAACAAAATGAACAAACTGAAGATGTTCAGCCGGAAGACGAAGTTGAAAACGCTGAACAAAATGAACAAACTGAAGATGTTCAGCCGGAA
>CALUQX010000014.1 GCA_944323045.1 Candidatus Gastranaerophilales bacterium | reverse complement strand
TGCATAAGTCAGATACTCGCCCCAGGAACTGGGTATAGCCCTATGACGTTAGAGGAATGTAATCAAGCTGTATCCGACGGAAAATTAGGTATACAGGCTTGTAATTATGATAGTGATTACTGGGCAGGTGCAGTGAAAGCATGTGGAGGACGAAATAATTTACCTAACCAGAGTGAGCTGGCATTATTAGCATCATACTTATATAATATGGAAGTACCTCTTGAAGGAACTATTTCAGGAACATTAGATACTGAAAAAGCGCATAAATATTTTTCGTATACAACATCCTTTGTCATTTGGTCATCGCAAGAATCAGATTCAATGGATGTATACTATCGTACCTTTGGTGTTAATGGAACTGGTTGGCATAACAGCGGTTATAATGGTAGAAAAGATTGCAGTATCAACTATACAATTTGCATTAATTGATAGGACCGTAGTTCGTAGCGTGCAAACCATTTATAATGTCGGGCTGAAGCCCGACCTATGTTTGAAACACGCAATCCGCGATGACATGTTTATATTGATTTTTTATGCTAATATTATCTTAGGTTACTGTGTATAATCTGAAAGGTGCTGGTATGAAACAATTAGAGTCAAATAAATTTTTGAATCTGGCATTGAATGTCCTGCAGGATAATCCTGAAATTCCTATGTCTGTCAAAGATATATGGGAGTATGCGCACAAGAAAAATTGGATTGTTAAATTGAATTCAAAAGCTAAAGAACCTATACAAATTTTAGCATCAGTAATGTATATGGATCATAAAAATTTGTTCGACAGAGTCGGCACTAATCCCACAAAATTCGTTCTAAAAGGCTCAAACTACAAAGAAGATTCAGCAGATGTTGAAATTACTGCACAGAAACGTCCATATAATAAAGGTGAAAAAAAATTACATCCTCTTCTTGCAAAGTTTATTTATAATAAATTTTTAGCATACCCGAAAACAATAATTCATGATTCATCAAAGAGAAAGGTGCTATTTAGAGGTGAAGGCAAATGGTTGCATCCTGATATGGTCGCGGTTAAATTTCCATTTGTTAATTGGAGCAAACGGGAATTGACTACCGGATTAGCAAAAGAATTAGGCTGTTTCCATATGAAATTATATTCTTTTGAATTGAAACAGGATCTTATTCCGGGTACTGCTGATTTTAAAGAAAGCTTCTTTCAGGCTGTTTCTAATTCTTCATGGGCTAATGAAGGATACATTGCTGCCCTTAATATAGAAAAAGATGAGCCGTTCGTTTTAGCTGAATTACAAAGATTATCAGTTTTGCACGGAATTGGGGTTATTGATTTGAAAGAAGGACAAATCTTATTCCCTGCAAAAGAAAAACCAGAAATTGATTTAAGTACAGTTGACAAGCTGGCTGCAAAAAATCCTGACTTTGAAGAGTTTATAAAAAAGGCGCTGGCTGATTGTAATAAAAAGGATTTTAAGGTCGACATCAGTTTCTACGACAATATCGACTAAAATTTAAAATTTGAATGTTTTTAACATATAAATATAAAAAGGGAACGATTATTTCGTTCCCTAATCTTTTATACTTCCAACCTTTGTTAGGTTTTGTTTGTACTTTTTATTATTTTATTATTTATTTTTTTAAGAAATCCGGAATTTCAATGTTTGTGAAACTCGGAACAGTTCTTGTTTGAGTTAATGCCGGAGCCGGTTGATGGTTTGAAGCTGCTGCATTATTGCTGTTGTTGAAAGCACCGGCAAAGAAATCAGAAGCGCTCAACTGTTTTGCTTCTTTCTTTTCTTCCTGAGCAGGTTGATTTTTCAATTCAAATCCTGTTGCAATAACCGTAACCTGAATTTCACCCTGAATATTTTCATTAACAGCCGTACCGATGATAACTGTAGCATCATCAAGAACTGAGTTGTGAATAATATTAGCAGCATCAGTAATTTCGTGAAGTGTCATGTCAGGACCGCCGGTAATATTAACGATAACACCTGATGCACCGTTGATAGAAGTTTCAAGCAATTGAGAATTGATAGCAATTTCAGCGGCTTTAACAGCTCTGCCTTCGCCCTGACCGCGACCAATACCCATAAGTGCTGAACCTGATGCCTGCATAACATTTTTAACATCAGCAAAGTCAACGTTAATAAGTCCAGGTACAGTAATTATATCAGATATACCTTGAACACCTCTTAACAGAACTTCGTCAACAATGATAAATGATTCTGTCAGGGTAACCTGTCTGTCTACAACCTGTAATAATTTATCATTCGGAATAACAATTACGGCATCAACAGCTTCTCTAAGTTTTTCAAGCCCCTGAACAGCCTGATTCTGTCTTTTCTTACCTTCCCATGAGAAAGGTTTTGTAACAACGCCGATTGTCAAAATACCTAATTCTTTTGCTATTTTAGCAACAACAGGAGCAGCACCGGTACCTGTACCGCCGCCCATACCGGCTGTGATAAATACCATATCAGCGCCGTCAAGAGCTTCAGTAATTTCCTGCTGTGCTTCTTCTGCAGCTTTTTCACCAACTGCTGGGTCACCGCCGGCACCTAAGCCGTTTGTTGATTTTGCTCCTAATTGAATTTTATTATTTGTTTGACCATATTCCAATACTTGTAAATCTGTGTTCATCAACCAGAATTCTACACCGGACAATCCTGCTTTAATCATTCGGTTAACAGCATTTCCGCCGCCGCCGCCAACACCAACTACTTTAATTTTTGTAGGGTTTACAGCAGATCTTTTAGGTTGATTGTTTGTTGTTTCATCTTTTTTAGCAAAGATATCAGATACGAAATTTTCCACTATTGTTACCTCTTTATATTGTATAATTTATTTTTTGTATTGTCTGGATGTACTAATCCAATAATATAATAACATACTATTTTAAAATGAAAAAAAGTACAATAATTTGTTGATAATTATGAACAAAATTTAATAATTACAATTAGATTTATGCTAAGAAAGCTGGTTGGAAGTTTTTAGCGGCTGATTACTTTGTATAATTGCTGTTCTCAATGCAGGCAGGTGAAATTCCCCAGTGGAGTTTATTTTTTAATATTGAATAGAATTCGCTGTCATCAAGAAGTGCAAGTTTGGCGGAATATGCAGATTTTTTAATTTCAATGCTGTTTTCAAACTCAGAAAATTCCTGCCCGTCGGCTGAGAAAAGATATTTGCTATCCGGATCTGTTCCGCAGATTGTAATTTTTTCATTGTCCGGTATGACAAGCGGGCGCGCTGTGAGAGTGTGCGGACAAATCGGGACTATTACAAAAGCGTTTAAATGCGGAGACACAACCGGTCCGCCGGCAGACAGCCCGTAAGCTGTAGACCCTGTCGGTGTTGCGATAATAATACCGTCAGCAAGATAATCACATAAAGGTTTGTCATTGATTTTTAAAGAAAAACTGGATGTTCTGCCTGCCAGTGCACCCTTTATTACAATATCATTCAGCGCTATATAACCGCTGCTTTCCAGCATAATTCTATTTTCTGTATAAAATTCATTATTAAGTATTTTATCTACTGATTTTTCAATATTTTCCTTTGAAGTCTGAGACAAAAAGCCTAAGCGTCCTAAATTAATACCAAAAACAGGTGTTTGTGTTCTGGCGTAGAATCTTGCTGTTTTTAATATTGTACCGTCGCCGCCGATAACAAATACAAAGTCGTATCCTGTTTTAAGATTGTCTATATCTACAATATCTACAGATATCTCTTTTCTATTTAATATTGCAAAAAGGCGTTCTTTAACTATTGTTGAATTATCTATCTCTTTATTGTAGCATATTGCATATTTTTTATTCATCCAATAAATCCTTATTTTATTCTCCGCGCAAGTGAAAGCCCTGCAGGAAGCGCCAGTACAACGTTTTCATAATCAGAATTTGCGTTTATAGCGTCAATAAAAGGCTGGCATTTCTCCTTATGTGAAAGTACATTATCACAGGCAATATATCCGCCCACACGGATATGCGGATTCAATATATCGAAATACTTAACATATTCACGCTTATTTGCATCGATAAAAACAAAATCTATTTTAAAATCATCAGGAAGGCTGTTTAATATTTCACAGGCATCGCCCTGACGGGGAGTTATTGTATCTTCAAGCCCGCATTGTTTAAAGTTTTCTCTTGCGACACTGAGTCTTTTTTCCCAGTATTCAATTGTGGTCAAATGCCCGCCTGTTTCTTGCAATGCTTTTCCAAGCCAAATGCCGGAATATCCGTTTGAAGTACCGACTTCTATTGCATTTTGAATGTTTTCTGCTTTTATCAGTATATACATAAACTCTGCACTGACTCTGGCTATATTCCAGAATTGTTTTTGAGTCTGTTCAAGCTCTGTTAATATTTGCTGTGTTTTTTCGTCGAATCTTTTTATCATAATAGCTATTTAATTTTTTTTACTTTATTAGAAACAGTAATACTGCTTACAGGAATATCCAGCGGATTAGTTGCAATGATATCATTATTATCCAGATTTATTATTGAATAAATTGAGGATTTGGAATCTGTCACTATAGCAAGATTTGTCCCGTCAATTCTGTAAATTCTTGTGGCGAATCCGTTAGTCTGCAAATCTATCTGGTCAACAATTTTATCAGTTGTAACATCTACTATTTGAATGGCATTGGCGCCTGCACTCAGCACAAAAACTTTATCTTTATAAGTCAACATATCAATTGGTTTTGCGCAGACTTCCAGTTCGCTGATTAGATTAACTGTGTCGTAATCAATTATTGCAAGGTGATTTTTTGTTCTGCTTGTCACATAAACTTTATTACCGGCATAAACAATTCTTGATACATTCGGAAAACGTCCTATATCTTTTAAGAGATATTTGTTATCCAGTTCAATAGCCCATATTTCACGCGTTTGTTTATCGTTATAAAGCAGTTTTGAGCCATCTTCACTCAAAAACATCTTCTCACACATTCCATTAAGCTTTATTTGTTTTGATAAAGTCATGTTTTCGAGGTTCACAATAAAAATACTTGCAGCTTCTGCACTTGATACATATGCAACTTTTTTATTGTTATCTATGAGAATTTCATCAGGCTGCGTCTGAAAAACAATTTGTCTTATAACAGCGTCATCAGCAAGTGAAATTACATCCAATGTTTTTTTATCATAAGAAGTTACAAGTAAAAACTGATTATTATAAACAGCAATAGAAATAGGTGTATTTTCCTGTTCTAAAGCATAATCAGGAGTTTTGTGCCCCTGTGTTAATACCTGAATATTTTTGGAATACGGGGAGGATATATAAAAAGTTTTGTCTTTTAATTCCGGAACAACAACTCCTGCAACAGATTGCACGGTATTTTTCGGTTTCATCACCTCAATTTTTAAATCTGGCGTAGTACCAATTTCAAGATTTCCCATAATACCTTTCAAACTTTCAGGAATAACCAATCCTTTTGGTACAAGTAAATCCTGCGGCAGCAAACCTGAACGCAGTTCATACGGAGGGGATGGCATATTCACTATAGAATTTTTACCGTCCTTTGTTTTAATAACTTTTAACAGCACAAAGTTATTGTTAAAGACAACAGCATCCGGTTTATCTGATAATTTTTTATTGGCAGGAATTGTATATTTAATTGTCAATTCCGCATCGTCATAAAAGTTTGACGGAAAAAGCGGCAGGTAAATTGTGTTGTCGGGAAGTGTTATCAGCCCGTCAAACCGATATGTCGTTTTAGGGAAAGTTGTATCCACAAAGTTTTTCACATTATCGGGAATTTTAGCTGCAAAAACGGAGGTTGAACAGCATAACATTAATAACAACACAATTAGTAATTTACGCATTATTTAAATACTCCCTTTACTTTATCCATCAAGGATTCTTGCTGTAATTTTTTATCAGAATTTAATTCATATAATTTTTTATATAAAGTTTTTTCCTCTTCACTCAGGCGTGTTGGAATTTTTACAGATATTACAATAATATGGTCGCCTCTCTGTGAAGGTCTTGATAGAATCGGCACGCCGGCAGACTTGATTTTTATAGTATTACCGTTTTGAATACCGGCATGGATTTGTACTTTTTGTTCACCGTCCAGAGTTTTAACCATTACCTCATCCCCTAAAGCTGCTTGAGCCGGTGAAATTTCAAGTTTGGTATAAACATCAGCGCCTTCCCTCTGGAAGTATTCAGACGGTTTAACATGAATTACAACGAATAAATCACCGTTTGGACCGCCGTTTGAACCTGCATCACCTTCACGGGAGACTCTGATTTTTGACAAATTATCTACCCCGGCAGGTATTTTTATTGTGATTTTCTTTTCTTTTTCAACTTTTCCATAGCCTTTGCAGTTTGGACAAGGTTTACTTATCTTTTGTCCGGACCCATGACAATCAGGGCAAACGCTTATCTGAGAGAATGATCCAAGAGGAGTCCGCATAACCTGTTGAATTTGACCTGTACCATGACAGGTAGGGCAAACTATAGGTTTAGATCCCTTTTCAGCTCCTGTACCATTACATTCAGGACAGGTTTCCAGATGATCAAATTTTATTTCTTTGCTTATACCAAAAACTGCTTCTTCAAATTCAAGCTGAATATCCAGTCTTAAATCTTCTCCGCGCATTGGCGCATTAGGATCGACTCTCCCGCCGCCAAAACCAAAAGCTCCCATTCCGCCAAAGAACGAATTAAATATATCATTCAAGTCGCCAAATCCGCCGGCGAATGGTCCTCCGGTGTCAAAGCCGGCATTTTTAAGACCGTCTTCTCCGTATCTGTCATATGTAGCACGCTTGTTGTCATCCATCAGGGTTTCATAAGCCTTGCCCAATTCTTTGAATTTTTCTTCTGCGTCCGGGGCTTTATTTACGTCAGGGTGCAATGTACGGGCTTTTTTACGAAAAGCCGATTTTATCTCATCTTTTGAAGCATCTTTTGATACTCCCAATATTTCATAGTAATCTGCCATATTTCCTTTTTCTCTGATTGTCTGGTATATTATTTTTACTGTGCTTCTGTCGCAACATTAACTAATGCCGGTCTAAGAACTTTTTCGCCTATTTTATAACCTTTTTGTAATTCATTTATAATTGTATGTTCCGGATAGTCTGCAGTAGGCGTTTGCATAACTGCATCATGGAAATTAGGGTCAAAAGTTTGTCCTTCTGTATCTATAGTTTCAAGTCCGAGTTTAGTCAAAGCATCTATAGTTTGTTTATGAACAAGATCGAAACTGTCTTTTACTTTCTGGCAATCTTCAACGTTTTCTAATGCCTTTTTGCCGCGTTCAAAATTGTCAAGAACTTCAATAAGTTTTTTCAGTGCGTTTTCAGTACCGTATTTTAACAGATTTTCTCTTTCGTGTTCCTGTCTTTTACGGTAGTTGTCAAAGTCAGCCGCCAACCTTATATATTGTTGATTAAGGGCATCATATTTTTCCTGAAGTTCATTAATCTCTGCGCTGTTTTCTTTTTCATTGGTGTCAGATTGTTCCTCTTGATTTTGTTTATCAAGTTCATCCTGATGAATTTTATCAAAGTCTTCAGAAGTTGTATTCTTAAACGGATTGTTTTTATGTTTACTCATATCTCTGCCTCACACATATCTATTTTATTAATTATATTATAGGCTAACAAAAAAAATTAACAAGGAAAATTTATTATTTTTTAATATTTGCATCCTTAATATATTTATAGCGCGGATAATTAGAACAGAAAATAGATAAATGGAGTAAGCCCAAATTTATCCTGATTATTCTGTATGAATTAAAGATTATCAATAACAGCGCCGGTAAATTCGGTAGTACTTGCACATCCTCCTAAATCCGCTGTACAGATGCCATTTTCTAATGTTTTAAACAGGGCTTTTTCAATTTTTTCAGCATAAGTAGTTTCACCAATATATTTTAGCATCTCAATTGCAGAGAGCAGAAGTGCTGTTGGATTAGCTTTATTTTGTCCTTTAATGTCAGGAGCAGAGCCGTGTACCGGTTCAAACACCGCATAGTCAGTGCCAATATTAGCGCCCTGCGCAACTCCTAACCCGCCAATCAATCCGGCACATAAATCAGATACAATGTCACCATAAAGGTTTGGAAGTACAAGCACATCAAATTGTGAAGGATTTTGCACTAACTGCATACATAAATTATCTACAAGAATTTCGCGTGTTTTAATCTGCGGGTATTCTTTTGCAACTTCTCTGTATGTATCTAAGAATAATCCGTCAGACAATTTCATAATATTTGCTTTTGTTACACAGCAGACTTCATTTCGATTATTTTTCAAAGCATAATCAAATGCAAAACGGCAGATTCTGTCAGACGCCTTACGGGTAATAATTTTTATGCTTTCAGCAGTATTTTCATCAACCTGACGTTCTATTCCAGCGTACAAATCTTCGGTATTTTCACGCACGACGACTATATCTACATTATCAAAACGTGTTTTCACATTAGGTAGATTTTTGCACGGACGCAAATTAGCGTACAAATCCAGTGCCTTGCGTAATTGTACATTAACTGAACGGAATCCTTTACCTATGGGGGTTGTTACAGGTGCTTTCAGAGCAATTTTATTACGTTTTATGGATTCTAACACCCTATCCGGCAGCGGTGAACCTTCCTGTTCAATAACATCGGCTCCGGCAGTCTGGATATCCCAGTTTATATGTAATCCGCTTGCTTCAATAATATCTACCACTGCTTTTGATATTTCCGGTCCGATACCGTCGCCGTTAATAAGTGTTATTGTATGCATAAAAATTCCCCCTCTTACTATTTTTAAATTATACAGCGGCATATTAAAAAAGTAAATCATTAAGAAATATTAACGATTTTTTACTATTACGCAATTTATTCAGCAGAAAAAACTTTATATAAGTAAGGTTAGTTATATTTGTAGTAGTTAAGGTAGGTACTAAATGGTAGCAGCAATAGGACGAATTGCAAGCAGTATTGGACGCTTGATTCTGGATACAAAATTCCAGAAGGTCATGACAAATTCAATTAAAGCTTCCGGACGTCTTGCAAAAATGCAGGGGAAATCTCGATTCGCTAATTTTGGCAAACAAATTGGCGATGCGTTTGTACGAGCTGAAAAGAAAACAGGCAAAACACCGTTTTTTCAGGATATGAAAAAACTGATTACAGATTATCCAAAAGATTTAAGAACAGCATGGAATGGTGCAACAGGATTCAAAGGCAAAGCAAAAGCAATATGGGATGCAACAAAATCCAGAGGTCCGTTACTCGGATACGGCTTACTCGCCGGTTTTGAAGTTCCGAATATATTAAAAGCAACAACAGAAGACGGAGTAGTCACAGGGGCTGTTGAAACAGGAAAATCCACGGCGCGTCTTGCTGGCGGTGCGTTAGGCGCAGCAATAGCAGGGGCATTTATACCGGTAATCGGTCCAATTCTCGGGTGGATTGGCGGTGACTATCTAACCGGCAAAATTGTAGGAAAATCTTACACAGAAAAACAAATCGCTCAGGCTGAAAAAACAAAAGAACTTATTGAACAGGCTAAAAAAGAAGAATTAGCGAATTATGAACAGATGATGCAAATGACAAGCCCGCAGGGTAATAATTCTCTGGCATATACAGACCCGTACGGTATGGGAACTTTTACTCCGCCGACACTGACGCAGGAACAGTTATTACAGTTGCAAAACGCATTGTACGGACCTAACAAGATAGATTTTCAGGTATAGTATTTGTAATATTTCTTAATACACGCATTATAACAGGCAATTAATGCGTGTATTAATTTTTTATTATAAATACAGGGGAATAAATTAAGGGGATGCAAGGATTATGACAAATCCTATTAGTTACAACAAGAATGACGTGTATACGCTTGCGTATTACAACAATGGCGTAACTCCGGGCGGATATTCCGGAAAAGAAGCACTGCTCACTGCAGGAATTGCCGGTGGCGGCTACGGATTGTTTCAAGCCGGGAAATGGGCTGTACAGAACAGAAAAGACTACAAAGGCGGCTGGCAAAATGTACAGCAGAAAATGAATGATGCCAAACAGCTAAAAGGCGCAAATCTAAAAGAAACATATTTAAATAATTACAGAAGAATATATATAGATGATTTAGAAAAACAATACAAGGCGGCAAAAACACTTTCAGCCGCAGAACAAGCAAAACTGTCGCCGTCAAAACTGGCTGCCTACAACAGGCAACAGGCAATTAGTGCAGAATATGATAAAGTACGGCAGTTAATACAGGATTCAAAAGGTCTTAAAGGTCAGGATTTATTAAATAAGCAAAAGGAAATAAATCAAGCACTTGCGGATGCAAAACTTGCTGTAGCTCAAGGTAAGGCAACAGCAGGGAGCGCAATGGCGCCAACATCAAAAGTCGGAAAAGCCGTTCAATGGGTTAAAGATAAAACAGGAATAACCAAAGCTAATCTGGCAATAAAAGCATCAGCTGCAAACGGTGGTAAAGCTGCAAAATTATTAACAAAAGCTCCGAAAGGTACTCCTGCGACAACACTAATTGCATTAGCGCTGGAAGCTCCAACGGTAGTAAAAACATATAAACAGCTAGGTGCAGGAAAAGGTACAAAACAACTTCTGAAATCAACTGCAATAGCAGGTGCAGGGGTTGCCGGATATGCATTAGGCAGTATGGCGCTTGGAGCCGCTGTAGGATCAGTTGTTCCGATAGCAGGTACAGCAGTCGGCGCAGTCGTAGGGCTTGTCGGCGGATTGCTCGGTGCATGGGGCGCTGATACTTTAGCAAGAAAACTTCTGCCTTCAGAACTTGAACTTGCAGCACAAAAAGAAGCCGATGAAGCTATGCAGGATCCGGAAAAAATGCAGGAACTTTTAAGAGAAACTGAAGAAGCTGCAGCCGATGAAACTAATCCGGAAGTTCTTGAAAAATTACAAAGTGCTTACGATAATACAACAGTTGCTCTGGCAGGTTCTCAAGGAACAGAACAACCGGAACAAACACAAGACGGCGGCGGCAAAGGACAAAAAACTCCTCCTGCCTCTGTAAGCAAGTTGAAAGAAACATTAGAAAATTTAACCAATTACTTCAAAACAAGCTGGAACTTCTACAATCCACAGGATTTGTACAACTCATTAAGACCGTATGAAAAACCGGTATTCGGCTCTCCATATCAGATGTACAATCCATATGGAATGGGGGCATAAAATTCAAACTAGAGAATTATCATTTGATGATACAATACACAAATAATGTACATTCTCCTTGATATATATACCAAAAGACCGTCAATATGACGGTCTTTCTTTTAATAATTTTAAATCATCGGGCTTGCATTAAAGTCACGTTCTGCTTTTGCACTTGTACATTCTAAAATGTTTTTGAGAAATCTTTCAATTGCGTTTTCCATTGAACTTATCTCACGTCTTAATGCCTGGTAGCTCTCTTCTTTTACCGTTTTTAATGAGCTTTCAAAAATTTCGTCATGGTACATAAAACTTACTCCTGTTTTTCTACACTAATAATATACGGTCTGTTTTGTTCTGAACTTTAAAAATAATATAATATTGTTACAATTGTTCATTATTGTGAGATATTTAAAATATTTTACTGTAATATATAAGAATAAAGTTTTTTAAGGGAATTAAACATATGATGGATCTATTGACAGGTTATGAATACTATTCAAGTCGACGTGATATGGAAGTTATATCCTGTATTGTCGACTCGCTTAAACAAATTCTTGAAGAAGATAGTCAGGAAGCACAGCCGCTGTTTTTGAAAATTTCCGACAATTTGATTATGAATATCGCTCGTATGGTTGTTCAGGAAAAGAAAAAAACTTTCCTTATCGGCATAACCGGTGAAAGTGCCTCCGGTAAAACTGTTTTTGTTGATAACACGACAAAAGCCTGCGTAAAAAATAAAAATGAAGGTATTTATACTGTAATCAGATGTGATGATTATTACAAAGATACTTCTGATGAACTTAAAAGAGCAGGAAGTTATGAGGAACTTTTTAAAACAGGATTCAGCTTTGACACTCCTGATGCAATTGATTTAGATTTGATGAAACAGCATCTTATGGAATTGAAAAAAGGAAATGAAATTGTTTCCCCGCGTTATGATTTTGTCACCTGTGAATCTAAGTTAGACGGTGAAGTCAAAAAACCGGCAAAAGTTATTCTAACAGAAGGGCTCTATGTCTTAAATGAAGGGCTTAGGGAAATTATGGATGTAAAAGTTTATGTATTCACGCCGCTGGAAGTCTTGAAGGACCGCTGGTACAAGCGTGCTGCCTTACGCGGAAAAACAGGCGCCGCTGCTGATTTACAGTTTCAGGATGTAAACAGAACAGCGCAGCAGTATATCAGACCTGCATATCAAATCTCTGACGCTGTAATCAACGGGCTTGTAAGTCAAGAATACATTCAACAAATTACGGATAGAATATTCAATGCATTAAAAAATATTGATTATTAAATAAATTACTGAATTAAAAAACAGAGTCTGCATTATATATTGCGGACTCTGTTTTCTTAGATAATCCAATCCCGAATATTATCTTTGTAAGTTATTGCAAGGACACGGATCTGCAAACGCTTTTTTGCAGGTTGGACAAGGATTGACCGGAATATTGCATTCATTGCAGGTTGTACGTTTTACCTTGCACGGATCGCATGGGTCTGCCTTACAGGTCTTGCAATTTTTGAACCCTGTAAAAGGATTCAGGCTGAATGTTGTTTTGTTTTCTCCTATTCCAAAATACGGCAGTGGATTTAAATAAGATAATGCAGGCATTGGATTCAAACTGCTGATACCATTGTATTCCCAGGCTTTAGCATCCTGATTCGGCAGCATAAGCGCACCAAACAGTGCTAGAATAAAAAAAGTTTTTTTCATATCTTTCTCCCATATTAATGGCTGAAATTGCAGCCACATAGTCATTATAAATTATTTTCAGCAGAAAACGAGTGCCTGAAGTCTAACATATATTGCCCGAAAATATTGCTCCTATTTAGTAATCTTTTTTGATATGAATTAAAGAATGCATTAAAAAAGAGCCGGCAGATTTGCCGACTCTAATTGAAATGTTTTACCAGAACTAATTTTTATTAATACTAGCATCTTCGCAAAGAATTACTACTATTTCTTCACCTTGTTTTGCGTGGTATTCAAGACCTGGAGTTACCAATCCGGTAACAAGACCGATAGCAGCACCTACAGGTGTACCGATTGCAATACCTGTACCGATTTTTTGTGGAGAAGGTATGAATGCAATACCTGTACCAACACCGCCGCCAATAACACCACCGGTTACTGTGCACAATGTTAATTTACCTGCTGTCATCCAAGGACCTTCTTTTAATGAAAAGTCTTTAGATGCAGGTTTTGCACAGAATGGAACTACATCACCGTTAGGAAGAACAATTTTGCTGAGTTGTAAGTAAACTCTTGCATTTTTGTTGAACCATTTTGGATCTTTTATTTCAGTTACCTGCGCATAGAATTTTGTATTTGCAGGGATTATTAAAGTTCCTTCTTCAGTGCAGATATCTTCCGGAGCAACAAAGTAAACTACATCGCCTGCTTTGTGGTCTTCAGAATAGAATTTTTCGTCAAATGCGATTTTTAATGCGTTACCTTCTAAAATTACATTTCTGTAACTTGTAACTTTAACTTCATCATTTTGTGCTTTTCTTGATTGTTTCAAATGTTCAACTGCCAACAATTTTTCAGGTCCGACATATTTTTCTTCAACAACGTTAAGTCTAGCTTTAAGTTTTGATAAAAGAACAGCTGCTTCTGCTCTTGTAAGCTCATCTGAAGGACGAAGTTCGTTAGCATCAGGATAGTTTACATAAATACCGTAAGCTAAAGTTTTTGCATATACGTATCTAGCCCAGCCAGGTACATTGTATGCATCTTTGTACTGATTCAGAATTGAATAATCCGCATTACTTTCTTTGGTAATGTGGCTGATAACAGATTGAGCTTCTGAGCGGAGCATTTCCTGTTTAGGTTTAAATGTTCCGTTAGGATATCCATAAACTAAGCCTAACTGATCAGAACGCAAAATGTTGTCATAATAAACATCAGATGAATTGATGTCTTTGTACTTGTTAGCAACTTTAACATCTAAATTTTCATTGCCCAAAACAATTAATAAAGCGCTTACAAAATCAGCTCTGCGAACAGATGCATCAGGATTAAATTTGTCACCGTCCAGAGTCATGATATTGTTAGACACAACATCCACAATTTCATTTTTAGCCCAATAATTCTGGCTGATATCAGAAATTGTGACTTCCTTGGCTAAACACGGGAGTGCTGCACCAACTGCAAGCATACCGCAAGCCATCACACCAGCTAAAATTTTTCTCATTTCTTCTTCCTCATATTTACTAGTAAAACTATTTCGTGTATACTATAGCATGTAAATTGAAATTTGTAAACACTCCCCAAAATTAATTACTCTATATTTGTATATATAGTAGAAAGGATGAAAATGGATAATTATACAATGACAAAGATTGTTGCTACCCTTGGACCGGCAAGTAGCAGCAAAGAAATGATTAAGAAGTTATTTGAAGCCGGTGTAACCATGTTCAGATTGAACTCTTCTCATGGTGATAAAGAAATGCATCTCAAAAATTTAAATTACATCAGAGAAGTAGAAAAAGAAGCAAAAACACTTATACCTGTTTTGATTGACCTGCAGGGACCAAAAATCAGAGTAGGTGAACTTGCTGAATCTATTGAAATTAAAAAGGACGAAATTCTTAAATTCCGCCATGGTAAAACAATGGAAAATGATATTATCCCTGTTGACTATGAAGGGTTTGCTAAAGATGTAAAAGTCGGCGAAAAATTCTTGATTGATGACGGCAAACTGCAATTTGAAGTTACAGAGATAGACGGTGACATTATCAGCGCAAAAGTTCTTACAGAAGGGCTGTTAAAACAGAGAAAAGGTATTAATATTCCGGGGTCAACAGGCAGTATTAATGTATTGACAGAAAGAGATTTAACATTTGTTGACTTCGCCGTCGAAAATAAAATTGATTATATCGGGCTCTCTTTTGTTAGAGAAGCTAACGATGTTATTCAGCTAAGAAACATTTTGAAATCAAAAGGCAGCGATATTAGAATTATTTCAAAAATTGAAAAGCCGCAGGCTGTAAATAATATTGACCATATTATTGAAGTTTCTGACGGTATAATGGTCGCAAGAGGCGATTTAGGTATTGAAATATCAACTGAACAGGTGCCGATTGTTCAAAAAAATATCATTAGAAAAGCAAATCAAAAACGTAAAGTTGTAATCGTTGCAACACAGATGCTTGAAAGTATGATTGAAAATCCTATTCCAACCCGTGCAGAAACATCAGACGTTGCAAATGCCATTCTTGACGGTACTGACGCGATTATGCTGTCAGGAGAAACTGCAGCAGGGCTGTATCCTGTAGAAGCAGTTGAAATGATGCACAAAATAGCTTACACAACTGAACACAGTACTTTCTGCAGAAAAAATAAATTCCCGAGAAAAATGGTTGAGGAAGAAAAAAATTCTCAAGCACTTGCAATCGGTATGTCTATTGCAGATATGGCTAAGAAAATGAATGTAAAGGCAATTGTCGCGCTTACAGGCAGCGGCTTTACTCCGATATTCCTGTCAGAAGGCAGACTGAGCGTTCCTATTCTGGCATGCTGTCCGAATGAGCATATCCTGAGAATTATTAAACTATACAGAAGTGTTCAGCCGATTAGCTTTAATTTTGCGGAAATTAAAATTGACCGCCCGACATTACAAAAACTGGATGAATTTTTGGTGCATGAAACCCGTTTAAATACTAATGATATGGTTATTGTAACAGGTTCTGTACCTAATCTTATGGTTGGCGGTACAAACTTTATTAAAATTCATCAAATCGGGACTGCTAAATAAAATATCGACAACTGAATATAAAAAAATGCCCCTTAGGAATAAGGGGCTTTTAAATACTTTTTTAGGAAGGTAGGAATAGGAATTTTCTCTCTCTATTAAACGGATTTAAATTTTATACTCTCTCTGTATATATAAAGTATATACTTTTTGTCCAATTTCACACTTTTGACTTTTTGTTACAAAACTTAACATAAATATTAGTCTATCGGGCAATAGCAGCGCATTTTTAAATTAGTCCAAAAAATTTCAATCTAACTATTGATTTTTATTCAATAATGAGTTATTATATTTTCGTAGGTTAGACATGTAGGAGTTAGGAATGTTAGTTTCTTCCATCGTACGTTTTAATGCTGTCAATCAAATGAATAATTCAGCGTTTGGCATGATGCAGGCATCTAATAATTTGTTAAATGCCGCAAATAATAAAAACAACGCTTTTGGCGGCGAACACGATTTAGCTATGCTCAATAAAATGGATAAAAAATTATCAATGGATTTACTCACTAATCAACTGACATATAAATTAGCATACTTACAGGAAAAAATGTCTAAAAAACATGAAAATAACGAAAAACATTCATTTTCTGCATTGGCTTAATATAAAACAGAACAAAAGGTAGGAAAGTCCGGTAAATCAGCCGGACTTTTTTAGTATATAAGATTTTTATAATTATAATTTACGGATTATAGGGGAACAAACAGCAGGTATACAGGCAACAACAAGTAGTACAGTCGTAATTCCCTGTGCCTGTGCCCAAAAACCAGCCATTGACATAAATATTGCAACAACCCCCCAGGAAAAGCCATTAATTATGCCTGCAATAATACTTTTATATTCAGGTATAACATTCTGCGCCGTAACCATAATAATAGGGGTAGCCATCATAGTGCACAATCCCATTAAAGCAAATACAAACATAGATAAAACAGGATGAGAGGCGTGAATAAGCATAAATATACCCATTAATGGCAATGTGGAAATCATTGAAAAATACAATACAAATTTATATCCGAATTTATTTTCTACCCTTCCGCTGATAAAAGAGCCGACAGCTCCGGCTGCTATGAACAGAAACAGTGAAATACCAATATAAGAAGGTGTATGACCTAAATTTTTCCACAAAAAAGGCAGCAAAATAGAACAAGAAGTTGTGATTAAAGTTTTAAGTATAGAAATTACGGTTAAAAGTCTCAGCCTTGAATTTACTATAATGTCTTTAAAAGCAACACTAAACTGAATACGCACCCGTTTAACAGCAGAATCCACTATTTTCGGCATCATAAAAAACATCAAATAAGCCCAGCTTAACCCCAGCAATGATAAAAATGGTATTTTAGAAAGTCCTAAATACTGTGTAATAAATGCAGAAACAATAGGACCGCAGGAAAATCCCAGAGATCCCATAGCAATAAAAACGCCAACTTTTGTCGAAACATTCTCATTACCGGCAAATTTAGTTATCAGACCAAGTGCCTGAGGATGAAAAATACTAGACCCGATACTGCCTAAAATTATGCACAGCATTAAAATTTTAATATTCGGCGCAATAGGCGCGAATGGTATAAAAATAGAGGACATAACAAGTCCCCAGAAGATAAAAGCGCGTCTTTGAATGTTATCTGCAAAAAAGCCGAAAATAGGCTGTAAAATATTTGCAGTAATATTTGAAATACTCAAAACGACGGTTGCAATTGCCATTGAAATACCTAATTTAGCTGAGATAAACGGCATAATCGGGTTGAGCATGCCTGTAGATATATCATTTATAAAATGCGCTCCTGAAAGCCATATTCGCGGGGATTTTTCTTTTGTAATCATCATAGATAAATTATGAAAAAAACATATTTAAAAATCAATTAAATCTTTGACTTGAACATTAAGACACTCAGCAACATCAATAAGAAGTCCAAGACTAATACAGCGTTTAGCAGTTTCAATTTTGGCAAGATGTTCACGGGAAATATTTAGCATTTCAGCAAATTTATTCTGAGAATAGCCTGATTCTCTGCGTTTTGCAAAAATTTTTCTGCCCAATTGTAACAATTTTGTAGTCTTATTGTCCATATTTTTTATTTTCCACTATAATAATTTATAGTATGTAGTCTTGTTGAGAACAAAAAGGAGAAAATTCTTATGTCTATTGATAAAAGAGCTTTTACACTAGCGGAGGTTTTAATTACACTTGCAATAGTTGGAATAATCGCAGCAATAACAATTCCTACTATTGTCAATAAGTATAAAACAACAGTTGCATCAACCAGACTCAAAAAATTTTACAGTATGATGAGTCAGGCAATACAACTTTCTGAAATTGACAATGGAGAGATTACGACATGGACGAAATCCGAAGGCGACATAAAAAATGAGGATGAAGAATACGATTATGCTGCGAACTCCAAGGAATGCTATAACTTTTTTGTTAAATATATTGCTCCATATATAAAATACACAGATATAAAAAAGACTCCGGAAAAAGAGAGTCCAGTATCAGAAATGACAGTAAAACTGACGGATGGGAGCACTATTGAAACTCATAATGGTCAGTGTTTCGACCTTACATATGATATAAATGGTGAAAAATTACCCAATAAAGATGCACAAGATAAATACACATTTCTTATATGCCCGATTAAACAGTATGCAATTAATAATTTAGGCGGCAAACACTTTGGAGCTATGTATCATAATTCACATGCCGCTACCAATAGAGACATGGCTTTAACACTATGCACACAATACCCTCGCTACTGCGGTGCGCTTTTACAATTTGACAACTGGGAATTTAAGAATGACTATCCTTATAAATTATAGCCCCAATGTAAAAGAAGGCAAAAATTATAATTAATACAGATGCCCACTGCGCCACAGGAAAGCCTAAAATATTCAGCACACTGTCAACTCGCAAATATTCAACGCCAATACGTACAAATGAATAAAGTATCAGATATATCCCAAAAGTAAGCCCTTTAAAGTGCGTGAGTTTTTTAAAAAGGAATAAAAGTATGCCAAAAATTAATAAATCCAGAATACTTTCATATAAAAAAGCAGGGTGGAAATATTCATATTTAATCATTGAAAGTGGTCTATGTGCTTCCGGAATATAGAGTTTCCAGGGCAAATCCGTCGGCATACCAAATGCCTCAGAGTTAAAAAAGTTTCCCCATCGTCCTATTGCCTGCGCAATAGCCGTGCCGCATGCCATTACATCTAACAATCTCAAAAAATCCATTTTATAGTATTTAAAACAAGCATACAATCCCAGAATTCCGCCTAAAATCATGCCATGTATAGATAAGCCGCCCTGACGAATATCTAAAATTTCAAGCGGATGAATTGCATAATATGAATAGTTTACCAGACAATAATAAAGGCGTGCCCCCAAAATTCCTGAAATAATAAGTACAGGAGCCATATCTAATATTTTTTCTGCCTCATTAAGATCAAAAAATTTCGCATAAATTTTATAAGCAGTATAAAACCCGACAAAAGCCGCAACAGCAAGTATTATGCCATAAAAATACACAGGCATATCAAATATGTGAAATGCAACCTCACCCGGAGATTGAAACACTATTCTGCCCTCTGTTCTGAAGACAGTTCTTCTACTTTTTTGCCCAGATCTTCTATTTTAGATTTAACTTCATCTGCATCAGATATATTCTGACCTTTTTCTAAATATGTTTGATAATGTTTTATTGCATTGTTTAGAAGTTCCAACATGTAATTATGACCTGTGTCTGTTAACTGGCTTTCCTGCGGTGTTTCCTCTGAATCTGAAATGTCATTTTTTACAACATTACCGCTTTCGTCAACAGAAACTATTTTATTGAAGATATCACCAGCGAGATTTTCTTCGCACACAGCAAGCGAATAATAAGTATCTGCAAATTCAGGATTCAATTTAATAGCATCATTGTAGACTTTGATAGCATTAGAATAGTCTTCTGCTTTTGTATAAGCAACCGCAAGGTTATAATGAGTTTCAAATATTGACGAATCTAAATCAATACTTGATTTCAAGCGTTCAATAGCGCTGGAATAATCCCCTGCATCCATAAATGCTTGCGCTTTATTATTAAGTTCCTGCACAGCAAGATTGTTAATACATGCCGTAGTTATTACAGAAATAAATAAGACACTGACTAGTAAAAGTGCTTTTTTCATGCTATCATCACCCTCATGTTATATATTTGTAACTATTATTATAAAGTAAGGTAAAAAATTTGGCAAATTTTATAAATTTAAGTTACAATTAAAACACAAAAAGGAGAACATCCATGTCTGATGATAAAGTTGTTAAATTAGGAGCTGCAAAACACAAAGACCATAAAGAGGTTAAAGAAAAGCATTCTCATCACGAAGAAGAACAGAATGATGATTTAGTCTATTGCAGTTTCTGCCACCGTCCGAACACTCAAGTTTTGAAAATGGTAAAGGGGCCGGGGGTAAATATTTGTTCTGAATGTGCAATGATAGCAGTACAGTATCTGATTCTCAACGACAGAATGCCATCTGCAGAGGCTCAGCAAATACTTGACGCTTTCTGGGGTAAGGCAAGACGATGATAAATGACAGCAGCGTAAAACAGTTAAATCCTTTTGAAATTAAGGCTGAAATAACTAAAATTATTTCTAAACTTTATGATGTAAAAGATTTTGAAAATTACGCAATTCATTATCGTACACTTGATTTACAGCATGACAAAAATATAATAACTAAACTGCTTTTCAAAGAAATTCCTAATATAAAACCAGAAAACGTAGATATTGTAAAATTTTTACTTATTCGTTATGCAGAGCGCAATGAACTTATTAATCATCTGTGGTCAATTATAAAAAACAATATGACGACAAGTGCCATGAAAATCTTTGCACTGGACTTTTTGCGAGAACTCGATACAGACTGGTCTTACGAAGAATGCGAACAGTATCTTAATACTGATGAACTTGTTGATAATGATACACAAAAGCTGCTGGATAAAGCCATAATCAATCCTGAAGTTCAGATAGATTTTCTGGATTTTATTCAGGCACTGTCGCAGGAAGACAAAATTACGCTATTGCAATCCCTGCACAATGATTATTCAGGCGATGAACTTGCAAATATCTTGATACCGGTATTTCTTTCACAGCCGGATAGTGAAACAGGAAAAGAGGCTTTGCGTCTTCTCGGAGAATCCCGTTCACAGCTTGCATTCCATGCGCTTAATACATCTCTTGATTTTGTGAGCGAAGATGTACGTCCTCTGGTTAAGAAAAATCTCTCTATTCTAAAACTTGCCGGCATAAGAGAAGATAATTCGCTTGAATTTTACAAACATATACTCGAAAATTCCAAACCATACAGGCTAAATCTGACTTATCCTGACGGTCAGGGCAATCAAGCAATGATTTTCTCAAGAATTAATGAAAATTACAAAATTCAGTTTGTTGCAATTGTTATAAATGATTACTACGGAATTAAAGACTGTTTCGGGTTCAATGAACTGTCAAAATTTGAATGCGACACTATAATTGACAGATTCTACAGGGATGAAAAATCGCTGGAAGTTTCACCGGAACATTTTAGAACAATACTTTATAATGCGGAATTAATTTCTCAAAAATCTAAAAATTGGCTTTTACCATACGAATATGTCTGCTGGAAGAATTTAATGGCAGATATAAAATTTGAACATAAACCTTTAAAAGATATCCTTGATAACATGCTTGCCAAAAGAGAAATTTCTCATGACGAGTTTAATTCTGTATTGAACAGTGATTTTTCAGTACACTGGTTTATGGATGCCCATTACAGTGATGAATTTGAACAGTTTATAGCAGAACTTAATGATAATTTGAAAATTAATGAAGATGTTGATTTAGATAAAGTTGTTGATAAAAATATAGATAAAGTTTTTTATCCGGAAGAAAAAGAGGTCTGGAGCCACAGAATACTAAATTGTGCATATCTTAAATTAATCACGGGATGTCCGAATGAGGCAGAAATACTTTATAATATTTTTTATGACAACAGTCTGAAAACGACATTTTTCAAGTTTATTTTGCGAAAAAGTATTTATGAATATTATTTTGGTCTGCAGTATAACAATGATACAGGTATCTTTGATTTTAATCAGTTGAACAGAATTGTTGCAGCAATAGAAAGCAAGTGGGTAAAATAATGTATAAAGTTATGTGTCTGGATATAGGAACAAAACGGATAGGTGTCGCATTGAGCGATTATCTGCTTATGCTTGCAAACGGTTATTCATGTATATCCAGAGAACCTGAAAATAAGGCGCTTGATGAAATTCAAAAAATTGCAAAAGAGAATAATGTAAAAAAAATTGTAATAGGTATTCCATACAATATGGACGGCTCACAGGGCGCTCAAGCCGAAGATTGCAAAAATTTTGCGTCAAAAATTCAAGGTTATGATATAATCTATGAAGATGAAAGATTGACATCTGATCAGGCTGAAGAAAATTTAAGGAACAGAAAGATAGATTTTCGAAAAAACAAAGGTCTGGTTGATATCGAAAGCGCCTGTATAATACTTGAACAGTACTTAAGCAGAAAATAATGAAAGGATTCAAAAATGGAAAATTTTGACGAAAATCAAATTATCGAAACTATCGATGAAGAAGGCAACGTTATCAAATTTGAACTGTACGACATTGTGGAAGTTGAAGCCCGCGAATACGCATTATTACTTCCTGTTGAGGCAGAAGAAGGCGAAGATGATGAAATCGTTCTTATGAGATTATTAAAAGACGGTGAAGATTATCTGTTTGAAACAATTGATGACGATGCAGAATTTGAAAAAGTTGCACAATATGTTGAAAGTTTAGAAGACGAGGAAGAATAATTTGTTTGAAAAATTTACCGAAAAAGCAACAAATGTAGTTATAGAATCACAAAAAGTAGCAAAAGAATTAAACGCTCCGTGTATTATGCCGGAACACCTTTTGCTGGCACTTGCAAAGGAGGCTAAAGGCATTTCTTTGAAGATTTTCAAGTCATACAATATATCCCCTGAGGATATTGAACGTGAGGTTAGAAAATCTATTCCGGAATGCAGACAGACAAGCCTTATTTTTAGCGATGAGTATAAGGAACTATTAAAAAATACTCTTGATCTGGCAAACAAGTCAGGCAACCCGACAATTCTATACGAACATTTGTTCCTTGCGGTAATCAATGATAAAAAATCACATTCTGTTCATATTCTGGAAAATCTTGGATTTGATATTTACAAATCAAGAGTTCTGCTGGAAAAACTCGTTCAGAAAAAAACTAAAAAGCTCTATCATCCGGAAATTGATGATAATAAAGATATTGAAGATAAATCTATGGATGCGGATAGATTGTTTGACAGTGAAGAGGCATCAAAAGTTTTTCACCGTGCTGTAGCAAAATTGTCCACATCTAATTATGAAATTCTCGGTACAGAACAGATTATTTCATCAATCCTTGAGGATAAAAATTCAGAACTTTCACAAATACTTGCAAAATTCGGGATTACCGAAGAAAATTTTGACGAAAAATTAGCCAATATTCAGTCACGCCAATCAGAATATGAAGAACGTCAGATTATATTTACGCCAAATGCATTCAGAACAATGAACCTTGCACTGCAGACAGCAAAAGAATTAGGCTCCTCTGTTGTTCTGCCTGAACATATTGTGCTCGGACTTTTGAAGACAAAACGCGGGGTTGCTTACGATATCTTTAAAGAATTAAAAGTATCTGATGATGATTTGGCGCATAGTATAATTAAACCAATCGAAAAACAGATGCCGGAAACTCTAACTATATTACGTCTGGCAAAGGAAGAGGCTCGAAGACTCGGACGAAATATTGTGGGAACTGAAATGTTTCTTTTAGGGATAATTGGAGAAGCCACAGGCGTTGGCGCTGAAGTACTAAAAGAATTAGAAATTACAATAAAAGATGCGCGCTCTGTTGTAGAAAATCTTATTGGATTCGGCAACGAATATTTTGACAGGGAAATAGTTTTTACTAAACGTGCAAAGCGTGTACTTGAAGCCGCATGGGAACTTGCCAAAAAAGAAAACAAATCAAAGATTGAATCGGCGCATATGCTTTTAGCTCTGACAACAGAACCTTCATGTCTTGCGATGAAAGCCCTTGAGCAATTAGGCGTTGACGCTGTTGAAATCCGTGAGGGTGTAAAAAAATTTCAAAACCGTTAATATGAGTAAAATTACTGAAACAATTGAACTTTTTTTGAAAAATCACAATCTATTAGATAAAAAAATTATTGTGGCTTTTTCAGGCGGATATGATTCAATGTGTCTTCTGCATATAATTAAACATTTAGGCTGTAATGTCGCAGCAGCGCACCTTAACCATAACTGGCGCGGAAAAGAAAGTCTTGAGGATGAAAATAAATGCCGCCAGTTTTGTCAGGCTCATAATATTGATTTTTACACTGAAACTTTGCCGGACAATGTCGCTAAAACAGAAACCGCAGCGCGAGAGGCTAGATATGAATTTTTAAAGCACACTGCTGAAAAATTCGGCAGTAAATGCGTTCTCACTGCCCACAACGCAGATGACAACGCTGAAACAGTTTTATATAGAATAATAAAAGGCACAGGAACATTTGGTCTGGCTGGTATTCTGGAAAAACGAGATATTTTTTACCGCCCGATGCTGGATATCTACAGAAAAGACATAGAACAATACTGCCGTGAAAACAATCTTTTCCCCTGCCATGATAGTTCTAATGACAATGTAAAATACAAACGTAATTTAATCAGGCATGAAATTCTGCCGCTTATGGAAAATATCAATCAGGATGTAAAAGCTGCAATTAATTCACTATCAAGGGTCGCCGGTGAAGAAAATGAAATTATAGATAATCTTCTGCCTGATTTAGAGAATTTGAAAACACAGGATTTTATACGGAATTCTGATGCTGTACAAAAAAGAACTGTTCATAAATTTTTGAAAAAACTCGGCATTGATTATGATAGAGAAAAAATAGAAAATATCACAGAGTTTATTTTACAAAACAAAGATTCAAAATCCGGCAAAACACTTTCTTTAACTACTGATTTATGGCTGTATGTCAGCAATAATGAAATTTATACAATCAAAAGCCGGCATAATCCTGTAATTGCTTTAGATATTACAGGCTGCGGCAAATTCAAAATTGACGACAGGACTTTTGTTATTGAAGGATGTAATGAATCGCCCGAAAAATTTCCGCCTGATTCTGAATGCACAGCATATGTTGATTTGAGCGGCATTGAATTTCCGTTGGAATTACGCTGCCGTAGAGATGGCGATATTATCCGTCCGCTAGGTATAGGCGAACAAAAACTAAAGAAATATTTGAATAACAAAAAAATACCCAACCATAAAAAGTCAGAAATGTTATTTTTATGCAAAGATTCAGAAGTTCTGTGGGCTGCAGGACTCGGTATAAGTGAAAAAATTAAGGTCAAAACAAAACCAACTCATATGTTAAAATTAATTAGATAAAAGGCAGGTTATTATGGATGTAAAAATTGAAGATTTGAAAATTTTGTTCAGCGAAGAACAAATTCAAAACAAAATTAAAGAATTGGGGCAGGAACTCAATAAATTCTACAATGGCGAGGAAGTTTATGCCATTTGTGTATTAAAAGGGGCTGTATTTTTTGCAATTGATTTAGTAAAACATCTTAATATGCCGTTAAAAATGGAATTTATAAGATTATCCAGCTATGGCACAGGATTTTCTACCTCCGGCAAAGTTAATGCCGTAGATATTTCACTGCCGGATTTGAATGGTAAAAATGTTCTTATTATTGAGGATATCATTGACACAGGTTTGACCGCGAAATTCCTTATGGATTTTATGCATTGCAATTTTAAAACTAAGTCTACAAAATTCTGTTCGCTTCTGGACAAAAAAGTTTCCAGAAGAACTGATATAGAGCCTGATTACTATGGGTTTGAAATTGATGATAAATTTGTAGTCGGTTACGGACTTGATTACGAAGGATATTACAGAAATTTGCGATTTATTGGATATGTCGGAGAAGAATAAATTGTTTAAAAATGCTGTAGAACATATTTCTGATTTTTATAATATAGACAGGCATGAGGAATTATTTGATGTGCTGAAAAAAATAATTCCTTTTGAGAGTGCTTACATTTTTTTTATAAATCCAGATGAAATACGCATTGAATACTCTTATAATTCTAAACTGAAAGATAAAACATTCCATATTGAACAAGATTTGGGACAGGAACTTTTTAAAGGCATTTTCAGCGATAAATTTAAGGAGTTTATTAATACTTCCGGTATTAAAAATTTTCTTGCAGAGCCATTAAAAATCAAGAATACAGTATTTGGCTTTGTATTGATTGAGGGGGAAAATTTTTCAGAGGATGAAAAACTAATATTCAAGTCCTGCGCGGCGATAATCGCGAATATAACTAAAGATAAAGAGATTAATAAAATAATTGCAATGCAGATTAAGGCTTTGCAGGAAAATATTCTTGAAATTAATTCTGAAAACAAAAAAATCAAAAAGAATGAAAAAGTCCGCACTAATTTCCTTACACATGTAAGCCACGAGATAAGAACACCGCTGACTTCAATTCTCGGATATGCAGAAATGCTGATTAAGGAATTTGCAGGTGCACTTAATGACAAACAAAAAGAATTTATAAATGATATTCAGGTTTCCAGTGTTCATCTGATGGGTATGATAAATGAGATACTTGATCTTTCAAAAATTGAAGCCGGCGCGATGAAACTAAATCTTTCGGAATTCGATATTTCCACAACAGTAAATGAAGCGTGTAATATTGTTGCGCCGCTTGCTGCTAAAAAAGAAATAGATATTGCAATTGACATAAAACCTTTTAAAATCAATGCGGATTACCAGAAAATACAGCAAATTTTATTCAATCTGCTGAGCAATTCCATAAAATACACACCAGCCGGCGGACATATATGGGTGAATGCCAATAAAACAGAGAACGAAATCATTATTTCTGTAAAAGATAATGGTATTGGTATTGCCAGAGAAAATCATTCTAAAATTTTTGAAAAATTTGAACAAATTGTAAAAAATAGGGAAATTTCAACAGGATTGGGACTATCAATAACAAAAGAACTTGTAAAATTGCATAACGGCGAGATAAAACTCATAAGCGAAGAAGGTAAAGGTGCAGAGTTTAAAATCATACTTCCTATTGAGTTTTAAGGGGTTGATTTTTTTAAAAAAATATGTTATAATTAATTATGTAATGTCAAAATCAGGAGTTGAGATATGGCATCTATTAAAGACGCAGTTGAAGAATCCTTTAGCGATAATCACGCTATAGTAAAGTATTTTTTGTTTGCTATACCTGTTTATATAACTTATCATTTATACGAGACAGGTAATACAGGCTTTTTCTTTATGTTGATGGCTGCTTTCACATTTTTAATGCTTATTGGAATACTTGTAATTTGTACAACGAATGTCAGACATAACAAGAATCAGATTTTACCGGGACTGAACCTGTTTCATATTTTTAAAGAATCTTTGCACTGTCTTCTTGCAATAGGACCGGCTATACTTATTAATACCTGGCTAGCATCATTTATAACATCGAAATTTACACTGCCGTCACCAGGGGTGGATCTTACATTCAAAATACTCATCTGGTGTGTTTTTATGGCAGTTATATTCACGGCATACCTGTTGTATGTTAAAGACAAAAAAATCAAAGACGCATATAATTTGAAAGCCATATCGGATTTTGGAACGGATATTATGATAGCAGTTATATTTATGATACCGCTTGTGGCACTGTCAAATGCCATATTTGCCGGCTCAATAACGTATGTTTTCTGGTTGTTTTTCGGTGTGCCAAATCCTATACTTACATTTATCTGGTCAATGTTTGTTATCCAGAACTTGTCTGTTATCGGCAATTATATGGCGCAAATCGCAATGGAAAATATAGAAATACGTGTTGAAATGGAAAAATATGACCGCGGGGATACTACGATTTAACCATTTCGCGTAATTTTTTGAGTTTATCACGAATTTCTGCCGCGCGTTCAAAATCAAGAATTTTTGCGGCTTTGTGCATATCTTTTTCAAGCTTGTCGATAAGTTTAGGCAAATCTTTTTTCTCAACGCCAAGATCCACCATTTCTTCAGCAACAATATCTTCAAGATCTCTGTAACTTGCAACAAGTGATAGCAGATTATTTTCAATCGGTTTCTTGATTGTTTGAGGTATAATTCCGTATTTTTTGTTATGTGCAAGTTGAATTTCGCGGCGGCGTTCAGTTTCATTGATAGCTTTTTCCATTGAGTCCGTAATCTTATCCGCATACATAATAACTTCGCCGCAGGCATTACGCGCCGCACGTCCAATAGTCTGGATTAAACTTGTTTCTGAGCGCAAAAATCCTTCCTTGTCCGCATCCATAATAGCAACAAGTGAAACTTCTGGAATATCAAGTCCTTCACGCAACAGGTTAACCCCGATAAGTACATCAAACTCTCCAAGCCGCAAATCACGAAGAATTTCAACACGCTCAATTGATTGAATTTCACTATGCAGATACCTTACCCTGATGCCTTCCTGTATAAAGAAATCGGTTAAATCTTCTGCCATTTTCTTTGTTAATGTTGTGATTAAGACGCGTTCATTTTTCTCTGCACGTTTTTTAATTTCGTTTTTCAAATCGTTAATTTGAGTATCAATCGGGCGAATATGAATTTTAGGATCAACAAGTCCTGTCGGACGAATAATTTGTTCGACGAGCTGTGTTGATGTTGAACGTTCAAATTCACCGGGAGTTGCCGAAATGTATATTTTTTGACCCACACGCTGGAAAAATTCATCGCTTGTCAGCGGTCTGTTATCTTTGGCGCACGGAAGTCTGAACCCGTATTCAATAAGTGTATCTTTACGCGCGGCATCACCTCTGTACATACCTTTTAGCTGCGGAAGAGTAACATGTGATTCATCAATTACAGTAAGAAAATCACCTCTGAAATAATCCAGCAGGGTAGCCGGAGGCGTTCCAGGTGCGCGGCGTTCTATTATTCTTGAATAATTTTCTATACCGGAACAGTATCCCATTTCTTTAATCATTTCTATATCATATTTAACCCTCTGTTCAAGCCGCTGTGCTTCCACCAGTTTGTTTTCATTATTAAGTACAGCAAGCCGCTCCTGCAGTTCTTGCCTGATAAGTGCGATAGTATCATCAACATTCTCGTCATATGAAAGATAATGGACTGCAGGATAAATGACAACACTTTCCGGCATCTCTAAAATTTCGCCTGAAACATTGTCAATTCTGACAATTTTTTCTATTTCATCTCCAAAGAAATAGATTCTTGTAACAACTTTTTCATAAGCCGGCATAATTTCCACAATATCACCGCGCGCGCGGAATGTTGAACGCTCAAGCACTAAATCGTTTCTTGTATATTGAACACTCACAAGATGTTTTAATAAATCATCCCTGTCAACGGCATCCCCGACTTTCAATTCAACAGACCCGCGAAAATAATTTTCTGGCAGCCCCAAGCCATATATACAGCTTACAGAAGCGACTATAATAACATCATTGCGTTCATACAGACTTCTGGTTGTATTATGACGCAATCTGTCAATTTCATCATTTATTGATGCTGATTTTTCTATATAAGTATCAGTTCTTGGAATATACGCCTCAGGCTGATAGTAATCATAATAACTGATGAAGTATTCCACCGCATTTTCAGGAAACAGTTCCTTAAATTCATTGTAAAGCTGTGCCGCAAGTGTTTTGTTATGTGCAATGATTAGTGTCGGCTTTTGTACACGCTCAATAACATTTGCAATAGTAAAAGTTTTGCCTGAACCCGTAATCCCTAATAATGTCTGAGCGTCATCGCCGTTATTAATTCCGGCAGTCAACTGTTCAATAGCTTTGGGCTGGTCGCCTGCCGGTGAATATTTAGAATGTATTTTAAACTTCTTTTCCATAACTATATATTATATCAAGATACAAAATTTTACAAAACAAATAGCAACTTTTATCTTTATGGGCGTTATAATAATACATACGTATAGAGGTATTCATGCGCATAAATACATCCGTAACATTTTGTTCCGAAAATAAATCGAATAACCCGCCTAAAAAGCAGTACAAAGACCCCTTAAACAGTCCGCTGGTCACAGCAGCATCATATTCCAATGAAGTAGGTGCTGCAATAAGCGAAATTGCCCCGAAATTAGGTACAGCACTGTGGATACCTGCTTTGATGTATTTGGGTGCTGATATCTACGACAAATACAAAAATGACAGAACAGAATTTAACCCCAGCGCAAGACGAGCCTTTGAAAGAACTTTATATCAGGGAATATTCGGATTTGTGTGCATGCCGCTTTTGATATTTATGGCGCAGAATCTTGTTTCTCCGCTTGGCAAACTAACAAAAGACGGTATATCCACAAATGCCAAAGATGCAGTATTTAAACATACAAAAGAACTTATAATGCAGTCAGAAGGTAATACTTTTGAGGACAAAGATGCATTCAAACAGGCTCTTAATCTATCCTTAAATAATAAAATTCAGGCGCATAAACAGGAAAAAGCAAATTTAAATATATTTAAAAAGCTCTATCACTATATCACACCAAAAGCTGCAATCACAAATTCAAATCCTGATAAAATCCTTGCTTTTGCTGCCAAAAACGCTGACAAAATGTTTGAAATAAAAGAAGGAATATTAGCAGGAGATCACACAATTGTACCTCCTATTGTCAGAAAAACTTATGAAAAATCGTTCAATCATATCAGCGAAATATTCGGCAGTAACAACTATGCTATGAAAAGTGCGCTCAAAGAATATCAGAATATGAAAATTTTCCAGAATAAAATATTTAAAACAATTGGCGGTTTTATGCCGATAATATTCCTTGGCAAGCCGCTTGGCAGGTTTATTGAAAAAATTGTTGTTGATAAATATATTGACTTTGGTCTGGACGAAATTACAAAAGGATTTGTTCAGAATACAAAATTTAAACATTTATTCAATGAAATGGATAAGGTAAACACCGAAAAAGCAAAATCCAAAAGCGCGTCCGCTAAGCCGGAATCTCCTTCAGCGTAATTATTGCTGTTTTAGCCGGAGCAATAAGGTATAAAGACTCTGAATCCAATATATAGTTAAAACTGTGCAATAACTTAGACTTTGCAATTTTTTCATTACAGTGCTCTGCTTCCATTATCATATTCAGCATCTTGAATAAAGCTGATTGAGCGTTTGGAGCAGGGATAGTATAAATTTTTCCGCAGCATTCATGTGTTAAACTTGTTAGCCGTGCCATTTGACTTTCTTCAGGCAAATCCGCGATTAAATATTCTGGTTCTAAATCAAGCGCCACTTTTATTACATTTTCTATACTACTTGCAGGTATTTCTGCAGTATTAAAGGCTGTCAGGGAGTCTGAATCCTGTATTTTCGGCTGGTTTTGAAATACTACAGTATTTTTATCATACAATTTTGATTTAATTATTGAATTTAATACAGCAAAATTGCTGCTGCCTGCCAGCAGAATATTCTTTTTACCAGCAATTATTTTTCCAAGAAAATCTAAAATTGTTCGGGATAAAATTTTTCTGCTGACTAATTCATCAAGGGTAAGGCATTCAATTTTTTCTATAGTGAGACAGCTTTTTTTAGACACCGGCGGCACTACACCTGAAACAGCCAGATTATTTTCTACATAATTAAATACAGCATCAGCCCCTTTTACATATTCTTTTGGAAATTCATTCAATTGAATTTGTTTAACAGGTAAGCCGTTTGCAAAAATCTTAACTACCGTATCTACCACGGTAATTTTTGAAACTGAAGAATCAGCAATATATTGTGCCAGATCATTTACAGACTCAGAATTCTTCGACGGCAAAACAATCTCCTCTGGAATTGTATCGACAACCTCTTGTTCTGAAACTTCTATATCAACAGGCATTTCCGGCTCTTGTAATACCGTATCCTGAACTAATACTGCCGGTGTTTCGTCTCTTTTAAATCTGCTGCTGAATCCCATTTGCCAACCTCTTTTACTTTTTTCTGTATACAAAATCTGCTGCTTTTAATGCTAAATTTCTATATGCTTTTGCAACATTTGAATCGTTGTTAATTTCACATACCGGCACACCTTTATTAATTGCGGACATCATTGTGAAATAATTGTTTGGTATTTTATCAAATATTTTTTGTCCGAGAACTTTTTCAATATCATCAAGATCAATTTCATCATTTTCCATATAGCGATTTACAACAACTTGAATATCATTACTGTCGCTAATTTCTGATTTAAACAGTTCGATACAGCGCTGAGTATTTCTGAGCGCCGGTAGATTTGCTACTGTAACAAGCAATACTAAATCTGAATTATATACAGCAGTCATTGTTTTGTTGTCAAACCCCGCTGAAGTATCAATTACAACATAAGAAAATGCATCTTTAAGCGTTGCTATCAGCCGCTCTATCTGCTTTGTTGAAATATTGTCCGCATCTTTGAAAAACGGCGGATCTGCCAGTATATGCAAACTTGTGTTTTTATATTTTTCTAAAGTGTTTAGAAGAAACTCCCTGTTGATTTTTTCAGAATTGTTAACCATATAGGTTAAATCAAAAGAAGGTTTCAAATCCCAGAATGTCGTAACATCCCCCAGTTGAAAGTTCAAGTCAACAAGTGCAACATCTTCTTTTGATATTTTAGCAAGTTCTAATGCAAGATTTGATGCAATAGAAGTTTTTCCGATACCGCCTTTGTTTGAAAAAACAGTTATTATACGGCATTTGGATTTTTCTTTATGATTGTTTAAAAGTTCATCGCTGATTTTGTTTGCAAGTGCTGTAAATTCATCTTTTATAAACGGAACAGATAACATGCCTGACGCGCCGGCACGGAGTGATTTCAACAATGCGTCGGTAGACGGTGCTGCAGTAAAAGTTACGATGCGTAAGTTGCTGTATCTGTTACAAAGCGAAGAAATAAAGTGATAATCGTGCTCCATATAATCCATATCAACAAACAAAACAGCATTTGACAACTCTTTTACCGCGTCATAAATTTTATCAGAGTCAAAAGACTGTGCGAGTAGTCTAAAGTCTTTATATTCTTCAATATACATTTTCAAAATACGCTGTTCAGTATCAGAAAGAATTATTGTAGAAATCACCATACCACCTATAACATATTCTTATTAAAGAAACTCTGTACAAATGCGATTTTGTTACCTGCTTGGTCTCGCAGGTGGGTGAACGCCTTGGAAAATCCGTTTCCCGCTGGCGATTTTACAATCGGCGGGTATACTTCAATACCGTAAGAGTCAATTCTCCCTTTTATAATAAATGTAGGAACAAAATTAACATCCATACAGAGCACTAATATAATAACATATTTTTATTGAAAAAACAAGTTAGTAAGTCATCGTAAGTTACTTATATTAGACTGCACAAGCGCAGATTCACATGCCTGTTCTGAGATAACACCGTTATGAACAAGCCCTTCACATGCTTTGTCAAATGATTTTTCAACATGATGTTCTACCAGTGAGCAGATGCTTTCAAAAGGCAGTTTTTGTATAAGCGCCTGCATTGCAATTTCGTAAATCGTAAACCCTACTTTTTGCAAAATGCTTTCGTGATAACGAGCAGGAATATCTGAACGCAAAAGATCAATATACTTGTGGTATGTCCATTCAGAAAGTATTTGTGTCATCACCTGTGCATCTATAGGTGATTTGATATTCTTGTCTTTTGCAAGTGCTTCACCGGTAATTAAAGTAAACTTGTAAATCGTATCAAGAAAGACCGTTTTATTGTTTTCCTCAATATCAACCGGCAAATTTTTTGCGGCTTCGTTTCTAAATTCCAGTGCTAATTTTTTGTAATCAAATTTTTTCATGTATTACCCCTTTATGGGGAAATTATAGCATGTTTATCAGAAACTGGCAAGAGCTTAACCAATTGCAAGCGCATCCCGCGCCATTTTTTCAGCCAGATCAGCATTTCTTAATGCTTCATCGGCTTTGGCAGTATTTGGCTGTGAAAGCACAACAGGCGTTGGAGAAGGCACATAAGTCCTTACAGGTTCACCAGCATTTGCCTGTGTTGCCTGCTGCTGAGTCTGCGCGGCTGGCTGCTGCGGCTGATTTTGTGTTCCGTTTACCGGCTGTGGCTGCATTGTTTGCGGCTGTTGATATAGAGGTTGTGGTGCCGGAGCATATTCAGGCTGCGCTTCGTGTAATGCCTGCTGAGCCTGTCTATCAAGATACTCATTAATCAAATTTGTAGGGCTTGTATGTGTAACCGGCTGTCCGCCTGATTGATTTTGTTTTTCAGCTTCCAACTGTGCCAGCAAATCTTCCATTTGTTTTTGCTGTTCCTGTTCCGGTGTTAATTCACCTTCATCATCAAGGACTGAATGTGTCGGGCGCCCGAATATTGCATGTGCAATCTTTGTTGCTGCTGTTGCAAGCGGCGGCATTATAAGTCCCATTACAAGTATTAATCTCATTGGATAACCGGCTGCATTTTTCATATAATACTTAGGATTTACAAAGAAGTCTTTTAATTTACCAAGTATACCCGGTTTAATTGCATTTTTGTGGTAACCTCTTGTTGTTTCAAGACCAACTGTAGCAATTTCAGCCAGTCTGCCAAAGAATTTAGAGAATATATTCTTACGTCCGCCGCGGAGCATTCCTTTTATTCTTTCCAATTCGTTTATGTAGTCGCCTTTTTTGCTTAACTGTCCGGTTGCAACTTTATGGTTAAATTGTTTTAATTCTGCACGATAATTTGCAAGGTCTGATTTGGACATGCCGGCATACTGCAAACCACCTAATTTGTGCAATATCTGGATGCCAAACGGAGCGCACAAGAAATATGCAAAGTCATTTGTAAATCTTTCTGTAAATGTCTTAAATTTTTCGCCTTTCGGAGCTTTAAATGTATTAACAAGCATATCTGCAAAGATTACTGCCTGCATTAATACCGCCAGTTTACCGCCGGCAAATCTGTTTGTTGTCCCTTCCAAAAACAGCCCGAATGCCTTTGTTAAGCCGCGACCGAGTTTTGAGGCATGTTTAGGGTTCTTAGAGCCCAATGTAACAAGATATTTGTTATAAAGTTCGGTTATGCCTACTTTACGTCCCAGAAAATGATTTTTTATAGCTCCTAACGGTCCGCCGCTTCTCATACGGCTGATAAACATATTTCCGTTGTTTTTAGATGCTTTTTCCAGTGCCTTAAGTATTTTGTCAGAATTACCTAAAAAGTCTTTTGATATTGCTTTATATTCAGCAGGGGTAAAGCCTAATTTAGAGATTTTGGCATTTTTAATTAATATATCAACTCTTTTAGGGCTTAAAACTCTGCCATTTTGAATATATCTGTCTATATCAGCCTGAGGAATTCCGAGCAGTTTCATCTCTGCTTCTTTTAATACTGCATAAGAATTTGCCCCCGGAGCTTTCATCGCCTTTTTAAGATTTTTGATAAACTGTTTATCAGCTCCGTACTGTTCTAATTCAAACGGTGTTTTAGCCGGTTTTATAAATGAGTTGAATATTTGTTCGGTATCCTGTGATAAAAAGCCTAAAAGCCCTTTGTACTGTGACACAACCAGTTTATTTGTCGGTTCTGACGGAGTATTTTTTATTGCACGCAGCATAGCGCTGTTTGCAATGATTTTATCATTTATAAATTTACCTGTTGATTTATATGTTTTGGCAACCCACTGCCCGAAGTTTGATTTTGCAAGGCTGCTATTTGTGACTTTTTCTGTAAGCCAATCACCGAAACGTCCGAGTTTTCCAAAAGCTGTTTTTTCATATTCTTTGTTACAGCTTTTGTTAAATACATCCATTCCGCGTGATATGGCATACCATGTAGCAAGTGTAGCTGCAGGGACAAGTGCACCGTTTTCTTCGCTCTGTTTAACACGGTTGGACAGGTAGCTGTTATCTACCCCTTTTTTAATAGCTTCTGCTCCGGGCCCCTGCATTGGCACACCATTTACAGAAGTCGTCTGCATGCCGTATGGAATTTGATTATTCATGTATAATTCGTTATCGAGCATAGTCCTACCATTTACCCCTATACATTATTATAAAAACAATATTTTCAGAAAAATTGCGTAAAATCTCCATTTTCAGGCTCAATGTAAAGAAATGTAACAAGTTAGGCGTTTTGTGAAATTCGCGTGCGAGTATATACTTTATATATACATAAGAAACAAACACGAGAAGAGAGGCAAGATATGGCAGTCAAAGATTTGAAAAAAATTGATGACAAGTTAAAAGATTTATACAGCAATCAAGTAACCACAGCAGCGCCGCCGGCGCAGGCGTTTGAAGACAGATCGGAAGTGTTGTTTGCCCAGATGAATTTTATTGCAATGGCGAACAGGCAAGCCCTTCATCTGATATAAAGTTTTATTTTTCATAAACTCCAATTAATTTTTCCCCTACAAATTTTGTACCTGATTTCTTCATTGAAATCAGGTTTTTCTTGCGGCGAGCAGAGGCACGAACGTAGTGAGAGACGACGCCGAAACGAAACGGTTAGTTGCGGATTGCGAGCTGAGGCTGGAGGAGCTTTCTTTGGAGCAAGCTCCGCTTGCGAAAAGAAAGTCCGGAATGCCGTCGCATGCGAGCAACCAAGCTTTCGTTGGAGGCGGAGCGGTGCCGTTTAACGCGAGCCGCAGGACGAAGTCCTGTGTTCTCCTTTTTGACAGTGGCATAGGAGGCGCCTTTTGATGAAACCGAGAATGCCTGAGGTTATCTAGAAGTCGGCTTATGTCAATTCATGTTTGAGGTTCTGACGAAGTCCGGTCTTATACTCTCTGACGGTTACTTAATAAGCGCCTTTTGATGATACTAAGAATGCAGGTAGATTATCTAGAAGGCGGCTTAGGAATATCAACGTATTAGTTTTGAGCAGAGGCACGAACACAGGACGAAGTCCTGTGTTCTCCTTTTTGCCGTTGGCTTAGGATGCGCCTTCTGATGATACTAAGAATGCCTGAGATTATTTAGAAGTCGGCTTATGGCAATTCATGTTTGTAGTTCTGACGAAGTCCGGTCTTATACTCTCTAACGGTTACTTAATAAGCGCCTTTTGATGAACCTGAGAATGCAGGTAGATTATCTAGAAGGCGGCTTAGGACAATTCATGTTTGGAGTTCAGACGAAGTCCGGTCTTATGCACATTGACAATAGCCTAACTATTACATAGCAATGACTTCTACATTATCAAGATTGACTCGTTGTCTTGCATTCCAGAGGTCATATTGTGTCTGCAAGTCCAGCCAGTATTGTGCAGGCACCTTAAAAGCCTTTTCAAGTTTCAATGCCATATCCGCACTAACTCCACTTCTTGAATTTATAAGTTCAGAAGCAGCATTTCTAGAGACTCCGATTTTTAAGGCAAATGCTGTAACTGTTAAGTCGTAGTCTTTCAGATAAATTTCTTTTAATACTTTCCCCGGATGTACCGGATTATACATATCCATAATAGTTTCCTTTCTTGTTAGTGATAGTCTCGATAATCAACAATATATACATCTGCATTTTGTTCGTCAAATTCAAATGTTATTCGCCAATTTGCCTGTACTGTCACTGCCCACTGACCTTTCATCTCACCTTTCAATGGATGCAGACCAAAAGACGGTGAACTTAACGGGTCTAGCGTTTTCATAACATTGAGTGTTGATAAAATAATTTGGATTTTGTCTTTATGTATGGCTTGAATACCTTTCAAAGAACCTGAATTAAAGAATCTTTCAAGCCCCTTGTGTTTAAATGATTTTATCATACTTATATTATAACCTGTAACCTGTCACTTGTCAATATTTGTTTTTATAATATTTACATAAATTTAATTATTATTTACAACTGCTTCATGATAAGTGCATAAATATCATTAAACACAACTACCACCATAAGCGCTATCAGGAATAGAAATCCTGCCGTACCAATTTTATTAACAGTTTCTTCATCCAGCGGGCGACCTTTTATCTTTTCAATAATCAAAAACAGCACATGCCCACCGTCAAGTGCCGGTATTGGCAAAAAGTTAACTATAGCAAGGTCAAGCGAGATAATTGCGGTTAAAAGTAATCCGTAGAATATGCCGCTGTTTTGGATTATATCGCCGCCGACTTTTGTAATAGCGACAATGCCGTGCAAATCTTTCAGCGGAATTTTGCCTGATAAAATTTGCCATAATCCGTAAAGCAGCATATATGTTTGTTCATATAAGTATTTACAGCTTGCAATAACAGCATCTTTTGGTGATTTTGTCGGTACAACGACTTCTCGTATTTCAAGTTCAACCCCTATGATGCCGTCTTTGTCTGGATAAATAGGATTCAACGTTATTTCTCTTTCATCCCTTAATACTTTAAGATTTACCGGTCGCAGTCCGTCAGAAAATGCATATGCAATATCTGTAAGTGTCACGGTTCCGTCTGATGTGTAAATATGTTTGTCGAGAATCTGAGAGCTGATTTTTTTCTGTACATCTGTTAATGCTACCTGATTATCCACATATTTTTCCAGTCCGCCTGTCATTTTTTCAGTTAAGGCAACCGGACTTTCGTTAACTTTTTCTGGTAAACGTATTGCTGTTCCTTGTGGAATAATTTCATCACGTTTAAATGCAACATTTAATTTAGAAAGTTTCTCGAGATTTTCTTCTGCAAGGACTTTATCAACTCTGCCGTCATAAGCCTTACTGTTTTTAGCAAACATTGTTAATGTCGCGGCATTATCAGCTTTTGTGCCGTTTACATACAGAATTTTGTCACCTTTTGCAAGCCCTGATGTCCAGACTGATTGATTTTTTGCGGCTACGACATTTTTGACAAAAATATCATACTTGCCTGAAGGCATGTGCCCCCATAGGAATGCTGTCAATAAAACAAGAACAAACGCACAAATAACATTTGCAATAACTCCGGCTGAAACGACTACCAGACGCTGATATATCGGTCTGTTCAAAAATCTGTCAGGAGAATCTTCCGGCAGCGGGTTTTCCTTGTCATCATCAGGAAATGCCACATATCCGCCAAGCAAAAAGGCATGTACAAGAATTTTTGTATCACCGCACTGTTTTTCCCACAGAGTAGGACCGATTGGCAGTCCGAAACCGAATTTATCTACCTTAATCCCGAACATTCTCGCAGCAAGGTAATGCCCTGCTTCATGGACTAGAATCAGTATACTTAACAGTATCAGCATTATAATTATTGACATAAACTCTCCCTAATCTATTGTGTTTATAAAATTAGTATAACACAAAAAGAGAAAATTATTTTTATTTATCTTTACAAGAATGTTTTCCATCCCAGCTTAAATCGTCACAGTGCAGGTAATCCATATTATCGAATGTCACAATCCATGCAGTACAGCCGTAACCGGATTTAGCTTGATCTACAGGATTGTTGTTACAGGTAATATCAAAAGAATGATCTGTATCTTCTTCTAGACCCGTGGGAGCTATCCTATCAGGCTTAACATAAAAATAGAAAATATCTTTTCCTGTTGAATTAGGTGGATTTTTTATCCCGTTAATATCCACTGCAAAATCCGCGCATCTATCATTTTTATCATTACAATTTTCATATATCCAGCCGGCAGTCAATGTCATACCGTCGTTTAATGTAAAGAAAGAATAATTTGCAAGATCTAAATTTCTTTTATTCCCCTGCATATCATAAAGTGCGTCGGGTTTGTAGCAATTATCCTGCGTAGACAGACATTTTTCTGTAACGTTTAAATATTTAGTCATTTTATCCCAGAATAATTTTGTATTTTTGGCTGAATCACCTATCCACACATTATTACCTTCATCGTCAGCTTCAAATTCATTTCCGCCGTTAAATCCCCAGCTGTTAAATTCACCTTCAGAAGCCAGTGCCATTTTATATGCAGAATTCAGAACAGAATAAGCTTTTTTAACTCTGGTGACAGTTTCCCGCTCCTGATATTTTTGCACCAGTGAAGGTATAGTCATTGCTGCAACAACACCGATTATTGCAAGTGTGATGAGCACTTCTGCTAAAGTAAAAGCGGCTTTATGGAAAGTGACTAAGTGAGTGAAGTGAGTAGTGTGGTTTATTGAATGTGTCTGAGCAATTGATTCGTTGTTTTTTAAATTCATGTTTTTTGAACTCCTTTATTCTTTGTCTGTGTAACTTATATGTAACTTAAATGTAATCTACAAATAAGTTTAGTGTTATTTTATAAATTTGTCAAGAGGCTACTAAAAAGAGGAACATATGCAGAGAAAATTGGTATCAAGCGGCACCGGCTGGAAATTATATATGCCTAAAGATGTCCTTAAACTTCTTGGCTTTAATCCGCATGAAACATCCGTTCTATTAAGAATGGATAAAAATGTGCTTAAAATATCAAAAATAGACCCTGATGAAATTAATCAGGATCTATTAATTAAAAAATTTAATAAAAGCGGTAACGGCTACGGATTATACATATCAAATTCAATAATACAGTTTTTGGAACTCAATCCCGAAACCGATGAAGTTAAATACACAATCGAAAACGATGTATTAAATATCACCAGAGCCGTTTGAGAATTTATAACAGTTCTTTAAGATAATTTGGCAGAGCAAAACGCGCCATATGATAATCTTTGTTATAAATTTTGCATGTTTTAGTTATTTCTTCACAACGCTTTTCATCTATATAAGAGAGCGGCTCAACTGTTTGGGAGCAATATGCCCATGCCCAGTAACCACCCGGATATGTTGGAATATTTGAGGTATAAGTTGAACAAATAGGAAATACTTTTTTCAACAGGTTATACATCTTTTTGATTTCTTCCTTATTTACAACCGGAGATTCTGATTGTGCGGCAACAATACCGCCTTCTTTGAGAGAATTTTTTACATTTGTGTAGAATTCTTCAGTAAACAACCCTTCTCCCGGTCCCATCGGGTCTGTTGAATCAATGAGAACAATATCATATTCGTTCTTTTTATCTTTGATAAATTCTATAGCGTCTTCTACACGGATTTCAACACGAGGATCGTCAAGCTTGCCGGCTATAGTAGGTAAAAATTCTTTACATGCATCTATAACCATTCCATCAATTTCACAAAGTACAACTTTTTCAACGGTGTTGTGCTTTAGGACTTCTCTAACTGTGCCGCCGTCACCGCCGCCAATTACAAGCACTGATTTCGGGCATTTGTGATTCATCATCGGAATATGAGCTATCATTTCGTGGTAATAAAACTCATCGCCTTCTGTTGTCATCATCAAGTCGTCCAGTGTCAAAACACGACCGAGTTGGCTGTCTGTTTCAAAAATTTCAACTTTTTGAAATTCTGATTGTTTTGAAAATAGAACCTTACCGGCTTTTATTGCTACACCAAATCCTGCTGGATTAATTTCCTTATAAAATCCGTCTTTAATACCATTTGTCATTGATATCTCTCCTTTTAACTATCTACTGCCCAATACGTGTAAATGCAGGTGAAAAACTTCCTGTCCTGCTTCTTTACCTGTATTAATCAATGTTTTATAAGCCTTTAAACCTGTAATTTTTGCGACTTCCTTTACTGCAGCAAGCAATTCACCCATAAGCGCCTTGTCTTCAAGTTCATTAAGTGAAGACACATGTTTTTTCGGAACAACAAGAACATGAACAGGGGCTTTCGGGTTAATATCATTAAATGCCGCTACATATTCGTTTTCGTAAACAAACTCGGTGCCAAAATCACCGTTTAAAATTTTACAAAAAATACAATCTTCTGCCATAATTCACCTCATTTTTTCAAAATTGTAATATAAGCGCAAACAAAAGGCAACAGGCATGATAACTCACTTATATAGAGAAAGTAAAGTCACCCTGAACCTATTTAAAAATAATTTAACTGGATAGTTTCCCAAAAATATTTTATGTGTTATTATATTATTGTTGATAAATTATGAATAAATAAGAAGGGATTTTTTATGAATAAATTAAAGAGCTTTATTATAATTCTGGCAGTAATTTTAGGGGTAGGACTTAATGTAAATGCGGCTACAACAACTACTCAGCCGGCTATTAATCTGGAAAATCCTATTCAAACCGCGCATGTCAGCTATATGGCTGCCAACCCGCTGGATATGATTGCTAGACCTTCATTCTATCTGAATAAGAATGTAAAAATCAGAGCTAAATTTGATAAATTTTCAACCCTCGGGCTGGATTATACTCCGGCAATGAGAAGTTCTGAAGATTATATATCATTCTTGATTCAACGACCTGATGTGCCAGATCATAATATTCCGCTTTCTGAAATGAAAATTTTTCTTAAACGTTCTGAAGCAGAAAAACATATTGACTTGAATTCTGGTGATGAAATAGAATTCAGCGGCAAAGTATTTTCAAAGGCACTCGGAGATATATGGATGGATGTTGACAAATTCGTTGTTTTGACAACAAAGCCCAAAAGTGATAAAGAAAGTAAATAATTAAAGTAAATAATACGGAGTTAAGATATATGGAACAACAACCAAAAGCATTTCTAACAATACATGGTCACTTTTATCAGCCGCCGCGGGAGAATCCGTGGCTGGAGGCTATTGAACTGCAGGACAGCGCACTGCCTTTTCATGACTGGAATGAAAGAATTACAAAAGAATGCTACAACCCGAATTCTGTCTCCAAAATTGTTGACAGCAGAAACAGAATTCTTGATGTTGTAAATAATTATTCCTTAATGAGTTTTAACTTCGGACCAACATTGTTATCATGGATGGAAGTTTATGCGCCATTAACTTATGAAAGAATTATAAAAGCTGATATTGAAAGCATAACAGAGCACAGCGGGCATGGAAATGCACTTGCGCAAGTTTATAACCATATTATTATGCCGCTTGCAAATGAACACGATAAACAAACTCAGGTTATATGGGGAATTCGGGATTTTGAACACCGCTTCGGACGTAAACCTGAAGGTATCTGGCTTGCAGAAACTGCTGTTGATGACGATACATTAAGAGTTCTTGTTGAACACGGAATAAAATTCACTATATTGTCGCCTTATCAGGCACTGAAAATCAGAAAAGAAGGTGATAAGGAATGGACAGATGTGAGCTGGGGGAATGTTGATCCTGCACGTTCTTACAGGTATTATATAAAGTCAGCCCCGGGGCAGTTTATTGATTTGTTTTTCTATGACGGGGCTATTTCGCGTTCTGTTGCTTTTGATGAACTTTTGAAAGACGGTAATAAATTCAGCAAACGTTTGAAAGAAGGTATTTCAGACTGCAGGGATTATCCTCAGCTTATAAATATTGCAACTGATGGGGAAAGTTACGGTCACCATACAAAATTTGGTGATATGGCGCTTTCTTATGTATTAAAAATTAAAGCAAAAGATGAAGGATTTACTATCACAAATTACGGTGAATATTTAGAAAAATACCGCAGTGATTACGAAGCAGATATAAAACAGGCGTCTTCATGGAGTTGTTTCCACGGGGTAGGGCGCTGGAAAGAAGACTGCGGCTGTTCTACAGGCGGTCATCCGGGCTGGAATCAGAAATGGCGCAAACCTCTGCGTGAAGCTCTGGATTATTTGCGGGATGAATTTGCAAAAATATTTGAAGAAGAAGGACCAAAGTATTTTGTTGAAAATCCATGGGATATTAGAAACAAATATATAGATGTAATACTTGACCGCAAAGAATCTAATATTATCAAATTCCAAAATGCGAATTTTCATCCAAATTTGACTGACGAAGAACGGGTCAGAGCAATGGAACTCCTTGAAATTCAACGTCAGGCGCTGTTAATGTATACAAGCTGCGGCTGGTTCTTCTCTGAAATTTCTGGTATAGAAACCGTACAGATTATGAAATACGCTGCGCGGGCACTGCAGCTTGCCGCAAGATTCTCTAATAGAGATTTTGAAAATCGCTTCTTAGAAATACTTTCACAGGCACAGAGTAATATTCCTGAAAACGGCAACGGACGTGATATTTTTGAAAAATACGTAAGACCTTCTGTTGTAAATGCAAAACAGATTGCCAGCTTATGGGCTATATCATCTCTGTTCCACGATTTTGAGGATGAAGAAGATGTTTACTGCTACATAATAAATAAGCACGCTTACAAGAAAGTTCAAAAAGGGAACTCTGCATTTGTTATCGGACATATTGAGATAAAATCTAAAATTACACTTGTGAAATACAATTTTGTATTTGCGCTGATGCAGTACTCCGGCGGGGACTTCCACTGTACAATAAAGCCTTATACTGACGAAATTGAATTCAACAAGTTAAAAACAAATCTAATAAAAACGTTTATGCTCAGTCCGCTGACAGAAACAGTAAGGGCTCTGGATGAATATTTCGGCAAAGAATACTATACATTAAAAGATATCTTCATTGAAGAAAGACGCAAAATACTTCAAGTTATGCTCAAAGGTAAACTTGCCAAGTTTGCAGCGATTTATGAAGATATGTATGATGCCGGAAAGAGTTCTATATATCATTTGCAGACGCTCGGCTTAAAAGTTCCGGATGAATTTAAAATTTCAGCCGGTTATGCATTGAGCCGCAAGTTTAATGATTTAGTTGCAGGTTCTAACGGATTTGTGGACGATGATTTAATTCAGCAGGCTGCTGACATTAATTTTGAAGCCAGACGTATGGAAGTTGTTATGGATAAAACGCCTTCTAACAAAATTTTCGGCAAAAAGTTATATCAAAACATCAACAGACTTGTTCATAGTTTTGAAATACGTCAGGCAGAGGCTGTGCTTGAGTTGTTTGACCAGATAGAGAGACTGGAATTGCAAATCGACATAGCTGAGGCGCAGAATACTTATTTCAACAAAATTTATCATAGAATCGGTGAATTGCTGCAGAATAATGAAACATCAGCCTCTAAAAAATCAAATACAAGAAAATTTATTCTTATGCTGCTTGATATAGGTAATAAATTGAACATAAATACTGAATTCTATAGAAAAAAAGCAGATACAATGTCTGTAAAATAATAGATGTTAATATCAAAATAGCCGCCTGAATCATATCAGGCGGTTGTTTTTGTATTGTGAACAATCACTAAAAAAAGTTCCTGTAATTTACAGGAACTTTTCAAGAAAAAATGTAATTGCTATATAGCATAAGATAGAATATAATAAGATAAAACTAAACTTTTCTTTTACGAGCAGCTTCAGATTTACGTTTTCTTTTTACGCTCGGTTTTTCGTATCTTTCACGTTTTTTAACTTCTGAAAGGATACCGGCTTTTTGAATTTTTTTCTTAAAACGTCTCAATGCGCTTTCAATTGATTCGTTTTCGCCAACTTTAACTTCTGCCATTTATATTTTTCACCACCTTAATAGCTTTTAGTACGTATGGTTATACATATATTATAGCATAAAGTCAAATAAAATTCAAGTCCTTATTAACATAAGAAAATGCTGATACCTCCAAAAGCCTTATTTAAAGGCTATTTGGAGTGATCAAACATTTGTTTAATACCGTCAACAGAACTCAAAATGCCTGTTGCTTCATAAGGCATATAGACAACTTTGTTGTTTTCGCCGGCAGTTATTGAACTTAAAGTTTCCAGATATTTCATAGCGATTAAATATTTATCCGGCTGTCCTTTGTCTTCTAGTGCATTGATAATTCTTGCAATAGCTTCTTTTTCTGCATCAGCTTCAACAACACGAGCCTGCGCAACCCCTTCGGCTTTTAATATAGCTGCCTGTTTTTGCCCTTCTGCTTCCCTTATTGCAGCTTCTTTTTGACCTTCAGCAGTCAGAATTGCGGCTTGCTTTTCACCTTCAGCTTCATAAATCATTGCGCGTTTTTCACGTTCGGCTTTCATTTGTTTGTCCATAGCAGCCTGAATATCAGCAGGCGGGATTATATCCTGAAGTTCTACACGGTTAACTTTTACCCCCCATTTGTTAGTCGCTTCATCGAGAATTGCTCTGAGTTCGCCGTTAATTTTGTCGCGGGAAACAAGCGTTTCCTGCAATTCTAGCTGACCTACAAGGTTTCTCAGGGTTGTCTGGGTAAGTTTTTCTATTGCTTCCGGCAGATTCGCAATTTCATAAACTGCACTTTTCGCATCAATAATCTGGAAATACAATAAAGCGTTTATTGTAATTGATACGTTATCTTTTGTAATTACGTTTTGACGCGGAAAATCATATACAGTTTCACGCAAATCAATTTTAGATGTTTCTTTAAGATATGCATATGTACTGCCGTCAATGGTTCTCTGGACAACTTTTTTTGCAATGCCTCTAGGTGCGTCTAAAATTGGAAATATAAAGTTTGGACCGGCGCGTAATGTTCTTTCATAACGCCCCAAACGTTCAATAATAACCTCTTCCTGCTGTTTTACAATAATTATACCTTTAAATACGTATATCAACAGCAGAACAACAAGAACAAACAAAAATAAATTCATTTTTTTCTCCTTCTTATAATTTTTCTACATACATTATTAAACTGTCGTTTCTAACAATACGGATTTCTGCTCCGGCGGGGATTTCATCATCGCCTTCATAGCGTGCTTCCCAGCGCTCATCATAAATCGTAATAGCGCCTTTGTATCTGCTTACCGGTTCTATAACCCGCGCAACTCTGCCAATATATTTACCTTCAATCCCTGTCTGGTTTTCTTTAGTATTTTTGTGCCGCAGAATCATTGGTCTTATCAAAAATATTGACAATAGCGAAAATACCACAAATGCAAGAATTAAAGTTGTAATATCTGATACAGTCAGCGAAAGTATCGCTGTTAAAAAGCCTGCAAATGCAAGATTCAGGAAAAATACTGTAGGTACAAGCATTTCAAGAATCAGGAATATTAACCCTGCAATTGCAAAAATTTCCCAGAACAACATATATTTTCTCCTTATTAAGTATATGTATTTTAGCAGATAATTTATTTATCGTCAATATTTTAATATTTTTAGTGTAATATTTAATTATGATTACATTCGACAGTTTAACGTTAAAAGCCTTCATAGAAGAAAGTAGAGAATTTCTGACCGGCTCCAGAATACAAAGGATTCAGCAGCCGACCAGACGTGATTTTATATTAACGATAAGGGGATTTGATAAAGGAGGCAAAGCTGAAACCAGAAAATTATACATTAATATAAATCCTCAATATCATCACGTATGCTTTATGAATAAGAATAATGAAGAAAAAAGGCTCATTGAAATTCCTGTCAAACCACCGATGTTTTGTATGCTTTTGCGAAAATATCTGGAGAATTCAAAAATATGCAAAATTAATCAGCCGCCTTATGAGAGGATTTTAGAATTATATGTTGAAACATTCAACGAGTTGTCAGAAAAAATACATCTCTGCCTTGCTGTTGAATTGATGGGAAAACATTCAAATGTTGTACTTTATAATGACGATACAAATGTAATTATTGGATGCGCGCATAATGTCGGGGCAGAAAAAAGCCGCGAACGCGAGATGGCTGGCACTTTACCTTATGTATATCCTCCTAAACAGAAAAAAATGGATATTCTGGATTATAACGGCGAAATTGATTACAGCCGCCTGAATACTGATTTTTACTGGTTTTCTAAATCTTTTGCCAATCAGGTTCAAGGCATCGGGATTGAAAAGTTGCGTGATTATGTGTGTTTAAAAGGCATTTCACCTGTTATTTCAAAAGATTACAGCAAATATTCACTCTTCGCCGAATTATTAAATGACAGCATCAGGCAAAATTCAGTTAACGATATGCTGGACAATTATTATGCTTACTACATTGAAAAAGATAAGTATAATACGCTCAAACAGCATTTAGAAACTATTGTCAATCAAAAACTTAAAAAAGCCTGTACCTCACTTGGAAAAATGGAAAAACAACTTGAGAAAGAGGCAGCTTCTGCCAGATACAGATTGTACGGAGATTTAATTATGGCAAATCTCTACAATTTAAAAGATTTTTCCGATTCTGCTGAAGTTTTTGATTACGAAAATAACCGGAATATTAGAATTGAACTTGAGCCGGATAAAACATTAAAAGAAAATGCAAATAAATTCTACAAACTGTACACAAAATCAAAAACATCATCTGCAAAATTAAACGAACTTTCAGATGAATTACGTAATGAAATAGCATACTTAAGACAGGTACACTATTCCATAAGTATTGCCTCAGATATAAAAGATTTGCTGGAAATAAAATCAGAACTCCTGCCGCCGGAAAAGAAACAAACACAAAAACAAACATTCAATCTTCCGCTTGAACTTCTGATTGAAGACTGCAAGGTGTGGGTGGGCAGAAACAACCGTCAGAATGATTATATTGTCTCAAAATTATCAAAAGATGAAGATTACTGGTTCCATATAAAAGACTCTGCAGGCTCACATGTACTTTTAAGATGTAATGACCCTTCTGATAAATTGATTTATGAGTGTGCAAAACTTGCAAAAGAATATTCTTCTGCTAAATTGTCAACAAAAGCAGGGGTAATTTACACTAAAAGAAAATATCTTAAAAAGCCGCCTAAAGCTAATTTAGGCTATGTTACTTATAAAAATGAAAAAGAGATTATTGTTTGATGCGTTCCGGATTTGACGAAATACAAAAACAAATTGATACTATTGCTATGAGTAGAAAAAATGTCATAGCGCTGGTAGATTGCGATTCGTTTTTTGTATCGTGTGAACAAAAGGTCGCGCCGGAACTCAAAGGCAAGCCAGTATGCGTCCTCTCAAACCGTGACGGCTGTGTTATCTCCCGCTCCCGTGAGGCAAAAAAAATGGGAATACGCATGGGGCTGCCGTATTTTATGGCAAAAAAAGATTTTCCCAAAGCAATTTATCTATCAGGCAGGCATGATTTGTATGGCGAAATATCAAAAGAAGTTATGGCTGTTTTGAAGGAATTTAGTCCGAAAGTTGAGGTATATTCAATAGATGAGGCATTCGTTGAATTGACGGGGCTTGAAAGACTTTATAAAAAGAATTACACAGAAATAGGAGAATTTCTGCGTGAAGAGGTGATGAAACGCGTTGATATACCTGTTTCTATAGGAATAAGTTCCTCCAAAACACTCGCCAAACTTGCATCTGACAAAGCAAAATCTATGACAGGTGGCGTCTATCACATTCACAAAAGAGAGATTATTGAGGTGCTTGAACACACTGAAATAGGTGAAATATGGGGCATTGGAAAAAATTTAACGTTAATGTTTCACAAAAACGGCATTTTAAATGCCTATGAACTTGTCTCACAAACAGATACATGGCTGAATAAAAAAGTCGGTATAAGAGGCTTGGAAATGAAACATGAACTTCTCGGTGAAATGGTTTCTCCTGTAGACACAACAGTAAAACTGCCAAAATCTATCCAAAAAACAAGTATGCTGTCAAAATTCAGTTCCGATAAAAATTTTCTCAAAAATTCGCTGAATTATCATATTCACCGCGCCTGCGCAAAACTGAGAAAGCTGGATGCAAAATGCACCGGTATTACACTAATGCTAAAAACAAAAGATTTTAAATCATCTTATGAAAAGCGGGTCATAGCTAAACCAACGGATTTTGAACTGGAGATTTCCGGTATAATTTTTGAACTGCTTGATAAAATGTATAATCCCGATATTCTCTATAGAAGTACCGGCGTAATCCTTGACGGCATTACACATAACAGTGAAGCGCAATTATTTCTGTTTACCGACAACAATGATGATAAAAAAGCGCGGCTTGCAAAATGTTTTGACAATCTGGAAAGCCGTTTTGGAAAAGATATTATTCGAACAGGGTTTACTCCTGATTAGAGCAAAAAATAAGGCTCCTTTAATAAAGGAGCCTTTTCAAAAAAAAGAAAGGAAGTCTTTTTTATTCTTCAATAATCCAGCCGTTTGTCAAATCAACTTTAATTGGTTTCAATACAGTCATTTTAACAATTCCTGCAGCCGGAACATTGAGTTTTTCGCCTTTTAATGTCGCTCTAACAAATTTCATAAACCAGTTTCTGTCTTTTTTAATTTCACCGCTTGCATTGAACGGAACAGTCTGGTCGTTTACAGTTGTTACTAAAGAATTATCCAGTACAAGAACACCATTTCTTACAAACCATTTGCCTGCGCGGACATCAGACAACTGACCTTTTAAATTTGCGCCTTTTGAAATGAGAATAAATTTATCGCGTGTAACATAATTTTGTGCAGCTCTTGCAACATACATTTCACCCGGTTTAGAAGACTGAGAAGAAATGTAATTAGTAAGTTCTACAGGAATTACAGCACCAGCAGGAATAGTTCCTACACTGCCTTGAACAGTAGCGCCTGCAATGATATAACCTTCACCTGTTTTTTTGCGCATTGCTTCAGCAAGTTTTGCATTTGGATTTAATTTTGCCTGTTCCATCATATTATAAAGTATTGCAGCAACTTCTGCGCGTGTTGCAGGACGTTCTGCATCAATATCTTTATTAGCAGAAGGCAGTGTGACAATCATATTTAGAATTTCAGCTTTACCTGCAGGAATTAAAAACCACTCAGGCACTTTGTCTGCATCTTTATAGCGAGAGAGAACCTCTTTTGCTTTTTGCGGGCTGATTTGTTCTGTTGTTAAGGAATTTACAGCAACGGAAATTGATTCAGCACGTGATACAGAATCTTCCGGTCTGAATGGCTGACCCTCTTCAGGACAGGATACTAAATCAAAATATAACGCCTTTTGTATTGCATCATATGCCCAGTAGTCTTCTGTAATATCAGTAAATTTAACCGGCTGAACAACCTGTGCATGCTGTTGTCCTAAAGCTTTGATAGCCATTGAGGCGAATTCAGCGCGTGTAACATTTTCGTCGGGCTGAAAAGTTCCGTCAGGATAACCTACAATTACGCCCTGTTCGCTTAGTTCTTTAATCTGGCTTGCTGCCCAGTGATCAGATGCAACATCCGGAAAAGCAAATACGCATGTACCTGCGACAAACACAAATGCTGACAATAGTATTTTTACAATATTTTTCAAGATACACCCTCCTTATTTAACTCCTACATTAGTATCTTAGCATAATAATTCAGTATACTGCAAAATTGATAAGTAATGTAAATTTAAAGTCAAAACAGTGTTGAACTATTCTGATAAATCCATTTGATAAGCCCACGGCATCAAATCTCTTAATTCCATAACCTTTTTTACCTTATTTTCAAGAATGAAGGTATTTATTTTATAATCCGTAAATTTTCCGGCATTTGGCTGATAATCCGCCAATCGTTCACATATCATATGATAATCAATATTCAACATACCCACTGTATTCATCATACACGGATTAATCCACTGGTGGCTGAAACATTCTATCATAGAGGTTCTTTCGCGGCAGAACAGAAGATTCGTGCTGTTTGCCCCGTGCGGGGTAACAATAATATCTGCATTATGGAAACTTTTCATCTGCTCATAAAGTGATAATTTTTCAGGTACAATCACTTTAAATCCGCAGGATTTCAACATCTTAATTATCTCTTCTTCATTCGTAATTTTTCTTCGAGAAACGCGCGAAACATAAATCTTTTTCGGATAACTTTTATCCAAAAGCGGTCCGTAATTTTTTTCGGCCTCTTCAATCAAAAACTGACGTGTATCAACCAGAAGCTGTCCATGAAGTTCAATACCGTACATATCACTGAACATATATACTTTTTTAGCGTGAATAATACTACCATACTGATTAATTATCAATCTGTCTTCGGGAATTTTTAAAAGTTCAAGAAACTGTTTTGCACAGTCAGTATTATTTACGAGGAATTTACCTTTATATCCGCGTTTTACCATAACCATTAAGCGTGGAATAATATCAAACACATAGTGCCAATAATTTTCACCTAATAAGAAACATAAAAGACAAACTTCATCTTCTTCCTGATGATTGCCAGCAGTCAGGTCAAATGGCGGAGCATAATTCATATCAGGTTCGTCGAGTCTTGCATTCAGTCCTGAGGATTCTTTAAATGTATATAGTTTATTGTTCACAAGTTTTTGTACAAACGCGCAATTCATACAATTGGCAAGGTAAGCATCATTAAATTCATACAGATGAATATAGTAACCTTCTACATCTTTGTATTTCTTGCAGTCTTTGCCTTTAAATTCTTTAATAAAATCATCAGCCAGCACAAAATTAAACATTTTTTTATTGCGTTCGTTTTTGCGGACATGACCACGGTAGCGCAATTTACGAATAAGAGCAATACTGCTTGCGGTTCGTTTGACTTTTACCTTTAGAAACCTGTATAAATTTTTGATATTTTTATTCGCCATAATTATATTATATTACAATCACGGTGTTTGTAATCAACCTTATACATTAGAAATGTTTTTTATATTCCTTTTTGAACTCTTTAATAGAATTTTTGACAATTTTTTGCACTTTTTTCTGAATTTTCGGGAATTTATCAGCATCCAAAAGTACAGGTTCTTGAGAAAAAGCATCAAGCCCGTGATAACAAGACCAGATAGGTGAGACTCTTTCAGGATTTGCATTGTCCCAATCTATAGTCTTTTGCAGTACTGCTGGCAGATAATTAATATCATTATATTTAGTACTCATATAATTTAATGTATCTTGAGCCATCAAAGGGTATACACTAAGCTGCGCGCGTGCTGTTTCATCTTTACACATAAGAACATCTTCTGTTGCGCGAAGCTTACCAAAGTAAAAGAAGAAAACAGCCTTGTCTTTATCTGTTTTGAAAACATAATCAGCCAGATCAATAAAATAAAATGGCGGTACAACACCGGGATTTTTTTCTAAAAGCGCAACAAACTCATTTTTTTCAGTATCAGATAGCTGTTTGTATACATCAATAGCTTTTCCTGTCTGGTTTTCCTGTGAATATTTGAGCATAGAACAAATATTTTTAGAATATTCACAGGGTTTATTTACATTGTTATCCAGTGCAAGCGCTGTTAATGTTCCTAAGCAAATAATTCCCATAATCACAGTAATCTTTGATAAATTCATCATTATACCCCCATATTTATAAATTCACTAACAATTTTTCATCTATACTTGTATTATTCAAAACACCGCTTAAATCCTGCATTATCTTAGCTGCAAGTGCATATGCCATATTAACAGGCACAGCATTGCCAACCATTTTATATCCATTTACAAGATTGTCATATTTAAAAATAAAGTCATCCGGAAAAGTTTGGATTCTGGCGCATTCTCTGACAGACAATCTGCGGTATAAATCTTCTTTTCCTTTCACAAATTCGCGTTTATCAGGTTCTACAAACACCATTTTGGGCGCCTGTGGATGTAATGGTGCATGCCGTCCGCCTGCCTGAATTGTAAAAGACGGTTCATCCCACGCTCTAACCCTATTCCTTGACATAAATATTGTTGAAAAACTGCCGGTCATATATTCATGATTTGGCACAACACATTTATTACCGTTTGTATAATTTTTATCTTTTGCCGGAATTGCAGAGTCTTTTAAATCCCATATTGCATTTTGCAAAACAGGCTTATGTGAAAACGGTTCAGGAAACTCAAACGTAAGATTTAAATCATTTCTATAGCCTACAAATATTACCCTTTTTCTATCCTGAGGAACATTATAATTATTGGCATTGATAAGTTTAAAGCTTAAATTATACCCTGACTCTTTAAACAGTTTTTTAATATTAGCAAGTGCATCTGAATGTCTTTTTGCAAGCATTCCTTCAACATTTTCAGCGAGAAAGAACAGAGGCTTTTTCGCTTGCAAAATTCTTATAAATTCGTAAAAAAGTTTTCCTCTTGCGTCATTTATGCCGCGAAGTGCGCCGGCTTCAGACCAGCTCTGACATGGAGGACCGCCCACAATTCCAATACAATCAGGAACATCATTTGACGGGACATCTTTAACATTTCTTTTATCCAGCATGGTGTAAGGAAAATTATACTGAAAAGTCTCCCATATTGTTGAATCAAATTCATTAGCCCAGATAATATCAAAACCGGCTTTTTCAAATCCTTTATCTAACCCGCCCGCACCGGAGAACAAACTAACTACTCTCTTATCCATAGTAAAACTCCATAAATTTGACAGCAATTAATTCTGCAGGATTGTTAGGGTTTCTGATTTGCAGATTATTTACGAAAAAGCGTTTATTATCGGCTAATTTTAGCAAATTCTGTTTATCTTCATCTGAAAAAGTTTCAAATTTTTCTTCTTTAATTATGCAGAAAAATTTGAATTTTGAGTTTATATTTTGTATTGGAAGGTAATCAAACACTTTTTTAGGGTGAAAAATTGACCACATACCTCTGACTCTTAAATCAGTAATGCCAAGCGGATCAACTTTTTTCACTTTTCCTAATTCATTTGTTTCTGCAAGTTCAATATCAGTTATTGAATGCAAGCCTTCAACAATTGTATTTTTAATTCTTTCATATATTTCTTTATCCGCAGCGTAACAGTCACCATAGACAAACCAGAGTTCTTTCAAACTAGTATCATCAGTATTACCAACCACATATAACAAATCTTTAGAATCCCAGTTTTCGCAATTTTTGCATTTTGTAGTTATCATTGTACTATCAGAGTATAATTTGTCTTTAGGGTAAGAACTGTTTAGCGCAAGTGATGCGGCACTACCCTGAACCTTTTTAACTTCTATAGCATCGCCATTTTTGAGAATGATATCAGGCGGATTATTCTGATTGCCGGTATATGAAAAAACGTTATTATAAATAGAAATTTTTTCATATTCATTATCACAGAACATTGTATTTGCAAACAAATCTTTTATATATTTTTCCAGAGCGTCACCAACACCATTAACTCTATTTCTTCCGGCATAATGGGATTTGATAGAGATTATTGGATTAGTGACAAGATTTTTTATTGCGACTAACACATTTGATGACATAATATTATCCCTAATGTAATTTATTATACATGAAAAAGCTGTATTTGTATTTATATTAAGTTATGTCACCGGAATAGCAGCACAGGATTTTAGTTATAAGTTGCAATTTGACACCAGAATATTAATAAGATTAAGTAATGTTACATTTTCCAATTCGGTTGCAAATCTATGTATTAAAATTACTTGTTATATATAGATATTAACTAAAGAAGAGAGGTATTATGGGCATAACTTCAGACGGAGTATTTGTTATACAAGCCGGTCAAGGTATATCACAGGGTATAGTAAAAGAATTAGGTTTAAATTCTGAGCAGATTGGCAGGCTGGATAAGAATACCTGGAATTCTATATTTAAAGAAGTTGCTAGTGCCAAAGAGGCAGATGCAAGTCTATATGCCGGAGGGTCGGATATCAGCGGAAAAACAAATAAAAACTTTGTTGTGCAGCCGGACCAGACAATAAAAATTTCCTTAAAAGGCAGTTGGAATAAAATTTTAGATATTGTTAATGGTAAATTAGGCACAAATTTTCAAGTTGCAGAAGAGGAGTCTAAAGTAACAGATACACCGCAACAAACTACTGATTCTGCAGATAAAACTATTCAAGATCCTGATGGTAAAATAGCAGAAAAACTTACGCAAATAATATCAGACGTAATTGATAAGCAGCATGAATTATCTGATAAATTTAACAAACAATATGGCGAGGGTAACTGGTCACAAGAAGCGAAGGATGAATATAATAATCTTATAATGGATAATTTACCAACACTTAATAAACTTTTTGGAACACCTACACGACTGGGACAAAAAGTTAATATTGTTGATAAAGATTCTAATATAGTATATCAATTAAAAGCAATTACACCACACATCAAAGACTTGAAAGATACCCAATTTGCTTGGTTTTTCTAAAGAACACACATTTCACATAAAAAATATGCCGCAACTCGGAATTGAACCAAGGACACAGGGATTTTCAGTCCCTTGCTCTACCAACTGAGCTATTGCGGCATATCGTTTCTATTTAATTGTCATGGAGTTGGTAGAGCAAGCTCTACAGATTTTTAAACTCCGTTCCGTTTCACTCCACTGGGAGGAGTAATACGGCATATTTCTTTATTTAATTGTCATTTCTGTCAACATTTCTATTATATGTGCTGAACTTTTTAAGTCAATAGTTTTTTCCTATATATCCGAATTTTTACATTTTTATCTTTTAGCAAGGTGCCCATATCTATTGCGGAGCAAGGTAAAATGTGACATTACGCCCTTCCATCATCGGCTTTTTGTCCAATACCAGCGGGGTATCCTTTAAATCTGTTAAAAATCTGTTCGCAAGATCAAATGCCAGATTTGAATGCTGCATCTCACGTCCGCGCATCATTATAACTACTTTTACTTTATTCCCTTGTGATATGAACTTTTGGATATTTCTGATTCTTACCAGATAATCATGGGTATCTATTTTATATCTTATTTTAACTTCTTTAACTTCAACTACGTGTTGTTTCTTTTTGGCTTCCTTAGCCCGTTTTTCCATTTCGTATTTATACTTGCCGTAATTAAGAATCTTTGCAACCGGCGGTTCTTGATTCGGACTTACTATAACTAAATCTAAATCCGCTTCATATGCCATTTTTAAAGCTGTTGCTTTATCTACTACTCCGTGGTTTTGTCCTTTATCATCTATCAACCTTACTTCTTTTGCGCGAATTCTTTCATTAATTAATGGTTGATCTTTTTTATCTTTTGTAAATCTATCGTTAGCTATGACTGTGTCTCCTTATATTGTTTTACAAAACAATACTAACACAACCATACTATTTTTACCATATCTGCGCTTAAAAGTTTTTTGTAACGATTTGTAAACATGAATTAATTATGTCTCTATCCCTTATATGGCGTGCATTTTAGCCTGTTTTCTATCAATCCTGAGACTAAAGTTTTGATAAAAAATGCCGATATATAAATTGTTGATAATCAAGCAAAACAGTTATGAAAACAATATAAGGAGTATTTGCGTATGATGACAGAATCAAAAGCGGACATGCTGGGGGCTGATGTTATTTTAGATTTGCAGGAGCAAAATGAACTGTTGACAATTGATATGTCGCTCCCTCTACAAGTACTATTTGATGATTTTATTACATTTATTTCCAAAACCGATTTTGATTAAATGAACATCAAAAAATACTGTAAAGAGATTAACTAACCAGTTAATCTCTTTTTTTGCATGTTGTATTAAAATGTGAATATTCATGATATTATTAACTTGCAGGGTATATGTTAAACGAGGAGTTTACGATGATGAAAAAATCTATAATCACTTTACTCAGTATCTTGACATTCACATTACCGGTCAGTGCAACATTTAAGGAACACTTTGATCTCGGACAGCAGTATCTTTCCAATTTTCAGTATTCAGGTGCTATAACAGAGTTTAAAAGTGCTTTAAGAATCAATTATATGGACAATTCAGCAAGAATAGGGCTTGTTAATTCTTATCTTGCACGCGGCACATATTACGCTAACACTGACAAAAATTATAAAAAAGCGGCTGATGATTACAGAAGTGCATTATTCTATCTCGTTTATTACCCTGATGAAAAAGCTGTCCAGAACTCCTCTCAGGCAATTGTTCAGGTAACGTCAAATTTGAACCGCTGTCTGCATGCCATTCATTTTGATACAACCCCGAAAAACAGATTTGAAACCGCAAAAGCTCTGCGTGCAAACGGCGATTTTGCCGCTGCTGGCTATGAATTTAATCAGGCAATAGGTGATAAAGAATACATAAAAGAAAGTTTTGAACAGGTGGGCGATATTATGCGTCTTATTGGTAATGACCCGAAGGCAGCTGAATATTACAAAAAAGCGATTAATGTTGCCCCGACAGATGTCAGTCTGCGGCTTGTTTATGCCAAAACACTTGATAGAATAGGCAAAGAAGAACAGGCTGTTGATGAATACAACTTTATTCTGACTCAAACAGATGATAACAAAGATGTTCTCTATTCGCTTGAAAGAATTTACAAAAAGAAACTCGATTTAACCCCTAATGACGCAAGTCTAACAGCAAACCTCGGAGCAATACTGCAAAAGCAGGGTAAACTTGATGAGGCGCTGAGATATTATTCCAAAGCTGAATATCTTGATCCGGCGAATATAAATACAAGGATTAATGTTGGTACTCTTTACCAGCAAAAAGGAGATTACAAAACAGCAATAGTGGCATATGATTCTGTTCTGACTTTATATCCTGATAATGTTCAGGCTAATCTTTATAAGGCACAGTCTCAAGAAGCTCTAGGAGACAACAAAGCGGCAATGGAAACTTACAAAAAAGTTCTGGCAAGTGACCCTGATAACGAAATAGCAAATGACAGAATTATGGACACCGTACGCAAAGCCATGACGCCGCAGCAATTTGTTGAATACGTCAAAAAGAATAATCTTGAGCCTGATACAATATATTCTTATGCACTTGAATTACATAAAAAGAACAAACTTGATGACGCTATTTATTTGTATGGAGAAGCATTAAAACTTGGCAATGATAATCCGGAAATTTATGCAAACCTTGCCATTGCACACGGGCAAAAACAGGATTTAAATACTGCAATGAATATCCTGAAATCAGCCAAAACGCGTTTTCCTGATAACAAACAGGTTAATGATGCTTATACATCTATTAATTCACAGATATCAGACAAAATGCTTGCAAAGGCAGCAGAATACTATAACAAACAGGATTACAAAAACGCAATTGCTGAATATATGAAGATTAAACCGCTTACAAAAGATGTTGCGCTTGCAATAGCATCTGCTTACCAGAATTCTGGTGATAATACTAATGCTCTTCTATATTATCAAAAAGCACTGGATTTAGATGAAAAGAATGCAGATATTGCATATTATATTGCGGCAATTCATGCAGAAGAAAATGATATTAAAAATGCACAGAGTTATGCAGAACTTGCACTTTCGCTTAATCCAAACCACCTGCAGGCAAAAGAATTGAAAGAAAGTCTTGAGCAAACACAAGCCTCAGAAGTATTGCAGGCGGCAATAGATTTATTTGACAGTGAAAAGTATACAGAAAGTCTGACTAAATTAAATCAGGTATTGGAAAAAGATGCAAATAATTCTTATGCCCTGTATTACCGCGGAATGATTTATGATACACAAAAACAGTATCAAAACGCAATTAATGATTACAAAAAAGCCCTGGAAAACAATCAGGAATTAGGAATAGTAAATTATCTGATAGCAGTGGATTATGACACAATGTCTCAATTTAAGAATGCATATTCCTATTATCGGACATTTGTAAATTCATATGCAGAAGATGATGATTACAAAAAATATTCTCAAACCCGACTGGAAGAATTGAAAGATTATGCAAAATAAATTAGAAAAATTAATAAAAAGCAGAGTATCACTTGCCCCTATGGCAGGAATTACTGACTATGTATTGAGAAGCCTTGTAAGAAAATATTCTAAAGACTGCCTGTTAACAACCGAAATGATAAGTTCGGAATTTCTGGCACAGGAGAGGGAGAGTGTAATAATAAACCGCGATGATGACCACTCTCCTATATCATATCAAATAAGCGGACACAAGCCAAGATTAATGCGAGATGCCGCTGAAAGCTTAACTCCTATGGCTGATATGATAGATATTAATATGGGATGTCCTGTTAATAAAGTTGTAAAAGGCAATGACGGGTGCGCTTTGATGAAACATCCTTCTCTTGCATCAGAACTGGTTAAGGCAGTAAAAGACGGGACAGATAAACCTGTTAGTGTAAAATTCAGACTTGGGTATACAATGGATGATATGAATTTTGTCAGTTTCGGGCAAAAAATGCAGGAGGCTGGGGCTGACTTTATTACAATCCATGGAAGAACACGTTCACAGTTCTATTCAGGAGACGCTGACTGGAAAAGCATAAAAGAATTAAAAACTAATGTTGATATCCCTGTCTTTGCTAACGGTGATGTAACCTCTATTGAAACGGCAATAGAATGTCTTGAACAGAGCTGTGCGGACGGAATTGCCATAGGACGCGGAATTCTTGGAGATCCGACTTTAATTTACAGGATTGAACACTACCTGTCTACAGGTGAAAAACTTGAACCGCCGTCTGTAGCACAAAAAATAGCAATGCTAAAAACACATCTGGATGAAGAAATTAAACTCCGTGGTAAAGATGTCGGAATAAAGTTCGTACGAAAATTTTACCCGTACTATATTGAAAAAATCAAAAATGCAGCCAAAATACGCTCAATACTGGTTGTGGAAGAAGATTATTCGAAAATTATCAACATTTTAAACAGCCTGCAAAATGAATATTCTTAAAACTGTATTATTTTAACTCTTCTGATTTTATGTAACGAGGTCTGGCTTTTACCTCTCTAAAAACCTGTCCGACATATTCACCGATGATGCCAAGACAGAATATCTGCAGCCCGCCGAAAATACACAACAAAATAACTGTTGTTGCCCAGCCGTTTGGAGAATTGTTTAAATAAATCTTTTCAAACACAGTTTCTATACCAACAAGCAGACCGAATAGCCCCATTAAAAATCCTAATACAGTTATAAGCCTTAAAGGGCGGATACTGTAAGAGGTAATCCCTTCAAGTGCAAGACGTGTCAGAGATATAAAGTTAAATTTAGAACTCCCAGCCATACGCGGCTTTACATCAAAATGCACATAAGATGTTCTTAACCCGAGTTCGTTAAAAAATCCGCGTAAAAATAAATAACGCTCGTCAAATTCTTCCATGATATCAAGCGCTTTTTTACTTACCAGTCTGTAATCAGAATGATTAACCGGAATTTTTACCCCCAGAAGATGCATTGTTTTATAAAATAATAATGCAGTGTGTTTTTTGATAAAGCCGTCAGTTTTTCTGTCGTTTCTGATTCCTGAAACAATTTGAGCGCCATTGTGGAATTCATCAATAAATTTTTCAATAGCATTTTCATCCTGCTGTAAATCCGCATCAATAGAGACAGCACAATCACATCCAAGTTTTCTAACACTTTCGTATCCGGCAATAAGTGCTTTCTGGTTGCCGTAATTGCGGACAAAGCGGGAGCCTTTTACCTGATGAGTTCTTTCATGATAAGCGCTAATTATATCCCACGTACTGTCAGTTGAGCCGTCATCAACAAAATAAATATAACTGTCTTCTTTGATTTTTCCTTTTGCTTCAAGTGTGTGCAGCACCTCTAGAAGGCGTGCAATTGTGGCTTTCAGACATAATTCTTCATTATAACACGGAACAACAATAGCAAGTGTGGATTTTTTCATATATTCCCCTTTTCTCCTTTTTATAATATAATATAGAAAAAATTAAGGCAAGGATTTTATAATGAGTAAAAAATTTATACTGAATGCTGACGATTTTGGAATGTCAAAAGCTAATAACCGCGCTGTATTAGAAGGATACAATAACGGATTTTTAACCTCCGCAAGCATTTGTGCAAACGGCAAAGCATTTAACGCTGCTGTTAATGAAATTCTGCCGGAATGTCCTGACTTAGGACTTGGTGTGCATCTTAATATTATTGAGGGTCGCGCATTGACAAAAGCGGATATGCTTACTAATAAAAAAGGCAAGTTCAACAACGGGTTCTTCGGACTTATGTACAAATCAGGCAATGAAAAATTCCTTTATCAGGTAGAGCAGGAATTCAGAGCGCAAATCGAACAGGTCAAGAAGTTTGCTGAAATTGATCATATAGATTCTCATGTTCATGTTCATGCTATTCCAAATATCTTCAAAATAGTCTGCAAACTTGCTAAAGAATACAATATTCCATATGTCAGAACTCAATATGAAGAATTTTATATAATTCCGGAGTTCAAAATTCATATATCTCCAAAATATCCGCTGAATATTTTAAAAATCATCCTGCTAAATTCACTTTCATCCAAAAACAAAAAAGTTATAAAAGAACACGGCTTAAAAACAAACGATTACATCCTCGGCGTCGGCTACACAGGATTGATGAACAGCAGAACAATTGCCTGTGGATTGGAAGAAATTGAGGATGATTGTATTGCAGAAGCCTTAATTCATCCGTGCTGCTATATTAAATCTAAATATGACCAGCACTATAAAGAATTTCTGATTACTCAAGACAAAGCGCTTGAAGATAAAATTAAACGTCTTGGATTTGAAATAACAAACTACAAAAAATTGGTCTAATGAGAAAATTTACTATATCTTTTATAATTTTAGCGCTGACTATGTTTATTGCTTTTGAAATATACCGGCATTCTGATAAGGTCGTTTTAAAAGTAATAAATCCAAATGTTTTGCAGATAGATTTAAATAATAACAAAACGATTGATGACGGCGAAACAATCTGCGCTGCGAATCTTGAAACTTTTACATCCAATCTTCTGATATCACAGGAAACTCTGGCTAAAAAGTACAATCTGTCTATTAAAGATGCAATATCACTCGGGTTTATGACTGATAATTATGCAGAAACACTTATGGAAAATCAAAAAGTGCATCTGAAATTTACCGGTAGAATCACCCCTGAATGCCGTTATGCAGATATCTACATCAACACTGATAATTATTCTGAAAAAATGTATAAAAATGGTTACGGAATTTACAACGGCAAAATATCAAACGCATTCAATAAAAATCTTGAACGCGCAAGAAAACTCCGGCTCGTTATTCTAAATCACAGAAGTAACAAATATCACAAACTTGATTGTAAATATGGACTTATTGCACACGATACAGTCGTCGTATATGCAAATGAATTACCGAAAAACGCTGCGGCATGCAAGTTCTGTCATATATCTAAAACAATGAAGTCTAAGCGTTTCCCTAATAGTGCAAAGACTAGCACTATTATACCGGCTCCGGCGCAAATCTCAAATGGGAATATGAAATTTCTTCTCACTGACTTCACGACAAAACTTAAACCAGATAGAAATTGTACCAGTGAAGTTTGCCAAACAATCCTGAATGAAATTAACCGTTCAAAATCAACCATTGATATGGCTATATATGGATTTGAGAAAGTTCAGCCGCTTGAAGAAGCCATTAAAGAGGCTGTAAAACGCGGAGTTAAAATAAGACTTGTATATGACGACACCACAAAAGGTACATCTTATTATCCTGACACTCCAAATATTAAAGCTATATCAATGGCGCATAATTCTGATAAATCTTCTGCTGCATCGGAAATAAACTATATTATGCACAACAAATTTCTTGTAATAGACAACAAAACAGTAATAACCGGTTCAATGAACTACAGCCCTACGGGTCTTTCCGGCTTTAATGCAAATAATCTGATTGTGATTAATTCAAAAGATATAGCAAAGCTTTATACAGAAGAATTTGAACAAATGCTTAACGGTAAATTTCACACTGCAAAAGCGCGTTCTGCATTGCCGCGTTCATTTTTAATTGAGACAAGTAAGGTCTCTGTATATTTTTCGCCTCAAGACAGGGTAATAACAAATTACATAATCCCTCTGGTTAATTCAGCAAAGAAATATATTTATATACCGGCTTTTCTTATAACCCATGAAGGTCTCTCTAAAGCTTTAATTAATGCGAAGTCCCGCGGTATTGATGTGAAACTAATTCTGGATGCAACAAATATTTCTTCCTATCGGTCTGCATCAAAGTATTTACGCATGGCAAATGTGCCGGTAAAAGTAGAAAATTACGCCGGTAAAATGCATAGTAAATCAATAATCATTGATGATAAATATATCATTACCGGCTCAATGAATTTTTCAAATTCCGGTGAAAAGAAAAATGACGAAAATGTTTTAATAATTGAAGATACACGTCTGGCTATATTTTATCGTAACTTCTTTAATTATCTCTGGAAGAAAATTCCTGATAAATATCTAAAACAGAATGTCCGTGCAGAAAGCTGGAATTCAATTGGTTCCTGTTCCGACGGCATTGATAATAATTTTGACGGTAATATCGATAGTGCCGATGCAGGCTGTTACCCGATTAAGCAATAAAAAACGACCTGTGAGGTCGTAAGGGAAAATGGAAAGGGAAAATTTTTTTTTAAAGTGAATAGGTGATTAAGTGATTAGGTGATTAGCGGATTTGCGTACGGATGGCGCGAACGAAGTGAGCCAATCCGGATAGCGAGGAAATTGAGCGGAGTTGAACCGCAGGTTCAAAAGCGAAACTTTCCGAGCGTGGAGCAAATCCAAGACGGTGATTAGGTGTTTACATTTATTAGTCCTTTTAAGTCTTTTCGTTGTCTGCTGTTGTAACCTCAGTTCACAGTTCACTGTTCACCGATAACTGTTCAAGTGTTTACATTTATTAGTCCTTGTAAGTCTTCTCGTTGTCTGCTGTTGTAACCTCAGTTCACAGTTCACCGTTCACAGATAACAGTTTGAGTGTTTACATTTATTAGTCCTTTTAAGTCTTTTCGTTGTCTGCTTTTTGTAACCTCAGTTCACCGTTCACAGTTCACCGTTCACAGATTAAGTTTTCTGTCGTGCTAGCTAAAGCCGCGACCTATTTCTGGATAATTGGTGCAGTAGTGACTGCACCCTACAGCTTGTTGTAACCTCAGTTCACAGTTCACTGTTCACCATTCACAGATTACTGTTTTCTGCCGCTGCAGTGGTGACTTGCACC
>CALUQX010000013.1 GCA_944323045.1 Candidatus Gastranaerophilales bacterium | reverse complement strand
GGATAGCGAGGAAATTGAGCGGAGTTGAACCGCAGGTTCAAAAGCGAAACTTTCCGAGCGTGGAGCAAATCCAAGACTGCGAACGCGAAACAATCCAGCCAATTGTTTCATAACAGCCACAGCTAATCTAAATACGCCTATGACCAACCCCCACCCACAACACTAAACTCACATACGTTCGTTAAGTGTTGTGACCTCCCCCTTGGAGAGGTAAATCAGGCAACATGGGATATCACATTGACTCATAAAAGGCACTAAGTTACTAAGGCACTGAGGCACTAAGTAGTTAATAAAAATAAGGCAACGCTTGAATCTTGCTTTGCCTCATTTTGAAATCCTCTTAATCACCTAATCACTTAATCACCTAGTCACCCCAGTAAGAGGCTCCGCCTCTTACTGGTCAAGACAAACCGCAAGCATGCGGCTGCCGCCGTGGCTGTTGTTGCCCCAGCCCGTGTAGGTAGAGCCGAAGAAGCGGACGTACGCGTTGAGGTTGCTACTGTACTCCAGCCCAGACCAAACATAGAACGAACTATAGCCTGTACCTCTTGCTGAGAGGAATTGAGATGCTTTCGTTGTGTCTAAAGCTAGGTCATATGTAAAACTGCTGGAGTTTATACTGTCTGTTCCATATACATATTTTGCTAGCTGGGTTAGCTGATCCTGGCTTGGCATGTTTTGAGTTCCGCCGCATGCCTTTACTGCTCCTGCCCAGTAGTCATTGCCGTTGTAGCAATACTGAACATCTATTTCGCCTTTATCCTTTGCCTCTGTACATTCTGCATATGTCATTGGACTATATCCTGTTCCAGGGGCGAGTATCTTGCTTATACACATACCACCCACTAAGTCTGATTTTATCAAGCAATCAAGCGGTTTGACATTGCCATTCACATTGATGTCTTTACCCAATGCATTCGGATTCTTGTAACCTGACACATCATATATTATCGCCATACTCTCAGCTGAGGCGGCAAACTGGTTATTATACGGGTCTTGTGTTGTATTTGGATTATAAGAAATTAGAGCATTCACGCCATTCGCAAACTGTACGCCAACTGTGCCGGTGCCCCAATCCTCCTTTGTCAATTGCGCCAAATCTGTTTCTGTATCATAGACAATATTATTCGCTGTTGTTATTGTTTTTGCAAAACACTTGGTTAATTCGCTGCTATCACAAACTTTCGTTATCTTTATTTTATTTTTTAGCTCATTTACAAAATCCATGGTTGAAGAATAACCGGATAGTTTTTCTTCTGTATTCAATTGTTTTGTAGCAACTTCAAGGCGTTTTTCAAAGACACTTTGTGCGGTTGCCCATGCCTTTTCGTTGTAGTTCTTAACGAGGCTTGGTATCGTTATCGCCGCAACTACGCCGATGATTGCCAGCGTTATGAGGGTTTCGGCTAACGTAAACGCGGGGCGTTTACAAGGCACTAGGTTACTAAGGCACTGAGGCACTAAGTAGTTTCTTGAATGTGTCTGAGCGGTTGATTCGTTGATTTTGTTTTTTGTTTTCATTTTGAGTTGCTCCTTTCCTTGTTTTTCTATTTATTATCTGATTGAAGTCCAACCTATTTTTTCTGTGTACTGTTCTCTGATTACTGTGCACAATTCACTATTATATTTAGTTGCACCATTACTATTTATCCTAATTTATAAGTATTACAAATATATTATATAAGCTTTACTTATAAAAATCAATATAATATATAACTGTTCCTTAATTAATTTTAACAATGGATGTCAGACAATAATATTAAAGGAGAATATATGGAACTTAAAAAACAACTGGGCGAAAATATAAAAAACTATCGCAAAATAAACAAGCTTACGCAAGAAAAACTCGCCGAAAAAGTCGGAGTTGAAATTATTAGCATAAGTTCCATAGAAACCGGACGTTATTTCCCGACACCTGAAAATCTTGTTAAAATTTCAGAGGCATTAAATGTCAAATTGGCTGATTTATTTGAATTTAGAGATAAATTAAACAGTGAAGATTATCTTGAAGAAATTTATACAAATTTAAAATTTCTATCACAAGATAAGACAAAACTTTGTGCAATAAGTGGATTTATAAAAAATATTTTACTTAGTTAAAATTTTTAAAGATTTTTATACAACTGTAGATTTGAGCGTTCCCTGATTTTTATTAACGAACTTAATCCCTTATTCCACTTTAAAAAGGAATCGCATATCATTTTGATACGCTCGAAGTACACTTTACATTACAGCATTTTCATACTACAATTGTAAAAAAACAGGAGTACATTATGACAAAAGGGATACGCGGAGCAATTACTGTAGAAGCTAACACAGAAGCAGCCATTAAAGCGGCAACTGTCGAACTTTTGAATGAAATGATAGCCCAAAATAACCTTACGCAGGAAAAAATTTCCCACGTAATTTTTACTGTTACTACTGATTTAAATGCGGCTTTTCCTGCAAAATTTGCGCGACTTGTTATTGGCTGGGACAAAACTGCTATGATGTGTTTTAACGAACTGGATGTCCCGAATTCCAGACGCATGTGTCTTAGGGTAATGATTGTCGTTAATTGTGATGACAAATTCATACCTAAATTTGTCTACTTGAAGGGCGCAAAAAATCTCCGTACCACTTAGCTTTACAATAAAACTAAGTCCGCATTATGAAACAATTTTTACACCGGAACTTGTACCAAGTCGCACGGCACCTGCTTCTATCATTTTCAAGGCAGTTTCTTTATCACGAATTCCGCCGGATGCCTTCACCTGCAGACCATAAGGAGAAACAGTTTCATACATAAGTTTTACATCTTCTGCTTTTGCTCCGACTCCGTTTTTAACAAATCCGGTTGATGTTTTAACGAAATTTGCGCCGGCTTTTATACAAAGTTCACATGCCTTTTTAATCTCGTCCTGGGTCAATAAATCTGTTTCTAAAATCACTTTTAAAGGCACCAGCGCGCAGGCATCTTTCACTGTTCGTATGTCATTTAATATGTATTCGTAATCTTTATTTTTCATTGCTGTAACATTCATAACCATATCTATTTCGTCAGTACCGTCTTCTATTGCACATGTTGTTTCATAAGCTTTTACATCGGTTATATTTGCCCCCAACGGAAACCCGACCACTGTAACAACTTTTATACCTGTGCCTTTTAAATATTCTTTTGCCATCTTGACATACGCTGGATTTATGCAAACTCCGAGAAAATTATATTTTTTGGCTTCATCAAAAAGTTTGATAAAATCTTCTTTTGCCGCATCCTGCTTTAACAATGTGTGTTCAATGTATTTATTAAGTTCCTGCATAAATTTCTCCTTATATAAAATTATAAAATATTGTCCAAAATTTTTGAAACAGAATATGCTTTATTAAGTGTATAAAAATGAAGTCCGCATATCCCTGAATCAATCAATTTTCTGCACTGGCTTACGGCAGTTTCTATACCGAATTCACGCATGGAATCCGCATCATCCTTGTACTGTTCAATCTTATCCGAAATATTTGCCGGAACAGAAATGTTTGCAAGGGTGGTCATTTTTTTTATCTGTTTGTAGCTTAAAATCGGCATAATTCCGGCGATTATCGGGACGTTAATACCGGCATCTTCCACAAGTTCTGTGTATCTAAAAAACTTTTCATCATCGAAAAACAACTGGGTATATATAACATCTGCACCGGCATCAATTTTCTTTTTCAAATTGTTAATATCATCTTTTATGCTTGCGCTTTCGATATGTCCTTCTGGATATCCTGCAACACCTATAGATATATTACTTTTGGATTTAATAAATTCGACAAGTTCATTTGCATATTTAAAATCTGAGCACGGAGTAGTTCCATCCGTCGGATAATCCCCTCTGAGAGCCAGTATACAGCAGGTTTGTGCATCATTTAACACGGTCAAATATTCTTCTACATCATGCTTTGTGTTTCTCATACAGGTCAAATGCGGCATTACCGGCACTTGCAGGGTATTTTGTATATTTTGAACAAGTAAATTTTGTTCAAAATTAGTCGCAGCAGAAGTGCTGGTAACCGAAATCAATGCCGGATTGTATTTTTTTAACAAATCTAATTCTGAATCCAGTTTTTCAAATCCGTTTTGCGGCGGAAAGACTTCAAAAGAAATAACCGGAAATTTGCTAATTGCTTGTGTTTTGTATATTTCATTCAGTTTCATAAAGCAATTATAGCATACATTTAAATTCTGGGCTAATTTTTTTCAGTGAGAAGGTAATCCAGACTTTTGTTGTAAAAATCAGCGAATTTTTTTGCATTTACCAGAGAAACGCTATGCTTGCCTGCTTCAACATTAGAGACATAAACTATGCTGACATTAAGGGCTTCAGCGACTTTATCCTGTGTAATCCCTTGTTTTTGTCGTTCAAATTTGATATTTAGCCCGAAGACTTTGAGTAGTTTTTTATCTTCCATAGTTTAAATTTATAGTCTTGACTTTAAATTAACAATAATCTATAATATAAATATATAAACTACAGTTTAATTATGAAGTATAATGATTTGTAAAAAATCAGTGAACAGTTACCTGTGAACTGTGAACAGTGAATAAAAAAAGTTGGACTTCAACCAGATAATAAATATGAAAACCAAGAAAGGAGTAACTTCAAATGAAAATCAACACCAATGAAGCAACCGCTCAGACTCATTCCAGAAACTACTTAGTGCCTCAGTGCCCTAGTGCCTTAGTAACTTTTCCAAAAACCGCGTTTACCCTCGCCGAAACCCTCATCACTCTCGCGATAATCGGAGTAGTTGCAGCAATGACAATCCCGTCACTTGTGCAGAAATATCAGGAACGCACAAGAATTACACAGTTAAAAAAAGTTTATTCTGTACTTTCAAATGCATATAATCTTGCGATATTAGAACATGGGATGCCGGACACCTGGGGGGCAAATATAACAACAGCAGAAAAAGATGAAGAAGGTAATATTATAGTTACAGACGGTTCAGGTATGCCGGTGGTTGCAGGTATTTTGGCGAAATATATGAAAGTAGGCAAATGGTGTGAGGTAGGGAAGGTCTGTCATCCTTATAAGGTAGTTTCACTGGACGGCAATACTGTTATTTACACCGGTACAACCCCTGCCACACAAAAAAGTTCGTTTTACTTACAGGATGGTACATATATCAATATGGGATACGTAACTGATAGCATTTACAAAAAATATGGTGATATATTAGTTTATCTGCCGGTATCCGGTAACAAAACATTACGACGCGGCGAACATGCTTTCTATTTCTATATGACGAAAAAAGGTATCCTGCCATCCGGTTATAGAGGAGATCCGATATATCCATTTAATCCTTACTGCAGTAAAAGACAAAATAATTACGGGTTTGGCTGTACTGCATGGGTACTGGAAAATGAAAATTTTGACTATTTAAAATGCGATGATTTAGACTGGGGGGTGAAAACTAAGTGCGATTAAGCTATATCTCTCAGCCAAACATCTATAATGCCAAATATTGCGGGTGATTAATCCGCAATATTTTTTAAAATATCTGCCGGAAATAATTTTTATGCTATAATTACCTTTGTAAAAATTAAAATTAAATAAGGAGAGAATTATGGCAGATGCAAAAATTTTAGCAACAATTGAAAGAACACCAACCGAACAGTTGCAAATCTCAGTTAGTGAATACAAAGGCAAAAGCTATTTAAATATGAGAATATTCTACACAACTGACGACGGTGCAACCTGGATTCCTACCAAAAAAGGCGTTACTTTCACACCTGACCAGTTAGATTTGCTGTCAGAAGCTATTGAAGATGCTAAAAAAGAATTTATGGCTGAGGCAGAATAAGTGAAATATGCATTAGCCCTTGTAAATATCAAAGGTCTGGGGGTTAAGACATTCAGCTATCTTATCCCCGAAGAAATGAAAAATAAAATCCAAATAGGGCAGGCAATACTTGTGCCTTTTGGAAGACAAGGGCTTATTAATGCATTTTGTGTCGGATTTTCGGATTATCTGCCGGAAGAAATTAAGGCAAAAAAAATTAATAGAATTCTGGATGAAAATCCGCTTTTTTCTATAGAATATTTAAAACTGCTTGAGTGGGTCGCTAATTATTACTGCACAGATCTGGTAACGGTATTAAATGCCGCTATTCCGCTAAAATTAATCGAAAAAGCTGCAAAAACAGAACAGTCTGTTGAATTTGTAACATTTGACGGTGCAACAAAACGTCAGATACAGGTGTTGGAAAAACTGAAAGAAACCGGCAAATTTCCGCTTGTCCAGTTTGAGAGAATCGCCAAAACTACAAGAGCTACAATCAAAAAACTTGAGGCACTGGGGTGTCTAAGGCTTACGAACGAAGACATTTATAGAAACCCGCTTGATATTTTGCGCATTTCAGAGCGCGAACCATTGTTTGAACTCTCAGGCGACCAGCAGAGAGTTTATGAGGGGATTAGAAAGAAGATTTTTGTTGACTCTGACCCCTCACACGCCACGTCCTGCACAACTTTAAATCAAAATTATATCAACAATTCCGATGAATCTTTGATTCCGGTGAGGGGTCAAAATCACGGTTATAAAACGGATGAAGCTGACACTCAAGAGCCTGATGAAAACAGCACACAAACGAAAAGTCAGCCGACTGTTAAAGAAATTCTTTTGCACGGGGTTACGGCATCGGGAAAAACAGAAGTATATTTTAAGTTAATTGATGACACAATAAAATCCGGTAAAAATGTACTTTTCCTCGCTCCTGAAATTGCACTGGCATCTCAATTAACCAAACGTCTTGCAAAAAAATTCGGTACTGAAGATGTTGCAATATGGCACAGCAGCATTTCAGAAGGGGAGAGATATGATGTATGGCAAAAACTTTACCGCAATGAGATAAAAATCCTTGCAGGTGCGCGTTCAGCAGTTTTTGCCCCTTTAAAAAATATCGGACTTATAATTATTGATGAGGAACACGAGGGCGCATACAAACAGACGAATCCAGCCCCGCGGTACGATGCACGTGTGGTTGCAAAAAAATTAGCCGAATTTCACAACTGCCCGCTGTTGCTCGGGTCTGCTACTCCTGATATTTCATCTTATTACAGAGCAGTAAACAGCGGCAACCTTTTTGAGTTAAAAAAGCGCTATAATGATGCAAAAGTTCCGCCTGTGACCGTCATAAATATGCAGGAATACGGTCGTGCGGCTTACCGTAGTATCATTTCGAAACCTTTGCAAAATGCAATAACAGAAACCGTTTCCCGCGGTCAGCAGGTAATTTTATTGATTAATCGCCGCGGATTTTCAACATTTACGCAATGTCAGGCATGCGGACATGTAATTGAGTGTCCGAACTGTGCAATACCAATGATCTGGCATGCTAAAGATAAAGTTCTGAAATGTCATTACTGTAATCATGTGGAAGCTTTTCCGGATAGCTGTCCCCAGTGCCATTCCGATGCTTTGAAAACAAGCGGCACCGGTACACAAAAAATTGAAATGCTGATTAAGGAATTGTATCCGGATTACAGGATTGAGCGTGTTGATAGTGATGTTATGGTAAGAAAAGGGGAACATATAAGACTTCTGGAGCGTTTTCAAAAAGGTGATATTGATATACTTGTCGGGACCCAGATGATAGCAAAAGGATTGGACAACCCGAATGTAACACTCGTCGGCGTAATCTCCGCGGATGCGAGTTTCAATCTGCCGGATTTCAGGGCATCAGAGCGCGGCTTTCAGTTGTTAACACAGGTTGCGGGACGCGCGGGACGCGGAGAATTTGCCGGAAATGTGTTTTTTCAGACTTACAATCCCGATTTTTATGCGCTTGAGAGTGCAAAATCCCAGAATTACAGCGAATTTTACGAAACGGAAATAGTCGCACGTGAAGAATTTGATTATCCGCCGTTCAGTCAGATTATCCGTCTTATTTTGAGTTGCGAAAACAACTTCCGCGCAGAAAAATCAGCACAGGAAATTGCCCTGAGACTCTGTACAATGATAGAAAAATACGGTATTTCCGAACGTTTAGAAGTTCTTGGACCGACTCCGTGTGTGATTGAGCGTATAAACAGCATGTACCGGTTTCAAATCCTGATAAAAAATAAATTAGACGAAAAAGGTCATAATTTTATCTCAAGTTTTCTGAATAAAATAACAATGCCAAAAGACATAAAACTTTCTATAGATGTCGACCCGCTGGATATATTATAAAAGTCAAATTGAACCTGATAACAATATCTGTTTAATGTTACGAATGAGTCATTACATCTTGAAATTAATACAAAAATATGAATAAATTAGATTTAGTTATTGAAGATAAAGCAGAAAGCGACATTTATTTTATCGCAGAATATATTGTTAATAATAGTTAACTGTAAAAATATTTTTATTGTGTTATAATCAAATAGTACCGGAATGCGGATGTAATTCAGTGGTAGAATGCAACCTTCCCAAGGTTGACGTCGCGGGTTCGAGTCCCGTCGTCCGCTCCATTTAAAAGACTCACTCACCAGACGTACGTGATTCACTTTAACTATTTTGTATCTGTTTATACAATTCGATTTGTTTTTCCGTGAGGTCTTTTGGTATGACTATTTTTACGCGTGCATTCAGATTACCGTAGCCGCCGTCTTTTTTCGGCAACCCCAGATTCTTCAGTCTTAACATCTGACCGCTTGAAGTTTTTGGCGGAATCTTTATCCCGATATTGCCGTGAAGGGTATTTATTTCTTTTTTACATCCCAGAACAGCTTCCGGCGGTGTTATTTCAACATCTTTTGTTAAATTAACGCCGTCTACGTCGTATTCTTTGTCTTTAATATTGATTATGAGGTATAAATCACCTTTCTGACCGCGGGTATCGCCTTTGCCTTCGCCTCTGACACGGACTTTCTGCCCTTCTTTTACTTCCGGCGGGAGTTTTACTTTAATAGATTTTTGTTCTGTTTTTATGCCGGTGCCGCCGCAGACAGAACAGTAGCCGCCATTTGGAGGACATTGGGTGCAGCGTTCTATTTCATTGAATCTTACACTGATAGGTTTTTGTTCAAACAGGTCTTTTGCAGTTACATTCAAAGTTTTTGTGACGTCAAGATTTTCGTTCATGGTCTGGGCTTCGCGGGCTGTTTTAGAAGTCCTGCCCCCGCGGCTGCCTGCGGCTCCTGCAGAACCAAAGTCAAACCCGTCAAAGGCACTTCTTGTTCTGCCGGAAGAGCGTCCACCCATCTGAGCACCCATCATATCGCCGAATAATGAACTGAAAAAGTCAGAAAATCCGCCCATGTCTCCGCCAAAATTAAAGCTTTGATATGTGCCGCCCTGACCTCCGCCAAAGTTAAAGTGTTCAAATCCCGGAGGCGGAGTGTATTCTGCGCCGCCCTGCCAGTTTGCACCAAGGCTGTCGTAACGCTGGCGTTTCTGTTTGTCGCCTAATACTTCATATGCTTCATTTATATCTTTGAATTTGCTTTCAGCTTCTTTTGTTTTGTTTACGTCAGGGTGAAATTTACGCGCAAGCTTTCTGTAGGCAGATTTTATTTCTGCTTCTGTTGCGTCTCGTTTTACACCTAATATTTCATAATAATCTTTGTATTCCATAATAATTATCTCCTATAATAATGATAATATATATTCGGGCAATTTGTTAAATACTTAATTATTTTTTAATGAGTTAATAAAACTTTATTAATTTAAAAAATAGTGGCAAAAATTTTTTTTCTCGTGTATTATATAATCCATATTTCAAATTGGAAGACGCAATGCAAGGACTTATTGACAAAGAATTAAATTCTACTGATAAAATCCTGAAACCGGATTTCAACTCAAAAACAGGGCGTGAACTACTCGCGTTTTATCTACAGACAAAATTCAAACAGATTTTATCCCATGACAAAAAGTGTGAAACCCCGATTTTTATAGAAGTTAATCCGAATTTTATTTCAAGATTTTCAAAACGCCTGATTAACAATCCGCACAAAAGACTGTTAATAGGGATTACAGGCGAGTCTGCATCCGGCAAATCAACTATTTGTAAAAAGATTAAAGAAGTAATAGGGCAGTATGAAATGCCTGTTACAATTCTTAGTACAGATAATTATTTTAACGATATTTCTGCATTGATAAATAAATATGGCAGCTTTGACAGTTTGATAGAACATGGTTACGATATAGATTCTCCGAAGAATTTTCAGTTAGATATTTTGAAAAGTGACCTGATAGACTTATCCGAAGGGATTGATATAAAGGCTCCAATGTACCTGCCTAACGGTACCGGTGTTTCTGTGCCGCATGCACTTGATATTGAAAGCGAAAAAGTCATTGTTGTCGAAGGTATTGCAACAATGTATGAAGATATCAAAGATGTTTTTGATGTTAAGATTTATGTTGAAGCTGATAATGAAATAAGAAAAGAACGTTTTATGAAACGCGCCGGTGAGGAGCGTAATCAGAATTTGGATAAGGCTGAACAACACTGGAATTATTTGGAACATACAGGGTCTCAGCATGTGCGTCCTTGCCGTCAGGAAGCTGATTTTGTACTTAATGGTAACTCTAATTTAAAATATCTGGCACTTGTTCTGGAATATATTCACACAATTACAAATAATTTTATGTAAAAGGTTTGTTATAATTAATATTTCTATTTTTTTTATTTTTGCCTTTATTTATAATATATGTTATGATTATATTAGAGTACTAGAGGTGTAGATTTTTTGAATTAAATACACTAAAAAGTTGATACGAAATTAAAAAAATTTTATTATAATTTAATCTGTGTAGAAATAGGTGGCAAGTGATAAAAGATATTTTAGAAAAAATAAAACTTTATATAGAGAGAGATAAGGATAAAGTCTGGTATCAAAGACGCTATATCCAGATAATAGCCGGTGCACTGGCAGTTTTGCTGGCGGTGGTCGGTATAGTGACATCAGCCCACAAGAACAATGCACCTGTGGAGGAGCTCGATAAAGAGCAGGCGCCGGTGGCTGAACATGTGGAAACTGATGATGTAGAAGTTGTGGCAATGCCGCAGCAAACAGAAGAGATGGTAACAATATCAATGGAAAGCACCGGTCGTGCAGACCCGTTTTTACCGTCAGCGGATTATGAGGCAATAGCAGCGCTTTCTACTCCGAATGTAAACAGACTTCCTTATTATATGGTGCCGCCGCCTGAAGAAACCGGTTATGAACAGGATGCGGTAGATGTAGTTAAAACTAAAGTATCAGGCATTATGTATGACAGATACAATCCTTCTGCAATATTGAATATTGATGATACGGATTATCTGGTACGTGCAGGTGATACAATAAACAATTACAGAATCCTCTCTATTTCGCCATCAACAGTAACTGTACAGTTGGGAACAAATACCTACCGTGCAGGGGTTGGCGAGATGTTCTCGGATGAGGATATGAATTATGTAAATGACAGCTTTGGACGTGCAAGGCGTCAATAAGCAAATAAGTAAGTGTACAATGTAAGATTAATTTAAGAATTAAATAAGAGCAGGAGCTAAAATGAACAGAAGTATTTTAAACAGAATTATGGCAGGCGTGATGTTAACGGCATTTTGTTTTTCAAACAGTGCCCCGTTAGCAGTAATAGCGGCAGAAAATACAGGCGTTCTTGAAGATTATGTGCAGACTTCAAGACCTGTACTTCGTGAAAATAAGCCGATGTCTTTGAAGTTAAAAGGTGATGTAACTTTAACGAATAAGAAAATCCCTATCAATTTAAGTTTGCGGGATTCTGATGTTAAACAGGTATTGAGAATGTTTGCGGACAAGGCAGGCATGAATATTATTTTCTATGATTCTGTTAACGGCAAGATTACACTGGATCTGGTGAATGTACCGTTGAGCGAGGCATTTGATATGGTGCTTGAAACAGCAGGTCTGACTTTTGCAAAAGAAGGAAATACAATTCTTGTGGCATCAGCAAGCGATGCAAACTTTACTTCTATGAAACAGGAGATTAATGTAATTCCTGTAAAATATGTCGATGCAGCAGCTCTTGCAGACTTTTTAAACAAAAATATATATAGTATGAAAAAACCGGGATTGTCCGGCTCAGAAATAGCTACAACAAACCCTGCGGCAAACGAACTTTTGATACTGGGGTCTAAAAATGATGCTGAAATAGCCAGAAAAGTTGTAGATCAATTTGACAAAAAACCGACAATAACAACATTTACAGTAAAACATACAACTCCTGCAGAAATGGCTGATATGGTATGTAATTCCCTTTTGAAAGCAACAGTGGGTACAGAAGGTGATTCAAGTTCATCTGATACAATAGACACAGGTGATGATAGTGATATTATTGATGAGCCGGATGAAGAACCATTGACACTGGGCGGCGGAGTTGTAGCATGTACTGTTGCTACAAAATCCGAAGGTGATAAATTAACTTCATTGCCTTTGCAGAATATGTCTATTTCATATTTTACACAGCTCGGGACACTGAATGTTGTCGGCGGGTCTCCTCAACAGGTTGAAATGATAAGAGAATTCATAGAACAGTCAGATAAAAAACAACCAATGGCTTATCTTGAAATGTCTATTATTGAACTTAACGAAACAGGCAGCCGCGAGTTCCAAAACCAGTGGGCTTTCTGGAGTAAATATTTCTCTGCTAACTTCTCAGGTACTCAGTTCCAGACAGCTACAGACGCTGACGGCAATCAATATCCTATATTTATAACCGGAAGACCTGGTAGTGTACCTGGACAGGATAATAAACTGGCACGTTCCTCACACACAGCACTTACATATGCAATACGTTATTTGATAGAAAACAGAAAAGGTCGTGTTGTTGCAAACCCTAGAATTTTGATAACTAACGGTCAGGAATCTGTTATTGATTTGACATCAGATTATGTAAAAACTGTTACTTCTCAATTCACAGCAGCAGCGGGGGTTGCAGGCGGTTTCCAGAGAACTTACGAAATAGGTAATGATAATGGTATAAAAATAACTATCACACCGTTTATCAGTCCGGAAGGTTATGTTACTTTGAATATTGAACCTGAATATGCAACTGTTGCAGATTCTGTCTACACAGAAAACCCTAACACAGGTACACGTGACCTTGCGGCAACATTATTGCAAAGACGTAATCTTACATTGAAAAATGTTAGAATTAAAGACGGTGAAACGCTTGTAATAGGCGGTATGATACGTGAAGAAGAAACAAAACAGGTTAACAAAATTCCGTTCTTAGGCGATATACCGGTTGTCGGAGCTTTGTTCAGAAGTACAACACGTGAAAAAAGCAAAGAAGAAATGGTCATAATGATTACTCCAAAAATCGTTATAGATACTGAAGACGCAATTTCAGAACCTACAGAAGAAACATTATAGTGTTATAAATCCAAACAAGAAATGAATGAATTACTAACAAGGTTAAAAAATAGTGTCAGTCCACAGATACTAAATAAAGTTGAACAATCACTAATGGAACAATTAAAGTTTGTTCCAATTAGTGTTAAGGATAATTTCTTGTTTGTAGCCATTAACACAACTTCTGATAAATCACTCATAAATCTGAAATTAAAAGATTATTTCACACAGCAGATTAAATTTATTCAAATACCTGACAGGGATCTGGATTATCTTATAACTTCACTGGGCAAAAAAGACGAAGAGAATTTTTCTATTCAAGACACTGATGAAAACAAACAGACCCGTCTCGGTGAAATGCTTATCCAGAAAGGTTATATAACTGATGTCCAGTTACTGCAGGCGTTAGCCGAAAGCAAGCGTCAGAAAGTTCCTATCGGGTCAACTTTATTTAAACTCGGATTTATAACACTTACCCAGTTAAAAGAAATTTTGCATATGCAGACCGGTTTAGAAATGGTAACGCCGGAAATGCTTGCAAAGCAAGACAAATTCGTCAACATTCTGCCGGAAGATTTTATTAAAGCCAATCAGATTATTCCGATATCTTCTGACGGCAAGACATTGATACTCGGGGTTGTACAGCCTGTAAAACCGGATGTTTTAAAAGAAATAATCTATCTCACCGGTCAGAATCCGAAACAGTTGTTGATGACTCACTATGAATTTGAGGCATCATTAAACACGTATTTCAGCACACAGAAAAAAGAAACACAAAAAATTATCCAGCAGATTGAACAAGAATCTGCCGAGTTTGAACAGGAAGAATCTCTGTGGCAGCAGGTTGATAGTGAACTGCAGGATTCCACAGGCTCTGTTGCAAAATTCGTTAACCAGATTATTACAAACGCTATTGATAACAAAGTATCAGATATTCACCTTGAGCCGCGTCTGCAGGGGTATATAGTACGATACAGAAAAGACGGTATGCTACAAAAAGTTCTGGATATTCCGCCAAAAGTCGAATCCTCAATTATTGCGCGTTTTAAAGTTCTGTCCAGAATGAATATTGCAGAACACAGACGCCCGCAGGACGGTACTTTTTCAATCAAGTATAAAAACGGGTCTTATGACTTCCGTATAAACACATTACCTGTATCCGGCAAAGAAAAAGTCGTAATCCGTGTACTTGCACCGGCTGTTAGTTTGAATGCGGCAGATAAACATATTAATCTGGTCGGAGCATTTGACGACGATATCACTAAAATTAAAACCATGGTAACCGCTCCAAACGGTATTATTCTTACATCAGGTCCTACAGGTTCCGGTAAAACAACAACTCTGTATTCTGTACTGAAGAGTTTGAATGATGAGGCTGTAAACATCACAACTATCGAAGACCCGATAGAAATTAAACTTGAGGGGATTAACCAGTCGCAAATTAACCCGAAAGCAGGTATTACATTCGCATCATGTATGCGTGCAATATTACGTCAGGACCCTGATATTATCCTCGTCGGTGAAATTCGTGACTATGAAACTCTGGAAATTGCGATTTCCGCAGCATTAACCGGTCACCTCGTATTAAGTACAGTCCACACAAACTCTGCAGCCGCAACTGTTACACGTTTGATTGAAATGGGGGCTAAAGATTATCTGGTATCTTCTACTTTAACAGGGGTTATTGCACAGCGTCTGGTTAGAAGACTGTGTGATGACTGCAAAGAAGAATATTATCCGTCTTACGAAGAAGCAAGTCAGATATTTACTAATGAAGAAGATATTCAAGACTTTATGAAACAGCCTATTTATCGTTCAAAAGGCTGTAACAAATGCGATTTCACAGGATATAGAGGACGTCTCGGCGTTTATGAAATTATGCCTATTACAAAAGATATTAAAAAACTTATTGCAATGGGCGCGCACGATTTGGAAATTGAAGAAACAGCCATTAAACACGGTATGAGAACTCTTCATAATTCGTGTATAAAACATATATTAAACGGCGAAACTACAATTAGTGAATTCGTTCGTGTTCTTGGTATTGCAAGTGAATAACAGGTGTATAATCAATGACAATATATAGTTACGTAGCATTAAAAAATAATAGAGATGTAGTAAAAGGCAAGGTTGAAGCAAATGATTTGCGTTCAGCCAGAGAAGCCATACGCCAGTTAGGGTTTATGCCAACAAAGGTTTACGAAGAAAAATCTAAGCCGCAGGTAGATGAAAAAGCCGTCAGAAAAGAATTTGACGTTGCAAAAATGAAGACCCTCGGACTCGGCGACAAAATTAACTTTACTTCTACTTTGCAGATTCTGGCACAGTCAGGTATTCCGATAATCGAATCGCTGATGTTTATTGAAAACGATGCTGCAAAATTAAAAGTAAGGCTTGTTGCAAAGGAATTGCGCCGTCAGATTATGGCGGGGTCTACATTTGCAGATACAATTGCTAGATATCCTCACCAGTTCGGACAGATTTATGTCGGGCTTTGTAAAGCCGGTGAAGATTCCGGTGAACTTGAAAAAACTCTCGCTCGTTTATTAGAACTTCTGACAAAAGAAGAAGCCGTAAGAGGTAAAGTTATCGGAACGCTTATGTATCCGGCATTCGTAATTATCCTTGCTATAATAATCGTTCTTATAATGCTTATGTTTGTATTCCCTGTGTTCAAAGAAATGTTTGACAATATGGGGCGTGAATTACCATGGATTACACAAACATTAATGGATATCGGGGTATTTTTGAAAACTTACTGGTTCTTTGTCCCGCTGATTATCGGCTCAATTGTCGGACTCATAGCATTTCTATTCCGCTGGGAGCCTAGTAAGAAGAAAATTGATGAATGGGTGTTAAAAATCCCGCTCCTTTCAGATTTGATTCAGTTTTCTAACTTTTCAAACTTTGTATCAGTATTGCAGGTTTGCTACGATGCGGGTGTGCCGATTATTGAATGTTTGTATCTGTCAAATCTTACTCTGACAAATCATACATTAAAAGACAGAATTGAAACAGCAACAACAAAAGTTCAGCAGGGGCAGCATTTGTCTGTTGCATTAAGAACAACACGCGTTATGCCGCGAATGATTTTATTTATGATAGCAACAGGTGAACAATCAGGTCGTCTGGGCGAAATGCTTTATCAGGCAACTGTGTTTATTGATAAAAAGCTCGATACAATTATTGACACGATGACAAAGATGATTGAACCGATTATGTTACTTGTTATCGGCAGTATTGTATTAACTCTGGCATTAGCACTGTACCTGCCGTTGTTCGCATCCTACATGATGGACTAATAAAAAACAGGGGGTTGATATGCCTGAAAAAAAGAATATTGTTATAACCGGTGCAACATCAGGTATCGGAAAAGCACTGTGTAAAGTGTTTGCAAAGGACAATACAGTTTTTGCCGGATACCGAAATGAAAAAATGGTTGAAGAATTGAAAGCCATTTCTCACAATGTAATACCGTTTTATATTGATTTAAAACTGATTGACAGTGTAGCTTTTGCCGCAAATTTTATCAAAGTTAAGACAGACCATGTTGATACTTTGATAAATGCTGCCGGATGTGTTGTGGCAGGGGCAATAGAAAATATTGATTTAAAACGTATTAGAGAACAGTTTGAGGTTAACACATTCGGACATCTTGATTTCACACAAAGACTTTTACCTGTGCTGGAAAATTCTAAAATTATAAATATTAGTTCAAAATCAAGTTTCGGGATATTTCCTTTTGTGAGTCCTTATTGCGCATCAAAAAGAGCACTGGATATCATGTTTAATGCACTTTTACTGGAAACACATAAGAATATCAAGGTGATTTCTGTAAAACCCGGGGTTATTGCAACTCCATTATGGGGAAAATCTATTGATGATAATAAAGACTCTATAGAATCCGCAAAAGGGTTTGAAGTAGAACTGGATTATATAATTGAAAATGCCCGTAAAAATGAAACATATGGGCTTGATGTTATGGAAGTTGTCAGAGTTATTGAAGAAATAGAAAAAAATCCTAATCCAAAATCAACATATACTGTAGGCTGGGATGCAAAACTAGCAGAATGTGTTTCTAAACTGCCGCAGGACTGGGTGAATAAAATTATCAAAAAAGGTATGGAAGTGAGATTTAAAAATGCGGCAAAAATTAAAAATAAAAATTTAGAAAACAAATCTGAAGATGCTGATAATATTAAGACAGACGTCTAATCATTTCGTGTGCTTCTTCGCATTCAGGAAACGCATCTACGATTTTGTCTAGTTTTTCTAATGCCTTGTCATTTTCGCCGAGTTTTTCAAGACAACGAGCACTGCTTAAAAGCAGATTTAAATTCAGAGGGTTTTGCTCAAGCATTTTTTCGAAAATAACATTTGCCTGAGCGTAATTTCCCAATTCAAAATAGCAAAGTCCTAAAAGATTTTCAACATCGTGGGTCTTTTTTGTTTCAAAAGAGGCTATTAAATACCTTTTTGCTTCTTCATAATCCTTTGTTAAATATTTGATTTTACCTGCTATATAGCTGAAGAAACTATCGTTAGGGGAATGTTCAAGAGCATGTTCAATCTGTTCCCACCCTTTGTCAAAATCCTGCAGGAGAATTTTATTTAATGCAGAAAAAGCAAGTGCATTAGTATCATGCGGATTTAATTCAAGCGCTTTTTGATAGTATTCATCTGATTTTTTGAAGTCAGTTGTTGCATGCAGATAATTTGCGTATTCAAAAAGTATTGAGAAATTATCCGGCGCAAGTTCCAGTGCTTTTTTAAATTCATCTTCTGCATAGTCAAACAGTCTTTTTGAAAGATAGATAACGCCGAGATCTTTGTGAGCCTGTGCAAATTCAGGATTTAAATCAATAACTTTTTTCAGAATTCTTTCGGCTTTATCCATATCATTTGTCATGACACAGACATGCGCAAATTCATAATACAATTCGTGAGAAACATTCCCCATGACTATAAGCCGTTCGTAAATATCTTTTGCACGCAGCGGCTGTCCTATTTTCAGATACAGATTGGCTAATTTTTGTGACATGGTTACGGATTTCGGGTTAAGCAGAACAAGATGAGCGAGAATTCCTATTGCCATATCGAGTTTGCCTACCATTTCATAACATACAGCCAGATTGTACTGGTAATTAGGTTTTTCCGGATGATGTGCAGTAAGTATTTTGTAGTGCTTGATAGCATTTTCATAATCTTCAGCTTTAACTTCAGACAACGCCATTGCAATGAGATAAGAGTCCTGTTGTTCTAAATCATAAGCCAGTTGGAAATACACGCAGGCTTCTTTATGTTTGTTTTGCATCTGCAAAATTGAACCGATGTTAAAGTATGTGATTGAATTTGTATCATCTAATTCAGCAGCTTTTATAAAATTATCGTAAGCTTTTTCTAAATTCCCGATAGTTACATAAGATGTTCCGAGGTTGTTGTAAAGCTGTGCATGTTCAGGATTTAATTCAAGTGCTTTTTCAAGATAATAAACACTTTCTTCAAACTTTCTCATGGACATATAGGCTGTGCCGATGATGTAGAAAATTGTGTAATCTTCCTGAGAAAATTCTATGGCATTTTTACCTAACTCAATAGCTTTTTCCGGCTCTTTATTTTTTACATAGATTATACACAGGCATTTGTAAGCTTCAAGATAGTTTTCTCTGAGTTCAATAACTTTTTCATAAGCCGGCACAGCATGCAAATAATCTTCAAGATTGTCATAACAGTTTGCCAGATAAAACCAGCTTGTCGCATCATCAGGATAGTATTTTACTACAGTTTCAAAAGCATTTCTTCCGCTTTCAAAATCCTCAAGATTTATATAACACAATCCGAGAAGTTTCAATGCATCAATATCTTTTTCATTATTTTCAATAATCGGCTGAAGTTTTTGGATTGCCTCATAGAATTTTTTTTCAGCTATTAAATTTTGTATGTCATCTAAAGTCATTTCCATAGCAAATATTATAGCAGGAACTGGACAAATTCGCAAATATTGTGCTAATGTAAATGTATGAACATTTTGCAGGAATTTGATACAATAACAGCAATAGCAACACCTATAGGCACCGGCGGCGTAGGAGTAATAAGGATTTCCGGTGATAGAAGTTTTGAGATTATCGGAAAAATATTCTCAAAAAAGAATCTTGAAGCCGGCAGAATTGCTCATGGCTGGATTATGGACGGCGACAAAAAGATAGATGAAGTTCTTGTTTTGCCGTTTAAAAATCCTAACAGCTATACAGGTGAAGATGTTATTGAAATTCACTGTCATGGCGGAATTAATGTTGTCAGAAACATTCTTGATTTAGTTTTGCAAAACGGAGCCAGAACAGCAGAACGCGGAGAGTTTACCAAACGCGCTTTTTTGAATAAAAAAATGGATTTGTCACAAGCTGAAGCTGTTGCAGATTTGATTCATGCGAAAACAAAGAACTTTGCCAAACAATCTGCCAAAAATTTGTCAGGAGTTTTAGGGGAAAAAATCAAAGAAATAAGAACAGATATTTTCAACGTTCTGTCAAAAATCATTGCAGGCATTGATTTTCCGGAAGATGTTGCAGAACCTGAATATTCATATATAATTTCGGAATTTGAAAAAGCATTAGAAAAGATTGATAAAATTCTTGCAGGTGCAAGGTCTTCTGATATACTTAGACAGGGAGTAAAAATAGCGATTGTCGGTCGACCTAATGTCGGGAAATCTTCTTTGTTTAATACATTATTAAATGTCGAACGCGCGATTGTTACCGATATTGCAGGCACAACCCGCGATGTATTAAAAGAAAATCTTGATTGGGATGTCGCAATTACTTTGATTGACACAGCAGGTATCCGGGATAATGAAGATGTCGGTAAAGTCGAAGAAATAGGAATTGAATACTCAAAACAGTCTGCAGAAGATGCGGATTTAGTTCTGTTTTTGTATGATGTATCAGCAGGTATGACAGAAGAAGATAAAATTATTCTGGATTTAATCAAGGATAAAACACATTTAATTGTGGCGAATAAATCGGATCTTGTACAAGCTGTACCTGCTGAGGGAGAAATTTTAATATCCACAAAAACAGGTGACGGTATTGAAGAATTGAAGAGTAAAATCAAAGAAATTGTATATAATTTTTCGCCTGATGAAATGGAATATGTCACAAACAGCCGCCAGCAGGATTGTCTTTGTAAATGCCGCGAAAGTTTAATTCAAGCATTAGATGCAGCCAAAATAAACGAATTGCAGGATTTGATATCAATAGATTTGAAAACCGCGCTTTTGTATCTGGATGAAATTACAGGCGAAGTTGTAACCGACGAAATTCTGAATAACATATTTGACCATTTTTGCATAGGAAAATAAGTATTCCATCTGGGAAAATGTTTGGATTTTGGATTTAAATTTATAACTTAAATATTATAAATTATGTTGACAATTATAATAAATATGTTATAATATAATTATGATATTATAATATATAGGTAATATATGGATAACAAAAAAATCTTAAGACGCTCTTATCAAAAAAAATTTGATGCTTTCAAAAAAACTATTATTGACAAACCGCCTCAAGGGTGGTTAAAAACTATTCGAGAATTTCTTGGAATGACAACAACTCAACTGGCAAAAAAGCTGGAAATTTCTCAGCCCAGAATTGTTGCAATGGAAAAAAATGAGAAAAATATAAAAATTTCTACAATGGAGAGAATTGCAGACGCATTAAATTGCGATTTTTCTTATGCAATTGTTCCCAGAGAAAATATCGATGATATTATTTATAATCAAGCCAGAAGGAAAGCTCAAAAAATATTAAATAAAGTTAATAAAAATATGGGGTTAGAAAATCAACTGGCACAAACAGATGATTTATTGAAAGACATAATTGAAGAATTATTAGATGGTAATATTTCAAGAATTTGGGATGATGAGGAGTAAAATGCCATGAATATATTTGAAACAGATGATAACTCAACTCCTCTTACGGAAGAAGAAAAACAACAATTAAAGGCAAAATGGATTACTACAAGAGCAGAGCTTAATGAATTAGAAACAAAAGGCATTGCTGAGGCTGAAATTTGGCTTTTAAAAAATAAAAAAGATATTTTAAATGAAACGTTTATTAAAAAACTACACAAAAAAATGTTTGGAGATATATGGAAATGGGCAGGTTCCTTCAGGACAAGTGAACGAAATATAGGTGTCACACCATATGAAATACAACCGAAATTAAGAATATTAATAGACGATGTTAGATTCTGGATTGAAAATCAGACATTTTCTCAAAAAGAGATTGCCATTAGATTCCATCACAGATTAGTACAAATTCATCCTTTTCCAAATGGTAATGGCAGAATTTCTCGACTAATGGCTGATTTATTAATGAAACAATTTGGTCAGCCGGTTTTAAATTGGGGGTCAGGAAGTCTAACAGAAATTTCAAAGCTAAGAAAAGAATATATTTCTGCATTGCAAAAAGCTGATAATGGCGATTATTCATTATTGCTTAAATTTATCGAGAAATAATTCTATTTTTTATACAACAGCATATACTTGCTTACAACTATCCATTTTAAATTTGACCTATTTAGAAATTTTTTAGCGCATCTGTTTAGTTTTGTTTAATTCAAAAATGATATTATTTTATCCCCGTAGTTTTTTTGTTTTATCAACTTATACCCGTTGAATTCTATATCATTTACGTGTTCCAGAATAACAATTCCGCAGGCAACTTCTTTTACTGCCTCCAGACTTTTCTCATAAAACCCTGAAAAATACGGCGGGTCTATATAAATCACATCGAATTTTTCTTCAAGCCGCGGTGTGACCTTTAAACTATCTCCGATAATCAGACGCGGATGTTTGTCAAATTTTTTGTAGTTTAATTTTATGATGTTAACAGCTTTGGGATTCTTTTCAATTGCGCAGGCTGTTTCAAACCCTCTTGAAATTGCCTCAAGCCCCATAATACCCGACCCTGCATACATATCAAGAAAAGATTTACCTTCAAAATCAATCATTGCCTGCAATGTATTAAATATTCCCATACGTACTTTTGAGAGTGTCGGACGTGTAATATTCTCATCCGGCGCCGTAATTTTCTGTCCTTTGTATCTGCCTGCTGTTATAATCATATGAACTATTTTACAATGAACATGATTTATTGTATAATTGTTTGCAAAGAGATGAATATTTATGGAGAGCGTTTGATGAATTTTGAAAACAAGATTGATGTTATAGTCGTTGGCGGGGGACCTGCCGGTATCGCGGCGGCAATTACTGTTGCAAGAGGCGGCGGTAAAGTCGTCTTAATCGAACGCGGAAAATTTTCAGGCAGCAAAAATGTTTTTGGCGGCGCAATTTACACACAACCAACAAAAGAAATTTTTCCTGACTTTGAAAAAACAGCGCCTTTGGAACGCCGAAATGTTGAACATAAATATGCAATTCTTGACAAAGAAGATTCAACCATTGTTTCTTACAGGAAAAATAAGGATTATGAATATGGAAGTTATACTGTAATACGTGCGAAATTTGACCGCTGGATGGCAGAAGAAGCGAAAAAAGAAGGCGTTTACATTGTTGAAGAAACGGTTGTAAAAGAATTGATTGTACGCGAAAAAAAGGTTATTGGCGTAAAAACAGAACTTGAAGATTATTATGCGGATGTTGTTGTTCTTGCTGACGGTGTGAATTCTCTGCTGGCAAAATCAATCGGGCTTCGTGAAGATATTCAGACAAAAGATGTTGCACTGAGCGTAAAAGAAGTTATAAAATTAGACAGAGAAAAAATTAACGACAGATTTAATATCTCTGATGATGAAGGCTGTATATACGAAATTTTTGGCGGTCCAATGCTTGGAATGCTCGGACTTGGCTTTATGTATACAAACAAAGATTCAGTCAGTATCGGATTCGGTCTGACGCTGAATGAACTTGTTGAACACGAAATTAAACCTTACGAAATGCTGGACAAATTAAAGTCCCATCCAACAATCGCGCCTTTGATTAAGGGGGGAGAATTACTTGAATATTCAGCACATTTAATCCCTGAAGGCGGGTTTAAAAAATTACCGCGGCTTTATTCTGACGGTGTTCTTATTGCCGGTGATGCGGCAATGCTTGTTAACAATCTGCACTGGGAAGGCACTAATCTGGCACTTATTAGCGGTAAACTTGCAGGTGAAACAATTCTTATTGCATTGAAAGAAAAAGATTTTTCAGCATCAATGCTCTCCCGCTATCAGAAAAAACTTGAAAATTCATTTGTCCTGAAAGATTTAAAAACTTACAAAGATTTGATGGATGTGATGCATAACAGAAAAGATGCATTTCTTGAATATTATCTCAAAAAAATTAACGCATTTTTTGAAATGTTTACAGCAGTTGACAGTATTCCAAAAAGAAAAAAATATCTGGATTTTATAAAAAGTATTTTTACAGATAGAAAATTTGCAGAATTAGGCAAAGATGCGTATAATATAATTAAACTTTTATGGAGCATTTTTAAATGAGTATAGATGATAAACTTTCTACAGTTAAATACACGAGTGATATTTATTCACACTTAAATCCAGATAATGAAGAGTGCTTGAAATGTTTGTCAAAATGTTGTACAATTGTTTGTCCGGCAAACGTATATTTGTGGGATGAAGAAAATAAAAAACTGATAGTGAATTATGAAAACTGTCTGGAGTGCGGAGCCTGCCGTATTGCATGCGAAAGAAAATGTCTTAAGTGGGAATATCCGCGCGGAACAAAAGGTGTAACATTCAAACAAGGATAATTTTATATAAAGGAGAATTTAGAGATGAAAGAAGTTTACAGTAACAAACAACGCCGCTGGTATGACAAAGACCCTGTTTTGTCACAGGCAGTTAAAACACTGGAAGAAACAGATGATGAAACGCAAATTCGTATTGCATTGAATTTGATTAAAATCATTATTGAACACAACATTGAGGAAGAAAAATTTGAAGCTGTTGAAGACATTATTAACGCTGTCGGTTCAGGTCTGGATGACAACCGCAAAGGGCGCTGGTATGATATAGATTCAACACTTAGAACTGCCATGAACATGCTTCACAATTGTCCTGAATCCACACAAAAGATTATTGCAAAAGAAATGGCAAAAATGGTTGTTGATAAAATAAAAGTTAACGAAGACGAAGAAGAAGACGAAGACGAAAATATAGAAGAATAACTCTTTATGTTATGCTGTTCATTAAAAAACAGAGTTTTTTTAAAACTCTGTTTTTCCTTTTGTTTCATCAAGTTTTTTCATTTTTTCCTGTAGTTCAATGACTTCATATTTAAGCCTGTTTAATTCGCATTTTACAGGGTCAGGAATACGATTGTGCATAAGCACTCCATTTTCATCTCTGATTTTTCTGTGTACTATACGCCCCGGGACACCAACAACAGTGGAATATTCCGGAACATCTTCTATTACAACAGAGCCGGCACCTACGCGTACATAATTTCCGAGTGTGATATTACCCAATACTTTTGCGCCTGCTCCGACAATTACACCTTTACCAAGAGTCGGGTGCCGTTTGCCGTGTTCTTTACCTGTGCCGCCTAAAGTTACCTGCTGATAAATAAGCACATCGTCGCCGATAACGGTTGTTTCGCCTATTACAACGCCTTCGCCATGGTCTATGAAAAATCTGCGTCCGATTTTTGCAGCCGGATGTATTTCAATGCCTGTAATTATTCTTGTTATGTATGAAATAATCCGCGGTATGAGCGGGATATGCCATTTATACAATCTATGTGCAAAACGATATGCAATAAGGGCATGCAGCCCCGGATAACACAAAATGACTTCCAGAAGATTGTTTGCGGCAGGATCTTTGTCGTAAATAACCTGAATGTCTTCTTTTACTTTTGTTATTCCGCGTTTTAGTATTTTAAACATTTTTCCCCCGTTAGTTTAAACGGAATATATTATTTTACAAGTTTTGCAAATTTACGTTTGCCTGCTTGTAATACTACACTGTCATCAAAGTTCAGGGTATAGTTCATATCGGCAATTTTTTCGCCGTCAATTTTAACTCCGCCGCCTTGAATCAAGCGTTTTGCCTCGCCTTTGCTCTGTACAAAATTTAATTCCAGAAGCAAATCAAGAATACCTTTTCCATTTTCCACTTTCACTTCCGGAATATCTTCCGGTACACCTTTGTTTGAAACAACATTGATAAATTCCTGTTGAGCGTGATCAGCCCCTTCTTTGCCATGATATTCTTCTGTAATCATATGTGCAAGTTGAAGTTTTAAATCGCGGGGATTAACTTCCGGATTTTTAAGTTTTTCTTCTATTTCTTTTAACTCTGCATCAGTTACATCCGTTAAAAGCGTAAAATATTTCAGAATCAAAGTATCAGGAATACTCATTAATTTTCCGAACATATCTTTAGCACTGTCGGTTAATGAAATGCAGTGTTCAGGATAAGTTTTAGACATTTTAACAAGCCCGTCAGTACCTTCTATGAGCGGTAAAAGCATAACCATCTGCGGATATTTTTTGCCGTATGCTTCTTGAATCTGACGTCCTAAAAGCGTGTTGAATCTTTGATCTGTGCCGCCGAGTTCTATATCTGCGTCAATAACAACAGAATCATATGCCTGCATTAAAGGATAGAAAAATTCATGAACAGAAATAGGTCTTCCTTCTGCATAACGTTTGGCAAAGTCATCACGGGTCATCATTTGTGCAACAGTCATCTGAGCAGCGAGTTTTAACAGGTCAGTAAAACTCATTTTATGCAGCCAGTCAGCATTATTTACAACTTCTGCCTTTGTGACATCAACTACTTTAGACATCTGTTCAAAATAAGATTTTGCATTTTCTTCAACCTGTTCTTTAGTGAGAGAAGGACGGGTTTCGGATTTTCCGGAAGGGTCACCTACCATTGCGGTTGCGCCGCCGACAATCAAAACAACCTGATGTCCGAGCCGCTGGAATTCTCTTAGTTTTCTCATAACAACCGTATGCCCCAGATGCAAATCCGGTCTTGTCGGATCCATACCGAGTTTAACTCTCAATGGAGTATTTGTATCACTTGCGTGCTGCAATTTTACTGCTAATTCTTCTATTCCGCCCGGTAAAATTTCTGCGCCGCGGGATAATTTTTTTGCCTGTTCTATAAATTCTTCTCTTATTTCCACCATATTCGTCTCCTTTAGTAAAAATATTATAGCATAAATATTTTTGTGTATAATATGGTGAAAAATCAGAAAATTATGTTTCCGCCGGCAGTTTTTTGAATTTATTTTCCGGAAGCTGTGCAAAAATAATTGCGGCAAACATTATAATGCATCCTGTTATTTCTCTGACTGAGAGAGTTTCGCCTAATAACACCATACCTCCTAATACAGCAAAAACAGCCTCACTGCTAAGAATAAGTGTGGCAAGCACCGGATGGGTTGCCTTGTGTCCGAAAATTTGTAATGTGTAAGCCACGCCTGTTACAATTATTCCGATGAACAAAATAGGTTTCCAGCCGGCAATAATGCTTGCGAATGTCGGATTTTCAAATATAAACATAAATGGAAGTGATAATATTCCCGCAACGAAAAATTGCAAACTTGAAAGTTTTAGTGCACTGGCTTTTTTAGAGTAGTGGCTGACTATTATGATGTGCAGTGCAAAGAAAAATGCGCTTATAAGCAAAAACACATCCCACACCTCAAACTGCATTGTCCCTTTAGCGCATAAAAGATACAACCCGAAAAGCGCAACAACAATACTTATCTGCACATGCGGCAGCAATTTATGTTTTAAAAACACAGCAAGAATTGGTACAAAAAGTATGTATAAAGAAGTTATGAATCCGGCTTTTCCTGCCTGAGCATAAATCATACAGTACTGATTTATTGTAAATGCAATAAACAAAACAAAACCGGCTAAAGTTCCTCCTTTTATCAATTCACGTGTGGAGTAATGTTTTGACTTATGAGGGGTAATTTTTCCTGCAAGAAATATAAGCGGCAAAAGACAAAAACTGCCTATAAAACAGCGCATTGTATTAAACGTCAGCGGTCCCACATAGACCATACCGATTTTTTGTGCAACAAATGACAGACCGGATATAAATGCAGTCAACAATAACGCCATAATACAATACAATCTCATATGTGCAATTTTCATAATCCACCTCTCTATAATATCATACTAAGCTATATGAAAATTAAGTCAAGTTCTAAAATTGTTTCAGCAATTGACTGATAATTGCAGTCTGGTATTAAAATAAATAATAGAGGTTGATTTATGATAAAATCGCGAGATAAGGTTGCGATGGAACTGTATAAATAAGTAATGACCTATTTTCTAATTTCTACAATCCCTGTGCATTTCATAATTGCGTCTTCTCTTATAATTTCGCCCACGGAATCTGCAATAATCTCTCCGGATTTTGGATTTTTTACAGAAACAATATGTCCTTTGATATCTGCTTTTACATCAGAATATTCAAAAGACAAATCAGTATCTTGCATTTCGCAATTAATTAGTTCAAGATTTTTGCAATAGCACAGAGGTTGTGTGCCGATAATTTTACAATTAATGAATTTCAAATTTTCACTAAACCAACCCAAATATTCGCCTTTAACAACAGAATTCTCTACGAGAATATTTTTGCTGTGCCAGAATGCATCTTTAGTATCCAGTTCGGAATTTTTGATATGAAGATTTTTCATATACTGAAAAGAATATTTGCCTGTCATTTTTAAATTTTCTATCTCAACATTGCTTGATGCAAACAAAAAATACATGGAATCTATTTGAGAATTTGAAATATTTAAATTTTTGCATCTCCAGCCAAATTCAGGGGAGGCGATATTACAGTTATTGACAGAAATATTTTTGCATTCTCTGAGACATTTTATCCCGTCAATTCTGCAATTTTCTATTGAGCCGTCTTTAGAATACCATATCGGGGCTCTTGTTTTATCGTCAAGTGTTGAATGTATAAGGGTAAATTTCTTTGCATGCCACATAGGATAACGCAGCGAGAATGAACAGTCATTTACAACATAATTTCTACCTTCTTTTAAAACTGATTCACCGTCTGCTTCGCCTGCGAATTTGCATTGTATAACCTCGGTATTTTTGAGGTTATACAATGAACGTTCTGCATCAAAGATTTTGTTTTCAATCTTTTTCATAAAATCTTCCTTTTTTTACTTTAAGTATGTATTGAAGAATGTTTCAATTTTATCAAACGGGATTTTTTCAAGGTTGTCGTACAAATCAACGTGATTAGCGCCTTCAACAATAAGAAGTTCTTTGTTGTCCCCTTTGAGTTTTTTGAACGCATCTTCAGAAAAATATCTGCTGTGGGCTTTTTCACCGTGTATTACAAGTACAGCATTTCTAATTTCATCACTGTATTGCAATATAGGCATGTTCATTAGAGAAAGCGTTGAGGTCATATTCCAGTTGCCGTTTGAGTTTATGGAACGCTTATGAAAACCTCTATCTGTCTTGTAATATCCATAGTAATCTTTTACAAATTGAGGTTCTTCACCGGTAAGTTTTTCTGGTAATCCGGACGCTTTGGCATAAGTTCCGTTTTTAAAATCTTCTGTTCTTTGTCTGTTAAGATTTTCTCTTAACTCATACCGTGCATTTTCATCCATAGCGTCAAAGTATCCGTTTGCACTTACACGTGTCATATCATACATTGTTACGGTAACTGTACCTTTGATTCTTGTGTCAATTGCTGCCGCATTCAAACCAAATCCGCCGAATCCGCAAATACCTATAATACCGATTTTTTCAGCATCAACATCTTCCCTGTTGCTCAAATAATCAACCGCAGCACTGAAATCTTCTGTGTTAATATCAGGTGATGCGACATTGCGCGGTTCACCGCCGCTTTCACCTGTATATGAAGGATCAAAAGCAAGTGTTATAAACCCTCTTTCTGCCATTGTTTGAGCATAAAGTCCTGAGGCTTGTTCTTTTACCGCGCCAAATGGTCCTGATACTGCAATTGCAGCCATTTTTTCTGCCTGTTTTGTCTTTGGAGTGTATAAATCACCTGTTAATTCTATGCCGTATCTGTTCTTAAAGTGAACTTTTTCTACATTTACTCTGTCACTTTTCGGGAATGTTTTATCCCAATCATTTGTTTTAGCTTCGCTCATAAGGTTCCCTCCTGTAATTAATAATGCTAACAAAATTAAACTGCTTAAAACAATTCTAAAATTCATATATCTCCTTTCATTTTACACTGTGGCAAAACATCGTTGATGGTCTACACAATTCAGTATAGTTTGTGCATATTCTTCGTGTTTTCCGTAGAAAATATGTGATGCATCAGGCACTACTATAACCTGATTTTTTTCAGGATTTTTGCAATGTGAATTTATCTTTTCCATAAACCCTCTGGCATCACCTTCTGTCAAACTGTCTTTTTCTCCGATAACAAATGCTCCGTTGATTTTTATTGAGGCAAGCGAATTTGTTTCGCCGTCATGGCTTAAAACAGGGCAGTTTTTAAGATTATATGCATTATAAAATCCTAAAACAGATTCAGCACACATTGGAGAAAATCCGCCAAATAAAATAGGAAGAATTTCTCTGCCTCTGCCTTCTTTAACAAATTGTTCTGCCAATTCTTTGCATTTAGAGACATTTGGCATGGCATGCCACCAGTGCATCAAATCAACCGGAGCGCTCACTATAAAATAATCAACGTAATTGTCATCAGTGTTGCCAAGATAGTGGATTATTTTATTTGAGCCTAATGAATGACCGGCTAAAATAATATTTTCAAATCCGAGTTCTTTTGCATATTTTACATAAGCTTCAACATCCTCATACACAAGGCTGAAATCATCGTATACAACACCCGTATAGCGCTGTTTATGTATTGAAAAATCCGAATATGCAATCATTGAAAACGCATCCATTGCATGACCTGCTATAAATGCAATATTATTTGCAGATAAAAGTTCACCGGTTGCAGTCAACAAATCATTCTGGAATACATTACTGCATATTCCACTCATCATAATAACAACGGTATCTATTGTATTATCTCCCCACATTGCGCCTTTTAGTTCAAGTCCGCGCGGGGTGTTTACTCTTATTATTTCCATTTTTGCTCCTTTAAATTTTTATCTATTCCCTGTTCTAATTGAAATATTAAATAATCAAGACAATCTATTTGTTTTTGATTTTTATGTAAAGTTTCAAGGAGATGTTTTCGTTGTACATTCAACAATTTTAACTGTTCTGATGTTCTTCCTGTTTGTTTAAACTGAAAGAATTTTTCGATTACTTCGGAATTGCAGTCTGCATCCTGTAAGTTCCGGCGCAGTTTTTCATCATCGTAAGTCAAAGTTTAAATCTCCTTTCAATTATATTATTTACTATAACGTCAAAAATAGCAAATACTTATATTGCATAGTATGATATGCTTGACAGGTATAGCAATGTGTTATAATATATTCTTATGGAAATAAGAGTTTTGAAATATTTTCTGGCAGTTGCACGCGAAGGCAGTATAACAGGAGCTGCTGATTTTTTGCATCTTACCCAGCCGACACTATCAAGACAGTTAAAGGATTTGGAAAAAGAGTTGGGGCAGAAACTTTTTATTCGCGGCAGCCACAATATAACACTCACTCCGGAAGGTATGCTCCTTCGCAAACGCGCCGGAGAAATTATTGAAATGGTGGAAAAAACTGAATCGGAATTTAGTTCCATAAGTGAAATTATCGGCGGAGATATTCATATAGGCTGCGGCGAAACAGAGGCGATGAAAGATGTTGCTCAGATTATGAATGAATTGACTCACGATTATCCTGATATAAAATTCCATATTTACAGCGGCAATGCAGAAGATGTTACTGAAAAGCTTGATAAAGGATTATTAGATTTCGGTGTTTTAATTCAACCTATTGACCTGTCAAAATATGACCACATAACGCTGCCGCAAAAAGATGTCTGGGGTGTTGTCATGCGAAAAGACAGTCCGCTTGCACAAAAAGAATCCATAGTGTTTGAGGATCTTGTGAACGTTCCGATACTAGCTTCAAGACAGATGTCCCGAAAATATTCCGCAGACAGCGGTTTTTTGGACTGGTTTGGCGATGAGTTTGATAATCTGAACATTGCCGCGACTTACAATCTTGTGTATAATGCTGCAATTATGGTCGAGGCAGGACTCGGGTATGCTGTTACACTCGACAAGCTTGTTAATACATCAGAAGAAAGCAGTCTTTGTTTCAGACCACTGTCGCCAAAACTCGAGTCAGGACTGGATATTGTCTGGAAAAGATATCAGATATTTTCACCTGCTGCAAAAATATTTCTTGAGCGTTTGCAGGAAAAGTTTAAGTAACAAAGCGCGTCAGCATTTGACCTCACCAAATACCTAAAATAAAACTCGCTTAAAAACGATTATTTTTTTATAAGAACTAAATCGCCTTTTTGAACTTCTGCAGCGAGTTTTATTATGACTGCATTATCCATTCTTATACATCCGAGTGAAGAGTATTTGCCCAGACTATTGGCATTGTGGTTCCCGTGGATAAATTCACCTGTTGGACTGCGGCGTCCTGTACGCGGGTCAACTTTTTGAAGGATTAATATTCTTGGACCATAATCACGCGGGTTTCTGCGTCTTTTAGTTTTTGCAGGGGCAGTTCTATACGGATATCTTTCTATATTTGTTATAACTCTCAACCCGGGATCTGTCGGAGTTGATTTTTTCCCGCTTGCAACAAGATAAGCATGAGTTGCCTTGCCGGATTTGTCGTATTTGTATAAAACATTTGTAGACAAATCAACAACTATTGTGGCTTTTCGTCTTCTGCCTGCAACAGTAACATTCGGGCTGGGGGCATTTTTTAAGACAGATTTTGCTGTAGTGCCCGAAGGCGGTATTTTATCTTTTCTCTCAAAAACATCTTCTGTAAGTGTGTTGTTTTCGTAACTTGAACTCATTACAGGGGCAGATACCGCAAGTGTTGCTGCGGTTAATGCAATACCAAAAAAACTTTTTATTGGATTTATTCTCATAATTACTATTATATAACAAAACAGAAAAAAAACTTTTTTGCCCCAAAAATAAATATTTTTATGTATAATACTAATGGATTTATTTATATAGAATTAAAAAACGAGGAGAAAAAGATATGCACTGGTTGTACTTGTTAATTGCCGGAATATTTGAAATTAGCTGGGCAATCGGCTTAAAATATTCGCATGGATTTACTCAAATTATACCGTCCGTTTTGACAGTAATATGTATGGTTGCAAGTTTTTATTTTCTGGCACTTGCTTTAAAGAGTCTGCCGCTGGGGACGGCTTATGCTATCTGGACAGGTATCGGAACATTAGGAACAGTTGTATTAGGTATAATCCTCTTTAAGGAACCTGTTACAGTAATGCGACTTTTCTGCATTGTGCTTATACTGAGCGGAATTACCGGCTTAAAGCTGCTTACACATTAAAAAATCCATTGTATAAAAACTTCACAAACTTGACTGAGAGTCGCTCTAATGTATTAAGCTATCTCAAGAAGGGTTATTTTTATATAAATGGATAGAAGAAAATTTCTTAAGGGGACAACAGCAATAGCTGTTGCCGCTGCAGGCAGTACAATAATTAAGCACTCTATAAGTTTAGGTAGTAATACAAATACAGAAGGAGAAAAGAAGATGAAAATACTTGTAATCACCGGTAGTCCGAGAAAAAACGGGAATTCAAACACTCTGGCAGATAATTTTACAAAAGGCGCAGAAGAAGCAGGGCACACAGTTGTAAGATTTGATTCTGCATTTAAAAATGTTCACCCTTGTGTTGCCTGTAACAAGTGCGGTATGAATGGAACCTGTGTTTTTCAGGATGATTTTAACTTTGTAAGAGAAAATATTGTTGATGCAGATGTTGTCGTGTTGGCAACTCCAATATATTATTTTGGTATTTCTGCTCAAATTAAAACTGTCATAGACCGGTTTTACGCAATAAACGGGCAGATAAGCAGACCTAAAAAGGCTGTCTTACTAATGACATATGCTGATACATCGTCTAAAGTGGCACAGCCGATAATTAATCATTATGAAACTATGATTGATTATTTGAACTGGTCAGATGCCGGTAAAATAATAGCACCGGGAGTTTGGTCTGTTGGTGATATAAATCATACTCAATATCCGCAAAAAGCATATGATTTAGGGAAAAATATTTAGCAGTAAATCATATAAATAAAAAAAAGAGATGTTTGAAATTTAGTTCAACATCTCTTTTTTAAAGCATGAATTTATTGTTCTCTCAGGACTTCTTTCATTGTTTTGAGTGCACTGATTGTATTAGGGAATCCCACATATGGCAGGCATTGAATAATTGCTGCAGTAATTGTTTCCTGTGAGTTGCCGGCTTTCAAGTTACCTTTTATGTGGCTTTTTAATGTAGCGGCATTATTACCGGTTGTTACAAGTGCACTCAACATTAACAGTTCTCTTGTTTTTAAATCAAGCCCTTCTCTTGTATAAAAATCGCCAAAGCAGACTTCAGTTAAAAATCTCGCAACATCAGCCCCCATATCGTCAGGCAAGCCTTCCAGTGCTACTTTTATTTCATCTCCATACAGAGGATTTTGTATTGCAATACCTTTTGCGTATCGTTCTTCCTCGTTGACAGCAGCGGTAGATTTTAAAGGTGTTGTGATACCTCTTTCTTTGAATACCTCATTTAATACATTCAGAGCATTCAATGTTTTTGGGAACCCGATAAACGGTGCGAGTTGATAAATAGCCTCTCTTAGTTCAATTGGAGTTGCGCCGGCTTTTAATGCAGCATTTAAGTGTGCTTTTAATTGCGGCAGCGTTTGTTGTACAGCGAGTGAAGTTACGGTAATCATTTCTCTTGTCTTTATATCAAGTTTGCCGACAGTAAATACTTCGCCGAAAATATATTTTTGCAAAATTGCCATCATTTCGGGATCGCTGCCTTCATTAGTAAGCGCTTCGCCTTTAAAAAGAGTTCTATAATTCTCTTTACAAATATCTGTTCTTGTCATGTTTTTATCCTCATTTTTTACTGCTGCAAAAACCAAGTTTTGTGAAAGCAGCGTAACTAAAAATAATGTAAATATCTTTTTTAACATAATCCCCGCCTTACTTATATTCTAAATCAGTCACAGGCTCAAGCCATGTTGTTTGATTGTCCGGCAAATTCGATTCTATTGAAATATGTGCAAATTCACTGTCCGGAGCCGCGCCATGCCAGTGTTCTACATTGGGTGGAATTTTAACAACATCACCTTTTTTAAGAATCTGAATTTCTTTACCTTTTTCCTGATAACGACCTGTGCCAGCCGTTACAAGAAGGATTTGACCGCCTGAGTGTTTGTGCCAGTTTGTTCTTGCGCCTTTATCAAAGGTCACATTGCCAATAGAAGAATTCCATACATCATCTTTGGTCACGAGCATTTGAAGATGTGTTGTTCCTGTAAAAAATTTGTTGTAAGGATTAAGTTCCCCTTTTGCAAATGGTTGATTTAGGTCTTCTGCCATAATTAAATTACCTCCTGCCATTATAATCATCAGTAATACTAATAATTTTTTCATTATACTGTCTATACCTCCTTATATTCAATATTTTTATTACATTAAATGAGTGTCGTTTTGCGTGTTTTCATATACGTTAAAAATTTATCATCAACCCGGTTTCTTCCACTCATTATTACAAATATATTATTTACGATAACAAGTAAAATAGCAAATACTTATATTGCATAAGCTGCTATACTTTTTACGCATAACGGAGTTTATAATACATTTAATTTGCAGATTGTTTAATTAATATTTAAAAATGTTAATTTAACAAAATACAAATATTTATATGAAACATGCTGTTGCACCTTAAAAGTATAACAGCATGTTTTTTAATTTGTATTCAATATAAAAACGGACATCTTATTGATGTCCGGCATTTCATTTTCTGAAACAAAAAGGATTTACATTGATATAAAAATTAAATCTTTTATAATAACAACCCTTCCCCAAGGCTGTAAAAACAAACACGAGTATTTAATATTCAATACCTTGTCTAGCCATTACGCCCATATCAAAGTAGTGTTTAATAGGTTTCATTTCTGTTACCAGATGAGCCATGGCTTTTAATTCAGGGTGAGCATAGCGTCCTGTTAATACAATTTCCAGATTTTCCGGTTTGTGAAGTAAAGTTTCTTTTACATCGCTGACCTTAATCATATTCATTGCAGTGCAGATATTGATTTCATCAAGAATAATAAGCTGGTACTTTCCTGAATTAATTGCTTGTTTAGCGAATTCCCAGCCTCTTTTAGCTTCTTTAAAATCATCCATACAAACATTGTGAGAATAGCATACTCTATCCATACCGAATTGAACTACATCAAGATTTGGCAAAAATTTAGAAGAAGAAACTATCTCGCCGTAAGAAGTTGCGCTGTCGCCTTTAGTAAATTGGATAATAAGAACTTTCCAGCCATGTCCCAGTGCTCTTAAAGCCAACCCTAAAGATGCTGTAGTTTTTCCTTTGCCGTCTCCTGTGTAAATTTGTATGTAACCGTGCTCTAACACCTCATCTACCTCCAAATAAAAAAACTATTTTTTCTATCCTCATTTTAAACGATTTTTTAATTGATTTAATCGTTCCAATGATGTATTACTATATCGAGCCGGAGATTGATTGATTTTTATTTCTAACAAATCCCCTACTCCCAAGATTTGTATCTTAATCATATTCCAAAACAGGAAAAAAGAAACGTATTTTTAACACTCCATGCCAATCTTTTTACAATATTATTTTTTGTAAAGTCAAAGAAGTGCACCATGAAATAGTTACAGCCGAAAAATTAATTTGGCAAAAAATTTACATAATTTTTGTAAAGTTAATGTTAAAAACACTTGCAAAAGTCTAAGAAAGTCTTGCCGCGGCATTCTACAGGTATTTGTAATATGTAAATGTTGTTAATAAAAATAAACTGGCAAGAAAAGTGAGAGTAGACTCATATTCACTTTGAATATGAACCCAAAAATCTGAGAAAATCCGTTTTTTCGCGCACCTGAGTTATTGCTTTGAATATCTCCGGTGTCTTAATATGTCCGTCAAAATTCACGATAAATATATAGTCCCCGAATTTTTGTTTTGAAGGGCGGGAGGATATGTATGAAAGATTTATATCATTTTCTAAAAAGACTTTCAGTACTTCCAGCAATGCCCCGGGTTTATTCTCTGTAGAAAAAGCAAGTGATGTTCTGTCCGCTTCTGTCGGTTCTGTTTCAAAATCACCTATCAAAACAAATCGTGTTCTGTTTGATTTGTCATCGTTAATATTTTCCTTCAACACATTCAAATAATATGTGTCGGCTGTTTTTTTACTGCCTATTGCTGCATAGGTAAGGTTGTAATTTACAAGAGATTTGGCGGCTTCTGCAGTGGATGTCGCTTCAATAATATTCACATGGAATGGCATTTCATTATGAATAAAATTCTGACACTGTGCAAGCGCCTGCGGATGCGAAATTATATTTGTAATACTGGAAATTTCAGTTGTTCTGGCAAGCAGACAATGATGTATAGGCATTATGTATTCTGACAAAATATTTACATTCGGATTATTTGTAAACATTAGATTGTCCAGAGATTCTCTAACACTGCCTTCAATAGAGTTTTCTACCGGCAAAACTCCGAGGGTATTGGGATTGTTGTCCACAAATTCAACGACCTGCCTTATTGTAGTTAAAGGTTCGGGCGCGGCATGTATATGATATCTGTCACAAAACCAGTCAGTCGCCATCTCTGAAAAAGACCCGTGTGGTCCAAGATAGGCTATGTGGTGTACTTCATCAAAATTCATCATTGCGCTCACTTCCTTTTTTAGCTATTATATTTATTATAGCAGAAAGAGAGATTTTATGGCAAATATTAAATTTGGAACAGACGGCTGGAGAGCAGTTGTCGGCAAGGATTTTAACAGTGAAAATGTAACGACAGTCACTAAAGCTATCGGTAAATACGTTTTTGATAATTTTGGAGCATCAAAAAAAATTATTATCGGGTATGACCCGCGTAATATGGCAAAAGAATTTTCAACACAAACAGCCGAAATTTTAAGCGGATTAGGGTTTGAAGTTCTTTATAGTGACAAAATTATTCCGACGCCTGTTCTGGCTTACAGCGCAAAATATTTAAATGCCTGTGCGATTATGTTTACAGCCTCACACAACCCGCCTGAATATCTGGGGATTAAATTCATACCGGATTATGCAGGACCTGCAACAAGCGATATTACAGATGAACTCGTTGCAAATCTCGGGGCAGAACCAGAAAAATTTGCGGAAGGGAAAATCACGGAATATGATTTTAAACCGGCATACTTTGAACATATCCACTCTCTCATAGACTTTGACGCCATACGCAAATTGAAAAGCAAAATTATTTTTGACGGGCTTTATGCTGCAAGTATAGGGTATTTTGATGAGATTTTAAAAGAAGAAAATATACCGTTTGACAGTCTTCACATGTTCCATGACGTGAATTTTGGCGGCGGCATGCCTGAGCCTAAGCCAAAGTATTTGCAAGAATTAATCGCAAAGGTTAAAGAATATGACAATGCGGTTGGATTTGCAAATGACGGTGACAGCGACAGATTCGGCGTAATAAACGAAAAAGGTGAATATGTTTCACCGAATGAAATTATTGCCATTCTTCTTATGCATCTCAAAAATAATAAAAATTACAAAGGAGCGCTTGTAAAAACAGTAGGTGCAAGCCTTTTGCTAAATAAAACAGCCGAAAAACTCAAAGTAGAAGTCATTGAAACTGCTGTTGGATTTAAACATGTTGGAGAAGCTATGCGCAAATTCAATCCGATAATCGGCGGTGAAGAAAGCGGCGGGTTAAGTATTCAGGGGCATATACCGGAAAAAGACGGTATTCTTGCAAATCTGCTTATCCTTGAGGCAATGGCTTATTACAACAAGCCGCTATGTGAATTGCAAAAAGATTTATATGACTTTGTCGGCTGTCATTTTTTTAACGACAGAATTGATAAACATTTACATAGCACAGAAGACATTAAGCCAATACTCGACGAATACCGCAATAAAAAAGAAATAGGCACCTTCAAAGTAAAACATATTGACACAAAAGACGGAGTCAAACTGTATTTTGATGACAACACAAGCTGGATATTAGTACGTCCGAGCGGTACAGAACCGCTGTTGAGAATATATTTTGAAAGCGATAGTTTGGAAAAAATCGAAAAGCTTAAAAGTTATTTAAGATAGAAGGTATTCACAGTCAAGAATACGATTTGTTTCGTCTATGTCATTGATTCTTATTTTAGAATTTCTTGGCAAAACAATTTCGTCAGGGTAAATTCCACCGCGTGCACAGTCAATAACTTTTGACCCTTTTGGCAGTTTAATCCTCATCATATATCCAATAGGGTTGTCTTCACAGCCTATTGCAGGATTTTCAATAGGGTTAAAATATGACATAAGATCGCAATCTTTTCTCGCCGTCGAAACATAAGACGAATCTTCTATAATTGCACCTTTTTTTATTTTTTCCGCAATTGGTAAATTTTTATCATGGTCATACCAGACTTTTGTTCGTATTCCGCGGTAAACAACAGCATCATCAGCCAGCGGCGGAGCTTCTTCAGCAATTTTATCCATTATGCGAATTTCTTTTATTTTTTCAGGAATTACTTCTCCGTCACGCAAGCCGTTGTTATAACTGTAATTGTCCTGATATGAGCCTACGGCAAGTGATTCTTCCGTATTAAATTTTTTGCCCTGAACCGGTACGTGTTTGTCTTCTGGTTTGAAAAGTACTTCGCGGTGACGTTGAATTCTTGCGGCGCGTTGTTCTTCTAAAGCGGCTCTGGCAGAATCTTTTTCAAGTTTTGTATAGTAAGCGGTCATATCTTCTGCTGACCAGCCGTTTGGATTGTTGTGGACATTTTTAAATATATTTTTTTCTATTGTTTCTTCATTAATTGGGTTTGTGGCATGCAACTTTTTGTCTGTTTTATCGTAAATCCATTTAGCACGCGGGGTAGGCTCCATAGGTGGAGTTTCATATGGTACTGGTTTGGCATGTTCTGCATGTCTTAGCGGGCGCTGTAATTCTTCTGTGATTGGTTTGAATTTAGGTGTTTTTAATTTTTTACGCAGAAGAATGCCGAAAGCAACGGTTGCCGCCAGTGCAGTGGCGCCTATCATGTATTTTGCGGCATGAGAAATTTCTTTATCAGACTTTGACTGAACTTTAGGTTGTTCAGGCTTTTTCTTTTCTTCAGGCGCAATACTTTTACGCGGCTTTATACTACTTACTTTATTATAATAATACATAACACTTCTACCTGTTTATATAAAAAATTCAACAGGTAAAAAATTGCCAAATTTAGTCAACAAGTCTTAAGTTTTGTTTCTTATTGTTTAAAGATTTCAATTTCAACAATCTGTTTTTGACAAACTGAGCCTGATGAGAAAACGGTTTCATTAGTAAAAATTTTCGGTAATATCTTTGCGCATCACTTTTTTTGCCCAGCTTGTCAAAACAAATTGCTATGCCTGCATAGGCACGATAGTACTCGGGGTTGAGTTTAATAAGTTCGTTTAAGATTTTTGAGGCTTCCTGATATCTCTCCAACTTCATCAGAAGTGTTGATTTGTGTTCATATGCCTTCAAAAATCCTGGCGAATTTTCAATGAGTTTCTGATAAACCATAAGTGCCAAATCATATTCTTCGCATAATTCATGAGAAGCACCAAGCTGTAAAATTGCCTCCGGTTTTTCAGGATTTATTTGAATCGCACGGATAAAACTTTTTATAGCGCCGCACGGTATACCCTCTAACTGGTGGCATACTCCCATTTCAAAAAATGCATCATAATAATCTTCGTCAAGTTCGGTGGCTTTTTCAAGATATTTAATTGCTTTTGCGTAATTTTTCAGATTTTTATAACAAACTCCAAGTCCGTAATAAGAATATGCATCATTACGGTCAATGAGTATAGCATTAAGATAATTTGCCGCTGCCTCTTTGTATGCATTTTCATTACGCAAGGCATCTGCTTTAAGACAAAAATCATTAACCTTTTTGACTTTTGCCTTTTTTATCGTCTTAATATTTGTTACTTCTGTAGCCACAAAAAACCTCTCTTCAATATTAATTTTATTGATTTTACAGCCCCAATTGAACAATCCAAAGATGTATAACTTAATCAATCATTGGATTTATAAATTTACTTGTGATATAAATTTATTATGAAGAAGATTGCAGCTATATTGTTATTAATTGCATTTATGACACCGGCTTATCCGGCAGAAGTCAGACTCGGCGATGTTGAAAAGCCTCAGATTAAACTGCCTGAAGTAAAGGTTAATAAAAAACAATCACTCGTGATGTCTGACGAACAGGTCATGCAGGAGCTGATAAACCTTCAAAAAGAAAAAGACCTTGAAGACATTGAAAACTTATGGAAAGGTACTGTAGAAAACAATCAGGTTATAGGCTTTGCACTAAAGAAACTTTCAACTCCGGAAAGTCAGCGCCGTATACATTCTTCTCTGATGGCAAAAACACTTTCTGCAATAGTTGCCGGAGCATCGTTTGCGCCATCACTTATGGGAGCCGATTATATGACACAATCCGCTGCATATTCTGCCGGACGCCTTGCGCAAAACTTTATTAACCGAAAAAATATCCCGACAGAAATTCCGCTGACTGATACTGAATTGATTGAACTTGCCGGATTAGTTGAGAATCTTCAGGATAAAATTATTGAAGCCTATTACAATTACAAGAGTAATCTGTCCCAGCTAAAAGAAACACGCTCAAGACTGCTTCTATACAACAAAAATTATACAAATGCGCTTGAAAATGAAGATATTCTTGAAATTACAATATCTTCAGCACTCTACGACAACATGCGCATTGAAGAATTTTACTTTATGGAAAATGCAAAACGTTATCACCTTGAACTTCAAAGGCTTGCAGGGAAAAAAGTTGTTGATAATCTGAATCTGTATCAATACAATTACAACACAACACTGATTAAAGGTACGGAGGAAAACAAATGATGAAGAAGATTTTTATTCTTTCCTTAATTCTTTCTCTGTCATCCCCTTGCTTTGCACTTGAATACAAGGATATAAATTCAGTACGCCCGCCGGCTTACCGTGTCGGATTGTCCTCTGACCCTGAGAAAGAATATGTTGAAGCCAAACAAACAGCAGAAAATACTGCCTCTAAAAAAATGCCTGATATTGATACTGTTTTTGCAAAACAAGACGAAAGCCCTGATAAATTCAATGTAAACGAAATTACTTATGCTGATTTAAGCATCAAACAGATATCAAAAGAAGTTGCGCAGGAATTGCAGCTTGATGAAGAAGAAATGGTCGGAGATTTATCCCTCCTGTGGCAGGGGGCAGCAACTCAAAGTGATACAATAAATTTTGCGCTCTACAAACTCGCAAATCCAGAAGAAGATAAACCGAATGAGAAATCCGTAAAAAAAGTTCTCTCAACAATTGCCAGCATGTCAACTCTTGTTGGCGCAAGTATGGGTAATCCTGTTCTGGCAACAGGTTCAATTGTCGGCGGAAACATTCTCGGTATTATGTCACAGGATACTAAAGCATTAAACTATAAGTATACCAAAGTAACTGATGCTGATATGATTATTCTGGTCAGAAAAATTGAAGATTTACAACAAAAAGCAGTCGACTTGTATTACAGTTATATGACAGCACGCAAAAAGCTTAAAATGATTGAGGAAATGACCGCGGAACGCAAAAGAATCTATGACAAATCTCAAAACAGTTCCCGCGAAATTATTCTCATAACAGATGCTTACTACAGAACTTCACTTGATATGGTAATGAAGGCTCAGTCTGATTTTTATGCCAAACGCGCTGCACTGGAACAATTTGTCGGCAATGATGTGTTTAAACAGTTTGAGGCAGACCTTAACAAGCGGGAACAGGAAAAATAAATGAAATTCATTCCGTATGAAGTGAAAACAGGTATGGAAAATATGCAGATTGACAGCGATTTGCTGGACTCTGCAATAGAAGAACAGTCATCAGAACCAATTTTCAGACTCTACGGCTGGAAACCGGCATGCATTTCTCTCGGACGCAACCAGAAAGATGATTTTCTTGATAAAGAACTGCTATGCAATCTCGGCATTGATGTGGTAAGGCGTCTCACAGGCGGGCGCGCACTTTTGCATGACGATGAAATTACATATAGTTTTATTTGTCCGGCAAGTTATCTCAAACACGGCGATAATATCACTGCATCTTACAAAGAAATATCACAAATTCTCATTGATGCCCTCAAAAAACTTGATATTGAAACAGATTTTGGGGCTGCAAAACCTCCAAATACTCATTTTGACTACTGTATGCTCATCTCTACCGGCGCAGATCTGTGTTACAAAGGCAAAAAACTCATCGGTTCAGCCCAGTTCAGAAAAGAAGGATATATTCTACAGCACGGCTCTATACTTTATGATTACAATCCTGAATTACTTAAAAAAATATTTAAAGAAGAGGTTTCCCCTGACAGCATTACCTCTATAACAGAAATAAATCCTGCAATTTCAAAAAGTAACATTATCGAATTATTAAGTAATGTAAAGCTTTAAAAGGCTGTATTTTAGGGCGTTTTGCATGATTATACGCGGCTTTGCGCAATTTTTTCACCTATAAATACTTTATATATATACGGGGAATAAATTAAGGGGAAATAACAATGAGTTGCAATTGTTTAAACTTCAGAATCAATGCAGCAGGCTATCCATTCACCTGGATGTCAAATTACGGCGGACGGGTACAATTTAACTCAATGCCGAGTTACGTATCAGCAAATATGGCATACCGCTTACAGAACAACTGGATGAATCAAGGTAATATGTTCAGCGGTTGTACAGGATTTGCACCGGGTTATCAAATGGGTGGAGTACAATATCCGGTATCAACATATCCGGTACAAGGTGCAGGAATGCAATACGGCGGCGTTGATATGAGTACTGTTCAAGGCTACATTGACGGTCGCAAAACAAGAATAGGTGTTATTGCAAACAATACTACTCAAAACCTTGGAGCATACAAAACTCAACTTCAAGGATTGTTAGCAGATGAATCCCTTACTTCAGAACAAAAAAATCAGATTCAACAATTATTAACTAAAATAGCAGAAGTCGAAACCCAGCTTCAAAAAGCAGTTTGGAGCGCACAAATGGCAAACAACCCGCAAATATTAGACCAGATTAATAATCAGGTTGAAGCACTTGCAGGTATTGCACAAGAATTACAGGTATTAATTCCTGAAATGTTACAACTGCTCATTGCAGAAGCAGAACAGGGCGAAGGTGGCGCTGACGGCGCCGATGGAGCCGATGGTGCAGACGGAGCTGATGGCGCAGATGGTGCCGACGGAGCAGACGGGGCTGACGGCGCAGACGGTGCGGAAGCACCTGCAGGAGATGTTCAGGTAATCGCTCCGGAAAACACAGACCCTTCTGAAAGTTTAATCACCACTACAGGAAAACATGTTGCTCCTGAAGTTAGAGATATAACAGAAAAAATCTTTGATGCTGTAAACGGTGTAGGCACAAAAGACAGACAATTACGCGAAGCAGTTGAAAGAATTAATAAAGACAACGTATTAGACGTATTTGATAACTGGAATGCATCTTATGCTCCGGGTTACATAAACGATGACAAAGGCGGACTTATCGAAACAATTTATGACGATAAATCACTCTGGTTCAACGGCGGTAACAAAGAAGTTTCACACATCGTAAATGCTTTAGTTGAAAAAGCCGCTGAATTAGGTGACGAAGCTCTTCAAGCAGTAACCCCTCTGAAAGCTAAAATCAACTCTGAAATGAACTCTTTCTGGAACACTGATGAAGATGCTATAGCAGAAGCAGTTAACAAAATGGTCTTGATATTAAACGCTGTTCAGGCAAGCAAAAGCGCCCAATAAGAAAGGATTTATATGGAAAAGAAGATAATCGATTCCTCATATAAGTAAAAGGTAAGACCAGAGAAGGTTAGATGGTAGTATGTGAAGTAAGCTCCCGGATAACCGGGAGCTTTTTCTTGCAAATATATGCCAATAACCGTATTTTAAAGGGCGCGATTGAAAATTCAATCGCGCCCTTTATTAAATATTCAAATTTTCAAATAATACTATTTAACAGCATCTTTGAATTTTTTACCAGCAGTGAATGCAGGAACAGTTTTTGCAGCAATTTTCAATGCAGCACCTGTTTGAGGGTTACGACCTGTTCTAGCAGCTCTTTTGCGTGGTTCAAAAGTTCCGAATCCAACTAAAGTAACTCTGTCGCCTTTTGCCAGTGTTTTTTCAATTGTTTCTAAAGTTGCAACAATAACATCAGCAGTAGCTTTTTGAGAAACTTTTGCTTTTTTAGATACTTCTTTTACCAATTCTTCTTTGTTCATTACGAACCTCCTTCTTCCTTTTGCTTACGGTAAACAGAAACCATTCTCTCTCCCGCATGCGTATTTGTAATCGACAAATTCATTATAACACTTTATTTTGTTTTGACAAGGGGGTTTTGGATATTTTTTTGTTCTGCAAGCCTTATATACAAAGGATATAGGGCGGTTTGTACGTCCAAAAGCCGCGTACTGCAAGGGATTTACCAGTTACAGTATTCCGGATTAAGACGTGCAAAGGTAATATCTTTGTAAAAATATTGTAAAATTTGATAGGCGTTATATCCTTGTTTGGCAAGATTATTAGCCCCGTGCTGAGACATGCCGACCCCGTGTCCGTTCTTTTTTACATCGTCATCAAAAGAAGGCACCGAGCGCAAATACGGCAGATTCCCCCCCCAGACATCACTTGCAGTAACACTTTTTCCGCCGGCAGATGCTGAATAGTAGGCTGTAATAACTTTCATATCATATGTCAAAACAATACCTTTTGTCTCCTCAACAGCTTTATTAGTTCTTGAAGTTTCGGCTGATGCACCGCCATATGCCTGATCTTCGGGGGTGTCTTTTAAATCAAACCCGAGACTAGCGCGTTTGCCCAAATTTGCCACTGCATAACTTCTTGCCGCAACTGCCTGTGCCTTATGCGCCTCCAATTCCCAGCCAGAAGGCATTTCTGCAGGCACAACACCCTGCAAATACTCTTCTATTCCTAAATTGTTTATTACAGTAAGTTTTCCGCCCTTGTTTTGAATCATTAAATTACCGCGATACCATTTATTTTTTGTGCTTACATAGCCTGCAGACAAAGGTTTTATTACTATGTTATCAGAATTGATTTTATAAAACTTCCCGTTTATTTTAATTGCCATTACATTATTGTAAGGCTTAAGTTCATAACCTTTCATTGCTTCTGTTTCAAACACTGAATGATTTGTATTGGCATCAATTATGGTTCCCTTGACAGAGGTGCCGAAAGAAACATCTTCTGTGCCAACTAATAATCCGATTTTAATGGCAAAACACGGATTTGAAATAAAAAATAAAATTAACAAAAGCAATATCTTTTTCATATTGATATTATAACACAGCGCTATATAAAATACCTTAGGCTACATGATTGATTTTTTGAGAAATTTTTTCTTGATTGTCAAAAGCTTTAAGCGCTTCCTGAGCCAAATCTTCTATAGTTTTAGGATTTTGTTTTTCATCTTGATAATTTTTAACTTCTTTTGCCACTTTGCTGCCGACTTTATTACCGACCTCATAAGATGCCATTGATGCAGACAGGAACAACAATCCTTTGACTATAGCGCCTGTTGCTCCACCCCATTTATGTTTGGCAAAGTACTCTACAATCGGTTTTGCGTATTTTTTATCAGCGGCAAGTTTTAACAAGTCCTGCACATTTTTTGACTGTGCTATATTGTCATAATGCTTTTTAACTAAAGCTTCTCCGCCGAACATTGTTGCTAATGCGGTTGCTTCTGTAATTGCTGTTGACTGCTTGTCATCAGACATTAATACTTTAACTCCGCCGGATGCAGCGATTAAAGGATTAACGTTATTGCTTGCAAATTTAGCAAATTTTCCGGCGTAATTCATAAATTTGTTTTCCTGTGCAAGTTCGCTAAATGCAGATAATATATTTTTAGCGCCGAGCGCAACAGCATTATCATATTTTGAAACTTCGCCCAGAACGCCAACAGCCTGCCCTATTGCAACAGGAGCTCTGCCTATTTCACCATTTTCGGTCTTATCTATATTTCTAAATGTAAATATTGTTGATGCGACAGGACTAAACACTATTCCATTACCTTTAAATACTACACTACACTTATATAAAGTATTTTTTTTTATTAAAATTGCCGGATTGTTTAATTCTGTTTACAAAAATTATAATTTTTATGTAAATATTTGTTAAACAAAAATGTATAATTTTTAAAGATTTCAGTAAAAAAATCCGTAATATAACATGTATACTCAAGTTACTAAGTTATAATGTTTGAAAGGATTCCGGTAAAATATGGGCTTATCAGCATCACAGGCGCGATTATTAACCATAACATCCAGAAAATCTGATTGTGAATATCAGTCAATGCGACTTTCACATCAGAAAATAGCGCTGTCCCGTGAAATGAACGAGATATCCAACGAATACCAGAATTCGTTAAATCAAACGATATTGTATTATGATTTTTATGGCAAAGGCGATACGTCAAATCCATTAAATTACAATTTGTTGATGACACCATCCGCCTTAAACGATTATTTGCCAACATTAATTACCAACCAGCAAGGTCGTGTAGTTGTTGATTCTGCGATAGCCACCGCCGCAAAAGCCGCAGGTATTCCGCAGGAAGGCTTGAATGGTCTACCGAGTGAAGATATGCGTAATGCCTTTATTGAGGGCTTATTCCAGGCTGGTGTAATTTCTAAAAAGACAAGAGATTCTATATTATCAACCGTTTACAATCAGGCAGCCGGTGTCGGCAGCACTGACATGATTACTACTCAGTACGTTGAAACTGACCTTGAAGGATTGATTGAGGCGTTAGGTGGTCTTCAAGTCAGCATTGATCCTAAAATGGGTATTACTGAAGGAGTACTTAAAACAGCGGGTGGTGTACACTACATTGGTACTGCCTCTAGCAACATTGTTGAAGGGCAGACAATGGATACCTTTAACGTTGCAGATTTGTTAAACGATGAAGAACAATATGTTGCTATCGCAAAACAAAAAGAAGCTCACTATCCGGCAGACGCTGCAGTTGCAATGGCTGATTCACTTACTCGGGATGACGGTTTTATTGATGAATTGTATGATGCATTTTCAACCGTATTAAATGTTGATTCTATAAGCGCAAACGCGTTAGCCTATGCACGCAACATGACAAAAGCATTATTTGATACAAGTCAGGTTACAGCAAACTCAGGTGACCACCGTGATTCCGGCTCACACAATATTGAATCCTTAGGTACACAAGACTATCGTGCCAAAAAAGATGGCATAGGTACTTTCACAAACAGATTGAAAAATGATGCAGCTAACTTTGTTGGTTTGACATACTACTCATTCTGGAAAGGCGGCGTTAAAGCAAGAAGAAAACTCTGGAGTGGTTGTGCTATCAACTTTAACAACATAGCCAAAGCATTCTTGTCTTACTACGCTCAATATATGGAAAGACTTGCTATTGAGCCTAACTACAGTGCAAATAAAGGGCACAAAGACAAATCAAATCTTGTAACCGATGATCCTACATATATTTACAAAATCAACGCAGGTTCATCTATCACTGAAGAAGATGCAAAATCAGGTTTGTTCTACGATACTTTGTTCAACCAGTTATGCTTAATGGGCTGGACAGAAAATAACGAAGTAAAAGACCAGTCATACTTGCAGGAAATGTTGAAAAACGGTATGATGTTCATTTCCTCAATCGGTGACGATGCTTATTACTATCAGGAAAACTACAATACAAATACCTTTGTAAAAGAAAAATCAGATGACAGCCTTATCGCACAGGCAGAGGCAAAATATTCCAACCAGAAAGCAAGATTGACCTCTAAAGAAGATGAACTTGACCTGAAGATGAAAAATCTTGATACAGAAATCTCCTCACTGACTACAGAATACGATAGTGTTAAGTCAGTAATTGATAAGAATATTGAAAAATCCTTTAAACGATATGATGCTTAGCCAAATATAACTTCTCTTTAAATATAAAGAGAAGTTTTTTTTACACACCTGAAACAGGCGGCAAATCAATACGTTTCAAACGCTGTTCTATCCGGCGGTACCATTTCAAATGCTGTTTAAAAAGAATATGATATTTAGAAAAATCTCCTTTTGATATTTCATTATACAAATCATCACAAGTCTTTGTGAGTGAATGTTCTAAAACAGCAGTAAATTCTTTTCGATTGATATCAGGATTGTCGAGTGTAATTTTATCTCCGAATTTTACAACAACTTCAGGTCGATTGTCACGTAAGAAAGTATACTCCAGACCAACAGGTATAAGGTTAACTTTGCCGTATTTTTTAGCGGCATTTTTGGCGATATATGCAAGCCCTGTTTGAAATTCAATAGGACGAAAATGCGGCGGTCTGATTATTCCCTGCGGAAAAATACCTAATATATTTTTTGTGTTGCCTAGCACTTCAACAGAATAAGTAAGCGCCTTCATTGCAGACTGCGGCGATTTTTTATTGACACTAAATGCACCACCGCGGCGAAGAAGGGGAAATCTGTTCAATTCTTCAACCATCAAACGAATTTCTTTATGAAAAATCCTGTGAGTAATGTTGTATAAAACAATGCCGTCCCACCAGTTGCAATGCGGAGCAAATATTATGGTCGGAATATTTTCATCTTCGGCACTAAACTGTTCCATGCCTGTATATATGAAAGCATGAAATCTGTTTTGCAGCATGTTAAAGAAAAAGAAACTCGCAACTCCAAGCCAGAATTTACTGGTTTTTGCCGGTTTAAAAGTCTCTTCCCTGTTTCGCAACTTTGTTGGCGGGATGTCAGAATATAATTGTTCTTCTACACTCATAAAGTAATTTTACTCTATTTTATAAAAATTTCAAACATTCTTAAGTATTAATTTTAAGAAAAATTAACTTGAATTTTACTTAACTATTTTTGTTATAATGAACATATGGCACAAAATGTTTATATTCACATTCCTTTTTGCAGGCAGAAATGTAATTATTGTTCGTTTGTATCTTATACAGATTTGGGGCTGAAGGAGCAGTATCTTGATGCACTTAAAAAAGAAATTAAACACTTTTATAAAAACGAACAGATTAAAACTCTGTACTTTGGCGGCGGAACTCCGTCATTACTTACGGTAACAGAAGTAGATGAACTGATTAAGTTATTCAATATTTCTTCAAGTACAGAAATAACTATTGAATTAAATCCTGAAAATATCCATGCGGATTATCTGTCGGAACTTAAACAAACAGGTGTTAACAGATTAAGTTTCGGATGTCAGACATTTGATGATGAAAAATTGCGTATTATCGGACGTCGGCATTCATCTGAAGCGGCGATAAATGCAATTAGTACAGCAGGGCATTTTTTTGACAATATAAGTTTAGATTTGATATACGGTCTGCCGGAACAATCTGTAGAGGATTTTGAAAAAGACCTTCTTCTTGCCGCATCACTCAGAATTCAGCATATCTCTTTATATGGTCTGAAAATTGATACCGGATGTTATTTTGCATCGCACATGCCGGACAATCTGCCGGATGGCGATTTGCAGGCAGAAATGTATTTAAAAGCCATAGAAATTCTTAAAAAATACAGATTTGAACATTATGAAATAAGCAATTTTGCCCAAAAAGGTTTTTACTCCAAACACAATTTAAATTACTGGGACAACAGCTCCTATTACGGTTTTGGTGTTGCGGCACACGGTTACATTGATAACATACGCTGCTCTAACGCTGAGAATTTTAAAGATTACTTTGCAAATCCATGCCGGCATGCGCTTGAACATCCTGTCACAACTGATGAAAAACTCGAAGAAGAAATATTTCTGGGGTTCAGAAAAATGTCAGGTATATCAGTGGAAAATATAAATAAAAAATTCGATATAAATTTTGAAAAAAAATATGCAGATATTTTGGCAAAATATCTCGCCAGCAGACACATTAAAAAAGAAAACGGGTATTACAAATTGTCTGATGCCGGAATACTTGTAAGTAATATTATTCTGGCGGATTTTCTAGACAATTGATTTTTGTGAGAAAAGGGGCGCCAGCCTGCGGCTGGCGCCCCTTTTTGTTTCATTATATCATAAGCAGTATATCAACTGTTTAAATTCTTTATGCGGACAATTGCCCGTTATCAGAGTTATTTGCTGCGGAATCTATTAATCAAATTAGCACCCCATGCTACAACACTATCATAAGCATCAGCAACATATTTACCTGCTTTTGCAAAGAAGTTTTGAGTATGAGCGAGTAATCCTTCCGGAGCTTCTAATGTATTCAATTTACCTTTTTTAACAGCAACACCTAACCCTATTGCGGCTGCTGCGAGAACACCTACTGTCCACAATGCAGCTTTTAACCCCTTATTTTTTTTCTTAGGTTTTTCTAAACTATCAGCAGGCATTTCAGGAGTTTTTGCCTGTGGTTGTTGAGTTTGCGTAAATTTTCCTTCACGTTCCAGAATCGGATTACCGCGAAAACTTACACCTGACACAGAATTTAACATAGATGACCTCCTATTTTCTACACCAATTAAATCAAATTATATAAAACGACTGATACAATTATTTTGACTAAAATGCATTTTATTTTCAACAATTGTAACAAAAATTTACATCATTTTGGAATATTTTTTATTCCCGTGTCATCTATATTAGTAAGGAGAATTTTTTAATATGAATCAGGAACAAAGTACACTTATTTATATAGAAGAAAAAGACAAACAGGAAGCAAGCGCTGTCGCACGATTTTTTGCAGACAAAGATTTGCAGAATCGAATTTATACAAATGTGTTAGGCGCGGAACTTGCCTGTAAATACCTGACAAGCGAAGGATTCGCCATTTCTCCTGTTGATAATATGCATAATATAAAAAAAGTTCTGGAAGAACTTGACCTCGCAGATATTATTCTGCCGGGTACTCACATTGATGTAAGAATGGTTTTTGATGAAAAATACATTTTCATTCCGAAATCACATTTTGATTTAAACATTCTGCCTGATATCTATTTTGTTTTTCAACTGGCTGAAGATATTTCTTATGTGAAATTTCTGGGCTTTTTTGAACCTTCTGCCATTGATAAAAACAAACAAAACAAAGATTACTATTTTATAACTAAAGATAAATTAACCCCTGTAGATAAACTCGGCAGTTTCCTTGATGCATCAGTCAAATCCACAAAAACAGATTTAACCGAACAAGATTTGTTGAATTTTGAGGAAAGCATTATTGATTTTATTGACAATGACATTACAGATCTAGACAAAAAAATATTACTGAAAGTTCTGAGCAAAAGTCCTGAATTGAGAAATAAATTTATTGAATTTGAAAATTTTGAACTTATTTCACACCACGCGGCAACTGAATATGAACTTGAAGATGACGAAGAACAAAAAAATGAGGATGAACCGGATACAGTGTCTGCCGGTGAGGAAGAACCTGCAGTTATAGACTTTGATGAATTTGAAGAATTCGGCGGTTTTAAAACTTATGATGAATTCTACAGTTCAGAAAATACACAAAATTCAGAAAATCTATCTCAAACGGAGGATGTAATTTCTTCCGAAATGTATAATGATATAGATGGAGAAGACTCAACAGAAGAGCATGACCAAAATTAATGCGGATTAAGAAAGAGAAAAAAGGAACCGGAAATGCAGAATAATGATAACTTATCAACGAATATTAACAATGAAGAAGATTTCACTCTTCCTAATCTTGAAGAAGGGTTAAATATCGATGAAATACCTTCAATCGAAGATTTGATTTCTCTGGATAAAGAAGAAATTGAAAAAATTCAAAAAAATGAAATTGATAATGTATTCAATGATAACTCAACCGATACATCAAATGTATTTGAGGAAAATATAGATGTTCCTCTTACTCCGCCTGAAAACAATGAACAACAGGAAATAAACAGCTTTGACAGAGATTTTGATTCTATGAATCTGTTTGACGAAGAAGTTGACCTTACTCTTGATGAACCTGCTGTGAATGATAATATTATGCAGACTGATTTAAGCATGCCGGAAAATGATAATATTCTAAAAGAAGAACCGGAAATTGTTGAAGATGACAACACACCTTCTTTTGAAAATATAACACCGGATATTACATTTGACGATACAAATGACGTCATGCCGGAGACTGATTTTTCTGTCCCTGAGCAGCCGGAAATTAATTTTTCAGAAACTGATTTGTCCTTTGAACCTGAAATTGTTGAAAATACAAATGAACAGGATTTATCAGATAATCCGGATGCGTTTAATATGCCTGAAGAAGATAACGAAATTGAATTTAATGATAATAATGAGGATGACACCTTTGACTACTCTTTAGACGAAAATAATCAGTCTGAAGAAACTGACATCACAGATGACTATGATTCTGAAAATATTTTAGAAAATGTTTCAGAAACCGCATCAGAAGATTTAACTTTTGAAGCCGAAGATACTGATAATGACGGAATTTCTGAATTTCATCAGGAAGAAGAAATGCCGGCAGAAACAACAGAAACAGACTCTTATTCTGAAGAATTGCCTGTAGAAAACGAAGAACTACTTTCAGAATCAGCAGATGAAACTGAACAAGTAGAAACACCGCAGGCTGAAACGAATCAGGAATATTCAGGTGAAACAAAACACTACAGTTCAAATACAGATGTGTTTGCCAAAATAGATTCACTGTTAAATGACGACAGTGCATTTGAAACTCCTGCTCAAAATGAAAAAACACCACTCTATGCCCCGCAAAGTTCTGAAGATATTACAGATGAAAGTATTGACGATATGCCAAAACCGCGTTACAAATCCAGTTTTGACCCGTCAAAATATATGAAAAAATCACAGAAAATAAAAGTTTCTGAAGATACCGAAGAAAAACTCGGCATACTTTATACTGCAAGAAAAGTTTTTGATAATATAAAAACTCTAAAAGATGAACTTAATCTCGGTGATAACCCTTCAATCAGCAGTCTATTACAAAATGAAAACAGCAAAAAAGCATTAATTGCCGCCGCGGTGTGTGTAGTTGTTCTCGGGGCAGGTATTGCAGGAGTCAGTGTATTAAACAATAAATCAGTCGAAGAAATTAATACGCTTAACAATAATGATATCTCAACTCCGCTTGAAACAGCATCTACTCCTGCACAAGAAGTTCCGCCGGCGCCTGATGCAGCTGCTACATCAATCCCTTCCGCACCATCTGCCGGTTCCACACCTTTGATTGATGAAAATTCAAATGTTTCTGCTGATGTTCCTGAACTTGATAAAAAACCGCCGGCAGAAATAAAACAGGATGTAATCAAAGAAACAGTCGCACAGCAAACAAAACCGCCGATTAATCCGGAATCCTATTTAACCGTCAAAAAAATCCAATGGCAGGTTCCTGACTATCTTTCATACAGTCCGAATATAAAATCATATCTGCAATCAGCAGGCAAAAGCATAAAATTGAGTCTGTCAAGCGACCTTTTACTTGCTACCGAATATGCTTATTCTAATGTTGTAAAAATAAATCTGAAAATAAGCAATAACGGCGCGGTACAAAATGCAACAGTTGCCACAAGCAGCGGTTCAAAACAAATTGATAACATTGTGTTACAATCTGTTAAAACTACCCTAAACGTAGTAAAACCGCCGGCTGGCGAGATAAAAACACCTGATTTTAACTTAACACTTACAATAAATTTGTAAATATGCTATAATGTCAAAAAAGGATATTTTTGACGTGGAAGAGTTAACTCAAGAGAAACTAGAGCTTATAGCAAAATTAATTAAAAATGATAAAAAATTTGTAAACAATGAAGATTTATACGATGATTTCTTCAACGAAACTTACAAACGCTGTTTTCTTATTGCCAAAACTGTAAACTCAGAAGATACACTGGCAATATATGTAAAAAGAATTGCCTCAACGGCAATACTAAATGTCCTTAAGGATTCCGGCAGACTGCGCCGCACCAGAGAAGGATATATCCCGACAAAAGAAGTTTCTCTGGAAAAAATCAGCGAAGATAATACTGATTATTCTGAAGTCATCATACACTACAACACCATGCCGGTAGACAACAATCCGGAAGACGAAGCTATTAAAAGTGAAATACTCAGGCATGTAATCCATAGTTTGAAAAATATTGATAAAGAAGAGCCGGATAAAAAATATTTGCATTTATACAAACTGCGCTATGAAGATGGCATGACACAAAAAGAAATCGCTCAAGAAATGGATATTTCGCAATCAGAAGTCTCTAAAAGACTGTTCCGCCTTCTTGAAAAAATCAAACAAACTTTTAATGAAAATCAGGATTTAAACTAAAATGAAATGCCCGATATGTAAAAAAATTATTCCGGACGATTCCCTAAAATGTCCGTACTGCAAATCAAGAACAGGTCTTGTCTGTCCTAATTGCAATACCATAAATTCAGTTCTTGACCTGACCTGCAAGACCTGCGGGCAGGACATTCTGAAAATTTGCAAACACTGCAACAGCGTCAACTTCCTTGATGCTGAAAAATGCCGTAAATGCGGATTCCCGTTTGAGACAAAAGAAGAACAACAGCTTAATGCAAATACCTTTGAAATTCCGCCGCAGGTTGTGCCGCAATTAACAGCAAAAAATCTGCTTGAAAGAGGAATACTTTCCGATGATAAAAAAATATTTTCAATAAGCGGTGAAAAAGGCTCCGGCAAAACTGTTGTATTAAAAACTCTAATGGATGAGTTGAGACAGGAAGAGTTTTCGTGGATTTACGGGAAATGTACTCAAATAACACAATTAACACCGGGCGGAGTGATTCAGGATATTCTACTCAATATTTTTAATCTTCCAAATTTTTGCATTGACAATCCGCAATTCAGAAAAGATTTTTGCAAATTCTTTAACAATGAATTTCCTTTTCTCACCTCACATGAAACAGAATTGTTGATGAATTTTCTCTATCCGACAAAATTGGGAACATTTGAAGATTTGTTCAAAGCTAAAGCTAAGAATTATGACCTGCTTTTCAAACTATTTGAAAACATTCTGGAAGGCAGAAAATACGTCATAACTCTTGATAACTTTGATTTTATTGACGGATTTTCATATGAATTTCTGTCAAAATTAATTCAACGGGATTCAATATACGAAAACCTGAAACTGCTGCTTGTTTATAATGAACAAAAATCAGCAAAAGGTTATTTTGCATTTCCTGACAATCCTTATATGGACTTTGCAATAGCACCGCTTGAGCCGTCACAGGTTAATCAGGTAGTTTCCCAGAAAAAAGAAAACTGGGAAGATTTTCTGGCACTCAATCCGTCTGAGATGAGTGAATTGCTCGAAAAAAGCCACGGCAACCCGTCATTTATTGAACAAACTCTCTGCCTGAGATTTGACTGCCAGATTGCAGACAAACCCTTCCATATTCCGGATAATTTTTCAGATATTCTGACATATAGACTGGAAATTTTAAAACTGCTTAACCCTATTGCGCACAAAATACTGGTGGGTTCAGCCATTATCGGTGACAAAATCAATATAAATCTAATAAAAGAAATATTTGATCTTGATAGCGAAAAATTTGCTGATATTCTTGCATACCTTGAACAAATGAGTTTTATCTCACCATTGAATGATATTTTCTATGAATTTAAAAGTCTTACTCTTTGGGAAACAATAATAAAGACTTCAAAAAACACAGACAGCTTTGAAGGGATTAATGAAAAAGTTTTTGATGCGATAAAAGATTTTATAATGAATTCCAATGCAATACCTGCAATTATTGCGCAGAATCTTAAAAATCCGCGTCTTGCACTGGATATCTGGACGCGAAATACAAGGTTGGCAGCATATGCAGGCGATGTAAATTTATATGCAATATCGCAAAAGCAGTGTCTGGCATTGATTAATGAACTCGATGACAGCGAAACTCTGCATATAAGATTCAATATTGCAGAAAGACTGGGAAAACTTCTCTCTGATGCAACTCCGCAGGAAGCAATGGAATATCTGCCGGATGCAATTTCAAACGCGCAATCTGTAGGCAACACACCGAAAGAAATTGAGTTACTCTCATACCTTTCGCACTGCTGCCGCATAACAGGAAATTATTTCGGCGAAGTTGAATGTGTAGATTCAGTACTTGATAAAACAAGTCCTGACAAAACACTGGAAATTGCGCTTATAAAATCAACTAAACTGAATGCGCTGTTGAGCATCGGAAACTGCGGTCAGATAGTCAATCTTGTAGACACAGAAATAATGCCTGTATTTGATAACGTATTAAGTAAAAAATACAGACGCCGCGATATTCCTGTAGAACTTGTTTACGAAAGCTGGCTGAAAACATATCTTGTACTTGCAAACGCGCTTGTAATGCAGGGAGATGACCGCTCATTTGAAATTCTTACTATTTTATTTGATATAATTGACCGTCACAAGTTAGAAGATGAATTGTTTATCTGCAACTGCAAATTAACGCTAGCATTCGCAAACACAATGAAAGGCGATATAAAAACTTCTAAAAAAATCCTTGAAGAAGTTATGAAAAACCACAAAGATGACAGCATGGATCAAGATGCTGTTTTACGCTGGAATTTAATCAATATTGTCAACAACTTCTTCATAAAAAATTATGACGGCATGCAGGAAGATTTATTTCAGGTTGTAACTTATGCGAACAATCACGGGGATAATTTCACCAAAAATATCCTGAAAACTCTGCTCGGTAAAGTCTTCAAAGACAAAGAACAATCAAAACATGCAATGGAGATTTATAACGAACAGATAACATATTTTGCGAAAGAGAAAATGGCAATAGGAGCTCTTCTCACCTGGTATTTGATAGCAGACACAGCACTGATTACGGATGGTGCGCAAACATCGCTTGATATTGCATCACAGGCATTAGAAGTTGCGCAGAGCCCGAAAATAAATAACTATTTCTTTGCAACACTTTTAAAAACGGTTATCGCAAAAGCATTCATAACATTATCGGATTATGAAGCCGCGAAAATGAATATAGAAAGCGCATTAGTGCTTGCCCAGAGATATCATATGGATGATTTGACCTCACGAATCCTGATGCTTTACGGCAAATATTATCAGGAAATAGGATTGATAAAATCACCGCAGCAGGCTGAATATCTGACCGCTGCCTCAAAACTTTTTGAAAAAGCATCGGCAGTTGTCAAAGAAACTAAAAATAAATATGTACATAAAGAAATTGAAAAAGCAAAACAAGTTTTGCGCTCATTCTGCCGCATAAATAATATAAAAATAAAATAGATTATTTTTTCGCTAAATGTAAGTTAAACTCAATATCAAATCCTAAATTTTTAATAATCAAAACAATTGTTGGCAATTCTGGTTTTACCTGTTTTTTAAACAGTTTATAGAAATATGTCCGGTTTATACCTGTTTTTTCAGCGAATTCACTAATCGACCCATGCAATTTTATTAATGGTTTCAATGCAGATAAAAATGCATCAACATTATTGTCATTCAAATAATCATTCAATAACTCATTAATATATTCTTTTTGTAGTTCAACGTCATTTTTTAGATATTCTACAGTATTGTACTCAGGGAATTTATTTTTCATCGTTACACCTTTACTAAGGTGTGTATCATACAAGATACACTATGTCAACCCTACCCTAAAATATATTTGCAAAGGATAAGAAGTAATCATTAATCACGTTTATTAGCATTGGCATAATCCATACAAGTATAGCTGCACCTACAACAGGTTTGAATAAGAAACTCAACTGGAAAACGTTAACCTGCGGCGCTGTTTTAGAAATTACCCCGAGAATTATATCCTGTCCGAGAGTCGCAAGCAATATAGGCGACGCTATTTGCAGCCCCATATACAAAACATTTGAAGAAAGTTCAATGATATAATCCATATTCACAATCTGATCCAGCGGAATACTTGTTGCTGCAATAGGGAAAATCGTAAAACTTCTCATTAATGCACGAATCAACCAGTAAATTCCGCCGAGTTCAATAAAAATCAAAACACCCATTAATGAAAATATTTTCCCGACCAGAGACACCTGCGCTGATGTCGTTGGATCAAGCACCATTGCAGAAGACAAGCCCATCTGCATATTAATCATATCCGCCCCTGCATCTACTGCCAGCAAAATCAACTGGGCTGTGTATCCAATCAGCGCTCCAACAACTATATTCAATATAATAGAAAGTAAAAAAGACTCCTGAATAACATGCACATCAGGCTTTAACATCGGCGTTAAAATTATTGTTAACAGCAAAACAAGCGGAACTTTCACAAGTGTCGGAATTTCTTTTCTGTTAAACACAGGCGCAAGTCTGACAAACCCGATAAGCCTAGCAAACACGAATATTCCCGCTGCCAGATATGCATTCAGCATCGGAAACATTTTCATTAAATCATCGAAAAGCCATTCCATTCACCCTCTCCTATCGTCCAAGTATTGTGTTTGTCTCTACAAAATCAGGTTTTGGCATCGGAGTACGAGGCGCCGGCAGATATTTCATCTTCTGCTGATTGTCTATGAATGGAACCTTGCCCGGATTTTTCATAATATCATTCATTGTCGGCTGGTTTTTGAATTTATCTACCATTTCACCCTCAAACGGAGTTGTGTATTTGTAATAATCTGCCGCAAGTACATAATTGTCACTTTTTGACACAAAATTAAAAGCTATTGCCATACCTTCGACAAAAAATCCCTTCAACAGGTTAATAAATCCCATTCCGCCGATTACAATTACAAGAAACACCCCGAGGATTTTTGGAGCAGCTGCAATTGTTTGTTCTTGAACCTGTGTAACCGCCTGCAAAATACCTACAACAAGACCTATAGCCGCAGCTACAAGTACACAGGGCATTGATATTGTTAACATTATCAAAAATCCTCTTGCAAGATATTCAACTAAAGCTTCCATAAATTTGCCCTCTCATCTTATTAATTGTAACTTGTAACCAATCCCTGCACAATCAGAGCCCAGCCGTCAACCGCAATAAATATCAGCAGTTTGAACGGCAATGAAATAATCGTCGGAGATAACATAAACATCCCCAGTGCAAGCAAAATATTTGCAACAACAAGGTCTAAAACAATAAACGGTACAAATATTATGAATCCTATTTCAAATGCTGTTTTAAGTTCACTCATAATATATGCCGGTGCAACCTGCCAGATTGTTATTTCATCAGGAGTTTTAGGCGGTTCCTTTTTTTGAAGTTCAACAAAAAACGCGAGATCTGTCTCTCTTGTCTGTTTCATCATAAACTCTTTTAAAGGTTTTGACCCCTCTTCTATTGCCATAACAATATTCTGATTTTTATTATACGGAACTGACCCCATTTCATACATTTTTTGAAATGTTGAGCCCATAGTATAGAACGTCAAAATCATAGCAAGTCCGATTATTACAATTGCAGGAGGCACCTGTTGGGTACCCATTGCTGTTTTAAGCATTGAAAATACTATTACAAATCTCAAAAAACTTGTCATACAACAAAATACAAACGGCAATAGTGAAAATACCGTCATGACTATAAGCATTTGTAATACAGGATTTAAATTAGTTACTAAATTATCCATTTTTTATTTATCCCATTTATTCAACTATATCAATTTCATTTGTTTTTACGCCGCTGACCATTCTTCTTATAACAGAAGAATTTTTGTTCTTTTGGAAATGAACGATTGTCGGCAAATCATCAACACTCGGTTTTCTTTCGTGCTTAATTTCTGTTGTTTCTTCCACTGCAGCAGATTCTGCTGCGCCCAGTTTTGCGATTAAAGAAGTTCTGTCTATATCAGATGCAATAAGAAATTTTTCATTGCCTGCTTTAATCACATATAAATTTTTTCTCGGAGAAAGACTGATAGAATCCTCGACCTTAAGAAAATCAGACTTTGCCCCAAATCCGCAGCCTGTTGAAAACTTTTTATACACCAGAAGTGCGGCATAGATTATGCCTACCATAGCGATTGTATATACAACAAAATGTCCTAAGTATCCGCCCATTCTTAATCCCCTCTCTATTAAATATCATCTTCAAGTTCAAAATCACTGTAATCGAATTCATCTTCTTCGCCGCCGCCTTGAGCCTGAGGTGCAGCAGGTGAACTGCTTTCTTCTTCTCCCGGAGCGTCAGGCATACCCGGAACTTCTTCCTCTTCCTGCGGGGCTGCTGCTTGTGCTGCAGGCTTTTTCGGAGCGTTTGCAAGCACTTCATCTACTTTAACACCATAGCGGTCGTTTACAATAACAAGTTCACCACGTGCAATAGGTTTGTCTTCTACGGTTAAGGTAACTTTGTTATCATAAATTGAAGTCAAATCCACAACCATGTTATTTTCAATCTTTTTCAATTCACCGAGTGTAATTTTAACAGCGTCAAAATGTGCTGTCATTTCAACTTCTATTGTATCCCACAGGTTTACATTGCCTTTATTGTTAGCCATCTCTTCTTCTCCCTCATTTTCTACAGGCATTACCAAAGCTAAATTCGGATTCAGTTTAATTTCTTTTGTGTAATCTTTTATATGCAATTCCATTTTATTAAGATCACTGTCATCGAACACAACAATATCATCAACTTCAAGTTGTTTTAAGTCTATCAGCGAAAATTTTGTTGTGCCGATTTTAATGTCGGCATCAAGTGTGCTTTGCTGAAAGTCATCATAATTGAACGGTTTTGTAGATTCTTTTACAGTATCCGGATTCATCAGAACATCCGGCAGTGAAACTATAAATCTTGCCACAGTATTATCATCCAGATCTTTTATAAAAAACGTCAGATGAATTACATCAAAATTTGTACGCTTTAATGTTGGCGGCGGCGGTGATATAAATTTAACGACAAAAGAAAACAGAAAGTCATTAAACGCCGTAATAACTTTTGCTTCCAGATCCGTCATACGGTTCAAATCGAATCTTTTCGGGGCTTTGCCGAGTGCTCTGTCTAAAATAATCGCAACCGCGCGCTGGGAACTTCTAAAAAACAGGTCATGCTGTTTGTCTATACGCACTTTGGTAACAAAATAAGAATCTTTGTCCATCAGCGGATTAATATTTTTACTTATTCCCATTAATCCTAACTGAAACCCGGGCAGAAAAAATTCATCCGCCGCCTTCTGTATTACCGGCGGAAAAGTATTCTTATACCAATTGTACTGTGCATATAATTCTGCACCTGATGTAAGGTTTTCCATATATAACTAGTTATCCCTTTTTTAAAAAGTCTGGTTTCCCACTAATACAATAGAATAATTTACGAGGCTTAACATCAATCATTTAATGGATATTTTGCAAAAATCAACTGGTTTCAATTGATTTTTTAAAATATATGATTAAAATTATAAATATGAAAAAAATAATTACAGCGATATTACTAATATTATTTTTAACAGCCCCGTCAATTGCGGAAGAAGTTGATTATGAACAGATTTACAGAGAATTACCTGTACCTGATTTCAGTTATATCCACGATGTTGACCCCGGGGAATATTTTGAAACTGAAAGGTCTTCATGGTCGCCTTACCCGCTTTTGAGACTCACTGCCCCGCTGTATTTTAAAACAATTACCATTGAACCGGGGTATTATCTTCTGACGCCAAGAAAACAGGATGACAACTGGTATATTTTGTTTAAAGTCGCCGGAAAAGTTAAATACATAATTCCTGCATACAACAGAGATCTTACACCGGAAATGTTTTATGACGAAAACATTCCAAAGCCTAAACTCACTTTCACACAAAAATTTCACATTAACACTCTGAATTTTGTGGGCAAAGTATTTCCAAGTTCAAAGCGTAAACCCGCCCCGCAAACATTCCTCGAGATGACCGATTTAGAAAACAATTTTGTCTCAATGGTAATTTACTGGGGAAATTACAGATATTATCTCATATTAAGAACTATACAACTTTAGCACATAATTTTAAGTGTTAAAGATTCTGTCGCCGGCATCGCCCATGCCCGGCACAATATAACCTTTTTCATTCAAATGGTCATCTACTGCTGCAGTTATTATCTCAATATCTGGATAATGTTTCTGAATATTTTCAATGCCCTGTGGTGCTGCTATAATACAAATAACTTTAATATTATCAATCGGAATACCTTTGTCCGCATAAAGTTTAATAGCTTCTATCAAAGAATTTCCGGTCGCAAGCATCGGATCTGTAATATAAATATAGAATTTTTCAGGATTTGGAGCCTCCATAGGCACTTTGTTGTAATACCACACCGGTTTTAAAGTTTTTTCATCACGGTACATACCTATATGTCTTATACATGCCTGCGGCAAAATATCAATTGCCTCATCAGTAAAAATTAATCCTGCACGCAAAATCGGTGAAATAATCAGATTTATGTCAGGATCAATAGTTTTTGTAGTGAAAGTTGTTAAAGGAGTTGTAACGTCCGTATCTACCATCGGCAAATTTTTTGATGCCTCATACAAAAGACATCTTGTAATTTTTCTTGTAGCGATTCTAACCCCCTGACTGTCAGTATTTTTATCCCGCATGGTGCATAGATTCTGACATACTACAGGAGTATCTATTATTCTTACTTTTTTACTGTTCATTTGTCCACTCCTTCATCTTTTTATTTATTTTTTCTTTTTCATTTTTTAAATCTTCCACATATCTGTCAGCATTAGTAACATTTTTTCTTATATCTTCAACATTAATTGTCGGCACATTTTCTTTTTTGTCAAGTCCTGCCTCACGCGCAAAATAAGATAATCTGGATGCAATGGAGTCAATTTTATCAAACATATCGTTCAACAAGCCCAGAGAATCGTGAAGTCTTTTCGGACTATTTACCACAATAAGTTTTTTAGATGCCAGACTTTCTTCATCAGGCGGATAAATTTCTAAAGACTTTGACCCACCAAGTCCGCTGAATTCAACTGTCGCAATCGCCCCCTGTGGTATCTGCATGCCTTTTTCTGTAACAATAAACTTTACATAAACTTCATTAGCCACAATATTAATCTTATTTATATAACCAATCTGAACCCCCATGAATTTAACAGGTGAACCGACAATCAACCCGTCAACATCAGGCATAAATATCTGGTAAGTCTTAAATTCCTTTAAATGGTTATACCTGTAAATTCTTACTCCGGCAATTAATATACACACCAGTATAAACCATATTGCAAATTCAACCCAAACATATGCATGTATTTCACTGAATTTCTTCATACAATCTATTATACACAGAATAAATGATTTTTACCACTTGCCAAAATATTTTTTGTATATTATTATAAAATAGCAAAGAAAAAGAGGAACAAAAATGGATCAAATAATAAGAGTTGCATGGGACTTAAACGAAAATACAGAAAACAGATATCAATTAGTATATGAGATAGCAGAACTTGCTAAAAAATTAGTTGATGAAAATCAAGCCAAAAAAGCACGCGAAGACTTTGCTTTTGAAGAAAATTACGATGGCGCATACAAAAAAGAAAATCCTGTAGAACATGCAATTATGGTAAAAGCATCAGAAGCAGACGACAACAGACTTGTCGGTTAATAAGTTTTTTTTAAACAACCCGTAAATATTTACGGGTTGTTTTGTGTCTAAACAGGGATTAGGGGGGTTATATGCAAAAAACAGTAGAATTTTTAAAAGGGGAAATAGGGAATTTTGTACCGGAAATAGGAATAATTCTAGGCTCAGGGCTGGGAGAACTGGCAGATGAGTATTGCGATATTGCGGTATCATATTCTGAAATACCAAACTTCATAAAATCCACGGTAAAAGGACATAAAGGCAGACTTGTTTTTGCTGATATTAACGGTAAAAAAGTAGTGATGATGCAGGGTAGAAACCATTTTTATGAAGGTCATACAATGGCTGAAATAACTTATCCTGTCAAAGTAATGAAAGCGTTAGGTGTAAAAACACTTATTCTGACAAACGCTGCCGGTGCTGTGAACGAAAGTTTTAAGCCTTCTGACTTAATGATTATAACAGATCACATAAATCTTATGGGCACAAATCCGCTTATCGGCACAAATGATGACACACTGGGCGAACGTTTTCCTGATATGACAGAGATTTACAAAAAAAATCTTATAAAACTGGCAGAAACCTGCGGCGAGAGTTTGGGCATAAAACTACAAAAGGGCGTTTATCTAGCCAATACAGGACCGAGTTATGAAACTCCGGCAGAGATTAGAATGGCACGGCTTTTAGGTGCAGATGCCATAGGTATGTCAACCGTGCCGGAGGCAATAGTTGCAAACTACTGTAAACTGAATGTACTTGGCATAAGCTGTATTTCTAATGCTGCAAGTTCGCATGACGGCACAGCGCTTTCACACGAAGAGGTAATAGCGACTACCAACCAAGCCAAAACAACATTTAAAAAACTAATTGTCGAAATTGTTAAAAACTGCTAAAAGCTAGTAAGTCGTAGCCATTGTACAATGTTATTAAGAGTGAGTAACGTGAGTGAGGTGAGTGGAGTGAGGTTGTGGTTAATTAATCAGTCGTAGGATGCAGTCACTACTGCATCAATAGTTGTAGGGTGCCGTCGTTTCGACGAACAGGTTCTCAGTGAATTGTGAACGGTGAACAGTGAACGGTTGTTACAAAAGTGATTAAGTGACTAGCGAATTTGCGCACGGAC
>CALUQX010000012.1 GCA_944323045.1 Candidatus Gastranaerophilales bacterium | reverse complement strand
GGATTTGCTCCACGCTCACAGAGTTTCGCCTGAAAGCCTTGCGGCTTAGTCGGCTCAATCTGTTCGCTATCCGGATTTGTGCCTTTGGCACTACATCCGTACGCAAATCCGCTAAGTCCATATCTGTATGCGGGCTACGCAAAGATTCCATTATGGCTTTATTTAATATATTGTTTATGTTTTTAGGGGGACATTTCAGGTAACCCCAACATACATTTTGTTCTTTTCGTTCTTTCAAACTTCCAGCCATACAAATCCTCTGTGTTTGTCTGTTCATATTTCTATTATTACATATGTCTCGAAATTTTTCAAGTCCTCCTTTAGTAAAAATGTAACAAAAAACACGGAAGGAAAATTCCCTCCGTGTTTTTAGATATTTTTTCTCTCTACACAAGTGCCAGTTGACGTGATTCAACTACTGCCTGTGCTGCGGCAAGTCTTGCCTGTGGAATTCTGAATGGAGAACAAGATACGTAATCCAGACCGATTCTGTGTGCAAATTTTACAGAATCCGGATTGCCGCCGTGTTCGCCGCAAATTCCGCCGACAAGTGAAGGATTTACTTTCTTGCCTTTTTCCATTGACATTTCTATCAACTGACCTACACCCTTTTGGTCTAATGTTTCAAACGGGTTAGCAGGCAAGATTTTTTGTTCTACGTATTTGTTCAAGAACTTACCTTCTGCGTCGTCACGTGAGTAGCCGAATGTCATCTGAGTAAGGTCGTTTGTACCGAATGAGAAGAATTCTGCGTATTCTGCGATTTCATCTGATGTTAATGCAGCACGCGGAATTTCAATCATAGTACCGAATTTGTAATCAACTTCAACGCCCTTCTTAATCATTACTTCTCTTGCTACACGAACAAGAATTTCTTTAGCAACTTTAAGTTCGTTAACGTGACCAATCAGTGGAACCATTACCCAAGGTTTAACGTTTAATCCTTCTTTTTTCAAGTCACAGCAAGCTTCAAATATTGCTCTAACCTGCATTTCGTTGATTTCAGGATAAGTTAAGCCCAGACGGCAACCACGTAAGCCCATCATAGGGTTTGCTTCAGAAAGACTTTCTACAACGTGTAAAAGTTCTTCTTTTTCTGATGCGTCTTTGCCTTGTGCTTTAAGAGTTGCAACTTCAGCGATTAAAGATTCTTTATCAGGTAAGAATTCGTGAAGAGGCGGGTCTAAAAGTCTTACAGTCAAAGGTTTGTCACCTAAAGCTTTGAACATTGCATAGAAGTCAGAATATTGCATAGGAAGAAGATGATCTAAAGCTTCTTTTCTTGCTTCCGGAGTACCTGCAATAATCATTTTTTGTACCCAAGGCAGTCTGTCCGGATCCATGAACATGTGTTCTGTACGGCAGAGACCTACGCCTTCTGCACCGAATTTCTTAGCGTTTTCAATATCTTTAGGCGTATCAGCGTTAGCTTCAACTTTCATTTGTTTAATTTCGTCAACCCAGCTAAAGAACTTGTTCCAGTTGTCGTCGATTTGAGCTTCAACGAGTTTAACAGCGCCTTCCATAACAAGACCTTTGCCACCGTCAAGTGATATTACATCGTTTTTGTGGTAAACAGTGCCATCTGCACCTGTTAATGTTTCGTTGTTAAGGTCGATTTTTAAATCTTCGCAACCTGAAACGCATGGTTTGCCCATACCTTTAGCAACAACTGCAGCGTGAGAAGTTGCGCCGCCTCTGAGGGTTAATACACCTTGAGAAACAGCCATACCGTGGATATCATCCGGACATGTTTCTACACGAACAAGGATAACTTTTTCGCCTGCGGCACCGCGTTCTGCTGCTTCTTCAGTATCAAATACGATTTTACCAACAGCAGCACCAGGAGATGCGTTTACACCAGAACAAATTTTGTGAGCTTCTGCCATTGCTTTAGAGTCAAAGCAAGGTAACAAAATCTGGTTAACTGTGTATGGATCAACGAGTTGAATAGCGCGTTCTTTAGAGATAATTCCTTCTTCGTGCATATCAACAGCGATTTTTACAGCAGCAGCGGCAGTTCTCTTACCGTTACGTGTCTGCAGAATCCACAATTTACCTTTTTCAATAGTGAATTCCATATCTTGAACATCTTTGTAACCGAGTTCAAGTTTTTTAGCGATATCAACGTATTGTCTGTATAAATCAGGCATTTCGTGTTCCAACTCAGCGATAGGTTTTGGAGTTCTGATACCAGCAACAACATCTTCCCCTTGAGCGTTAGTTAAGTATTCGCCGTAGAATTTGTTTTCGCCGGTTGCAGGGTTACGTGTGAATGAAACGCCTGTTGCGCAATCGTCACCCATGTTGCCGAATACCATTGTTTGAACGTTAACAGCAGTACCGTAACTGTGGTCGATTTTGTTCATGTTTCTGTAAGCAACTGCACGCGGAATATTCCAAGATCTGAATACTGCTTCAATTGCTTCTTCTAACTGAACGTAAGGGTCTTGCGGGAACTCTTTGCCTGTAACTTCTTTAATAACGTTTTTGTAAACAGGGATTAAAGATTTCCAGCCTTCTGCTGAAATTTCAGTATCTTCTTTAACACCTTCGCGTTCTTTGAGTTTTTCAACTTCAGATTCAAAGTATTTTTGTCTGTCCATTTCCCATGCAACAGAGCCAAACATAGTTAAGAATCTTCTGTAAGAGTCGTAGCAGAATCTAGGGTTGTTAGTAAGTTTAACCATAGCTTCTACAGTTTGGTCATTCAGACCTAAGTTCAAAATAGTTTCCATCATGCCAGGCATAGAAAGTCTAGCGCCTGAACGAACTGAAACCAGTAATGGATTTTCGGTATCGCCGAATTTTTTACCGGCTTGTTGTTCAACATCTTTCAAGGCAGCCTTTACTTCATCCATAAGACCATCAGGCATTCTGTTGCCATGATTGATGTAATCCATACAAGTTTCTGTTGTAATGGTTAACCCCGGAGGCACCGGAAGACCTAAGTTGGTCATCTCTGCCAAATTTGCGCCTTTTCCGCCGAGAAGATTACGCATATTAGCGTTGCCTTCTCTGAAAAGCCAAACACGTTTTTCTGTCATAGTTTTAATTCTCCTTCTTTTTTAAATAAATAATAATTAAAACACTGTTAACCAGAATATAACACAAAAATAAAAAAAATAAAGTTTGTCTTAAATATTTTTTCTTTGGATATTGACAAAATAATATATGGAATTTATTATTAACTAGTGATAAATTAATAATATTTCTTATATGTGCTATTTTCAAAAATATTATATCTATATAATTGTTTTTATTTATCTGTTTATTGAATTTTATTTCTTATTCTTTTGGATGACTGATGTGTTGTTTTTCTATTTTTTATTGTGTAGTATATTCTTCCCATTTAATTTAAGTATATATAACCATGATATTTTAATATTTCTTTTATCAATTACTTTCATTTATTTTTTATATTATATTTTTTTAGCTCTTGTGTTGCGTGCATTGTACCTGATATTAAAAAATAAAAAGTGCAATAAATTTTATTTAACAATATTATTTATCACACCTTTTTTTCATCTTACTTTGTATAAATGGATTATGGCACGGGGAGTATAAATTGATTCTCAATTATCATTTTAACATTATTTATGGTATTGACAAATAAATTAATTGGATTTATTATTAACATGCAATGCATTGAGAATATTTCCAGTTATGAACGAATTTAAAAGATTATTTACAGTTTTATTAACCGTATTACAAATTGCAATAATATGTGTTTGGTTATCTGTTATTCTTCTTTTTTATGTAATTTTGGTATGTTTTTTCTGGTCTGACCATTTTCGTGATTTGGCAGACTTGAAGAGTATACTTATTCTCGCATTAGAACCTAGTATCATATATTTTTCCGGTCTAATATCTGAAATTGTTGTCCTGAACAAGTTAATCGAGTATCTAAGAAATAATTGCTTGCAAAAAAAGGACTATATTATCTTTACTATAGCCCTTATGATTGAAATTTGTGTTTTAGTTTCTCTGTACATCCTTTTTTTTAGGAACTCTTAATATTTTTATTTGTAATGGCTATTGACAAAATAATATATAGGATTTATTATTAATACGAGATGCATTGAGAATATTTCCAGTTATGAACAGATTCAAAAAATTATTAACATTTGTATTAGCAATTTTGCAAAGCGGAATTATTGTCTTCTGGGGAAGTTTTATATTCATCATGTATTTTATTATTATATTGTGGGATTTTGATTCGGAATTAGATTATAGTCATAAAATTATTAATGCCCTCCTTGAAGTCGTTAACCCGACAATTTTTTATTTCAGTGGTTTGGTTGCAGAAATTTATATACTGGTAATGTTAGTCAAATATCTAAGAAATAATTATTTGCGCAAAAAGGATTATGTTATTTTCGCTATAGCCCTTTTGATTCAATGTTCAGTTTTATGGTATGTCTTTTATTTGGCAAAACAAATTAATTATTAGAACTACAACATGTTCCATGTGCAAGGTGATATATTTTAATTACATAAGCTATTGACAAAATAGTATATAGGATTTATTATTAACTTGCAATGTATTGAGAATATTTCCAGTTATGAATGAATTTAAAAGACTATTCACATTTTTATTAATTGTATTACAAATTGTAGTAATATGTATTTGGTTGACTATTATTCTTCTTTTTTATGTCGTTTGGGTATGTTTTATCTGGTCTATGGTTTTTGCAGATTTTAGAGGCATAATTATTACTATAATAGCCCCTAGTATCATATATTTTTCCGGTCTAATATCTGAAATTGTTGTCCTGAACAAGTTAATCGAGTATCTAAGAAATAATTACTTGCGAAAAAAGGACTATATTATCTTTACTATAGCCCTTTTGATTGAAATTTGTGTTGTAGTTATGTCTCTGTATATCCTTTTTTTTAGGAACTCTTAAATGCGTCCCCATACAGACACAGGTACGGATATTTCAGTAACTGAAAAGTAATTAGTGATTAGACCCTTTTCTTGCACGTTATGTGCCCATTCTACCTGCCAACTCGGATCATCTTCGTTAAAATCATAGGTGTCGATAATGTATGCCTTTAAGTTTTTATTTTTATCTAAATGCATGTCTATTATATCAACGTGACCTAAAGATAGATTTAAATTGGTCACACTGCTAAAGTACAAACTGTCCTCATTTACGGTTCCGCCTGTTAACAATTTTTGTAAGTTTTTTCTAGCATATTGTTTTAATTCTTCACTTTTTCCAATTTCTTTTGCTAATGTGCTGTTTGTATGGAAATATACGCCTTTACAATCATCTTTGAACAATTGCGATTTGACTTTTTCTTTTACTACCGATTTTAGACGCGGCGGTAAATTCGATACACTTTTTACAACCCTGCCATTTTTCTTTATATAATCTGATGAGGCATCTAATCCGTTAACGGATAATTTCCATAAGTTATTTGCGTCATGGCATCCCTCTTTTTTTTCATATTTATTCATTTCAAAACTTATTGCCTCTTTTTGCACTTCAGGATAGTTTTCAAAAAAGTGTCGCTTGGGGGTATTTAAATTATTATATCGCTCAATTTCTTTACTAAATATTGCGCGATATTCTTCCAATCCCTTTTGTAAACCATTGTAGTTGCCATGCTTGCAGTCGAATGCTATTGCCCGTATTGTGTAATCACTTTTTTGCAGCAATTTATAATGACGCACATATTCTCTGTACAAACGTGAATATTCTTTTTGATCTGTTGTTGTACCAAGGCGTTTTACGATGTCTTGCATAACTGCTTCTTCTTTTTGGCGTGCATCTTGAAGATCCTTAATCGCTGCCTCTAAATCAGGTTTGTATCCTGTGGCATTAAAAATTTTTAGTTTTAATAAAGCTACCTGCACCTTTTGATCTACTGCACGAGTTGTTTTTTCCAACTCTTTTTTCTTTCTATCAGGGAAATCTTCTTCTTCCCGGGTTCCTGTTACACCATCCGGTAGTCCGCGGTAGTGTTCTTTTACTTTTGTGCCGTCATCTTTGGTGTAGGCTCTTACATGTACTTGTTTGTCATCAGTTGTCATTTTTGACCTTCCTTTCGTTTAACTTTTAAATATATACATTTCCAGTTTAAACGATTGGATTTTTTCTGCAAGTCCACGTTTTCATGTAGGTGTTTTCATGGACATGAATTCACCTACATGGATTCATCTAAATAGTTTTACGGATAAAAGGGGCAAAAAACGATTATTTCTTAAAGTAATCGCAAATAAGCGTTTTTTTGCGCGGGAATAAGTAGCGTACTTTGTCCGCAAACTTGTTTTTATTCAAATCATCAAGTTCTTTTTTCAGGATGGCTTTTTGCAAAACGACTTTGTTGTATAAATCCGAGCAGACAGTACTTTTGTCTACATGCTCTCTTAATTTCGCCAGTTGTATTTCTTTTTCTCTTATAGATTTAATAAGTTCTTTTTTCACTGTAAACCTCTTTTGAACATGAATAGAATAATATTATTCTGCTCTTTTTAAATCAACTTTTTAGCTGATTTTGAATTTACACAGGTAGTAAATCGTATTCATAGCCTATTTGTAAGGCTTTGAGGTTAAGCGGAAGAAGATTTTTTCTGTGCGGCGGGATTACATTATCCAACGCATGGCTTAGAGTTTCAACAGAAACTAGTTTACTTGCTTTAGCCAGAATACCCAGCGCCAGAATATTGGTCATTTTTATGTTGCCTAAATTCTCTGCCAATTTGGTTATTGGTGCAAATAAATAGTTGATATCAGTGCGTGTTTTTATTTCTTTTGCAAGAGAAGAATTTACAATCATCAACCCGCCTTTTTTAATTTTAGACACGAATTTGTTGAAAGATGCTTGATTTAGTGCAATGACAAAATCAGCTTCTTTTTTGTTTACAGCGCTGACAGGTTCGTCATTCATGACTATTTCACAGTTAACTGTACCTCCGCGCATTTCAGCCCCGTAACATGGATACCAGGTAACATTTTTGCCTGCAAGCATAAATGCGTTTGCTAAAACTTCTCCAGCCAGTAATACACCTTGTCCGCCAAATCCGGCGATTATAAAATTCTTTTCATTCATCACTCATAATTCCTTTAATAACTAGTTTTGTGCTGTAACATCCTTATAAATACCCGGTTTAAACACAGGCATCATTTCGTTTCTAACTCTTTCATGAGCCTGCTGCGGCGTCATTTTCCAGTTGGTAGGACAGGTTGAAAGTATTTCAACAAATCCGAATCCTAACCCCTGCAATTGAACTTCAAAAGCTTTTTTAAGCGCCTGCTTGGCTTTTCTAATATTAGCGATTGAATCAAGTGATACACGTGCACTAAATGCTGTGCCATCACATAATGCAATGTGCTCTGCAATTTTGATTGGATAACCGTAATATTCAATATTGCGTCCGGTAGGCGAAGTTGTGGTTACCTGCCCCAGAAGTGTTGTCGGTCCGAGTTGTCCGCCTGTCATACCGTAAGTTGTGTTGTTTATACATATTGCGGTTAAGTTTTCACCTCTTAAGGCAGCATGCATACTTTCAGCCAGACCAATAGAGGCAAAATCACCATCACCTTGATAGGTAAATACAAATTTGTCAGGGCGTGCGCGCTTTACTCCGGTTGCTTCTGCTAACGCTCTGCCATGAGGCGCTTCAATAGAATCAACATCAAGAAAATCGTAAATTGTCACTGAACAGCCGATAGATGCGGCTAAAATGGTCTTTTCTCTGAGGTTGAGTTCGTCAAGCAATTCCGCAACCAAACGTATTGCAACCCCGTGGTCACATCCCGGACAGAATGTGTATTTCATATCTTTTTTAAATGATTTTGGTATTTCAAAAACTTGTGTTGCCATTATTGTTATCCTTTAATTTCTTTTTCAATAGCCTCTGCGATATCGTCTACATTAGGCCATGCACCTACAGGTTTGCCGTAGAAACTGACAGGGATTTTTCCGTTTACTGCCAGTTTGACATCTTTGAGCATCTGCCCCATATTGACCTCTGTAACGAGAATTTTTTTAACAGAATCAGCAATTTCATTCAGACGTCTGTTAGGGAACGGGAATAAAGTTATAGGTCTAAAGAACCCGACTTTTAAACCTTTTTGACGGCATGCCTTAATTGCAGATTTAACATTTCGTGCAAGACTGCCAAAACATGTTACAACGATATCGGCATCTTCAATATCAGCTTCTTCATACATAACCTCATTTTCTTCCAGAAGTTTGTATTTGTTAAACATTTTTTTGATGTGCTCGCATTGAGGCTCTTCTAATGGCGCATAAGAACGGATTACGCGTCCAGAACGCCCTTTTGCACCGGTCAATGCCCAGTCAGAATTGTCTATTGCAGGGTAAGGATAATCTGTAAATTCTACAGGTTCCATCATCTGCCCCAAAAGCCCGTCAGCAAGTAAGACAGCCGGATTTCTGTATTTGTGTGCCAGATAGAATGTTTTATAGGTTAAATCAATACATTCCTGAACAGTAGAAGGAGAGAGAACAATTAATTTGTAGTCTCCGTCTCCGCCGCCATTGACAGCCTGATTGTAGTCACCTTGAGATGGATAAATGTTACCCAGCCCCGGACCTGCTCTCATTACACTGACTAAAACAACCGGTAACTCATCTGATGTTGCATAAGATAATGCTTCCTGCATCAATGCAACAGCACAGGAAGAAGAAGAGGTCATGGCTTTTGCACCGGTTGAGCATGCCCCGACAACCATATTAATTGCTGCAAGTTCGCTTTCGGCAGAGACATATGCTCTGTGAAGTTCCTGCATTTTGCCGCTCATATATTCGCCAATCTCGCTTTGCGGGGTAATCGGGTAGCCAAAATAACATTCACATCCGGCTTTTATTGCCGCCTGCGCAATTGCGTAATTGCCTTTTATTAAAACTTTTTTATTTTCTTTGATTAAACATTCTGTCATAATATTTATCCTTTAAAAACTCCTGTAATTGCCATATCAGGACATCTTTGCGCGCACATTGCACATGCCAGACATTGATGCTCCGGATCGTCAAATTCCACAACATGATCTCCCAGATTGTTTGTCTGAGAACTTACTTTTAAAAGCTTTTTAGGGCATTCATTTATACATAAATAACAGGCTTTGCATTTTTCTTTATCAATTGTTATGTAATTCATACTTTCCTCACCCAAAATTTCCATGTCTGATATTTATCATAACACTAAAATTGAAAATAAAAACTTTTTCTTTACAATTTTAGTAAAATTCGTTAACATTTTTGCGTTATTTTGTGTTATTCTGTTAATATAATATATAAGGGAGATTATACTAACTTTATAGGAAAGAGAAGAGAAATGGCACAAACAATTGAAGAAATTGCTGAAATACTTAGAACTTTGAAACTCGATACAGATATTAGCGCTGATGAAACAGGCAAATCTCTGGCTTTGATTGGGGAAAAATTAGATGAAATTAAGAATGATTATGAAACAAATAAGATTGTTAAAGATTATTTAACAGAAATTCGCTCCAAATTGGAAGAGCGTTATAATGCTGACCAATCAAAATATGATGAATTTGCACAGGCATTCAGATATATAAGTTCTAATCAGGAAACTGCAGCAAAAACCTCTGATATTGATTCTTTAATCCAAAAAGTTGACGAAAATCTCTCTAAAGTAAACGATGAAATTTCAGGTCAAATTTCTCTAAACTTTGATACAACCCGTGATTTAATTAATAGTATAAATCAGGAAATAGCAAGACAGCATGCAGTAATGCAAAATGAACGCCAGAATGCTGATGAGAAACAGTCTCAAGGTATCTCAAGTCTTGCCGATGATATTCGTGCACTCGGTGAAAATCTTGTATTACAATCAACAAATTACCGCGAATTGATGGAATTAAAAACTTCTGATATAAAAGATTACATTAACTCAAGCGGTGCGGCGCTTGCCTCTGCACAGATGTCTTCCGAAAACAAACTTGTAGAAAAACTCAATGTGTTGGAAAATTTAAATCATGGATTTGAAGCAAATATTATAGATGTAAATAACAGTCTGCAATCTATTATACAAAACATTATGTCTATGGATCCGACTGTTCAAAATGACATCATTAAAAAAGAACTGGAAAATATTTATCTTGCAACAAATGGAATTCTGTCCTCATTGCAGATTTTTGACCAGAAGAATGATGAACTTGCGCGTGCTGTATCACAGCTTTTAACACGTGAAAACTTTGATGTTGCACAGCAAAAAATAGAAGATGTTATTGACAGGGTTAATGACCTTGACGCACATGTAAATGAAATAGGACTGTCACTGGATTTTGATACTGTTAACAACAAAATTGACGCGCTGGCTTATGTTATTGACAATGTAAAAAATCTTGTTCAGGAAGTCGGCGAAAATGAAAAAGTTAATGCAAAACTTGACGATTTAGACAGAAAATTCTCTGCCATAATAACTGAAGAAGATTTTAATGCATTTCGCGGTGATTTAACTGATTTTATTCAAAAAATCGTTGATAATTCAAACTTTTTGAATAACGACCTTGTAGAAAATAAAGAAAAAATAGAACAGATTTTAAAATCATTGCAGTCAATGGATTTTATGGACAAATTGAATGACATTGCTGAAAATGTTAATTCAATAAGTGCCACAAATGAAAATGCAATAACAACAAGTATGAATGAGATGTCTGCAAAACTTGATGATATTTCATTTGATTTTCATCAGAAAGCCGGTGAAAATGTCGAAACCTTGACTTCTGCAATTAATATTGTCAGCACCAAGCTTGATTTTGTAAACAACTATCTCTCACAGGATGTTCCTTCTAATTTCAATGAAATAAAAGAAATGAATGAAAGCATCAGAAAATTTATTAACGATATAAGTGATGCTTATAGAAATGAAGGGGCTGTTTTAGACGATAAAATTTCAGAACGTCTGTCTGCATTGCAAAACAGTTTTGCTGAAAATATAAATAATTACTATGAAAAATTGTCTGAACTTAAGAAAAGCAGTGATGATTTTAACCATGAATTTGCTGATATACTGAACGGTAAAACAGATGATATTGTTGAAGCATTAGAACCTGTTAAAACGAGCTTGCAAAGCATTATTGACAGTGATGTTTCTTCAAATCTTACCGAGTTAAAAGAACAACTCGGACAAATTTATACAAATGTAAATACGCAAATACAGATGAGTCTCGGACAGAATCAGACTTTAGCAGAAGGTCTGGAAAAGATTTATGCAGACACAGTTTCTAAGATAAATGAAGTCAGCGAAACTATGAATTCACAGACTCAGAATAATCTGGAAATGCTCAAATCTGCTGTAGAAGACATCAGCCGCGGAATAGCCGGCAGTATGGAAAATAATTCTCAGGTTATTAATGAATGGAAATCACTTTTAACAGGTATTGATGAAAAAATAAGTGAATTGACTTCAAATTATTCTAATATGTTTTCTAATATGGCTGTAGATGTTACTAATGCATTGAATGTTAAATTAGAATCAGTTCTTGAGGATTTAAAAGGATATATTGGTGTACCGGTAAGTGCGAATGATTTGATGTGGACAGTTGACAGTTTGAAAACTGAACTTGCCGCAAAATTCACGGAATTGGAAAATAAACAATCTTCCAAAGAAGATGATAATGATACAAAAGAAGAAATTTTACTTATTCTGAACCAGTTGGGCGTTAAGGTTGAAGAACTTGGTGTTCACTATTCAAATGATGAATTTAATGAAATTCTCGGCAATAACAAAATGCAAATAATGTCAGGTTTAAAAGATCTGAAAAACATTATTCTTATTGCAATGAAAGAAGTTGCAAAATCTTCTGCAGAGTCAATGGATGCAATGCATGAAAAAATTGATGCACTGCTTTCAAAAGAACAGGATGAAGAGCTGCATACCAGGGTTGCGGAGCTAGATGCCAAAGCTGATGAAATTATTACTAAACTTGATAATCTGCCGTCTGCTAATGATACTGAGACAACAGATGTTTTAATATCTTTAAGCGGCAAAATTGATAATGTTTCAGAAACAAATGAAAAAAATTCACAGGCACTCGGGGCTATTTATGAAAAAGTTGATGCGTTAGGCAGCAATGATGACGGAATTGTAAATTCGCTTGTTAATATAGCAGAAAAATTCAGCGGACTCAGACAGACAACAGAACAACTGACTAACGAAGTGTCAGGAGTTAATGAAACTGTTGAGACAATGAATATCCGCACAGATTCAATGTCAAATGCTGTTTCTGAAATTACTGAAAAAACTGATAATATAGACCGCAAAACAGATGAACTTGTTCAGTCAGCGGCTGCAATTTCTGATAAACTGGATTCTTTTGCAAATGTTAGTGATCAGGTTACACAGTCACTTGATTTGATTTCTAATAAACTTGACAGTAACGAAACTAATGAGCAGCTTACTCAGGGAATGCAGTTCCTCAACGAAAAAATGGATTCGATGAATGAAACAGATGAACGAATCACAAGAACAATGGATGTGATGCTCGACAAGATTGATACTTTCTCTGTTTCTGATGACGAAATAAGCCAGTCATTGAATACTCTTTCTGACAAAGTTGAAATACTCGGCACAAATTCTGATAAGGTTGTTGAAAATGTCAGCGAACTTTCAAATAAGGTTGAGGCATTAGGTGAAGAATCAGTAAAAGTATTTGAATGTGTTGATGAGTTGAATAGAAAAGTTGATAATATTGGCGCTGATTCAGAACGAGTTACTGATAGTATTGACATGTTGTCAAGCAAACTTGAAACATTCGGTACAAATGATGAACGCGTAGTCGAGGCAGTTGATTCACTTGCACAGAAAGTTGAAGCTTCCGGCGAACAGCATGAACGCTCAAAAGAAGTTCTGGATTCAATAAATGACAAAATAGAAATGGTTGGCGATGCCGGCGATAAAATTAGTGATAAACTTGATATTTTATCCCACAAGGTTGACAGTTTTTCTTCTCCGGAAAGTGCATTAAGCCTTTCTATAGATAATATTGCTGCCAGAGCAGATGAATTGTCTTTACAAAGTGAAAAAAGCGGTCAAATATTGGAGGAAGTTCTCTCCAGAACAGATATTTTGTCTGCTCAAAATGACAAGACCGGGCAGACATTGGATGAAATTCAATCTAAAACGGATTCTCTGTCTGCAAATAGTGAAAAAATCGGACAGGCTTTGGAAGATATTCAGGTTAAAACAGATACTCTGTCTGTAAATAGTGAAAAAACAGGACAGGTACTGGAAGATATTCTTTCAAGAACAGATATTTTATCTGTGCAGGAAGATAAAAATGCACAGGTGCTTGAGGATGTGAACCTTAAACTTGATGCAATAGCCGGTAATGACGAACGTATTGCAAATACATTCGGGGCACTGCAGGAAAATGTATCTTCTGTTGGTGAAGTTGTTGCTCAATCTATGGATTCTGTTGCCGTCAAATTTGATGATAATACAAAATCAATCATAAGCGGTATGGAAGTTCTTGCAGATAAAGCATCAGAAAATAAACAGGAAATTCTTGATAATATAACCGATATTAATAATAATTTTGAAGAACAAAAAACTGTTTTAAAAGATACCGTGCTTTCTGTTACTGACAAAATGTCTGAAAATAAACAGGCTATTGTTGAAAACATAAAAGAAGTCTCAGAAAAAGTCACTTCTGCTGCCAAACTTGTGATGAACAGCGTGAATGAAGTTTCTGATAAAACAGTTACATCAAATGAAATTCTCTCAAGAAGTGTAAATGTCCTGACAGATAAAGTTGCAAATGATGTTTCAAAACTCAATGGCAATGTCGAAACTTTATCAGAAAAAGTAGATGTCTTTACTGCTAACGATGAAAAAATTGTCGATGCAATAAAAGAAATATCTGATAAAGTTGATATTTTGAAAGTAGACACAACAAAAGAACATGTTGCAACTTCACTTGATATGTTGAATGACAAAGCTGATGCGGCGCATGATTACGATACAAAACTGGCGGAAGCAATGGAAGGGTTGTCTGTAAAAATGGATACCTTCTCAATTGTTGACGATCAGTTGTTGAGAAAATCTACGGAAATCTCAGAAAAGGCTGACAACATTTCTGCAGTAGCCGATCAGATGACAGGCGTTTTGAATAACATTGCTGAAAACGCAGGAAAAATTAATGATGTAAATGAAACAGTCGACAGAGTAGCAGGATTTACCAAAAATATTGCAACATCACTCGGGCAGGTAACCGAAAAAATTGAAAGTAATGACAAAGATGTTAAACAAACTCTTGCTGAATTCGGACAGAAATTTGACGATTTTGCGTTTAATGACGGTGCTATTGTCAAAACAATGGAAGTTTTATCAGACAAGATAGATGTATTCAAATTCAACACAAACAATGAACACATTGTATCAAGTCTTGATTCGCTGCACGAAAAGGTCGGAGATTGTTATAATGCAGATGTGAAACTCGCAGATTCTGTTGAAAATATTGCATCACGTGTAGATAACAGTGTTGCATCTGTAACAGATAACATTAAAAATGATATTTCTGATTTTTCAGATACATTAGATAATGTTTCCTCAAAAATCGACAGCCGTGCTGAATCTATTACTGACAATCTTCAAGCTGGCTTTGCTGATATATCTTCTAAAATAGACAGCAGCGTCAAATCATCTGCTGATGATTTGAAAAATAATCTGGCTGATATAGCTGAATCTGTTGATGTTGTTTCTGCTAAAATTGATACCTTTGCTGAAGCAGATGACAGAATTCACGATACGCTAGTTGAATTAACAGATAAAATTGATGTGGTTAAACTGGAAACTAATAATGACCATATTATCAGTAACCTTCAGGATGTTAACAGTAAAGTTGACGATTTAGCAGTAACAGGCGACCAGATAGAAAATACTTTGCAGGTATTGCAAGACAAAGTCGTTGCCTTATCTGAGAAAGATGTGTTCGACGGATTTGATGTTGAAGGTGAAATTAAAAATATTAAATCACTTATTTCTGCGCAGAGACAATATCTTGAAGACACAGAAATAAGCGACAGAACAATTGCTATGGATGATTGCCTGCAGGATTTGCAAAAGAAAATAGATGTTATTGCAGGTGATATCAATAAAGTTGACAGCAATGCAAATGATATCAAAGAATCATTAATGGCTGCTATCGCAAGTGTTTTTGAACAAATCTCATTTATCGAAGAAACTGAAGAAATTAAAGGATTTGTCGAAGAAAAAACTGATGAAATTTCTAATAATATTAAAGTAGTTCAGCACCAGTTAAGACAAATTGCAAGCAATACAGGCGATGATAGTTATTCATATTCACTTCAGGATGTAGAAACTGATATTGCAAAATTGAGGATGATTCTGAACGACATATCAGATGCTGCCCCTAATGACGAACTTAACCAGCTTGCGGATAATGTTTCTAAAATCGAAAATACAGTAAAAGATTTGCAGACAACTCTGACTCAGGAAGAGTTTGCAAGATTCAAAAAAGATTTTGATAAAATTAATGAAGACATTGTAAGCATCAGCACAAGAACTAATACCCTGCTGTTGAATTCCGACAATTCATACAAATCCTTGAGTGAAGGGCTTGATGCGTTCCGCGGTATGGTTAATAACCTGAATGAAAAGGTTAATTATCTGGATAATACTGAAATTCAGAAACGTATTGAAAGAAAGATTTCAGCAATTAACAATGCTATGGCTGCCTCTGCAAATTCTAACAAAGTTATCAGAGAAGTCTTGATGTATCTCGGTGAATGGGTTGATAACGCTACTGTTAATATGAATTCGCTCACTGACAAAGTTAACGAAATTGATAATGTAAATGATGAAATATCTCAGGTTAAAAATACTATAAGTGACCTTAAAAATTATGTTCCGGAAAAAGCTGATTTAATTAAAACTCTGGAAGATAAATTTGAAGAGCAGCAGGAACGTATTGACCGTCTTGAGATGAAATTGGAACGGGTTCTCGGAGCATTAGAAGAAACAGATGAAACAAAACTAAACAAAAAAGTTGACAAAATAGAAAAATTAATCAATAAATTAAATATGAATGTAGAAAAACTGGCTTCTTATGTTGACGAAGAATAAAATAATTACAGAACTAAAAAAAACTTTGCCCTTGAAAAACGTGTTGACCGAAGTTGAAGAACGATATGCATACGCACAGGATGCATCCAATACGCCCTGCATAAAAAATCTGCCGGATGCGGTTGTCTTTGTTGAAAATATTAAACAAGTTCAGGATGTGGTGAAACTGGCAAATAAATATAAAACACCTGTAATCTGCCGCGGGGCCGGTACCAATGTTGTGGGTGCATGTTCTACAGAACACGGCGGTATTGTTTTGAATTTTTCAAAGATGAACAGAATTCTTGATATTTCAGCAGAAAATATGACAGCAAGAGTTCAACCAGGAGTTGTTGTTGGCGAACTTCAAAAACGAGTGGAAGAATTGGGGCTATACTATCCGCCGGATCCGTCAAATCTCGCTGTTTCAACAATAGGCGGCAGTATTGCACAGGCATCCGGCGGGGCAAGAACTTTTAAATATGGCTCGACAAAGGATTATGTAATTGATTTGCTGGTTGTTACTGCAAACGGTGAACTGTTGCGCACAGGAGCAAGTACAATTAAAAATGCCACCGGTTACAATTTGAATACACTTTTTGTGGGGTCTGAAGGAACTCTCGGCATTGTGGTTGAAGCCACAATGAAATTAATACCAAAACCTGAAACAAGACGGGTTATAATGGCTTATTTTGATACTGTCCGCGGGGCTGTTGAGGCTGTAAATACAATTATTGAACAGAAAATTTTCCCTGCAACAATTGATTTTATGGACAAAAACGCAATACAAACTGTAGAACGATTTTATCCTGCAGGATTGCTCTGCGATAAAGAGTCTGCACTTGTTATAGAGGTTGACGGATTTGAAAACGCTGTTGAATTACAGCAAAAAATGATTGTTAATATTCTGGAAAACAGTGGTGCTGCAAAAATTCAGTATTCACATAATGAAGAGGAATATAACAAAATATGGACGGCAAGACGTTCCTCTATGGGAGCGTGCGCAAAGTTAAAACCAAATGTTACAACCGACGATGTTATTGTTCCGCGTAAAAATCTTGAGGCGCTTGTTTTGGGCATCCGCGAAATTTGCCGGAAATATAATTTGGATGTATGTATGGTCGGACATGTCGGTGACGGCAGTGTTCACCCGCAAATCCCTATTGATTATAATGATAAAGATGAATACAGAAGATTTAAGCTGGCTAAAAATGAGATTTATGAATTAACAGCACGGCTGGACGGGATTCTGTCAGGCGAACACGGTATCGGGTCTTTAAAACGTGAACATATTTCAAAAGTTGTTAATGCAGAGGCTTTGAATTATATGCGGACAATCAAAAAAGTTTTTGACCCGAATAATATACTTAACCCTTATAAGATTTTTTAAATTTTCATTATAATCAATATTGCACTGTCATAGTAGCATAGTGCCAAATTATTCCTGAGGCAGATTAAGTCTAAAATAGAACTGCTTAATCGCATCACGAACAACTGCAGAATTCCGCTCCATAGAATTTTTTAAATCTTTGTCAAAAGGAATAATCCCCAGAACATCAAGTTCATATTTTTTTAACAGGTCGTAAACAGAAGTCAAATCAAGGCTTTCTACTTTATTTAGAACAACACCAAGCTGTCCGCCGGCAGCATATTTCGCACTGAATTCTTCAATGCGTTTTGCCAGATGCGCGCTTTCATCAGTCGGATTGGCTACAATTATTGTGGTATCAATATCTGTGTCTACAAGTTGGTTTAAATATTTCAAATCAAATTCGCAGTCGAAAATTACTATATCGTATCGTTCTATCAGTTTAAGAACAGCATCGTTAATTTGTCCCGTAATCGGGCAGCGACAGTCTTTTGAGCCTACAAACCACGAAACTATAATATCAACATTGTCATCCAGAGAGACAACAATGTCTTCCATTGCCCATTCCACAAATTCTTGTTTGGACATCCCTTCAGGGATACCTGTTTTGTATTCGTGTTTACCGCTTCTGATACCGTAAATAGTATTTCTTATGTCAAGCCCGAAACTGTGTGAGAGTTCAGCGGTTAAATCATTATCAAATAAAAGAATTGATTTATCCGGGAAAAGTTCTTTAAATATTGATAAAAATGCTTTAGTTATAGTTGTTTTGCCGCTTCCGCTTTTCCCTGTAATCGCTAATTTAGTTGTTGTCAATGGAATACTTCTCCTTTAATTTATCTGATAATTCTCCGGTTAAAGTCATAGCTTTTTCAGCCATACATTCATCAAGTCCACCAGCACCACAGGATGGCGTAATCATGGAATGTGTTATAATAAGTTTCTCATCTATTCCTTTTTTAGTCAAATAATTAACAGCTTGTTCAAAGATTTTAATTAGTTCAGGCAAATTTGTTTTTGCAAGTGCTTCTTTATCCAGTGTCGGAACAACGCCCCAGGCAAGTATTCCGCCATTTTCAAGAAAGTGTTTTACATCTTTGTCAAACACACTTAAATTTTGTGAATAGGCATATGCATCAAGGTTGATTATATTGACGTGCGCATTCAAAGGTACTGCCCAGTCGCATTTGCCGCAGCAGTGTACAGCGCTTAAACCTCCGTTAGCCTGAATAGCCTGTGATATTTCTTCAAGCATATCAAGAACTTCCTGTTGGGATATTGTAAGATATGCGGATGTTCCAAGCTGAGAAATAGAAGGTTCATCTATAAAAATAATCGGTGTAGTATCAGGACTTGCATCTTTTATCTGTTTTATCTGCCACAGGGCTTTTATTGTTAATGTTTTTACGATAATTTCTCTGAGTGTTTCATCATAAAACGCGCATCTGCCATTTTTGTCGACAAGTGTTGTCGCAAGAGTAAATGGTCCGACAATCTGTCCTTTGGCATATGCTGGGTGAGTTTCTTTGAGAAGTTTTATGAATTCAGGAAATGTTTTTGAATTATTCGGGGTAATCGCGTATTTTTCTATTGTCTCAGAATTTATATCTGCAAGTATCTCTTCATAATCTATAAAAAACTGTTCAATATCTTCAAAGAATTTATCACTTTCAGTTTCCAGAAAGCATTTTCCTGTTGTTTCGTCAACAAAAAACGAAGGCATGTTTTCCAGAAACTGAAAAATCATATCTTCGTTTTTGTTCAATTTAGTTAATTGCGCCCAGAAAGGAATTTTTTTAAAGTTTTGTTTTATTAACTGCATAGCTTGATTCAAATCTTTGTGAGGAAGTGAGCCTATTGCCATACATTCTAATGTTAAACTTAAATTTTTCATCCGGCGCCTTTTGATAAACTTATGCTTCTTCGGTTGTTTCGACTTCTTCTTCAACAGATTCTTTAAGAATTTCAGAGGCAGTAACAACAACAGCCAGTTCGCATTTGACTTTGGATGTCAATTTGATAAGCATAGTGTATTCACCGACTTTGTTGATAGGAGCGTTAAGCGTAACATTTTTTCTATCAACTTCAATACCTGATTTTGCCAGAAGTTCTTCTGTTAATTTTTTAGTGGTGATAGTACCGAAAAGTTTACCTGATTCACCGGCTTTAGCAGAGAGTTCAAGCTTGCCGAATTGTTCGATTTTTTCAGCGGTAGCAAGAGCTTCTTTGTGTAATTTTTCTTGTTTAGCTTTAATTCTGGCAAGATTGTGTTCGCGGTTTTGAAGAGCACCTTCAGTAGCTACTTCAGCGACAGCCTGCGGAAGTAAATAATTTCTGGCATAGCCGTCTTTTACATTAACGATGTCACCTGCTTCACCTAAATTTTGGACATCTTTTTTTAGTATAACTTGCATAATAAATTCTCCTTTACTAATTATAAATCAGCGTGTAATTTTATCTTATACCAAACATACTCTTCTGTCGAGTATCTATTAAAAAAAATTAAGTAAGAAATATTCTGCCGGCAGGAATGCGAAAATTTTTAATGCAGAAGACCGGTTTTTGTTTTAGAATCTTAACAGTTTTGCATTATAAAAATTCCCTGCTACTATATTATTGCTATGGTTTTATTAGTTTCGGACAGGCTGGAAAAAATAGATTTAATTAGTGGAATTTTCAACAAAAATTCTGTAAATTTTACTGCCGCATCAGATGAAACAACGGCTTTTGACTGTCTGAATATTGCTGCACCTGATATTATAATTGTTGATACACTTTCTAAATCTTTCAATGCCAAATCTCTGATAAAGAAGATGAAATCTCATCTGGAAAATCCGGTTTTTATTCTAATTATTGAGGATAAAGTAGAAAAAGATTTGATAAAATACACAAATGCATTAATAACAGATAGTATGTCTAAAGAACTGATAGACGCCACCATAAATGTTAATTTGCGGGCAAAACACTCACTTGAACAGCTTTCTAATTCTAATAAAGACCTTGCGGACAGTCTTTATATGCTTAACACTTTGTATGCGACCAGTTCTCAGTTTGCAGGCACGCTTGATAAATCTGAACTTATCAATTATATGATTGAAGGAATGGACAAATCTTTGAGTTTTTCTCTGACCTGTACTTTATCTTTTTGTACAGAAGAAACTCCGGTTCTGCTTTTGAATTCGCTTTATGAGATATCTGATGAACTTTTGAGTGCCATAAAACTCCGTACGGTCTTGAATTACAAATCTTTGTTTAATAATAAAAAACTGCCATATGAAGTAGATGCGGAAAATCTGAAGGTAGTAAAAACAGTAAAATATCCTGCAAGCCGATTTACATTTACACTGTTTCAATATGACAATCTATTTGCACCAATTGCACTGGGGGACAATTTTTTTGGCTGTATAGAAATATTTAAAGATACCCCATTTTCATCAGAAGACGCAAAATGTTTTCAAACTCTGGCTCAACAGGTAACCCTGCCATTAAAAAGCGCCTCACTTTATCAGGAAATAAAAGAAACTAATCACAAACTGGAAAAGTTGGAACGTTTAAAATCTGAATTTATTTCAATAGTGTCACATGAATTGCGTACACCTCTGACCTCAATAAAAAATTCGCTGGACATATTGCACAGCGGTCGCTGCGGTGAGGTTCCTGCTGCTGCAGACAAGTTTTTGACGATGGCTGGCAGAAATGTACAACGGTTGTCAGGAATAATTAATGACCTTCTTGATTTATCTAAAATTGAAGCCGGCAAAATGGATTTCCATTTTACAAAAACAGATATCCATGCGGTTATAGATTATGTAAAATCAACATTTTTAAATGTGGCAAAAGAAAAAGGGCTTAATCTGACTGCCGAAGAAACTCCGGAACTGCCTTCAATTATTGCAGACCCGCAGCGGCTTGAACAGGTGCTTACTAATCTTGTTTCAAACGCAATAAAATTCACCCCTGCAGGTAAAAATATCACCATAAAATCAAAACTAATTAATGCAGAAAATATTGATAGAGATAACTGTTTTAAAGAGGATTTGAAAAAACTGAATGGAAATTATATTATGGTAAGCGTTGTGGATGAAGGTATTGGCATTGCAGAAGAAAATCTTACCCGTGCATTCGACAAATTCGCCCAAATTGAAAATTCTCTATCCCGAAAGGTCGGCGGTACAGGACTCGGGCTGCCTATTGCAAAACAGCTTATTGAGACTCATAAAGGCGCTATATGGTGTGAAAGTAAACCTGATAAAGGCTCGGCTTTCAACTTTGTTCTGCCGGTGAGTGAAAATTAAGAAAATTTAATAAAATAAAATCCATTTAAAAGTATGTTATAATATAATTATAGCGGATTATATCTCAGAACAGAGGGAAATTATGAAAAAGATTCTTATTGTTGATGATGAACAGGATATTGTAGAAAGTTTAAAATTTGTATTAGAAACATCAGATTACACTTGTTATTGTGCATATGACGGCGAAGAGGGGCTTAGATTGGCTAAAGAGATTCAGCCGGATTTGATTATACTTGATGTTATGATGCCGAAAATCAACGGATTCAAGATAAGCCGTCTGTTAAAATTTGACAACAAGTATAAAAATATTCCGATATTAATGCTCACAGCGCGTTCGCAGGAAGAAGATAAACTTATCGGTGAAGAAACAGGGGCTGATGAATACATAACCAAACCGTTTGATTTGGATTATGTTTTGAAAAAAGTTGATGAATATTTGAAATAAGGATTTATAATGGAAGCAGTTACAAATAAAACTCTTGAAAAATTGAAATATGACCTCGTACGTGCCGGACTTGTCCAGTATGAAACAATTGAACAGGCTGAAGAAATAGCAAGCGCTCAAAATATTAATATCGGGCAAGTTTTGATTAATTCAGGGGTTTTGACAGAAGATGCCATACTAAAATTCTTGGAGGCAAAACTGCATATTCCTTATGTTAATCTTGATGATTACACACTTGATAAAAATTGTCTTAAGTATATAAATTTTTCTGATGCAAAAAAATATCGCATAATTCCACTTTTTAAAATAGAAGACACTCTGACTGTTGCAATGGCTGATCCGCTGGATTTGTTTGCTATAGATAAAATCCTTGAAACCGCGGAATGTTCTATTGAACCGGTTATTTCATCCGAGACAAGTATAAATAAAAAGATAGATGAATATTACCGTACAGATATTACTGTTGGAGAAATATTTACTCAAAATCAAAATACCGGTTATGACTGGCGTGATGAACTTCACAGTGAAGATTTGAGTGACAATCACATGCAAAAAATTATTCGCGCAATATTAAAACAGGCAATTCTTGAAGATGTACATGAAGTTACTTTTCAGCGCGAAGACGAAGGATTGGTCGTTAACTTTAAAAAGCAGGGTGAATTATTGAACAGAGGTACTATTCCGTCAGTTTTATCATCATCCTTTGCCGGCAAGCTCAAAAATCTTGCAGAACTTGACCCTTCAGTGAGCGAAGTCCCGCAGCTTGGAAAATTGAATTTTAAAGTTGATGATATAGCACTTATTGCAAGTATCTCTACGTTCCCGACAATTATGGGTGAAAGAATTTTCTTGAAAATTTACAAGCCGCCCAAAAAATTGTCGCAAATTATAAAAGATGAAAAAAGTCTGGCAATAATAAAAAAATCTCTGGATATTCCGGGGATAATACTTGTCTGCGGATCTCCACTCAGCGGGAAAACGCATATTATATATTCGCTGCTTACAGAAATAGCCTCAAAACATAAAGATAAAAACATAATGACTCTGGAAAGTATCGCAAAATATCATCTGGAAAATGTTCATCAGTGTGAACTTAATGAGAATGTAGGGTTTAACATGGATAAAGCTTCACGTTTTATAGAATTCCAATCACCTGATGTGATTTATCTTGAAGGTATTAAGACTAAGGAAACATTTGATTACTATTCAAGTCTTGTATATGATAACAAAATTATTATCATGGAATTTCTTGCAAATAACATGGAAGATTTACGTAATAAAATGTCATTTTCTGATTTTGAGAGCCTGAAAGAACTTATAAGTTGTATGATATTTATACATTCAAAAGACAGCGTTGAAGTCTTTGACAAAACAACCGTTCAAAAATATCTGGCTTAATCATCAGAACATTTGTGTTTTCCTGCCCAGGATAGGTCATCACAATGCAGGTAATCCATGTTTTCATTTTGAATTACCCATGCAGCGCAAGAATGTCCATATATGTAACAAAAATGTATGAAACAAAAAAAACTTGCAGATGCAATGGGTTATGATTTGATTTTTCAAAAGCGCGATTGATAATAACCCCATTACCTAAATTTTTGAACTGTCAAATATAAAATCATCTTTGTTGACAGAAGAATGTAGTGTTAATTTTTGCGTTTTAAAAATCGGCTGTTTTTTGTAAATAAGATATCCGTCATCATCAGTGCGTAGAAATTTAATACCTGATTTTATGAAAAACAGTTTTCTTTCTGCAGTGGTGCTGTCATTATAAACTACTGAAGAGGACATGCTATAAGGATATTTGAAATTTTTTTTGCCTTTGTATTTGTTTAATTTTATGACATCCAGATTGTGCTCGGTAATTTTAACCAATCCTTCTGCTGTTTGTAGAATTGTTTTTATAAGCTTATTTCCGCCTCTAGCTGCAGAAAAAGTTGTTGATTTGGCGATAACATTATCATTTTTATCGAAAAACAGACGGAGTTTAATGTTAGTATCCATTACGCGTCCGACCGGTCCCTTAATACAATAGGCAGTATTATTGCGCATATATTGTGTAATTGGTTTAATCATATTGGAAAGAAAATCCGTAAAATTTTTTTTTGCTACTTTGCTATATAGAATATTAAGTTTATTACAAAATCTGCAACTAATAAATATATAGTCGAAAGAATTGCAGCTTGAGTAGTGGAATTCCCGACTTCTTTAGCTCCGCCTTTAGTTTCATAGCCCTGAGTTGCACAGACAAGTGCAATTAGCCCGCCGAATATTGCGGCTTTTAAAAGACTTATGTAAATATCACGTGTGCTGAGCCACAACCAGACAGAATTCATATATCTTGCCGGATGCAAATCTATTGTCGCATTAGAAACGAGCATGCCGCCGAGCACCCCGACGACTTCTGCTATTAGAACAACCATTGGTACAGTTATTGTTGCACCGATAATCCGTGGTGTAAAATAATATCCTACAGGGTCTACTTTAAGCGTTTTTATTGCATCTACCTGAGAGGTTACCTGCATATTGGCAATTTCTGCAGATATTGCAGTGCCGGCACGTGCACCAATGGCAAGCGCGACAAAACCAGGGGCTATTTCTCGTATCATAACAATAGCAATTGTGCCGCCGATATAGGTATCGGCTCCGGACATTAAAAACTGTTTTGAAACCTGTATTGCAATAACTGCCGCCGCAATAAATGCAATGATAAGTGAGATTGACAACGAATCATAACTTACTGCCGCAGCCTGTGAAATGATTGCCGAAAATCTCACCTGTCTTGCAAATATGTATTTAATACATTTTATTAAATTTTGAACACATAGTCCTAAAAAATCAATCATAGAATTAATAAACCGGCATGCACCATTTTTTGTATTTTGGAACTTTTCCGCAAACAACATCGAAATACAGTTTTTGTAAATCTGTTGCGATAGGACCGACTTTGCCGTCGCCGAGTTTTCTTCCGTCTATTTCAACTATAGGGCTGATTTGAGCGCCAGTTCCACAGTAGAATGCTTCATCAGAGATGTACAATTCAGTTCTGTCAATTGCTCGTTCTTCAACCGGAATGCCTAAGTCTTTAGCCAGTTCAATGATTGTATTTCTTGTTACTCCGACAAGAATATCATCTGTTTTCTTTGTTGTAATGAGTTTTCCGTTCTGGATTATAAACAGATTCATTGCAGAACCTTCTGTAACTTTACCTGCTTCATCAAGTACAATAGCGTCGTCAAAGCCTGCGTTATGAGCATCTGTTTTGATTAAAGCGGCATTTGCATAACCGCCGGCAACTTTAGCGCGCGGAGGAATAGCATTGTCGCTGTTTCTTCTCCAGCTTGAAACGCATACTCTAAGACCTTTTGATGTATCTATATAATCCCCCATTTTATTAGGTATAATCATAAATGCATCAGGATTGTCATATAGACCCGGACCTACTTTTTGTGCTGATTTGTAAAGATTAGGGCGCATATAGCAGTTTTCTTTATAGCCGTTTTTCTTTAACAAATTACGAGTAATTTCGCAATACTCTTCAACTGTATAAGGGCTTTCCATATGCATAATTTTGCCGCTGTGAATAAGTCTTTGATAGTGTTCTGGAGCGCGAAAAACATACAATTGTTTTTCTTCTTCATTCCAGTAGCCTCTGATACCTTCAAAAACTGCGGTACCGTATAAAAATGCGTGTGTACGAACCGGAATCATTGCTTTAGATGCTTCTACATATTCTCCGTTCATAAAATAATACTCAGTCATTATCCCTCCTTATTAACTATATAAATATAACATAAAAAGATAAAAACTGAGTTTGTATTTTAAGAATTATGAATGATTTACTCTTTATTTGCAAAACGTTTTTTGCTGTTAATTGTTTTTTCGTTTATATTAGCAGCGGCTAAGAATTTTTTCGCCTCATTAACAGGAATTGCAAATCCTATGCCGATATTTGATATATTGTTGTCGGGGTTGTAAATCGACTGGCTTATGCCGATAACTTCACCTGATGCATTAAGCAAAGGACCGCCTGAACACCCCGGATTTATTGATGCATCTGTTTGAATCCTGCCTTTTTTGTAATCAATTCTGGATACAATCCCCTGAGTCAAAGTTCCTGCAAAGCCGAAGGGGTTACCTATAGCAAGGACTTTTTGTCCTACTTTAACTTCATCAGAATCTCCAAATTCTATAACCGGAAATTTTTCTTTTGAATTTATTTTTAGCAGTGCCAGATCCTTATTTTTCCCCATTTGCGCCATAACTTTTGCCATATATGTTTTTCCGTCGGATGTTTTTACTTCAATGCTTTGGGCGCCGTCTATAACATGCGAGCCGGTTAATATAACCCCGTCTTCCCGCACAATACAGCCTGTTCCGGCGGAAAAGCCGTCAGATACCTGTGCATCTATTGATACAATGGACGGGTTTATTTTTTCATAAATGTTTATTGTAACTTTTTCATCCGGTGCAAAATTGTAACTGTATGCTGGAACTGAGGTGATTAACAACAACAAAATTAATATTACTCTATTCAACTTAATACTCCTTATATACATTATTATCAGCCTCATTCAAGCTGTTTTTTTAACCCCTGTTAATCTAAATTAAGATTAGTTGTTGAAATTATTATAATTTTAATGTATAATTCAGTAAAAAGTTGAGATATATTATTTTAAAAAAGGAGAATATATATGACAAGAATTGAATCATTCAAACAACACTTAATGGAAAAAAGAGCAGTAAAAATTATTGCAGGTATCGACAATTTTGATATTGAAAACGTTAAAAAAGTTGTAAGAGCTGCTGAATATGCTAATGCAAGCGCAATTGATATTTGTGCAGATGAAAAAATTATTTCTGAAGTTAGAGAAATGACAGACATGCCTTTATTTGTTTCATCAATTGTTCCGGAAGAACTTGTTAGAGCCGTTGAACTAGGCGCTGATGCTATTGAACTCGGCAACTTTGATGTACTTTACAAAAAAGGTACTTCATTCTCTGCTCAAGATGTTTTGACTTTAGTAAACAGAACACTTGAATTGTTAGGTGATACAAGAGTATTTTTCTCAGTAACAATTCCGGGAGAAATTGAAGTTGCAGAACAGATTGAATTGGCTAGAAAATTGGAAACAATGGGTATTGATTTAATCCAGACAGAAGGTCACTTCTCAAAAGAAACTCCTGCAGCAGGTGTTCGCGGCTTGATGGAAAGAGCGGAATTGACTCTTTCTAACACTGTAGAACTTGCAAGAAACATTGATCTTCCGATTATGACAGCTACAGGTATCAACCCTACAACTGCATCATTTGCATTCGCTGCAGGCGCAAGCGCTATCGGATGCGGATCTTGCATTAACAAAATGGATTCTGAATTATCAATGATGGCTACAGCTAAACAATTGGTTGAAATTGCCGCTAAAAACACTCAGCATGTTTTAGAACTTGTTTAATTCATTGATTTGAAAAGTTTTAGAGTCGGCGCGAGCTTTGCTCGCGCCGACTCTTTAATTAATATAGTTTGTCTTTGATTAAACCTTTCTACACAAATATTAACATGTAATGGATATTTTTTTTGATTTTAACTAGAATCATGATATTGAAAGGTAAAGTTATGGAAATAGTTTTAGATATTTTATATGTGTACATTGCGCTTTATACAATATATTTTCTTGTTCTGGCGCTTAGAAACCTTAATGATAAACCGTTTCGAATAGAGAAAAGATATCAAAAATATGGGGAAAAAGAGAATCTTGCTGTTGTGATTTACGCGCATAACAACAAGTCTACTCTGGCACAGTTGATTAATCAGTTAAAATTGCAAGATTATCCTATAGATAATTTTAAAATTTTTGTGCTGCTGGATAATTGCTGTGACGGGTCAGAAGAACTTTTTGAACGCGAACCGTTTATAAAAGTAATAAACATCCAGAATGTCGGCACAATAGGAAAAGATCAGGCTGTATCAATGTTTATAGAACGCCTGACAAATGACCAGACTATTGATTCTTATGTATTTATAGATGCAGATAGGAGTATTCCGACTGACTTTTTATCCACAGTAAATTCTGCTCTGGAAAAACACAGTGTTCTTTGCGGCGAAACTCTTATGCTTACTGAAAATTTGGGTCCTGTTGATAAGATTAAAGCCGCTTATCAGAAATATCATATGAACTTTCTGCGTCAGGCACGTTCCTTGTTTGGACTTGCGGCACGTGCAGATTCAGGTGTTTTTATTATAAGAAAAGATATTGTTGACAGAATTGGCGAGGTCGATTTCAAAGACATTAATACTGAACTTAAATACAGCTTGTTACTGTCTAAAATTGGATTTCCTTGCACTTATAACCCTAATATTCAAACCTATGTAGATACTTTGAATTACGAATTTAAACAGCCACGGCTTTCTGTAAGAATGGATTTGTTTAAAAACTGCCTGCGGCAGATAAAACCGAAAAATTTGGTTTTTGCAGAACACACATTTTCTCTGCTTTACCCTAATTTCTGGCTGATTTTGTTTGTATATGCATGGGTGCTGAAACATTCATATCAGTACTATTTCTTTGTGGATTTCAAAATAGTTTTATTCACATTTATAATATTAATGGTCGCATTTGGAATAAGTCTTATTAATGCAAAATTGACATTTATGGAAACCATAAGATTATGTTTGTATCCGATTTATTCAATCTGCCACATAATAAAACACTTCCCGCCGATTCGTGCAATAAGAAATAAAATCGCAAAACGCGAAGAATTGCCTGCTGGCGTTGAAAAATTGGCAATAGATGTTATGGTTCTTGCTGGTAAAAATCAAACTCATATTCCTTGCCGGCTGGAATTTATTTCAGAAAGCGGACTGGCTAAGATTAAATTCATTTATAAGAAAAAGAAATACGTCACAAGAAGTCATTTAAGAATGATAGACGCACTTCAGGAATTGAAATTAAAACTGAATGAATATAATTTTGTACTAAAGATTTGCAGCTGCTGTGAGCATTTCAAATCCTGTCCTGACGGGTCAAGAAACATGTTAAAAGGCACCTGCAGTTGTGATTTTCCAAGCCCTGCATTGAATGAAACAAAAGAAACTCTTATCTGGAACACATGTTCTGAGTTTAAACCGGGCAAGGTAGAAAATTTTATGGCAGAGATGTCAGAAAACTATGAGGAATAATTTCGTTTAACATATAAAATGATCCGCAGATGATAGTCCAGACATCATTTTGCGGATTATTTTTGTATAATTCGTCTAAAGAAACAAATTTTTTGGAAGGCAAATCACAGGCGTCTTCCAATTCCTTGATAGAGCAAGAATTTTTGTTGTCAAAATGATAAAAATATATTTCATCTCCTTGAGAGAACAGAATCTGTATCATTTTTTTGTAATCCTTGTTTTTAAGACAGCCGAAGACAAAACGGCGTCTGGTATTCGGATAATATAATTCAAGACTGTCACGGAGCGCAAGCGCGCCATTCGGGTTGTGACAAGCGTCAATGATTAGTTTTTTATCTTCAATTACCTGAAAGCGGCATGGATGCTTAACTGTCCTCAGCCCCTCAATGATTGTCTCTTGCGTTATATCAGGGAAAAGATAACGTATTGCAGCCAGCGCAAGCGATAGATTTTCCTGCTGACAGGTTCCTTTGAGTGCAAGTTCTGAAATATCCTCAAACGGGGCAACCATAACAAGAAGTGAATCTTTTTCATCTGCCATATCACGTATTGCCTCATAACCTTCCGAGGTAAAAACAGGGCAGCCTGATTTTATAATACCGGCTTTCTCAAAAGCTATTTTGTCTTTTGTATTACCGAGTCTTTCTGTATGGTCAAGGTCAATGTGTGTAATGATTGAACACAGATTCTTTTTAATTACATTTGTTGCATCAAACCGTCCGCCAAGCCCTGTTTCAAGAACAACAACATCACAGTTTTGTTCTGCAAAGTATTTGAATGCCATTGCCGTTAATATTTCAAATTCTGTTAGATGAATATTATGTTTATCCGCAAGAGAACAAATTTCAAACACCAGATTGGCAAATTTTTCTTCCGGTATATCTGCTCCAGAAACTTTAATCCTTTCTGTATATTCAAAGATATGAGGACTTGTGTAAAGACCTGTTTTTCTACTGGATTTGCGCAAAATATTCTCTATAATTGCACAGACAGACCCTTTGCCGTTTGTGCCGGCAACATGAATACAGTTTAATTTGTCCTGCGGATTGCCAAGCAAATCCAGTATAGCAGAGATTCGCTCCAGCCCGAGATTAATATAGAATTTCCCCTGTGAAGTCAATACTTTTTTAGCGTCAGAATATTTGCTCATACACTTAAGTTTATGCAAAAAATAAGCAAAATCAAGCAAGTATAGAACAAGGAATATTGTATAATTCTGCGTAACATAATTAAACAAACACTTTGCAGAAATATTTTTTTGTACTATTATTATATTGGTTATACTAGTCCGATAGGTTTTGCCCTAGTCTGCGGCGTTAAAAATAAGGCAATAGTTTTATTTTAAATAGCTAATATAACAGATGGGACTGTTTAGCCCGTAGTACATTACATTTAACATAAGGAGAAAAACGATGCCAACAGCATCTATGATTGAACTTTTAGAAGCAGGTGTACATTTCGGACACCAGACACAAAGATGGAACCCTAAAATGAAACCGTATATTTACGGCGCAAGAAACGGTATTTATGTAATTGATTTGCGCAAAACTACTGACTTGTTAGACGAAGCATATGCAGTAGTCAGAGAATTTGCCGCACGCAATAAAAATATCTTATTCGTAGGTACAAAAAAACAAGCTGCCGACGTAGTTGCAGAAGAAGCTAAAAGAGCCGGTGCTTATTACATTAACAGAAGATGGCTCGGTGGTATGCTCACAAACTTTGAAACTATTCGCAGCCGCGTAAGCAAATTAAGAGAATTGGAAGATTTTATGAACTCAGGTCACGCTGAAAAACTTCCTAAAAAAGAAATTGCTAGATTGAACCGTGAATTAGGTAAATTGAGCAAAACTTTAGGCGGTATTAAAGATATGCGCGGTCTCCCTGATTTAATCTTCATTATCGACCAGAAAAAAGAATTAATTGCTATTAAAGAAGCAAACAAATTAGAAATTCCTGTAATCTGTCTTGCTGATACAAATGCAGATCCGGATGGCATCAACTACATCATTCCTGGTAATGATGACGCTATCCGTTCTATTAAATTGATTACTTCAAAACTCGCTGATGCAGTTCTTGAAGGCAAACAATTAAAAGAAAACAACGCTAACAAAACAGCTAAAATTGAAGAAATAAAAGCTGAAGATGCCGGCGTTAAACAGGAAGAAGTAGTTGCAGAACAGACAGAAGTTACTGCTGAATAACAGTTAAAATTAAAATAAGGAGTAATTGGTAAAGGAAAAAAGGGAAGAATTTAAAAATTTAAAAATTTTATCTCCCTTTTTCCTTATCCCTTATACCCCTTAAATAAAGGAGAGAAATTAATGAATATTACAGCACAAATGGTAAAAGAATTACGTGACAAAACCGGTGCAGGCATGATGGATGCTAAAAAAGCATTAGTAGAAACTGATGGCGATATGGAAAAAGCCATGGAAGTTCTCCGCCAAAAAGGCATGGCATCTGCTGACAAAAAAATGGGCAGAATTGCTGCAGAAGGTCTTGTAGCATCAGCTATTCTTGACAATGCCGGCGCTATGGTTGAAGTTAACTGCGAAACTGATTTCGTTGCAAAAAATGAAGAATTTAAAGAATTAACAAGCGGTTTAGCTGAAATGGTTGCAGAATCAAATCCGGCTGATGTAGATGCTTTATTATCTTCAACTTGCCCTAAATGCGGAAAAGTTATTTCAGAAGTTATTAAAGAAAAAATCGCATCAATCGGCGAAAAAATCACATTCAGAAGATTCGTACGTTATGAAGGCAACACCGCAACATACATTCACAACGGTAAAATCGGCGTTTTGATTCAAACTGATAAAAAAGATGCTGAATTGATGAATGATATCTGTCTTCACATTGCATCTTCTGCTCCTGAATTCATTTCAAGAAATGAAATTCCGCAATCAGTAATCGATCACGAAACAGAAATAGAAATGGGTAAAGAAGACCTGTTGAAAAAGCCGGAAAACATCAGAGCAAAAATTGTTGAAGGTCGTGTAAATAAACTTATGGCAGGTCGTGTTCTTCTTGAACAACCATTCATCAAAAATCCTGATATAACTGTTGGACAATTGATTGAAGGCAAATTGACAGTCGAAAAATTCACCAGATACGTACTCGGTGAAGGTCTTGAAAAACGTCAGGACAACTTTGCAGAAGAAGTTATGAGTCAGGTTAAAGGCTAATAACTGGTGAATTAAAAATTATGAGAACAGCGGGCGAATTATTTCCCCGCTGTTTTTACTTTCAGCAGACCCCGTATAATCAGTAAAAAATTAAGAAATGTTAAAATTAATAATTATTCTCACTTTACAAATTAAATATTTTGCGATAATATAATCATGTTAAATAAGAAAGGTGGTTAGATATGAAATACGTATGTACAGTTTGCGGTTGGTCAACAGAAGCTGATAAAGCTCCAGAAAGATGCCCTCTTTGCGGCGCAACAACTTTTAAAGAAATCGGCGGCGGCGAAAAAGTTTACGCTTGTGAACACAATGTTGGCGACGGAAAAGTTGAAGATAAAGAAGTAATGGAAGGATTAAGAGCACACTTTACAGGTGAATGTACTGAAGTTGGTATGTATCTTGCTATGGCAAGAGTTGCTGAAAGAGAAGGATATCCTGAAGTTGCTGAAGCTTATAAAAGATATGCTTTTGAAGAAGCTGAACACGCTGCTAAATTCGCAGAATTACTTGGTGAAGTTGTAACTGACTCTACTAAGAAAAATCTTGAATTGCGTGCTGAAGCTGAACACGGTGCTTGCGAAGGCAAACTGGCTATTGCAAAACGTGCTAAAGAATTGGGTTATGATGCAATTCATGACACTGTTCACGAAATGGCTAAAGATGAAGCACGTCACGGTAAAGGATTTGACGGCTTGCTGAAAAGATATTTTTCATAACTCTTAAGTCATACTGATATTGTTAAAAAAGTCCAGAAAATTAATTTTCTGGACTTTTTGTATTAATTGAATATTTGATAAATCTAAGCGCGCACGAGTTCCTTAACTTCTTTGCGTTTAACTTTTCTTGTTGCTGTTCTTGGCAAAGGTTCATGAGATACGACAATGTTAACTGGACGCTTGTACTGGGTTAATTGGAGTGAGCGTCTCTTGACTTCATCACGTATGAGTTTGTCAATTGTATCACGATCATATTTTTGAACAATTTCTTCTGACGGAACAACAACCGCCGCAATTTCTTCTGTACCGTCTTTCGCCCCGAAAGTTCTTGATACTCCGATAACACAAACTTCACTAAAGTACGGACTTTTTTCAAGTACAGCTTCAACTTCTTCTGGAAATACCTTTTTACCACCGGATAATACTATCATATTTTTTATTCTGCCGGTTATGTAAAGATGACCGTTTTTGCGTATTTCTGCAATATCGCCTGTGTGCAGCCAGCCGTCTTCGGTAAATGCAGCCGCGGTAAGCTCAGGCTGATTATGGTAGCCTTTCATTACAGCAGGACCTTTTAAGAGTAATTCACCTGTATTTTCGTCAATTTTTGCTTCAAAGCTTTTTAAAAGCGGTCCGACAGATGCCAGATCTCTGATTCTGTCAGTATTAACTGATGCAACAGGGCTTACTTCAGACAGTCCGTAACCTTGATATACTTTTATACCGAGTCGTTCAAAAAACTCACCTACAGCAACATCAAGAGGGGCGCCGCCTGACAAACAGCCAAGGAAACAACCGCCAAATTTCGCGTGTATTCGTTTAAACATCAGTTTTTTAACAGATGAAAACGGTATGTACTTTGCAATAGCGAGCATTGTTTTAAATGCTGTTTGAATTGCCTTAGGTTTGCTTGAAATATCACTTTCAATAGCTGTTTTCAATAATTTTAAAAATGCCGGAACGACAATCATAAATTCAATACGTTTTTCGCGCATAATACTCAGTATATCACGTGGTTTAAGACTCTGGGTATAATAAATTGAAAATCCCGAATTCATAAATGTTGAGAATCCTACTGTCATTTCAAAAAGATGATTCATAGGAAGAATTGACAGAATATTTATAGGTCTTTTCGGTAAGATTTTTTCCAGAGCTTCTGTTAAATCATCCAATTGCGCAAACATATTTCTAAAGGTTATTTCAACTCCTTTTGGCATGCCGGTAGTGCCGGATGTGTAAATGATGAATGCGGTTGCTTTGGAGCTGCGCATTACCCATTTGTGTTCATACTCGTTTGGCAGTTCATAAATACTTTTTAAACCGTTTGTACAAGGAGGTTCATCCATAACGAGAATTTCTCTGATAGAAGGAATTTCTTTTTGCAGTTCAACGGCTTTTGGCACATTAGCCATAGAAACGAGCATTACTGTTGGTTCGCAGTCTGAAAGTATATTTTTTAATTCGTATTTAGTAAGTTTGACATCTAGCGGAACAGTTGTAAGCCCTGATATAATAGACGCAAATACAGCAACTCCGAATTCCGGTTTGGATTCTGAAAGTATTGCCAGCCTGTCGCCTTTTTGAACTTTTACAGAATCCATGAGGTAGCAGGCAACTTTTTTAGACAAAAGACTTAAGCCTTTATATGTGAATTCTCTCCAGCCGAGTTGATTTTTTATTCCCAGTGCAACCCTGTCAGAATAATTGTTTGTTCTGTCTTCAAGTAACGTTAATGCATTGTATTTTCTCAATCCCATGTCATACTCCTAAAATACGCTATAACATAATATCAGAATATAATTTATATGCTTAAAAGTCAAGATATGAAGATATTTGTATTATAATAGGAATAGTGGTAAGAAAAATGAAACAGGATTGAAGATGAAACAAGTTTATATAGATACAATGGGCTGCCAGATGAACAAATCCGATACAGAAAGAATGCTTGGCATGCTTTCACATTTTGGCTATAGCGAGACACTTCAGCCGGAAGAGGCGGATTTACTTATGATAAATACATGTTCAATAAGGCAGTTGAGCGAGGATAAGGCATTTAGTGCAATTGGTTTGTGGGGCAAATGGAAAAAGAACAGACCTGATTTAAAAATAGGTTTTTGCGGATGTGTTGCCCAGCAAAAAGCAGAAGGGATTCTTAAACGCTGCCCGTATGTTGATTTTGTACTGGGGACTCATACTATTTATAAACTTCCGGATATAATAAAAAGGATTGAAAAAGGCGAACGAGTCTGCGAATGCGAAGAAACTCATAAAACAGAAGAAGATAAGGAAAAAGATTATGAGATAAAACGAGTAAAAAGTGTAAATGCCTGGATTCCGATAACCGAGGGCTGCAACAACTTTTGTACATATTGTATAGTGCCATATACACGCGGCAGAGAGCGTTCAAGAAAACCTGAAATAATTATTAAAGAAGCACAGGATGCACTAAATCAAGGCTTTAAAGAAATTACACTTCTAGGACAAAATGTAGACAGTTACGGTAAAGATTTTAAGGATAGAACTTATCGTCTTGCACAGCTATTGAGAGATTTGAACAAACTTGAGGGTAAATTCAGAATTCGGTTTGTAACATCTTATCCTACTGATATTACTGATGAACTAATTGATACGGTTGTTGAACTTGATAAGGTATGTGAATATTTTCATATCCCTATGCAGTCCGGTTCAAGTGTTGTTTTAAAAGCAATGAACAGAAGATATGACCGTGAAACTTATGCACAGATTGTTCAAAAAGTAAGAAATAAAGTTAAGGATGTTACAATAACAAGTGATTTTATTGCCGGATTCCCGGGGGAAACAGAAGAACAGTTTGTAGAAACACTTACTGCAATTGATGAATTTGAACTTGATTATTCAAATACTGCAGCGTATTCTCCGAGAGAAAAAACAGTTGCAGCCAGATGGGTTGACAAATATATACCGGAAGAGGTTAAAACAGAACGGCTTGCACGGCTGAATGAACAGGTAAGGATTAACTGTCTTAAATCTAACAAAAAATTTGTGGGGCGCGAAATGGAAGTTCTGATAGAAGGATTTGAGAATCACAAAGGACAAAATGTAATAACCGGACGTACAAGAAATAACAAAATTGTACACATACCTTATGATAAAGATTTAACAGGTGAGTTTGTAAATGTAAAAATTACCGGCGCTAAGACATGGTATGTAACCGGCGAATTGATATCATTTTAGTGTGATTTTGAGTTAAAATAGGGGGCTTGCAGAATTTTTTCTGCAAGCCCCTATCCCTTTATTGACGCGTATTTCAGACGTGCCTATCCATGTTTTCATGGACATGTTTTCGTGGACATGTTTTCGTCTAAACAGAAACACCGACTTTTATTTTTTTCACAATACGTTATACTGATTATGTAAGTTAAGACTCAAGCCCGCGGGAATAAAAACCCGCCTTGTCGATGGTAAAGTTGTTTGCTTACCGCACTCGATGTGATAGTGTATTTTTAGTTTTTGCTATCGGGAGAGGTTGTATGGGATATATACATTGCTGCGGTGCTCTGCGTAAAACCAGAACATTTAAACTTGTGCCGCCAAAAGATATTTTAATCAGTGAAGTGGATGTTTTGACCAGATGTCCGGTATGCGGGCACAAAGTTGTCCAGCTTACCAGAATTAAGTCGGACGGAAAACTCTCAACTATTCGTAGAACTAATAGTAAGGCTGAAAAATTATTTAAAAAATTAAAAAAGGAGATTCTTTATGAAATTAAACCGTTAAAATATGATAATTCAGGAAAATTTTATCTTAATTACAATGAATATGGAGTGATAAAAAGATGTTATTCCAATTTAAGCAATTTAAAGCTTGGGCTCAAAGAAAACATTGATACACAACCATCCTTTCAAAATAAGTTTGACTTAACTTAATGAATATCACTCTGGAGTATCCAATTAAATTATCTTACCCTTCGGGAGGATAATTCCTCCCTTATTTTTTTCAGAGGAAATATTATTAAGAATTTTTGTGAATGTTTTATGTAAGCTTATAGAGTAAGCCGAGAAAATATAAACAACTCCATTAAACAACGAAGGAATTAAGGATGGAACTATCACCAAAGGAGCTAGAAGTGTTGGCTTTGGTCGCATTAGGCTATTCGGATAAAGAAATATGTAAAAAATTACATATTAAATACGGAACAGTAAGGACACATGTCGATAGAATTGTTCTTAAACTCCATGCAAGAAACAGAGGACATGCAGTCCTTGCATATATACTCCTTTGTCCGGAATGGCTGGCAAGCTTTAGCTAACAGTAGAAAAACTAAATTTATAACAACGAAAAAAGGAAACAGTATGAAAAGAATAATCATTCATTGGACCGCCGGCGGATATTATCCGAATGCGCATGAATTGGAATGCTATCATTTTTTGATAGATAAAGATGGCTGCATTCACAACGGCAGATTCAAACCCGAAAACAACGAAATATGTAAACCCGGTCAATACGCAGCGCATACAGGCGGCGGAAATACCGGTTCTATAGGAGTAGCAATTTGCGCTATGGCAGGATTTCAAAACAAGAACAATACAGGTAAATATCCGATTTGCCCCGAACAATTTGAAGCCGCAATGAAATTCTGTGCAGATTTAGCTGACAAATATGATATAGAAATTACCCCGAATACAGTTATGACACATTACGAATTTGGACTCAAACATCCTCGTACATCAAGTGCAGGAAAAATAGATATAATCTATCTTCCGCCCTATCCGTGGGTTGCGCAGGCAGATGTGGGTGCATTTATTCGTTCAAAAATAAAGTGGTACTTTAATCAGTTAAATAAAAATTAAAAAATCGGATTAACAACAGGAAACAACCCGGCATTCCTATTTGTTATTCCGGTTAGTGATGATACTCAAATAAATGAAAGGGAAAAACAAAATGACAGAAGAAAATCAATCAACATCACCGGCAACAACAACAGAAAAAGGCAACAATTATGATCCTTTTATTCCTCAAGTGTGGAGCCAGAAACTTAATGCAATGCTGGAAAAAAACTGCGTAATGCTGCAATGTGTTAACAGAAATTACGAAGGCGAAATTGCAAATCAAGGTGATACCGTAAAAATTATCACTCCAGGAAAAGTTACTGTATCTACACTGGGAACATCAAGCATCACATATGATGAACTTGAGCCTGAGTCTCAGGAACTTGTAATTGATCAGAAAAAATTCTTTGCCTTCAAGATTAATGACATTGCTCAGGTGCAAGCAAACACAGATATTATGGTTGCACACCTTGCAAATGCTCAAAAAGCAATTGAAGAAGTGCAGGACTCATATCTTTTGTCTATGCATGCAAATGTAGATTCAAACAATATTGTCGGAACTGATGAATCACCAATTACTCTGAGCAAAACTACAATATATGAACAATTTGTAAAACTTGCATTGTGCTTGAAAAATTCTGACGCTCTGACAAACGGTCAAAAACCATGGGTTGTTATTAACCCGACAATTGAGTCATATTTGCTGCAAAGTACAGAGTTCATTAACGCACATAAGGTGGCTGATGAAACTCTCAGAGAAGGTGCTATAGGAAGAATTGCAGGTATGGATGTTCTTGTCAGCACAAATTTAGTAGATACTGCAGGTAAATATTATATTCTTGCTGGCACAAATGACGCTATTACATTTGCCTCACAACTTGCCAGAATTGAACGCCTGAGAGATAAAGACAGTTTTTCTGATTTAGTCAGAGGACTTTATTTATACGGCGCTAAAACAGTGCAACCAAAAGCACTTGCAAAATTAATCGTTAAAAGCTCTGTCTCATAAATGAATCGTTCATCGAAGCGGGTGTTTCACCCGCTTCTTTCCCTCGGACAAAGCAAATAATAAAAAATAAATTATAAAGGAGAAATTATGACAGACACAACTAATCAATTAGCAAAAATATTACAAAATCTGGTTGAAACATATACAACCAAGAATAAACAGGAAGAACCGGAAGAACAAAATGTTCCGGCAAATGATACAGGCTTTATGGGAAATTTAAATAATTTAAATTCCCTGATGAAAAGCGGTATGTTACCTGCAGAACAAATACAGAATATTGCCCTGGAATACCTCAAACATTCTTTGGGGCTGTCAGAAAATAATGCGGCTCAACCTGCTCAAACTCAACCTCCTGCTGAATCTAATAACACCGGCAGCAAATATAGTGAAGTTTTTAACTACTTAAAAGGCACAAATTCTTCACTAAATCAGGGCGATTATGACAAATTGTCTCAAATTCTTGATTCAATCACTGAAAATGCAATCAACCAGAAAATGCAGCAATATGAGCATGAACAGAAATTGACAAGCAAAAATTCTAATGACAAAAGCCGTCTTACTGCTAATGCCCAGAATAGTGCTTATGACAGCGATCAGAAGAAAAGATTTACGCGTGAAGAAATTGGCAAAATGAGCACTAAAGAATTTTTACAGAATGAAGAGGCAATAATGTATCAGTTACGCCACAACATGATTAATTAATAACATGATACAACTGACAAGGGGCATTTTGGCTCCCTGTCAGTTTATCAAACAAGGAGTACTTATAATGAATTATTTAGAAATAATTAACAAATGTTTATCAGAATTGAGTTTTAAACAGGTATCAGATTTTTCGGAACTGGTAAAACCTGAACATCAAAGAATAAAAAATTACATAAATATTATTGCACAGGAGGTTTGCAGTTCTGAAAACTGGAATTTTTTACTCAAAGAAGAATCTCTTACCCTGCCTGCTCAGTGTTCTGAAATTACAAATACAATTAACGGCAAAATTATAGCTGTATACATAGAAAATGCAGAGTATAAATTCTGTGAAGACTTTAAAAGACTTTTACTGAAAAAAGAAAAGGCGAAAGTGTTTAGTATATTTAATGACAAACTGCTGTTTCCTGAATTTGAAAAAGAACAGACCGTAAAAATCATATACTATACACGTAATTGGGCGTTATCTTCTGATAATAAAGAAAAAAGCAAATTGGAAGAAGCCACTGATATCTCTATAATTCCACAGCAGTATATAGAACCGATTCTTGTATACGGAACAAGCATGCGCATAAAAGGAGATCCGCAATATATAAAATACAATTTCTGGCAAAGCATGTACAATTCTGCAATCGCAGCCATGCGATCAGAAATTACAGTGGATGCCAACTATTCTCCGGCGCTGAAACTCTTTAGAAAATAGCATATCAGGCTGTTTCCATAAAAAAAACAGGAAGTAATTTCATTGCCCCCTGTTAAGATTTACACTAGCCGAAATATAAATAGCATTTATATTATACATTTTTTTTTGAAAAAACACAAATTATATTGAGAAATGTAAACGATTAAAAGATGAAAAAATTAACTAATCAGCAAAAAAAATTTGTATCGGAGTACATAAAATCTTTGAATGGTGAGCTTTCCGCCGGGTTAGCCGGATATAAATCCAAAAATTTAAAAGAAGTCGCAGAAAGATTACTTTCTAACAATTCTGTAATAAATGAAATAAAACTTCAAATTAAAAATGAGGTATCTTCTCTATGTGTAAATAAAGGATATGTTGTACAAAAACTACTACAAATAGCAGAGTTTTCGCTAACAGAAGAAGATATTCTGGATAAGGAAGGTACTCCTACCGGCAAAAAGAAACTCCGCGATACATCCGCCGGCTTAAAAGCTTTAGAAAACCTTTGTAAATATCTTGGTTTGAACAATCAGGATGATGAAAATTACAAACCGGCGAAAATAATTACTATTTCTAATTTAGATCAGGACAAAATATAAAATTTTTATTTAAAAAAACAAGGAGATTTTTATGAAAAATAAAGATAATAACAACGATATTGAAGAAATGCTCTTGAGCAATACTTCTCTGGACGAACTAATTAAAAAGAAGATTGAACGGGAGTTCGTAACAGAGCTAGAACAGGCAAAACGCCCGAAAGAGAAAAAACACATTACAGATATTACAAAGGCTCCTAAAAATTTGATATTTTCACGCCAATCAGTATTTAAGGTGTTCAATCGGATTAACAAAAGTGAAACTTATATCAACGGTGTTCAGGCAGAAGCCCTGACCGGCACACAAAATAGTATTCATGACAAACTGCAAAACGGTGAAATAAGTACTTTTGTGACAAAAGATGCCTATATCAAATTTGAATACGTGGAATTTTATGAATAAAACAGAGGAATATTTATGGAAATAATACAAGAAGACCTTACAAAAAAATTAAATGAAGGCGAACAGGTACGGCTGGTTCAGACTATCTGTTCAAAATATGATGAGTTTGAAAGACGCAGAAATTCTCAACTGCATGATATCAAAATCGTAAAAAATGCGATATATGACTTGAACATGCCGCATTACAACGCATGGGAGACAAAAATGTCTCTGCCTGATATCTATGAACTGGCACAGACTTTAAAATCACACTTGAGCCAGAATTTGTACACACATCCTGATGCAATGTTCGATGTAAGCGGCACAAATCCGCAGACACAGGCTTTTGCAAACAGTCAGAAGGCAATGCTTGTAAATACTTTTGAACAAATGAATATTGAAAACGAAATTGATAAAGTCATTGACGGAATTGTAGAAACAGGTGAGTGTACACTCTTCATCGGCTGGGAAACAAGAATCAAACAGATTCGCCGCGCCATGTCTTTAGAAGAAATTTTAGAAACAGGCAGTGACTCAGGCTTTGTAGTGGAAGAAAAAGTCGTCTACGATAATGCAAAAGTAAAACACATAAATCCCGAAGATTTTGTATTCGACAAATACAACAGAGACAACTGGGATAGCTGTGCAAAAATATACCGGACTTACCGCAGTATGGACGATATAACCTCAGACAAATCAAACAACTTATTAACAGAATTTAAAAAAGAAATACTGAAAGGAGTGGTGGCAAAGAAAAGACGCACGGAAGATAACCGTGCGGTAGAAGACAACAAACTTGAAATTTTAGAATACTGGGGCGATATCGAACTCGACGACGGACAAATATTAAAAAATTGTCTGGTTGTAGTTGCCGGAAGACGCGAAATTATCAGGTTTGAGACAAATCCTTTTGTAATAAATCCGTTTATATATGCCAATGTTATAGAAGATCCGCACACCGGACGCGGAATTTCACCTTTGAGAGTCGCACTTGTTTTGAACAATATTTCTTCTACCATATTAAACAAACAACTGGATGCGCTGGCATTGATGATGAATCCGCCGTATCTCGCGCCGAAAGGCTGTTTTAAAGGGCAGCAGGATGTAAGTCCGGGTAAAATTATTGAATACGATGCCGCGTTAATGCCGCAGCCGCCGACACCGTTGGAATTTGACAAGGCTATGGTCGGCTGGGACTTTCTAAATTACTTTAAAAGCACTATAGAAAGTGCGACAGGTATTTTCAAAAATATGGCAGGAAATCTTCAGCAGGTAAACAGAACTGCAACAGAATTAAACTATTCTGCGACAGGGCAGGAAGCCAGATTGAACATGCTTATTGATTCTATCAGCCGGAAAATTATTGTTCCTATGGTTGAAAAAACAGCAGATATAATTGCCAATTTTAAACTTGGTAAAGAACTTATCAGCATTAATGAACATGGTAAAACTGATTTTATAGAAATTAATGACCAAATCAGAAATGCCAATTATGTTTACCGCTATGGGGACAGAAAAGCCTCTTTTGAACGTAAAAACAGAATTAAGGAATTGTTTGAAGTCATAAAATCACTTGCAGACTTTCCCGATGTTGCTGACAGGGTAAACTGGATAGAATGTTTTAAATTTGCTCTTGAACAATACGGGATTGAAAATGCAAACAATTTCCTCAGTGAAAAGAATGATGATAAAAATAACCGGAACAATTCAGAAAAACTTGTGAACCAAAACAACAATTAGCTCTTCTCATTGCATTGTTGGACATTCTCTGTGCCGCCGTCCTTTCTTTATATATACATTTACTCCTTATTTTTCTTGTCTATTCGGCGGCACTTTTTTTAAAAAAGGATTGCATAAAAAATCATGGAATACAAATTATTAAAAGCACAGCGTGAATTTTTAGAAATACCACACGATTACAATCTGGATGTAGCAGTATATCAAGGGGGTTACGGGTCAGGCAAAACTTTTTCCGGTGCACTTTTAGGTATTCTTTTGAGCCAGAAATTCCCCGGTATCAGAGGGCTTGTCGGTGCACAAACGTATACTCTTGTCCGCGATACAACTTTACAAACATATTTCGAACATTTAGATAATATGGGATTTGTTGAAGATATTGATTACGAATGGTCATCATCTTTACAGAAACTCACGTTTCGAAACGGCTCAGAAATTTCTTTCAAACATTTTGATGAACCTAATAAGTTAAAATCATTGAATTTAGGGTTTGTTGAGATTGAAGAGATGTCAGATATTCCATACGACACTTTTCTTATACTCTTAAGCCGTATGCGCCAGAAAATCAAAAAGAGTTGGAAAAACTTTAAATACAGGATTTTCGGACACACAAACCCTGAAATGTGCCGCGGTTGGATTTATAAGACATTTATGGTTAATCCTCCGCCAAACTACAGACTTATCACAGCCCCGACAACACAAAACATCTATCTGCCTGAAGGTTATTGTGAAGAGTTGAAAAAACTATATGATGAACAGTATTATAATATTTTTGTACTGGCACAAACAGGTGAATATCACAAAGGGCTTGTTGTAAAGGATTTTACTGATGAAAATATAAAAGAAATTTCATACCAGCCGGAAATGGATTTGCATATAAGCTGTGACTTCAATGTCGACCCGATGGCATGGGTTCTTGCTCACAAAACTGAAGATAAAGTTTTCTACTTTGATGAAATTGTTTTAGAGAACACAACGACTTCCAAAACTTGTGAAGAATTTTGCCGCAGATACCCGAACCATAAAGGCAGAATTATAGTTAACGGTGATGCCTCAGGCGATAATAGGAGCTGCACAAGTGAGTATACAAATTATGTAATAATTAAAAAAATGCTTTTACAACACGGCTATGATGTTGATATAAAAATAAAACCTTACAATCCGCCGATAAAAAACAGAATTATGGCATTCAATGCAAAAGTCCGCTCAGCAGACGGCGAAATATGTTTGTTTGTAGACCCCAAATGTGAAAAACTTCTTTATAATATCTACAATTTAAGATATAAGGAAGGATCTTCTCAGATTGACATCCCTACATTTCAACAGATTAAACTATCAAAAGAATTAAAATTTCTTTCTCATCCGATGGATGCGGCATCATATCTGGTGGATTTTTACTGGCCTATTACATTGTAAACAATTGTAAATTTTTCATTACGACCTGTCGTCATGATTTAAAGTTTTCTACTAAAAACGCCGTATACATGGATAAGTATAATCATAATTTGTTACTAAGTCTCAAGAAAGGATCGAGTAAATATGGGATTGGCAGCTTCACAAGCAAGATTTTTAGCCATAACATCCAGAAAAGCAGATTGTGAATTTCGTTCCATGGAAATTGCACAAGAAAAGCTTTCGATTACCCGTGAACTTCAAAATGCAACAGACCAGTATCAAAACTCTCTGGATGCTACAAAATTAGTTTGGGACGGTGAAACAGAAGATAATACAATCTATGATTTAAGTTACGATATAATGATGGAACCATCCGAATTCAACGGATATTCACCATATCTTGTAACAAATAGAACAGGTCAGATTGTATTGAGTGAACAGTTGGCAAAAGCAGCAAAAGCAGCAGGTATTAGTGAAATATCAGGAACAGGCAGCCTTGCAGGCAGAAACGCCTTTACACAGGCTCTGGCTGATGTCGGATTTATTTCAGGTAATGTTGCCGATATTATCACCGGTGCAACAGGTAACGGAACAGTTGAATGGAGTGAAAAAGCCGGATTTGGCGGCAATCCTATTGATAAGAGTATTGCAAACACAATGACAATAGGTACACTTGTAAATTACATGGAAAACATATTAGATCCGGAATTTATGGCTCAACTTGATCCAAGTTCTCCGCAATATACAAAATATCAAGACCTGGCAACTGCAATGACATTTACAAATGACGGTAGTATGGGTGATGTTTACATTAATAATGCAAAAACTAGTGAAGACTTTACAATAGTTGATTTGTTGACATCTAATGTTACTATCAAATTTGATATATCAGAAACCGATTTTCAAAACCAGTTGAAAGACTTGTCTAAAGCAATGGATGCACAGCCTGACGGCATTGCCGGAACTAACCAGGCTATGAAAGCCCTGTCAAGCATCGCAAAATTATTTGAAACATTATTTGTTGATGATACACAAACTCAGGATACTCAAGCCTTTGTATTTGCCCTGAACCAGACTATTCAACAATTAGCTGATAATACTAAGTCTTACGGAAAAGCATTTACTGACACTAACTCTGTATTAAATGAAGCAAACAATACAAACGGCGGTGTTTACAATCAACGTACCAAAATGACAGTCAGCCTGTCAAATATGGCAGAAATGTTCCTGACAAACTATGCAATTGCATTAGACGGTTATGACAGCGGTTATTATATTACACCGACAACTGCTGATTCTAATTTCGTAACCAACGATTTCAACTATACATATGTATTGAATAACCCTGATTCTGTATACGATGAAAAAGAATTGATGATAGCAGACTATATCAACGTATTGTATAACAATATCTGTACATACGGCTGGACTACCGATGCAAATGTAACAGATAATGACTATCTGCAAAATAGTTTGAAAAACGGCAGGTACTTTGTATCATCACTGAACAGCAATAATTACTACTATCAGGATCACTACACGAAAAACGGTTGCATCGGCGAAGTAACCGATGAAGATGCTATTACAAAAGCAGAAGCAGAATATACAGCCGCAAAAAGTAAGCTGAACTACCGCGAAGAAACTCTTGATATAGAAATGAAAAACTTAGACCTTGAAATTTCTGCACTAACAACTGAATATGATACAGTCAAGAGTATGATAAGCAAAAACGTCGAAAAAATATTTACAATGTTCAATTCATAAAAATCCTGATTTACAAAAAATCAGGATTATTTCTAATAAAAAATAAATTTTTCCTTAAGAACTATATATTTTCCTTTATCTGTGTTAGGATAATTACATCAAAGACTATCGGAGAGGAAAATAATGATAAGTTTATTACTAAAATTGTTAGGTGATCCCAATGAACGCAAAATCAAAAATATGATGGGGATTATTGACCATATAAACGCTTTGGAACCACAGTTCGCGGCAATGAGTGACGATGAATTAAAGGCAAAAACAAAAGAATTTAAAGAAATACTTGCCGCACGCCCAACATCAAGTGACTTTAAAACTGACAGAAAACTTGAAAAAGAAGCACTGGATAAAATTCTGCCGGAAGCTTTTGCAACAGTACGTGAAGCCGGCAAAAGAGTTTTAAATATGCGCCATTTTGATGTTCAGCTTATCGGCGGCTATTTCTTGCATAACGGACATATTGCAGAAATGAGAACCGGTGAAGGTAAAACACTTGTTGCGACTTTGCCAGCCTATCTTAATGCACTTACCGGTAAAGGCGTCCACGTAATTACAGTTAACGATTATCTTGCCAAACGTGACAGCGAATGGATGGGAAAAATCTATAAATTCTTAGGACTTACTGTAGGTGTGATTCTCTCCGGCGGTCACACGGCAGAAGATTTCGCCGCTAAAAAAGCAGCTTATGCCTGTGATATTACTTACGGTACAAATAACGAATTCGGGTTTGACTACTTAAGAGATAATATGGCAGCAAGTATGGATATGCTTGTACAGCGTCCATACAATTACGCTATCATAGATGAAGTCGATAGTATTCTGATAGATGAAGCACGTACCCCGTTAATTATAAGCGGTCGCGTTGAAAAATCTGCAGAAACTTATCAACTTATGGCAAAAATCGCACCGCAGCTTGAAAAAGTAAAAGATTACGAAGTAGATGAAAAAAATAAAAATATCATACTTACAGAAGAAGGTATTGACCGTGCGCAGGAACTTCTCGGCGTAACAGATTTATTTGATATTTCTACTCAGTACGCACACCACCTTCTGCAAGCACTTAAGGCAAAAGAACTATTTGTCAAAGACACGGATTATGTAATCAAAAACAATGAAGTTATGATTGTTGACGAATTTACCGGACGTCTAATGGAAGGCAGACGCTGGTCAGACGGTCTTCATCAGGCTATTGAGGCAAAAGAAGGTGTTAAAATACAAGACGAAACACAAACTCTTGCAAGTATTACATTCCAGAACCTTTTTAGATTGTACCCGAAATTGTCAGGCATGACAGGTACAGCTATGACTGAAGAAGCTGAATTCGGCAAGATTTATAACCTTGAAGTAACATCTATTCCGACTAATAAACCTGATATCAGAATTAATTATCCTGACGTTATCTATAAGAATGAACGTGCAAAATTCAATGCTGTAGTGGAAGACATTATAGAACAACACAAAAAAGGCAGACCGGTGCTTGTCGGTACTATTAGTATTGAAAAATCAGAATACGTATCTGCATTGCTGAAAAAACGCGGCATAAGGCACAATGTTTTGAATGCTAAACACCATATGAAAGAAGCCTACATTATAGCACAGGCAGGACGTGTGGGAGCCGTTACTATTGCGACAAATATGGCAGGTCGCGGTACAGATATTCTCTTAGGCGGTAATGCTGAATATCTCGCCAAAGAAGCACTAGACAGCTTGAATCTGGATGAAAATTCACCGGAATACGAAACCAAGAAAAATGAATTGCTCTCAAAAGCCCGTGCCTTAACTGAAAAAGAACACAAACAGGTTGTTGAAGCAGGCGGTCTTCACGTAATCGGTACAGAACGCCACGAATCCCGTCGTATCGATAACCAGTTAAGAGGTCGTGCCGCAAGACAGGGCGACCCGGGGTCTACAAGATTCTTCTTATCTCTGGAAGATAATTTGATGAGAATATTTGGCGGTGACAAAATTACAACATTAATGAATGCACTAAATGTAGATGAAAATATGGCTATTGAATCTCCGCTTATCACCCGTCAGATTCAATCTGCACAGAAGAAGGTTGAAACTTATCACTTTGACATACGTAAAAGCGTACTTGAATACGACGATGTTATGAATATTCAACGTGAAAAATTCTATGCACAACGCCGCAGAGTTCTCCGTGGGGACGATTTGAGCGAAGATATTTACTATATGATAGAACGTGAGATTGATAGAATCATAAAAAGTTATATAGCACCGGGGCAAAACCCTGAGGAATATGTCCCTGAAGATTTGACGACTATGATTAAAGAACTCCACTCTGTAGTGCCGCAATTGGCAGCGATTACAGTTGCGGATGTACAGTCTTTAAGATATGAGGCTGTTTATGAAAAACTGAAAGACTTTGCGATAAAAGCTTATCGGGATCACGAAGAAGAAGTTATTAAATTCTATAATGAAGTTTTGACTAAATATAATGATAATCCTGAATTACAACATCCATTCACGCCGAACAATATTATAAGAAATATGGAAAAAGATATACTTTTGCGGGTTGTAGACAGCAAATGGATAGACCATCTTCATAATATTGATATGCTGCGTGACGGTATTGGCTTACGCGCTTACGGTCAAAAAGACCCGCTGATTGAATACAAACGCGAAGCATATGATTTGTTCAATAAAATGATGTTTGAAATTCAAGAAGATACAGTGAAACACTTGTTCCGAACAAAATTCGGCATACAGGTCATCGGTCCAGACGTGGCTTAAAGTTTTATTGTAAACAGTGAACGGTGAACTGTTGTTACATTGAGCGGGCAACGCTGAAGGAATACTGTATTACATGTAATATTTCAATGTCCTCCCTCCAGGGGAGGACATAAAAAACACAAGCAATGCTGCATTCCACATTGCCTGATTTTTATTAACGAACTTAACATCCTAGCGTCTTAACGTCTTATCGTCTTTTTCAAAAACAACCGTTCACTGGTTACCGTTCACAGGTCACTGAGCCCAAAGTGTAAAAGCGGACTTGTCCGCCCCTCAAGGGGCGAGGAAAATTCAGCGTTGGCTGAATTCATGTAACCCGCTTAATCACTTAATCACCCAGTCACTTAATCACTTTTGTAACAACCGTTCACTGGTCACCGTTCACAATTCACAGAGTATCTGTTCGTCGGAACGACGGCACCCTACTTTTCTGCGCTCTACAAATAAATCTAATATATAAAAGCGGACTAGTCCGCCTGTTCACAGAATTGTTCCCCATATTTTTTACTGTTATCAGCGTTTTATCAATCTAGGATAATGTTCATTATAAAAATCACCAAATGTGTCATTAAGAATTGCTTCTCTGCATTTTTGTGAAAAATCAATTAAAAATTTTATATTATGTATAGAAAGCAGGGTTGCGGCTGTGCTTTCTCCACAACGCCACAAATGTCTTATATATGCGCGCGAATGATTCTTGCATGCATAGCAGTCACAACCTTCAACAAGCGGGCTTGCATCATCCCAAAATTCTTTGTTCTTGATGTTTCGTTTTCCATCCCATGTAAAGAATGACCCGTGTCTGGCATTTCTCGTCGGTAAAACGCAATCAAACATATCTACTCCGAAACGAATTCCGTCAAGCAAGTCTTCAGGCGTTCCAACTCCCATAAGATAACGCGGTTTATTCTCCGGCAGCAACGGCGCCGTGAGTTTAACAAAATGGTTCTTTATATCATCCGGCTCCCCGACACTAACCCCGCCAATTGCATATCCTACTGCATCATAGGTAGAAATTACTGCAGCACTTTCTTTTCTTAAATCATCAAAAAAAGCTCCCTGCACTATCGGAAACAGTGCCTGTTTAGAATTAGTTTTGGCTTTAAAACATCTTTCCAGCCAGCGATGTGTACGCTCCATTGCGCGCTTTGCCTCATCGTATTCACAAGGATAAGGCGCACATTCGTCAAACGCCATCATTATATCTGCGCCGATATCCTGCTGAATTTCCATTGATATTTCAGGACTGATAAAATGTTTTTTGCCGTCTTTAGGATCGCGAAATTCCACGCCTTCCTCTGTTATTTTTCTTAAATGCGAAAGCGAAAATACCTGAAATCCGCCGGAATCTGTAAGCACAGGTTTATGCCAGTTCATCCATCCGTGAATGCCGCCGAATTGTTTGATTAATTTTGTTCCGGCACGCAAATACAGATGATAAGAGTTCGCAAGAATAATTTGCGCACCGGTATTTTCTATCTGGTCACAGGTAAGAGTTTTTACAGCAGAATTTGTCCCCACAGGCATAAAAATCGGCGTCTTAATCTCGCCGTGCGGAGTGGACAAAATTCCTGCACGCGCACCTGTTTGTTTACAGATGTGTTCTAATTTATAACTGAAATTTTCGTGCGCGTTATCTCTAATCATCAAGTTTCTCTATAACAATTTCTGCCATATTATCATATTCATCGCAAATTTCGTCATCTGCAAAGTAAATGGCAATTTCTCTTTCTGCACTTTCCGGACAATCTGAGCCGTGAACCACATTGTATTCTTTAACTAATGCAAAATCTGCTCTGATTGTGCCAACCTGTGCTTCCTGCGGATTGGTTACGCCCATAAGCTGTCGTGAGCCGGCAATAACATTATAACCCTTCCATACCATAGCAACTATCGGACCACTTTGAATGTATTCAATTAATCTTTCATAAAAAGGTTTGCCTTTGTGTTCGGCATAATGTTTTTCAGCCTGTTCACGGGTTACATCCAGCATTTTCATTGCTATGAGTTTGTAACCTTTTTGTTCAAATCTGCGGATAATCTCTCCTACTAATCCTCTTCTTACACCATCCGGTTTAACTGCGATAAATGTTCTTTGTTCAGTGTGCATGTTATTTTCCTCCATACTAGTCAATCTTAGCATAAAACAATGAAAAAATACAATCATTTTATCATTATTTTGTAAATTCCAGTTTTAATTTTGTAAAATATCGTGAAAGCATTAACAGCATAAATATACACAGCGCAATTGCAGCAGATAACAGTCCATACCAGAATCCTAACAGTTTCATTTTCTGTTGGAATGCAAGCCAGTATCCCAGCGGAATTGATATCAGCCAGTAGCCTAAGAAATTTGCTATTAATACGATTTTTGTTTTTTTAATCCCTTTATAAATACCTGCCAGTGCAACCTGCAAACCGTCAAATATCTGGAATATTGATACAATATACAAAACAGGTACACTTATTTTTACAAGTACTGCGTCTTTTGTGAATAATCCGACAAGTATCTGGGGGAAAGAACAAAATACGACAGCACTACAAATCATAAAGCCTACTGACATCAAAATTCCTATTACGGAATATCTTTTTAGGTCAATAAATTCTTTAGCGCCGTTAGCAAATCCCACCTTAACTGCAATTGCGTTTGATATTGCTAAAGGTACCATGAATGAAACAGTTGTTAAGGTACAAATCAGGTTCTGCGCTGCAGCATAAACTCCTGATGCACGTCCCATAAATATTGCAATACTGTTAAATGCAACAAATTCAATAAGTATTGCCATAGAAATCGGAAATCCGATTTTCAACAAGTTTTTGTAGTAATTTTTGTCATGGTAGTTGCGGAAACTCATCATTTTTAGGCAATATATGAGTAAAGCAAACCCCATTACATATCTGACGGTAAAACTTGCAATAGCAAGTCCTATAACCCCCATAGAAGGTATAGGTCCCCAGCCGAATACAAAAATTATGTTTAATATAATATTTAAAAATACGCAAAATACTGTGACTAAATTTGGAAACAAAACTATTTCAAACGCCTGCAGAAATTCTTTAAGGCAGGCATGCAAATAAGCCCCGAAGGTGCTGAATGCTGTCACAATCATGTAATTTTTTATATCAGGAACAAGTTTTTCTTCAAACCCGAGATAGTCAATTGCCGGAACAAATGCAAGTACTGCAATGGCTGTTATTACCGCAAGAATCATGGAAAATCTTATTGTCGGGAAAAAATATTTTTTTGCAGATTTATTCTCTCCACGAATGTTCGATAACAAAGGTGATACGCTCGCAATAAGCCCGATACCGAAAGTCAAAATACAATTCGAAATAGCAGTAGCAATACTAATCGCCGCAAGTGTATCCGTCGAATGCCGTCCTGCAATGAGCACATCTCCCGCACCAATTAATATAAATCCTAAATTCCCCATAATAATGGGCAGGGCAATGTTTAATAACTCTTTTACATAATGTCTGGTCTGTTCATTCATAATGATTTTATTGTAGCACAAACAAAAAAATAATATTAAAAATTAACTTATAATTTTTCTACAACTTGCACAAATTCTTTTTTGCGCTATGATTTATAAAGATACATATTAATATAAGGATTATGAAATGAAAGTTACACTGGAAAAAGAACAAGAAAATTTAGTAAAATTAGATATTACAATACCGGCTAAAGATGCTGTAGATGCATACAATCAGGCTGTTAGAACTATCTCTCAATATGTTAATATTGACGGATTCAGAAAAGGAAAAGCTCCGCGTGCTGTTGTTGAAAGACATGTCGGCGTTGAACGCATTAAACAGGAAGCTATGGAACGTTTGATGCCTAAAGCTATTAACGATGCTATTGTAGAAAATAAACTCGATGTAATTACACAGCCATACATCACATCTTATGATTTTAATGTTGGCGAAGATGTAAAAGTTGTTGCAAAAGCTGAATTGAGACCGGAAGTTACTCTCGGACAATATAAAGATTTGACAGTAAAAGTTGAAGACGCTGTAGTGCCTGAAGATGCATTGGACAAATCCATTGAAGCTTTATTAAGACAACATTCAGTTCTTGAACTTGTAGTCGATCGTCCGGCTAAAGATACTGATACTGTTGTTATTGATTTTGACGGCTATGTTAACGGTGAAAAAATTCAGGGCGGCGAAGGTAAAAAATATCCGCTTGATTTGGGACATTCAAACTTCATTCCTGGATTTGCCGAACAAATCGTCGGTCATAAACTGGATGAAGAATTTGATATTAATGTTAAATTCCCTGAAGACTATCATGACGAAAAATTGAAAGGTCAGGATGCTGTTTTCAAAATTAAAATCCACGAGATTAAAGAAAGAATTATGCCTGAATTAAACGATGAATTTGCACAAAAAACAGGTAAATTTAATACAGTTGAAGAATTAAAAGCAGATATTCAAAAATATCTGGATTCGCAAAGAGAACGCACAAACAAAATTAATTCTGAAAATGAATTGTTTAAAACCGTTGTAGATGCGGCAAAAGTAGATATTCCGCAAAGTATGGTAGATAGAGAAGCTGCCTCTTTGACAGAAGATTACAAAGAAAGACTTGCTGCTCAAGGTATCAAATGGGATGCGCTTGTAAAATCTCAGGGTGAAGATGAATTGTTGAAAAATATCAACGACGACGCCCTTGTAAGAATTAAAAATTCTCTGGTTATAGACAAAATTGCCAAAGAAGAAAATATTAAACTTGATCCGGCTGATATCGAAAAGAAATTCACAGAATTAGGCAGTGCCTATGGAATGTCTGCTCAGGATGTAATAAAACATTTTGGAAAGAATCCTGATTTCATTGCGTCTTTGTCTCAACAGGCTTTGAATGATAAAATCAGAGATTTTCTGGCAGCAAATAACAAAGTGGAATTTGTTGAACCGAAAGTAGTGGACAAAAAATAAAGTAGTTTTATAATGATTTATAGAAAGGAATTTTAATTATGAGCTTTGTACCTGTAGTAATTGAACAATCAAGCCGCGGCGAACGTTCTTTTGACATCTTTTCAAGATTACTTAGAGAAAGAATTATTTTTCTGGGAACTCCGATAGATGATATGGTTGCCAATCTTGTAGTTGCACAATTGTTGTTACTGGATAGTGAAAATCCTGAAAAAGATATCATGTTATACATAAACAGCCCGGGCGGAAGTGTTACAGCAGGGTTTGCTATATATGATACTATGCAGCATATACGTGCAGATGTTTCAACAATTTGTCTGGGACAGGCAGCATCAATGGGCGCATTTTTGTTGTCTTCAGGTGCAAAAGGAAAACGTCTGGCACTGCCGCATTCAAGAGTTCTTATCCACCAGCCTTTAGGCGGTGCGCAGGGACAGGCTACAGATATTGAAATTCAAGCGGCTGAAATCGTACGTATTAAAAAAGCTTTGAATGAAATATTAGCATCTAACACCGGTCAGTCTTTGAAAAAAATCGAAAAAGATACAGACAGAGATTATATCATGACTCCGGAAGAAGCTTTGGAATATGGTATGATAGACAAAGTAATTACTCGTGACGAAATTAAATAACGGGAGATTTTAAATGCCAAAACATGATGACAGCAGACTAAAATGTTCATTTTGTGGAAAAACACAGGATCAGGTAAAAAAACTTATTGCAGGTCCTGAAGTATATATTTGCGATGAATGTGTAGAACTTTGTAACGAAATTCTTGATGAGGAATTCTTTGAATCTAAAGACAAAGAAGAAGCTGCAAGTGCAGAACCCGAAGAAAAACCTATTCCAAAACCTCATGAGATTAAAGCATACTTAGATCAATATATTGTTGGTCAGGATGATGCTAAAAAAGTTCTGTCAGTTGCTGTCTACAATCATTACAAACGTTTGAAACACAACAAGTCAAATGATAAAGAAGGCGTTGAAATACAGAAATCTAACATTTTGCTTGTGGGACCTACAGGGTCAGGTAAGACACTGCTTGCACAAACGCTTGCGAAAATGTTAGATGTTCCGTTTGCAGTTGCAGATGCTACAACCTTAACCGAAGCGGGTTATGTCGGTGATGATGTTGAAAATATTCTTTTGAGACTTTATCAAAATGCTGAATTTGATTCAGCAAAAGCCGAACGCGGTATTATTTATATTGATGAAATTGATAAAATATCAAGAAAATCAGAAAACACATCAATAACCCGTGACGTATCCGGTGAAGGCGTTCAGCAGGCACTGTTAAAGATGATAGAAGGTACAGTTGCACATGTTCCTCCTCAGGGCGGGCGTAAACATCCGCATCAGGAATTTATTGAAATAGATACCAGCAATATTCTGTTTATAGTTGGCGGTGCATTTGTAGGATTGGAAAAAATCGTTGAACGCAGAGCCGGAGAAGGCACAACTGTCGGATTTGGCGCAAAGGCTCCTCTGACGCAGGCTGAAAAAGAAGCAAATGCTGTTCGTATGCTCAAAAAATTGCAGCCAGAAGATTTGTTAAAATTCGGTCTTATTCCAGAATTCATCGGGCGTGTTCCGATTTATGCAGTTCTTGACCAGTTGAATGAAAAAACTTTGAAAATGATTCTGACTGAACCAAAGAACGCTGTATTAAAACAGTATAAATGTTTATTGGAAATGGATGGCGTTGATCTGGAATTTGAACCTGCTGCTGTTGATTTGATAGCTCAGGAAGCAATGAAAAGAAAAACTGGTGCACGTGCACTTCGTTCAATTGTTGAAGAAATTATGCTGGATGTTATGTATGATGTTCCGACCAAAGGTGATATCACTAAATTTGTTGTTACCGAAGACATGGTTAAAAACAGAAATAAGGCTGAGTTGATAAAACTTCCGACCAATAATAATTCAGCGACAAATGAAAGTATTGCTTAGATTCTGATAAAGTTACAGGGGTTATAGTATGAAAAAAAAGAAGACTCTTATTCTTATAGACGGGCATGCACTTGCTTTTCGTCAGTATTACGCATTAGAGCGCACAAATATGAGTACTTCTGACGGAACTCCTACGTGGGGAGTTTACGGTTTTTTCAAGGCAATATTTGACTTGCTGAAGAATAAAAAATTTAAAACAGATGCTATTGCTGTTGCGTTCGATGTAAGCCATCATACTTTCCGTGTTGATAAATACAGTGAATACAAGGCTAACCGTGTTGAGATGCCTGATCCTATGCGTATTCAAATGGGATTTATAATGGAAGGGTTAAATGCCCTGAATATACCTATTTACACCAAAGAAGGCTATGAGGCGGATGATGTTATCGGCACTATTGCAAAAAGGGCGTGCGAACTCGGGCATAATGTTTTGATTTTGACCGGAGATCAGGATGCCTTTCAACTCGTGGACAAAGAAGGATGCATAAAAGTTATAATTCCTTATAGAGGTGAACTTTCAACCTATGATTGGGATAGAGTACGAGAAAAAATGGGAGTATATCCTAATCAGATAATAGATTATAAAGCACTTCGCGGGGATACATCGGATAATATACCGGGGGTTTTCGGTATTGGAGAAAAAACAGCTACTAAACTCCTTGCGGATTACGGTACACTTGAAAATGTTCTGGCGCAATCTCATGAAATGCAGGAATGTGCAATAAAAAATAAATTGTTAAATGGCGTTGAGTCTGCTAAATTGAGTAAATTTCTGGCAACAATAGTTACTGATGTAGATATTGATTTTGATTTTTCAAAAGCCTGTATTGAACTTCCGGATGTTGTTAAAGTAAATGAGTTCTTCAGAAAGATGCAGTTTTACTCATTTATTAAGAATATGAATTCTATTATGATGACATTCAATAATGGAACCCCGTGCACAAAAGAAGATATTATTGTTCATAGTGAAACTGCGGCAGAACAGATGCAGTTAAGCCTTTTGAACAGCATTACGTCTGAAAAAACTGATGAAAATGTCAACTTAGAATTGATACAGAGTATAGAACAGTTGAAAGATGCAGTTGAGAATATTAAAAAGCAGACATTGATAGCGTTTAATTGTCATGCAGACATTAAAGATATTGTTAATTCGCATTTATATGGAATTAGTATAGCTTACAATCCGGATGTTACATATCAGGAAAACAAAATTAATGCCGCAGAAACTGATACCGCTGCAAAAATTTATTATATACCTTTTGAGCATGCAAATATAAATATTAGCTTTAAAATAAAGGAAGCTTTACCATATTTAAAAGATGTTTTTGAAAATCCTGATATTAAAAAGACCGCGCATAATATAAAAATACAATACGGAGTTTTGCGCGACAACGGAATTTATACAAAAGGGTTTGTCTTTGACACAATGCTCGCAAGCTATATTAGTAATCCTTCCAAAAATCATGAACTGGCAGTACAGTCTATAGAGTATTTGGAACATTCACTTAATGATTATGACATACCGGAAGGTAAAAAGGATAAAATTCGATTTTCGGAACTGGCAGCCGCGAAGGTAAAAAGTTATGTTTCAGATTACGTAAATACAATATTAAATTTAACAAAACACTGGAGCTGTACATTAACAGATAAAGAAAAAGAATTATTGAACGGTATTGATTTGCCGATTGCGCTGGTGCTGGCAGATATGGAGTTTACCGGTATTTCAATAGATAGAAAACTGCTTGATGATTATGCACGTGTTATCAATAAAGTTATATACAAAATTGAGCGTAAAATTTATGAAATAGCGGGCGATACATTCAACCTGAATTCGCCAAAACAAATTGCAGAGATTATATATGACAAATTGAAAATAAGCAAACGCAAAAAACGTTCAACCGGCGCGGATGTTCTTGAAACTCTTGCTAAAGACAATGAGATATGCCGCTTAATTTTAGAGTATAGAAAATATTATAAACTAAAAACAGTTTATATAGATAGTTTTCCGAATTTGATAGATCCTAAAGACAATCGTATTCATACAACATTTAATATGACAACGACAACAACCGGACGTCTATCATCATCAACTCCTAATTTACAGAACCTGCCGGTAAGAACAGAAGAAGGCAGCAAGATACGACAGGCATTAGTTCCTGAAGATAAAGAGAACGGTCTGATACTATCAGCAGATTATTCTCAGATAGAATTGCGTCTGCTTGCACATATTTCCGGTGATAAAAACCTTATAGACGCCTTTAATAACGGAATAGATATCCATACTGCGACTGCGTCAAAAGTTTTTGATGTTCCGCTGGAAAAAGTAACTAAAGAAATGCGTTACAAAGCAAAGGCTGTTAATTTTGGAATTATTTACGGGCAGAGCAAGTACGGACTTGCAAAAGCATTAGATATATCAAATCAGAACGCGCAGAATTTTATTGACCGGTATTTCAGAACATTTCCTGGGGTAAAAAAATATATGAAAGACATAGTTGCGCTTGTTGAAAAAGAAGGATATCTGGAAACAATGTTCGGGCGTAAAAGATATTTTGCAAAAGAACTGGAAAGTAATATCGCTGCAGTCAGAGAATTTGCAAGACGCGCGGCAATAAATTTTCCGATACAAAGTGCCGGCGCTGATTTGATTAAAAAGGCAATGATAGAATGTCATAAGAAATTGCAGGAACAGAATTTAAAATCTAAAATGATAATTCAAGTTCATGATGAAATAGTTATTGAGACTTATAAAGATGAACTTGATGCGGCAAGCAAAATTGTACGCGAAGCAATGGAGTTGGGACAGCCATTTAAAGTTCCTCTTGTTGTTGATATAGCAGTGGGTGAAACATGGAAAGAATAATATTTGTATTATCTGTTTTAATATTACCGGCTTTTTGCTTTTTCCCGACGGTAAATGCCGAAGAAGTTATGAGCATGAGTACACTTGTAACACCTCAAAATATGAATCTGGAAGACTGCAACAGACTGTACCGAATGCCGGCTGATAAATTGTTTTATATGACAATTGCCGGTATTAATGCAAATAGATTCAGCGTTGACGAATTGCAGTCTAAAACAGGGTATATCCTGTTTACCGCTGTAGGAAAACAGTTTCTTGCAAGTGTTATAAAAATAGATAATAACCGTTCTATGTTGAAGATTACCCCTGCAGATAATATTTATTATTTTCAACCGGGAATTGTGTTAAATTTGTTTAAATATATCGATGTTAATTCGCTTGAGCCGCTGGTGAAAATTCCTGCACGTGCTTAGTTGAGCGTTTTAAATGCAGTTTCAACTATCTCTTGTATGTTGTATTCAATATTTTCTCCGCCTAATGAAAGCCAGACAAGGTATTCAATGTTGCCGGAAGGTCCTTTAATAGAAGAATAAGTCAATCCTTTTATACTATAGCCACAAGTCAGCGCAAAATTCAGAACATTTTGGATGACTTCACAGTGTACTTTTTTGTCTTTTACAACTCCGCCTTTTTCAACATTTTCTTTTCCTGCTTCAAATTGCGGCTTTATGAGACAAATCATTTCGTGAAAGTCAGACTTTAGAAGAGTTTTTAAATTTTTTATTACTCTTGTTAATGAGATGAACGATAAATCGCTCACCAGTAAATCGGCAACCGGTTCATTTTCAGCGTATATGTCACTAAATTGACAAATTTTTAGATTTGTCCGCTCAATTGTTTTTACGCGATTGTCAGAACGAATTTTCCAATCTAACTGCCCGTACCCGACATCAACCGCATAGACAAATTTCGCTCCGTTTTGTAAAAGACAATCAGTAAACCCGCCGGTTGAAGCGCCAGCATCAAAACAAATTCTATCTTTTACCTGTACAGGAAAAGTGTCAAGCGCTTTTTTTAGTTTAAAACCGCCGCGGGAAACAAAAGGCATTGATTTTACCTGAATATCATATTCTTTTGCAGGATTAATTTGAAATCCGGCTTTGGTAATATATTCGTCGTTGATTTTGACATGCCCTGCAAGAATAGCCGCAGCAGCTTTGCTTTTCGTTTCAAAATAACCTGAATCAACGAGGTATTTGTCCAAACGTTCCTTTGACATTTTTTAAAATTTGAATATCCTTTCTGCATTCTGTGTTGTTGCATCAGCCAGTTCTTTCAGAGAAATTCCTCTCAAAAATGCTATTTCTTCTGCTACAAATCTTACATAAGCCGGCTGATTTTCTTTTCCTCTGAATGGTACGGGAGTTAGATACGGCGCGTCGGTTTCCAGTAAAAGTCTTTCAAGCGGAATATCTTTTGCAACTTCTTTCATTTTTATTGCATTTTTAAAAGTTACAACACCGCCGAGGGCTATATAATATCCTGCCTTTATGCATTCACGTGCAAACTCAACGCTGCCGGAAAAACAGTGCATAATTACTGTTGAACCTTCATTATTCTCTTCAATAATATCAAAAGAATCTTTATGCGCTTCACGGTCATGAATATTTATCGGAAGATTGAGTTTGTTAGCCAGCCGTATTTGTTTTATAAAAACTTCTTTTTGTAAATCAATAAAACTCTTGTCCCAGTAATAGTCTAAACCAATTTCTCCAATGCCGGCAATTTTTTTGTTATTTGCCGCAATTTTTTCAATTTTGTCTAAAAGACTGTCATCCCAATCCTTGACTTCTGAGGGATGAACGCCAAGATAGGCATAAATATTGTCGAATTTGTTTGTAATATCAACAATTTTATCAATGTCACCCGGATATGCGCAGGGGAGAATTATTTTGCTCACACCGTTTTCTTTTGCATTTGCTATTACCTCTTCAAGACTGATATTTTGAATCATATCTATATGAGAATGAGTATCTATTAAGTTTAAATTATCTTCGTTCATAAAAAAATTATACCACGCACAAAATTTGTGCTATAATCCGTTGTGGAGAGAGATGATGAACTTAAAAATTTCAATAGCGCATTTATATCCGCGATTACTGAACCTTTATGGGGATAGAGGGAATATTATAACACTTTTAAAACGCTGTGAATGGCGTGGAATTGAAACCGAATTTAAAGAGATTAATACTGGTGATTCAATTTGCGGGCATGATTTATATTTTATTGGCGGCGGACAGGACAAACAACAGATTGATGTTGCGGCAGAACTTTTTAAACAGAAATGTAATTTGACAGAACAAAGAGATGCCGGCGCTGTATTTTTAGGAATTTGCGGCGGATATCAGTTGCTCGGACATTATTACCAGCCATTTGAAGGTGATAGATTAAATGGTATAAGCCTTCTGGATGCTTATACTGTGGCTGGCAAGAAAAGATTTATCGGAAATGTAACAGCAAAAACAGATTTTTTGACTCCGGAAACACTTGTCGGATTTGAAAATCACAGTGGTCTCACATATTTACAGGGCGATACAAAACCGCTTGCAATGGTATTGACAGGTAACGGCAATAATGGCACGGACCAAACAGAAGGCGCAAGATATAAAAATGTTTTCGGTACATATCTGCACGGCTCACTTTTGCCTAAGAATCCGCATTTTGCAGATTATTTGATAGAATTGGCGCTTGAAAAAAGATACGGTGAAAAAATTAAACTCGAAAAACTGGATGATGAATTAGAACTGCAGACCCACGATTCTCTAATAAATAAAGCTTATTAAACGGCTGTTAAGTTTTGTAAAATTGCTACAGATGTAGTTCTTTAGAACGATGAAATTTTAATAAAAAGTGGTATAATAATATTAGAGAGAAAATAATTTAGCCAATAATCTTGATTTTGAATATAGACAATTGAATATCAAAATAAGAAAGGCGATGAAAAAGTATGAGCAACCTTGAATTTCAGAATGACCTTGATAAGTTAATAGACATCCTGCCTGAACGGGTCAAAAAATATTTGAGCTATGAAAAAATGGAGGATGTAATAGAGATAGTTCTGGATATTGGTCGCACGCCTGAGATAAGACACTCGGGCGGGAAGATAGAGTATTTAGGAGATGATACTGTTACTGATGAGGATATTTCATTCATAACAAGTCATGTTCAGGAATTTACATCGGATAATCGTTCAGGGATCCCCGGAACACTCCACAGAATCAGTGCAATTAGGAACAGACAAGGAAAAATTATTGGTCTTACTTGCAGAATCGGTAGAGTTGTTACGGGGACAATTGCTTGTATAAAGGATATTTGCATGATGGGCAAAAGTATCCTGTTTCTCGGACGCCCTGGTGTTGGTAAAACCACAAAATTAAGAGAAATATCAAGACTTGTGGCAGATGAACTCGGCAAACGTGTTGTGGTTGTTGATACATCAAATGAAATAGCGGGAGACGGTGATACTCCGCATCCGGCAATAGGACATGCCCGCCGCATGCAGGTTAGACAGCCGGAATTCCAAAAAGATATCATGATTGAAGCCGTAGAAAACCATACTCCGGAAGTTATTGTTGTAGATGAAATAGGAACAGAAGCAGAAGCGCAGGCAGCAAGAACAATTGCAGAACGCGGTGTTATGTTGATTGCAACAGCCCACGGTAACAGTCTTGAAAACTTAATTAAAAACCCGACTTTATCAGATCTTGTCGGCGGGGTTCAGTCAGTAACACTGGGTGATGATGAAGCAAAACGCCGCGCATCTCAAAAAACAGTTCTGGAACGTGAAAAACAGCCGACATTTGATATTGTAATAGAAATTCTGGACAGAAATACGCTCGCTGTATACAAAAATACAGCAGAAGCTGTGGATTACATACTCCGCGGCTGGCCAATAAGACCGGAAATACGAAAAGTCGATAAAACTTATGATGCTGACGTAAAACCGGCAGAATCTGCTGCGCCGGAAGAAAAAAGTCACCCGACAATTACGGAAGAAATTCATAGACTTGAAGAAAAAATTAAACCAGAGGACAGTTTAAAATTCTCTTTCTCCCGTCAAAAATATGTGGATGAAGTTAAAAATTTTAAAAAGATTTATCTTTATGCTGTCTCAAGAAGTATTGTCGAAAAAATTATAGAACGCCTGGATTTGAACGCTGAAATTACAAGAAATATTGACGAAGCAGACATTGTAATCGCGCACAAAAATTTTGCAAAAGGCGGTGCAAAAATCTTGAGTACTGCAAACGATTATAGATTAAGAATTTTCTATATAAAAACAAATTCAATGGCACAGATTCAAAAAGTTTTGAAAGAGGCACTTGATATAACAGAAGTTGAAACTCTTCAAGGATATTATGACGAGGCTGAACGCGCACTCGATGAGGCTAAAGCCGCAATAAATAAAATACTTGCAGGTGCAGACCATATTGAATTGCAGCCGCAAAACCAGCAGATTAGAAAATTACAGCACGAACTGGTAGAACAACACAATCTAATCTCAAAATCAGTAGGTGAAGGTGCACAACGGCACTTAAAAATCGTTGGCGGTAAAGACTTTAATCAGAAGAAGACAGGGTGAAAAATGAACAAAATTGAAATTTACACAACGCAAACCTGCCCTTTTTGTATCAAAGCAAAAAGGTTGTTACAGATGCTTAAACTTGATTATACAGAACACAATGTATCAGAGTCTTTTGACGGAATGTGTGCGGAACTTGCAGAGAAATTCAACCGCTCTATATCTACTGTTCCGCAGATTATAATTAACGACAAATACGTCGGAGGCTATACTGATTTAGAAGCACTTTATAAAAGCGGAAAACTTAATGAATATTTGAATTAAGTTATGTTACATTTTGGATGAAAAATGTATTGTAACTGACAAATTTTTTGTTGTACCTGTTTTTATAAAGATGTAAGGTGTAGTATGTCTTTAAGTGTTGAAGTAGTAAGAAATTTAGGCAATAATAAAGTTCTGATTCAGGAAAAATCTGGAACAGAAAAAAAGCCTGTTGAGCGTTATTACATTGCACCGCAGGAAAATGCCGATGAATTTATAAAACGACGCAGAAACGCTGCTGTAAACAACAGATTTCAACGTACAATGACATATTTTATGAGTGCCGGCATCGGCTTGCTTGTCGGTACTGTACTAAAATTCGGCACATTAGGCAAAGTATTATCCGGTACAGGTGTTGGTCTGCTGGCATTGTTTAGCAGCCTCAAAGTTGATAAAATGCTGGATAACAGATTGCAAAAAAATATTATGAAAAATAATAATGTAGAAGAAGTAACAGGTCAAAAGCCTGAGGATATTAAATAAAAAATGAATGGAGGTCAAGTAAAATGGCATTATCAGTAGAAGTAACAAAACCACTGGAGCAAGGCAGAGTTCAGGTGGATGCAAAGAATAAAATCTTTGGCAAAGATATGGTGACATATTATTCAGTTCCAAAAGAAAAAGCCGATGAATTTATTGCAGATTACAAAAAAGAACATAAGGCTCGTACACAAAAAGGTATTCTTGCAGGTGCTATTACCGCAGCGTCTATGGTAATCGGCGGTCTTGCATCCAAAAAAGCCAATGTATTGTTAAAAGGCTTATCAGTAGCACTTTTCGGTGCTGCAGGTGCAGTGGCTTCTGTTGTAGGATTCGGCATGAATAATGCAAAAAGAATGAATAAGTTGTTTGAAAAGCACAACGCAAGCCCGATGTTTTATCTAAAAGAAGAACAGCCGGCAAAAGATAAAAAATTAAATTTTGAGGCTAAAAACGAAAAAACAGAAAAAGCCGATGACAAAATGAATAAAACTGAAGATAAGAAAGCGCCGGAAACAAAGGCAAAACCTGACGATAAAAAGGTTGAAACTCCAAAAGATGATGTGAAACCGCAAGAAGAAGTTAAACCTAAAAAAGAGTCAGAAAAAGAAGAAGACGATGACTAATAACAAAGCGCCTCAATTGAGGCGCTTTTGAATTTTCTAAATAATTTTGCATGAAGAATTTTGATTTGATGTTCCTTATTGTTCTTCAAACTCTTTTAAAAATTCTGACGGTGTCTGCCCGAATTGCGCTGCAATTTTTTCCAGTATATTAATTTTTATACCCTGTTTCAAATTCTCTATTCTGCACAGTATTGCACAATCAATATCAGCTTCCTGCGCAAATTTGTTTAGCGAAAGTCCAGAGTTTATTCTTTTAAGTTTTATAAATTTTCCTAATTCATCGTATTGCATTTATTGAGATTATGCAATACAATACAAATAAAATCATTGAGATTTCTCAATAGACATGCTGATAAATGATGAAGGAGAATTTTTATGAAAAACACAATAGACGCCACAGCACCTACTGCACCGAAAAAAGGATTAAAGGGCTTTACACTTGCAGAAGTGCTGATTACACTTGCCATAATAGGTATAGTTGCAGTACTCACTGTGCCTGCATTGATGCAAAACTATAAAAAGCGGGTGGTTGTGACTAGACTGCAAAAAACGTATTCACTGCTAAATCAAGCGGTTACGATGTCTATTGTTGATAACGGAGAAGTATCTAACTGGAGTGCTAAATCAGAAACAGGAGAAGATATAAAAGTATGGTTTCAAAAATATTTTGGGAAGTATTTAAAATATAATGAACTTAAAGTCGCTGATTCTGCTGTTGACTCAAATGGCGAAATTCTATATGTAGGGCTCCGTGTTTATCTGCCTGATGGCAGTATGTTATTTATAACGAATTCTAATAATAGCGAAAATGGTGTTGCGCGTGACTGGCATTATTATACAGATTCAACAAAAGCTGGTGTGGCAACATTAGATACTGATAACAAGAATGAAGTTTCCAGCAGAAAAGGGGTTGCCGGACGTGATATTTTTTCATTTTATTTTGATACGGAGAAAAATAGATTTTTACCATACGGCTATCATCAGCTTGATTATATTGATAAAGATGAGATTGAATATAAAGATATCAGAGATGTATTTATGAATAGACCGGTGTATGGGTGCTCACAGTCAGGGGCATATATGTGTTCTGCATTAATTATGTATGACGGCTGGCAGATAAAAGATGATTACCCTGTAAAATTTTAGTGTAACAGACCACAAAATGAAGTATTAACTGTTTTATAAAACTGCCCCCTGAAACTAGATAATGAATAAATAGTTTTAGGGGGTAAATTATATAGGAATATTTAAAAAATTGACAAGATATGCTGGATTATGTAGCATAACTACAGGGAGGATGAAAAATGGCAGATGATTTAAGTTTGTTTGAAGGCACCAGAATTAGACACATTTATGATGAAGAAAAAGAAACTTACTACTTTTCAGTCGTGGATATAATAGCAATTTTGATTGAAAAGGATTACCAGAGCGCAAGAAAATACTGGAATAAATTGGCACAACGCTTGCGTGATGAGGGGGCAGAGCAAACGGTGACAAATTGTCACCAGTTGAAATTGCAAGCTGATGACGGCAAAATGCGCAAAACTGATGTTGCAGATATAAAAACAATTTTCCGTATAATACAATCAGTGCCTTCAAAAAAAGCTGAACCTATTAAACAGTGGCTTGCGACAGTAGGTCAAGAAAGAGTACAAGAAATGGCAGACCCTTCCACTGCTATTGACAGAGCGAGAGAGACTTATAAAAAACTCGGGCGTTCTGATAAATGGATTCAACAACGTATGACAGGGCAGGAAACAAGAAATAAATTGACTGACTACTGGAAAGACCACGATATAAAAGAAGGTGAAGAATATGCAATTTTAACAAATATTATTCATCAAGAGTGGTCGGGCTTATCTGTTAAAGAACATAAAAATCTTAAAGGCTTAAAATCACAGAATCTCAGAGACCATATGTCAGAAGCAGAATTGATTTTTACAGCGCTGGCAGAACTTTCAACAAGACAGGTCGCAGAAAGTGAAAATGCTACAGGCATGGCAGAGAACAAAAAAGCTGCTAAAGTTGGAGGCAATATCGCAAAACGTGCAAAAGAAGACTTTGAACATAGAACAGGAGCAAAAGTTGTAACTGATAACAACTTTCTCCCTGCCGGCAAAAAGCCTAAACAGATTAAGAATAAAGATTTATAAAAGTTAATTATTGAATTTCCGTAATAGCAGGTCTTATGTTTTTTATTTTTCCTCATCAGGCATAGTGTAGTTATAATTAGGCGCTTTTGCCTTCTCTTCCCGCGCTTCTTTTGCTGTTTTAAAACTCATAATAAAAACACTGCCTTTAGGAATACTTATATCTTCACCCTTATTTGCGTAAGAAAGCGGTGTGCTTTCATATAATGAAATTGCAGCGGATTTTGCACGGTTACCGTGTTCATTTTTTACTGCACCTTCAACAACAGCAATGCCCGGACCGAAAAATCCGTCTAACAATTTGTTTCCCGCATACACAGCCCCCTGCTTTGCTAGTGAACCCGCACTTATATCACTTAAGAAACTATATTTTCCGGTCAAATGTCTTTTTATTTGATAAGTCTGACCAGTTTTGGCATCCTGATACATCACAGGTACAAAGACAAAAGATGCATCACGTTTTAATCTTTTAGGAGAAACGACATCTTCTATGTTACCTTCTATAATACTGCCGGCTTCCAATACAAAACCGTCTGCATCAACCGGTTCAACAACCTTTAACTGCCACGTTTTTGAAGGATTGGCAGTGGTAAAATCTGACATGGCTTCTACCTTAACATTTTTTGCCATAACCGGTTGTATTGCAAGTGTTAATGTAAGTAATGCAAATAAAATCTTTTTCATAATATTGTTTCTCCTAATTTATAACGTTGTCAAAAATACCTTTCAAATATTGACCGGTATATGATTTCTTAACCTTTGCCACTTCTCTCGGAGTGCCTGTTGCAACAACAGTGCCGCCGCCTGCGCCGCCTTCGGGTCCTAAATCTATAATATAATCGGCAACCTTAATCAAGTCAAGATTGTGTTCAATTATTAAGATAGTATTGCCTTGATCTGCAAGCTGCTGAATGATTTTAATCAGCTTGTCCAAATCATACCAGTGCAGCCCTACAGAAGGTTCATCCAGAAGATATAAAGTCTTGCCGGTTGCACGTTTGTTGAGTTCTGAAGCCAGTTTTATACGCTGCGCTTCACCGCCGGATAGTGTCGTCGCACTCTGCCCGAGTTTAATATAATCAAGTCCAACATCGTTCAGTGTCTGTAATTTATTTTTAATTGCAGGAATATTTTCAAAAAACTCCAGTGCTTCTTTTACACTCATATCAAGCACATCGGCAATAGTTTTTCCTTTATATTTAACCTCTAATGTCTCACGGTTGTAACGTTTGCCTTTGCACACATCACATTTTACATAGACATCAGATAAAAAGTTCATTTCGATTTTCAAAAGTCCATCACCTTTACAAGCCTCACAGCGTCCGCCTTTTACATTGAAACTGAAACGCCCAGGTTTGTAGCCGCGCATTTTTGCCTCATTTGTTTTTGAATACAATTCGCGGATGTGTGTGAATACATCCGTATAAGTAGCCGGATTAGAACGCGGAGTTCTGCCAATCGGGGACTGATCTATATCAATAATTTTGTCAATGTGTTCAAATCCCGTAATTTCATCAACTCCTTGCGGTTTGGGTTTGTTGCCGCGGAGTTTATGTACAGCATATTCATAGATTAAATCCTGCATTAAAGAAGATTTACCGGAACCTGAAACACCTGTTAATACAACTATTTTACCGAGTGGAATATCTACATCTATATTTTTCAAGTTGTTAATATGAGCATTTTTTACATGTAAAAAGTGCCCGTTGCCTTCGCGGGTTTTATCAGGTATAGGAATATATTTTTCTCCGCTCAAATATTTACCGGTAATTGAACGTTTTGCTTTTATTATGTCTTCAACCTGTCCCTGCGCAATAATTTCACCGCCGTTAATTCCTGCTTTTGGTCCAATATCGACTATATAATCAGCATTTCTGATTGTGTCTTCGTCGTGTTCGACAACAATAAGAGTGTTGCCCAGATTGCGGAGTTTGATAAGCGTTTTAATTAACCTGTCGTTGTCGCGCTGATGAAGACCGATTGAAGGTTCATCAAGAACATACAAAACACCTGACAGTCCGCTTCCGATTTGGGTAGCGAGTCGTATGCGCTGCGCTTCTCCGCCGGAGAGTGTCCCTGCGCGGCGGGCAAGATTTAAGTATCCCAAGCCGACATCATTTAGAAATTTAAGCCGTGCACGAATTTCATCAAGAATTTGTTTGGCGATTTGCAATTTATGCTCTCCAAGAACTAAATACAAATCTGACACAAATTCAAGTGCCTCATTAACCGGCATAAGAGTAAATTCGTAAATATTTTTACCGTTAATTTTGACTGCAAGCGGGAAAGGTTTTAGACGCGCTCCGCCGCATGCCGGACACGGTTTAGTAATCATATATTTTTCAATTTCTTCACGCCAGTATTCACCGTTAGACTCATTATAGCGTTTTTCTAGATAGGGAATAACACCTTCGTAGCGATGATATTTTGTTTCATAACGATGAGTGCCAAAACGCATAACCCTGAACTTTACGAGGTCATTGCTGCCGTAGAGAATGATTTTTTGCTCTTGCTCTGATAAATCTTGAAAAGGCGTTTTCATATTTATACCAAAGTGTTCGCAAACAGATTTAAGAACATCTTCGTAGTAATTTGTAGTTGTTTTTGACCACGGATAGATTGCACCGTCAGCAAGAGATTTTGTTCTATCCGGCACGATTAAATTAGGATCAATAACAAAATCAGCGCCTAACCCGCTGCATCTTTCGCAGGCACCGTATGGCGCATTGAATGAAAATATACGCGGGGCAAGTTCTTCAAAACTCAAATTACATTTTGGACATGCCAGCTTTTCACTAAAGATTATTTCTTTTTCGCCGATTACATCGACAATCATAACCCCATCGGCTTTTTGCAGGGCAATTTGTGCACTGTCAGCGATACGAGAACGCGCGGTTTCTTTAACAACAATTCTGTCAACAACAACGTGAATAGTATGTTTTTTAGTTTTGCTCAATTCTATCTCATCGTCGTCAAGATTGTAGATTTCGTCGTCTACTTTTACGCGGACAAAACCTTCTTGACGGAGTTCTTCAAAAGTTGATTGAAATTCACCTTTTTTACCGCGGACAATTGGCGCGAGGATTTGAATTTTAGTACCTTCACCGAGCTTGAGGATATTGTTGACAATTTCGTCAATTGTTTGCGGTTTAATTTCTGCGCCGCATTGCGGACAGTACGGTGTTCCGGCGCGGGCGTATAGAAGACGCAGATAGTCGTAGATTTCAGTGACAGTACCGACAGTTGAACGCGGGTTGTTGCTTGTGGATTTCTGGTCTATAGAAATAGCAGGTGAAAGCCCGTCGATGTATTCAACATCAGGCTTGTCCATTTGCCCTAAGAATTGACGTGCATAAGTGGAGAGGCTTTCTATATAACGGCGCTGCCCTTCAGCAAAAATCGTGTCAAAAGCAAGTGAACTTTTACCTGATCCGGAGACGCCAGTAAAAACAATAAGTTCATTTTTCGGAATTTCCAGCGAAACATCTTTTAAATTGTGTTCTTTAGCGCTTTTTATTGTAATTTTGTCTAACATACTATAATTATGACATGTAAAAAAGTAATTTCAAATAGAAGTTGTATAGCCGCGAAAATACTGAATAAAACGGGATAAAACAGAATATTTGCAAAAAAAAATTGATGTGCTATGATAAAACATGGACGAACAGATGTCCGTGAAAATTAAATAAAAACTATGTCGACGTGGCAAGAGGATTTTCGGTAGGGTGAAGTG
>CALUQX010000011.1 GCA_944323045.1 Candidatus Gastranaerophilales bacterium | reverse complement strand
GCGGATTACTCCGGCAGCGTAGACTATTCCGGTCAGACAGGATTTCAGGGCAGTGCAGATTACTCCGGCAGCGTAGATTATTCCGGTCAGACAGGATTTCAGGGCAGTGCGGATTACTCCGGCAGTGTTGACTATTCCGGTCAGACAGGATTTCAGGGCAGTGCGGATTACTCCGGCAGCGTGGATTATTCTGGACAAACAGATTATTCCGGCAGTGCGGATTATTCCGGCAGCGTAGACTATTCCGGTAAAGTAGATTACTCCGGTTCTGCGGATTACTCCGGCAGCGTGGATTACTCCGGCAAGGTAGACTACTCCGGCAGCGTGGATTATTCTGGACAAACAGATTATTCCGGCAGTGCAGATTATTCCGGCAAGGTAGACTACTCCGGCAAGGTAGATTACTCCGGCAAAGCAGACTACTCCGGCAAAGTAGATTACTCCGGCAAAGCTGATTACACTGCAGATTACAAAGCAGACTATAAAGCTGATTACAAAGCAGATTACAAAAAAGAATACGAAAAAGAATACAAAGCAAACTTTAGAGCTAAGCCTTCTTGGGGACAAAGAATGAAGACCGGTGCTGTATCAGGTGCATTGGGCGGCGTTCTCTCCAGTCTGGTAACTGTATGGAAAGTTAATGATATTAAAAATCCACCTACAGTTGACGTATTGCAAGGTCTTTCAGTTGATATATTTGTCGATAAACAACTTTCAGAAAGCGTAAAAGGTAAAGCAAGCCGCGCCATTGCTAAAAAATTGTTTGAACTTGACATTGAACCAGATATCTTGAAAAAAGAACTGAAAGAAGCAATGGGTAAACATGCACGTAAGCGCTTAACTGAAAACGAACTCTTCCAGGTATATCAGAAATTCAAAAATGAAGCTGAGGTTAAAGCCAGAGAAACACAGGAACGCTTAACCAAAGAAATGCCTGAAATAAAACCGGCACCGCTTGTAATTCCGGATGCAGAATTAGAACTTCCTGAATTAGAAATTAAACCGGTAGAAATGCCGACTCCAATAAAAGAAACCGATGAGGTTGACGATTGTGAAGCTACGGCAGAACCAATTGTGGAACAACAAAATGCTCCGGAAATGCATATCAATATCAGAGGTAAACTGTTATATGATGCGATAGCAAAAGCATATGATATCAAAGACCAGAACGATTTGAATGATGCAATTGGTATTGTAAAAGAAAAACACAATATCTCTCAGGCAGAAAGAAAACAAAACAAATGGATTTCAGACTTGTATCTTGAAGACACACTTGAAGTTAATGAAAATACATACAAGCTTAACAAAGACTTGAAGCGTGAAGATATCCTGGATGTTCCAGAAGATCAGTACAAACCTGGTACCGGAGCCAAAGGACATATAACTCCAAAAATCGATGTAACAGTCGGCGGCAAAGTAACTCTAAGCTGTGACGGCAGTGTCAGAGAATACGACTCCTACATTGAAGCACAAAGAGCCGCGAAGTTCTACAATGAAAACGGGTATTTCCCGGATGAAGAAGAATAACCATAATAGATGATTATTATACAGGGCGCACCGTAAATTATTTACGGTGCGCCTTATTATTAACCTATCTAACTTCAATCATGACTGATTTTATCTTTTTATACTCCAAAAATCCCGCTGGAAAAATACAAGAAACGGAACAATTTCTAAACGTCCGACAAGCATACTTACTGTCATAACCGTCTTTGATACATCCGTCAGGCTGCTGAAGGAGCCCATCGGTCCCACTACAGGTCCAAATCCGGGTCCGATATTGCCCAGTGCTGTTATTGATCCTGATAATCCGATTACAACATCCTTTTCTGCTATTGTGATGATTATCGCACCGATGCCAAATACCATAAAATAGAAAAATATAAATATAAATATTTGTCTTAATACATCTGTCGGTACAACACTATTATCAATTTTTATATTCATAACTGCATTCGGATGCAAAATTCTCATCAATTCACTTTTTAAAGATTTAAATACAAGAATCCATCTTGTCATCTTTATCCCGCCGCCGGCTGAACTTGCGCAAGAGCCCATAAACATGACCATAAACAAAAGCACCTGTGCTGTAAAATCCCAATAAATATAATCCTTACTGGCGTTACCGGTTGATGTCGTTATGCTTATCACCTGATAAAATCCGGAGGTTATACTCTCAAAAATAGAATAATTATCGTTGAAATACAATACTGCCGCAATAGAAAGCGAAAATAAACACACCATTATTGTATAAACCCTGAATTCTTCATTCTGCCAGAATAATTTCAGGCTGCGACGCGTTATTGCTTTGTACTGCAGAATAAAGCTTGAACCTGCAATAAACATAAATATCAGTACAATCCAGTTTATCAAATTTGAATGATATCCCATAATACTCTGCGGGTTTGGAGAAAATCCCCCCGCCGCAAGGGTTGAAAAAGAATTGCACACAGCATCAAACAAAGGCATGCCGGCAAATTTTAACAATATAATCTCTAAAATCGTCAGAACAGAATAGACTTTCCACAAAGCTGATGCTGTATTTCTGATTCTGGGCGTAATTTTATCCTCGGTTGGTCCCGGGGCTTCTGCAAAAAACATCTGACGACCTGCTACAGCAAACTGCGGCAAAATAGCTATAAAAAGTACGATTATACCCAAGCCGCCAAGCCACTGTGTCAGAGAACGCCAGAAGAAAAAAGCTTTTTCATAATTGTAGTTGGTTAAAATTGTAGCACCGGTTGTTGTAATACCGGAAACTGATTCAAAAAGGCTATCCAGAAAATTCAAGCCGTAAAACATATAAGGTATAGCCGAAAGTATTCCGAAAATAACCCACGAAACAGCAACAATAAAAAGTGCTTCTGATTTTTTTATGTCATTAATATTTTCAACTTTTGATGCATCAGGCACTAATTTTCTCAATGCATATCCGCCTAAAATCCCGATTAAAGCCGATGTTACAAACGGCAGAATACTCTGTGTTTCGTGATAATAAAGTCCCACCGGAATAGGTGCAAGAACCACTATCCCGATATATATCATTATAAGCCCGAGTGCATTCGCCAAATAATTTAACCGCATCTACTTTACCTTAAAAAATTCTTTTATTGCATTTGCATTATCTGCTTTTGTAAATATAATCAACACGTCATTTGTATAAATTTCGGTGTCACCTTTAGGGATGATAACCTGATTTTTGCGTTGTACAACTCCGATAATAGCATGTGCCGGAAAACGCAAGTCCATAATACGTTTTTTGTGAAAATCAGGAACAACATTTATTTCTAAAACTTCACCCTGCCCCTGTTCTACTGTTGCAAGTATATCAACATCATTTTCTGCAAGGTCATTTCTAACTTCATTTATCGCGGAGTTTTTAGGTGAAATAGCAATATCGATGCCAACTTTTTCAAAAAGCGGAATATTTAATACTTTTGAAACTCGCGCAATAACACGTTTTACCCCGAGCTGTTTTGCAAGAAGTGAACACAAAAGGTTTCTTTCGTCATTATTTGTAACGCTTATTACAACATCGCTGGAGCCTATTTCTTCTTCATCAAGAAGTTTAAGATTTGTACCGTCGCCGTTTATGACCAGTGTGGAGTTTAGTTGTTCACACAGACACTGACAGCGTGCATAGTCCATTTCTATAATCTTAGTTTTAATTTTTAAGGCTTCCAGATTTTTGGCAAGCATAGCGCCGACCATTCCTCCGCCGATAATTGCCGCTGATTTTACATATTCTTTTTCGTGGAAAAAAGTACCCGCAAGAATATCCAGAGAATGCGCAGTTCCCATAAATATCAGTTTGTCACCGTCAAGAAGGGTAGTTTCCCCGTTAGGGATAAATAACTCACTGTTACGTGTTATTCCAACGATTAATGTTCCGTTGGTAAAGCCGCAATCTTTAACCTTCTTATTTACAATAGAATGATTCGGATTAAGTTTGTACTCCAGTAATCTTGCCCGTCCGTCAGCAAAGTTTTCAACATCCAGCGCATGGGCAACTGTTACAATTCTGAAAATTTCCTGTGTAAGCAGCTCTTCCGGCCAGATTATGTAATCAATAAAGAAATCTCCTGCTGAATCATTGCGTTCAAAATTCAGAGTATTACGATATTCTTCTTTACTGATAAAGCAGATTGTTTTTACATGTCCCACACGTTTTGCAGAAAGGCATGCCACGATATTTGCTTCATCAATTCCTGTACAGGCAATAAAAATATCCGTATTAAAAATATCCGCACATTTCAAAACATTTATATCAGAGGCATTTCCCTGAATAAAACTAATATCCAGTTGATTGAATTCTGATGTTCTGTTTTCTTCTTTATCTATTATTGTTATATCGTGGTCTTCAAAAAATTCTGTTGCCAGAAGGCAGCCAATTTCTGTTGCACCGTAAATTACTATCTTCATACTGTGTGAATTCTAAATCAAATATAAAATTTTTACAAGTTTAAGCAATTTTAAATCTTTACACGTTTTACAAAAGTATGCTAAAAATTTCTACCGGTATGACAAAATATGAACGCTGCGGTTTTTCACGTTTGAAAAAACTGTTTCAAACTAATATAAATTTTAGAACATATGATGAATTTGTACCGGCTGCGAAGAATCAGATAGTTGGCAATCTGCCGTCTGAAATGATTCAATATATTGTCAAAACTTTTCCAGATACAAAAGCACAAATGATAAAGAAATTTCAAAAAGGTCTTGGTGTTACTGCAGTTTTTGCAAGGGGACAGTGCAATCGTTTCAAACGGGAAGGTTTGATAAGATTTGGACTGGATGAATTGTCTGCCCCCAATATGGAAACACTACAAAGGCAGATGAGTAATATTTTTCACTCTAATATTAAAGAAATTTTGCCGGCAAATTCATCTGTACAATTTAAGTTCTTAGACAGAGGCGCTACAGGAAATGCCTTTAAATTGTCTTTGTTAAATGAACAAGGACAAAAGTTAATGCCTGATACAGCGTTTAAAGTTTATCATAAACGAAACAGTGTCATGCCGGAAGCTCACGGCAATTATGCAGAAGCAAATATTGCGACTTTTTTTAAGCGCGTATTGGGACATAATATGGAGCGCTCCCCGTTTGCAAAACACTATATGTCGGATATGAAAAACGGTTATTCTTTAAGTGAATTTTTATATACCGATGGTGATTATGAATTCAAATTTATAGATTATGCAAAGCTGTTTGGCGTACACAGTATTGATGCCTTAAAAAGTTTTATCGGCGGAAAAATTTTTGACCTTGGCGGGTTTCAAAAACTCTGGAATTTTACAGAAGATAAAGTCACTTTACGCTATTATAAAAAACTCATGAACAATCCAAAAATTGCTGATGAATTATTAGAGCGCTTTGAGATTCTTGCCGAAAATCCTAAAACTCCGCATCGAGAAAAAATTCTGGATGCGATTGAATTATATCTGCGTCAATCGTTTGTACAATCAGATGAGATTAATGAATCGTTAAAAATCTGGGAACTTTTATCTGACCATTAATAGTAAATATATAATAAGATTTGCTATTAATTGCAGCACAAGAAGTGCAATAATCGGCGAGAAGTCCAGATTTGCAAATGGCGGAACAATTCTTCTGAATATTTCAAGATACGGGTCAACAACAGCCCTGAGAGTACTCCATGGCTGAGCATTCCAGTTTACATTCGGAATCCAGGTTAAAAATATTCTCAAAATTATTAAAAATGAAAATAAATTTAATAAATTACTTATGCCAAAAATTACACCGTGCAGCATTTTTATTTTTCCTTATAATTGTGAGTTTTTCTTTGTCATTGCGCAAGAACAGTTGTTACGTTCCGCAGGGATTTTTTCAATCATCTGGAACAACAGATTCTTCAGATTAGACACATTTGAGTTGAATACTTCAATAACTTCATGATGAGATACCGGAGGAACATCACCGACAAGCCCTGCATCATAATCTGTTATTAAAGATATATTTAGCGGACACATATCCATTTCTTTAACTAGATATGCCTCAGGAAATGCAGTCATATTAATAACTTCCCATCCCTGATTAGTAAAGAATTTGGATTCTGCTTTAGTTGAAAAGCGTGGACCGTTTATAACAACAACAGTTCCCTGTTCATGAACAGTAATACCTAAATCTTTACCTGTTTCAATAGCGAGTTTTCTTAATTCAGGGCAGTAAGTTTCAGCAGCAGACGGGTGGGTAACAACAGGACCTTCAAAGAATGTTGATTTTCTTCCGTCAGTCCAATCTACAAATTGGTCGCATATGACAAAATCACCCGGCTTAACATGTTTTTGCAGACTGCCTGCAGCACATGGAGAAATTACTCTTTCGCATCCAATGTGTTTCATTGCCCATACATTAGCACGATAGTTAATCAAATGTGGCAAAATAGTATGGCTGCGACCGTGACGCGGCATAAATGCTACCTTATGTTCGCCAACTGTGCCGATAAATACATTATCACTCGGCATTCCGTAAGGCGTTTCAACCTTTACTTCTTCAATATTATCAAGAAATTTGTAAAATCCTGATCCGCCAAAAACACCTATTGTCGCTAATTTTTTGTTTTCCATACTTAAAACTCTCCATTTAACTTTCTACTCTCTTTTCTAATAATACCACAAAAAAATACTGAAAACAGTTGATTTTAATAAAATTTACATACCCCGCAAATCCTTGTTATACAGGCATTTGCCCCTTCACTTTTACAGCACGTTTCAATTACAGGGGTTGCATTTGAAAATTTTTGGTATATAATAAGTGTATAAACTACATTCCTGAAAGTTAAAACTTTCACTTACACAAACCGAAAGCGGCGACTTTCAAAGGAATTTTTCAATTTACAAAGTAGAGGATTACATTTTGAAGAAATTAGCACTATTAACTTTTACGTTAATCTGTATGTTGTGTTTTCAACATCAAGCTCAGGCAACTGACGTTAACTCTGTAAAAGCGACAATAGTTAAACACGCAATCGAAATGGGTGTTGATCCTGCTATTGCATTGAGTATTGCCCGAACAGAATCCGGTTTCAGACACGAAGCAAGAAGTGCTCACGGTGCTGTCGGAGTTTATCAGCTTATGCCGTCTACAGCAAGAAGAATGGGGCTTAATCCGTATTCTTTGAATGACAACATCAGAGGCGGCATCATGTATTACAAAATGATGTACAAAATGTTCGGCTCAGTTGAACTTGCACTGGCTGCTTATAATGCAGGTCCGGGCAATGTTAAGAAGTACAAGGCTGTCCCGCCGTTTGCAGAAACAAAACGATTTGTTTCACGCATTATGGCTGATTACAACAGACAAAAAGTTAATCCGGATCCGGCTGTGTTGAATGCCAAAGCTCCGGCTGCTAAAAGTACCTCTTTAAAAGCTCCTGCACCTGTTCCTAGTGTAAAAGTTCAGGATGCTAAAGATTTACAGGCAGAAATCATTGATGATTCGCCTATTGAATTAGACATCAGCACTCAAACTCTTGCTATTTAGTGTGCTGAAAAAATTAACGTAAAAGTCAAAAAAACAACAAAACGACAGTCATTATGGCTGTCGTTTTAATTGTAACTTTTCTTTACAAATACCGGATTATCTTAAAGTTTGCCTGTAAAAAGTCCGTATATCTAATTGTATCAGAGTACTATGTTTACAATTAGAAAGGACTAAAATGGGTTTATCAGCTTCACAAGCTAGATTATTAAGTATAACCGCAAGATTGTCTCACAATGAAAGTCAATCCCAGCTGATTACCAATGCAAAATTACGCCTTTCTGACCAGTCAAGCGACGCCAGCAAAGAATATATGGAGGCGCTGAATAGTACTGAATTTATTTATATGAATTATGATTCTACCGGCACAAAACAGACTCAGGATTTCACATTCGGAGCAGTAACTCAATACAGTGATATCAAAAATCAATACGGATTTGTAGATTCAGCCGGACGTTTGTTAGTTACTGCACAGGATGCATCATTCTATGAACAGAGTGATACTCTCAGCGAATTTCTTGAAAATTACGGTATCGGCAAAATGGAAAACCCTAAATATGATCCGGCTCTGGAAAATATTTACGGTGATGATTTCGACAATTTCTATGATGAAAATGATCCTGATGAGTGGCTGAATAGAGTTAATAATAGTACAAATGGCGCTATCAACAATATGGTAACTGCAGGCAATGGTAATGTCTCATTTGATGAAAGTCTTATACATGATGAAGCCGCATATAATGCATGGGTAGAAAGCCTTAAAAATGGTGTTAAAAACATTAATACAGGTGATTCTAAAACAGACGGTCTGTTCAATACATGGGTTGATTCAATTACCGATGTACCTGAATTTGTTGAGGAACCAACACCTCCGGAAGGACTACATAAACCTGAGGAACCTGAATTCCCAGACTTTTCTGCATTGGCAACCGCATATAACGGCTCACAATGTTACGGATCTGTTGGGGCAAGCACAAGTGGTATAGGACACATGGAACACAACCTTGCTGCACTTCTTTGGGGTGAAGGCGGTATGGGTGAAGGTACGCTGAGTTTAACTAATTCTGATGGCACAATAACTGTTAACCGTGATGCGCCAATTGATTATGGATATGTATCATTAACAAACTTTAATTTCTCTGACACAACATCCTCAAAAGAGTTGGCTGCAGCGATAAATGATTACTGCGAAGATTATGAAGAAATAGATCAGATTAAACAAACATTGATAGATTTGTATTGCGATGTTATCAACTATCTGGATAAAAATGCGGTTGGTAGTTCTACAACTGAACTCGATAGCGGCAGATACACAATTTCAAGCAGCGAATCTGCTAAGTCAGCCTCAGAATTATACTCACAATGGCAGGATTTTTATAACCAGTTAGGTAACTTTAAGGATTTACAACAAGATATGTATGATCAATGGTATCAGGAAGAAATGGTGCCGTATCTTGAACGTTTAGAACAATATAAAAAAGAACAAGAACAATATGAAAAAGACTATAAAAAATGGCATGATGACTTCATTGGCGGCTTAAAGTCATGGTATGAAGGCATGCAGACTGCCAAAACAAATTACAATGAAGCCTTGAATAATCTTCCTGATAAAATGATTCCTGATGAAGAAAACCCTAAATATCAATGGTATACAAACCTGTGGTTTAGAATGGGTGGTATCAGCGAAAACCAGAAAGAAGATAATAACAATGGTTACAAAGTTCTTGATGATGTATTTGTTCACAACAAAGATTGGCTGAAATTTGCCTTAGAACACGGTATTGTTACTATGGAACAGGTTCAATATCAAGAAGAAGGCGAAACATTTAATGAAAAAATGAATCAATATGCATGGGTATCTATACAATACAACACCTGTGCTGATATGGTTGAACAAACCGATGAAATTGCAATAGCAAAAGCAGAAGCTGAATATCAAAGAAAAACTACTGAAATTCAGGCAAAAGATAAAAAATATGATACTGACCTGAAAAAACTTGATACAGAACACAATGCACTACAAACAGAATATGATTCTATTAAATCAGTAATAGAAAAGAACGTTGAACGTTCATTCAAAGCATTCTCATAAAAGAGAATGCTTTTTATTTTGGGATTTGATAAAGCATGTAATGTCCACTAACACCATATAAAAATTCTGGCATGCTTGAAAAAATAGTATATAAAATAAAGAACTGATACACATTACGCATATCAGTTCTTTTTTATATGTCAAAGAAAGGAATTTTTAAATTATATTTTGCTTAATTTGTCAAGTGCTGTATTTGCTGCGTCTTGAACGTTTTTGTCCTGATCTTTCTGTGCTATAGTGAACAATGTTTTCAGGTCTTCTTTGTAAGCTGGCTGCTGGATGTAGCTTAATGCTTCAATAGCAGATGCTCTTACCATAGGGTTCGGGTTATCTTTTAACTGGTCAACAATTGTTACTGCACCTGGCAATTCAGTCAATGGAACTGTATTGTTTGTTAATTTTTGAACTTCATCACCGTAGAGTTTTTGCATTATTGATTCAGTGAACATTGCATAGCTTTTGTTTCTTTCAGCTTGTTCCATTGGAGTCATTGTGTTAGCCAGTTTGTTTTCTTCATCAGTTAACTTTTGACCTGACATCAATTTTTGTCTTGCTGCGATTTGTTCAGCAGACGGACCTTCCAATTTGCTTGAATCAGCTGTGATAATGTTATTTAATGCGTTAATAACTTTTTCGTCTAATAATTCAGTAGCTTTTTGCGGTTCATCTTTAACCATATTAGCTATTTCTTCCATAGCGTTAGCCTGAACTTCGAAATCCGGGTTAGTTAACTTTGCGATAAAGCCGTTTAAGTCAACTTGCGGAGTAACAGGAGCCGGCGGAACTACTTCAACCGGTTTTGTAGCTGCAGCAGGTTCTTTAGTAGCAACCGGTTCAGGAACTACAGCAGGAGGAACATTTATATTTTGTTGCTGAACTACTTGCGGAGCCGGTTCAGTTTTAACAGGAGCAACTGTTACAGGAGGAGGTGTAACAGGGGCTTGCGGAGCAGCAGGTGCCGGTGCTTGAGGAGCAGGAGCCTGAGGTGCCTGAGTCATTTGCGGAGGCATGTAGTATGGCTGCTGTGGTGCCTGCGGATAATTATAAACTTGGTTTTGCGGATAGTTGTAATATGGCATTGTTGGCTGCGCATATTGTGGCTGCGGTGCAGTTGGAGCACCGGCTTGAGGATTAATAATATCAATCTTTACGGCGTTGTAGCTCGGTTGTTGCGCAACAGGTTGTACTACTGGCTGTTGCATGTAAGGATTGATTGAATTTGGAACTTGCATCATATAATTTTTCCTTTCAATATAAATTCCTATTACTTCTACACTGGATTTAAGACTCCTCAAGAAATAAAATTGCTATTATTCATATTTTTTTTAATAATTCTTAACAAAATTTTCTGAAATGCCATTTATACTTGAAGTTTCATCGTGTCAAAAAACTTAACACATAACCCTGCAATAATATTAGCACAAACAAAATTTTTGTGATAATATATAAGTAGAAACTTTTTACACGGGGTTTTAGATTGGATAAAAATCAGACAGGACAAGGGATTATGCCGATTAACAAACAAGAAAAAAAATCTATACGTTCAGCATTTGGCAAAACATTAGCAGAATTAGGCAGGAAAAATTCAAATATTGTAGTTATGGATGCAGATCTGGCATGCTCAACTCAGACACAGATATTTGCAAAAGAATTTCCTGAAAGATTTTTTGACTGCGGTATAGCTGAACAGGATATGATAGCAACTGCGGCGGGACTCGCTGCTGCAGGAAAAATTCCGTTTGTTGCCAGCTTTGCCATGTTTGCAACCGGCAGAACTTACGATCAGATTAGAAATTCTGTCTGCTATCCTGAATTTAATGTAAAAATTATAGGCACCCATGGCGGAGTGACTGTAGGTGAAGACGGGGCAAGCCATCAGGCGCTGGAAGATATTTCTTTGATGCGCGGTATTCCTAATATGACAGTTATTGTTCCGGCTGATTGTCGTGAATGTGCAGAAGTTATTAAATTCGCGGCAGAAAATTACGGTCCGATGTATATAAGAATTCCGCGGACAAATGTTTGTGATATTTTCCCCGAAGATTATGAATTTGATTTCTGCACGGTTGATGTCATGCAGGAAGGTACAGATGTTACGGTTATTACTAACGGGGAAACGCTTGCCGAAGTTATTCTTGCTGCTGAAATTCTTAAACAACAGGGATATTCACTGCAAATTATTAATGCTCCGGTTGTTAAACCGCTTGACGGAGCGACAATCATTGACTGTGTGAAGAAAACAAAGTTTGTTATTACTGTAGAAAACCATTCAATTATCGGCGGACTTGGCAGTGCTGTTTGTGAACTGCTCGCTGAATACTATCCTGTGCCTGTACACAGGCTGGGAGTAAATGACACATTCGGACAGAGCGGCAAGGCTGACTTTTTATTAGATTATTACGGACTCACTGCAGAAAAACTGGTTATAAGTATTAAACGCCAGATTGATAAATATCGTTTGGCTTATAAAGGATAAATATATATGATTCAATTCAGAAGTGTTACAAAAAAATACAAAAACGGAAATTATGCACTGAAAAATATCAATCTTGATATTATGTCAGGCGAATTTGTTTTTATTGTAGGCGCATCAGGTGCCGGAAAATCAACATTAATGAAACTATTGTACAGTGAAGAACGCCCTTCAAGCGGTACTGTTACAATCGGCGGAATTAATGTCGCAAATCTTTCCAGCGATAAAATTCCTAATTTGAGAAGATGCATGGGAATTGTTTTTCAGGATTATAAACTTTTGCAGAATCAAAGTGTTTACGATAATGTTGCGTATGTTATCAGAACACTCGGGATAAGTTCAAAAGAGATTAATGCCAGAGTATGCGGCGCTTTAAAAATTGTCGGGTTGTATGACAAAATGAATGTTACGCCTGCAGAGCTGTCCGGTGGAGAACAGCAGCGCGTCGGTATTGCCCGTGCAATAGTCAATGGTCCGCCTTTGCTTATCGCAGATGAGCCGACAGGAAATTTAGACCCGAAAAATTCAATGGAAATTATGCAAATCTTGGATCAAATCAATCAAAGAGGCATTACGGTCATTGTTTCTACGCATGACAATGCCATGGTTGATTATTTTAGAAAACGTGTTATAACACTTGATAATGGCGAAGTAGTTAGAGATATACAGGCAGGTACTTATGAGTAATCCTAAATCACAAATCAAAAAAAGAGTAAAAAAACATATTCCGAAAGACTGGCTTTGCGAACTTAGAATTCTGTATCGCCTCTCTATGGAAACTTTTCATGATATAAAAAGAACAGGTATAGTAAACCTTGTCATAATAACTACTATGGCTGCAATTTTAACTATTTTTGCATCGTTTTTCAGAACTGCAATATCTGTTTCTGCGTTTGCACATGAATTGGGAAATGTTCTTGAGATTTCTGTATATTTAAAAGACGGAGCAGATGCAAATGTTGTTAAAAACAGAGTCAAAACATTTGAACACGTAGAAAGTGTTACCGTAATTCCAAAACTTACCTCATGGACAAATTTGAAACGAGAAATGGAATTGCCGGATATGGAAAATCCTCTGCCTGATACTTTGCATGTTAAGGTGGACAAACCTGAAAATATTGAATTTGTTTTCAAAGATGTCAAGCAGCTTAAGTCAGTTGAAGATGTAAGTTATGCTCAGGATTTAGCCAAAAAAATTGAAGCCTTAAATAATATTGTTAATACAATAACCGTTTTTGTAATAATAATTATGGGTGTATTGACAATTACGATTATTAATAACACTATTCAGCTTGTAATTCAGTCGCGGAAAGATGAGATTGAGATTATGAGGCTGATGGGGGTAAGCAACTGGTATATCAGATTTCCGCTGATTATGCAGGGGGCTTTCTATGGATTTATGGGAGCACTGATTGCAATGCTGCCGTTAAATTTTGTAGATCAGGGGCTTTTAAATATGCACAAATTCTTTATGGTGCCGGGTCCTGTGTTTGCACAGAGTGTTGTTGTAATAATAATGTATGCAATGGGCATTTTATTCGGTGCAGGCGGCAGTTTCTTATGTATTAAAAAACATCTACAAGTGTAATTATGAGTAAAGAAAATATAATAGTTTTAATATCAGCAAATGAAGATTTTTCGGCAAAGCTTGCAGAAAAAATAATCCTTCTGCGCAAAACTGATAAAGTGATAACCTGTGGATTTGCAAACGGCTTAAAAACAGTTATGGAAAATGAGACTTCTGTAGTTATTTTACATGAAGACGGTCATGACAAAACTGTAAGCATGGTCAGTGAGCTTAAAAATTATGCGCCTGTAATCCTTTTGTCAAACGATGATAACACTATTCTTGATGCTTATGATAAGGGGATAACCGATTTTTGCAGGGCGGACGCGAAAGATTTTGAACTGGTAATCCGAATTGTTAACTGTTTGAAAACTGCTGTTGATAAATTTGCTATTAAACGTGTAAATAAAATTCTGGTACAAAACCAAATTATGGATAAAGACACAGGATTTTACACTTACAAAGCTGCAGAAACTGTTATCAATAATGAAGTGCTTTTAAGAGATTTGCAAAGCGGTACATTTATTGCAGTTGCGCCGGCTGAAAATGCAAAATCATTTTTCTCAACCGATAGAATCGCTAAAGCCATAAAACAATCTGTACGTTTTGACGATATTGTAACTTTTGGCAAAGGAGCAAAATTCTATATACTCCTGCCTTACACAAATATTGACGGTGCAATAGCTGTTATTGAAAAATTAAAGTCCGCATTCAATGAAAAATTTGAAATTAAGGCAGGTATTAGTGAAATATCAGGAAAAGACTTCTTGCAGATGGAAAAAGAAGCCTTGAAGGCGCTTTTGGATGCGATGTATTCTGAAAACTCATATGTAATAAGTCAATATGAGAATGAAGTAAGCGATGACTGGCTGGATGAAGAGGTTGTGAAATCAAAAAATTATAAATTATTCAGACAAATTTATAATAAAAAGCTGGAAAAAGTTATTATACCTGTATTTTATCGTGCGCAGATGGCGTATGAAGAAAAAATACCTGATAGTACAATTTTTCAGTTCGCCGATGGAGAGCAGTGCATTTTTCATATAAAAAACAAATATCAGGATAGCAAATTAAAGATTGTGTATCCGGGCTTTGCTAAAGTTTCTGTTTATATCATACATCAGGGGCTTGATAGTCCGGAAAACAGAGATATTGCGCTGCCGCTTTCAAAAATTACTACAAAAGAATTGACAAAGATTATTGATGAATTTGTGGCTGAATTCAAAACTACAGCCGTAAAATAAGGAGAAAAAAATGAATAAATTATCCCCGCAAGATTCACTTGTATTGATGATTGATATACAGGAAAAGTTAGTTGGCATGCTTGAAAAAAATATTATAGTGGAAAAAGCATCCAAATTAGTAAAAGCCGCAAATATTTTGAAAATACCTGTAATTGTGACTGAACAGTACCCGAAAGGTCTTGGCGCAACTGTGCCGGAAGTTTCTCAAAATTTAGCGGAGAATACAGAAACCTTTGAAAAAGTTACATTTTCAGCACTGGATACAGAAGGAGTGCTGGAAAAAATTAAATCCTACGGTAAAAAACAAATTGTTTTATTCGGGATAGAAACACATATCTGTGTGCATCAGACCTGTGCTGCGCTGCTAGAACAGGGGTATGAAGTTTATATAATAAAGGATGCCTGCGCAAGCCGCAATAAATATGAATTTAAACAGGGTATTGAAATAATGCGTCAGAATGGAGCAAAAATTTCCTGTCTTGAGATAGCTTTATTTGAATGGCTAGGCAGTGCAAAACATCCGAATTTTAAAGAGGTTCAAGCTCTGATAAAATAAATGGGATTAAGAAACGGGCGGCGGATTGAAAATCCGCCGCCCGTTTCTTGTAAAACATTTTTTAGTAATCGCCTACAGAGGAATCTTCTTCGTCGCGAAGAGATGACAAATCGTCGCGGCAGGTAACATCAAATCCGTCAGGCAATAAATCATCGTCCGGCCAGATGGTATCTGTATCAAATCTGCTTGCATCCAAATTGTATGATGCGGTTAAATCAGAATTGCTTAAATTAGCTTCTGATAAAATTGCTCCGGCTAAGTCTGCATCCGTAAAGTTACAATAGGTCATTTCAGCATAACTGCAATCAGCACCGGTTAATAAACATTCAGAAAAATCACATTCCAGAATTCTTGCACGGGTGAAATCTACTGATGTCAAATCAGCGCCGGCAAAGTTGGTTAAAGAAATGCTGCTATCCGCAAAAGAACTTGAATTTAAATCAACATTGCTGAAATCTATTTCATTCAAAACAATACCGGAAAAGTCAACTTCACTAAGGTCAACTTCTTCCTGATCGATTTTCCATTCATTAAATCTGTCGGGGTGTTTTTTTAGTAATTCGATTAATTCTTCTTTTGTATAATCTATCATAGTTTCTCCTTAATATATTTATTAACTGTTAATTAAGTTCATTTGTAAAGCAAGCAGTGTTGCTTGGGTACGACTTGTTACTTTTAATTTTTTAAAAGTATTGTTTAGATGTGTTTTTACGGTGACTTCTCTTACGAACAACCGGTCTGCAATCTCTTTATTGGTAAGCCCTTTTGCAACAAGAGTTAAAATTTCTTTTTCCCGTTCTGTCAAATCAATGTTATCCGGCAAATCCTGAGTTCCTGCAGTCACTTTAGGATAGTTTGCCCGTCTTAATACTGACTCCATTCTAGCCAGAAGATTCGGTAATGCAAAAGGTTTTACAACATAGTCATCAGCACCGTTTTTTAATCCGGCAACCATTTTGTCGTCATCACTGACTGCTGTAAGCATGATTACAGGTAAATATTTAGTTTTTTCATTTTTACGAATAGCTTTGAGCGTGTCCCAGCCATTCATATTAGGCATCATAACATCAAGTAGAACAATGTCAAATTTGTTACTTGAATTTGACAAAAGTTTCATTGCTCCCACACCATCCAGCGCGGTTTCTACAGAATAGCCGTAGAAAGGGAGTGCGTCTTTTAGATATTTTGAATTATCGTCAACCAATAAAACATTTGTCATCTTGTTCTTATAATTCCTCAATTAAACAATTTTATTTTTTAAGGCTTTTAGTGCTGCCTGCAGCCTGTCATCTACTTCCAGTTTTTGTAAGATATTTGCGACATGTGCTTTTGTTGTATTAATACTTATAACTAGAATTTGTGCTATTTCCATGTTGCTGTAGCCTTCTGTCATAAGTTTTAATATTTGTGCTTCGCGGGTTGTCAAATCGTAATCTTTTTTGCCATTGTCATTATCAATTGCAGGGACATTTGATGTTGCTTTCAACACAATATGCGCTACACTAGGGTCAAACCAGGCTGCGCCGTCAGCAACTGATTGTACAACATGAATAAGTCTTTTAGGGTTAATTTCTTTTGAGCAATATGCATTTGCGCCTGCACGAAGACTGTTTAGAACTTCTTTTTCATCGTTATGAGAGGTTAATATGATAACTTTTACATCTTTGTTGGAAGAACGGATTTGTTTTGTTGCTTCTATACCATTCATTTTCGGCAGTCCCAGATCCATGATAACAACATCAATTTTATTGTTGTTGAATATTTCAATAGCTGTTTCTGCTGATGCGGCTTCATAAATAGTATCAACGTAATCAACGCCTTCAAAAGTCGTTTTTAGTCCGAATCTGGTTAATTCATGGTCTTCCACAATAAGGATGTTTATTTTCATATGTTTAATTCCTCTTTAGCAGGTGTGTAATCAGGGTTTAGTATCAAACTTTTTTTAAAATTGTATATTGCATTTTCCTGCAGTCCCTGCGCTTTGCTAATAAGTCCTTGATAATAATAATATCTAAAATCATTTTCGTCAATATGTTTAGCCGCACCAAGATAATTTTTTGCTATATCATAGTTCTGGCGTTCAATTTCTACACGCGCAAGGTCAATCCAGCCGTCTTTGAATTCATGGTTCAGAGCAACACATTTTTTTAGATAAGCGAGTTCTTTGCTTTTGTCACTAAGGGCTACATGATAGTATGCCGCATAAGAATTGTTGTAAGCCTTTAGAACTTTAATGAATATATCCAGAGCTTTTTCTTTTTTGCCGAGTTTTTCATAAGTCTGCGCAAGCTTTATTGTGTAATCCGGGGATGATTTGTCTTTAGCGGCTTTTGAGTAATATTCAAGCGCCTGCTTGTAATCCTGTTTTCTGTAAGCCAGATCCCCGAGTACAGAGAGTGCAAAAATTTTGCCGCTGTCGATTTTTAAAGCTTTAGCAGCAGCATCCTGCGCTTTGTCATAGTCTTTCATATCAAAGTATACGCGTGAAAGCAGAGAATACACATCCGCATTTGTTTTCTTTTTATTACTCAGTGCGCCGAGCAGTGTTCGTACAGATTTTGTATATTCAGATTCGTAGTAATAATAAAATCCCAGATGATAATTCTTTTGAATTTCATTTTTTTGTGTTTTGTATAGGATAAATTGTTCCAACGCATTTAATTTTCGTGTGAATTCAGCAGAATACAGCGGCTGCTGTTTAATAGAAGATACCAGTTTAATCGCGTCTTTTGGCTTTTTACCCTGAGAAAGTATTTCTGCTTTTAATTTTTTGTAATTTACATTGCTGTTGTTCATATCAATAGCTTTATCAATGTAAAGATTTGCGTTTTCTATATTGCCGGATTTAAGATACCCGAGGGCTGCAACATAGTTTGCATAATCCGAATTCAACATCAAAGATGCGTTTTTAACCAGTTCTGAGGTAGCTTCTCTGCTTTGGGCATTGTAGATTATGTTTGAATACATTTCTCCGAGGTAAATTTCATCATCCGGCTGAAGTTTTTTTGACGGGAAATAATATTTTTTTACATCTTCAGTTACAACATCAGTAATTTCTTTATCCTGCATTTTGGCTATAGAAAGTTCTGCGAGATTGAAAAATCCCAAATCAGCCATGTTTTCAGCCATTCGCATATAGGCATAATCGTTAGGAATTGTTGTTTCGATAAGCAGTTTGAAATCAGCGTATGAGGATTTTACATTACTCTGGATGAACCTGTCGAGTGCAATTGCGTACTGGTTTTGAATATCATTTTTAGAAAGGGTTGCACGCTTTGGCGGAGTGCTCAGAGTGTTTTTGGGCATAAGGTCAAGTGAATCAACAGGATTAACCGGCTGTAATTGCATTGGCAACTCAAAGGCATAGACTTGCGCTGCTGTGCCTGTTATTATACATATGGATAGTATTACTGCCAGTTTTTTATACAATCTCTAACCCTCGTTATTTGTACTATTCCCTGAATAATAAAAATTAAACAATTCAAGTACATGTTTTTGTTCTTCTGTAACATTTTCGTCATTTATAAAATTGTGAATGTCATGAAGATTATAATGGCTTAACAGTTTTTTGTCTTCTGCCTTGAAACTATTGTGGTTTTCTGTCAAAAATACTCTGATAATTTTATCAAGCGAGATTTTCAAGAAAACATCAACAATATTTTTGTCAAAATGAGTACCGCTGTCATTGATAAGGATATTGATAACATTACCAATAGGCATTTTGTCACGGTAGTGGCGGCGTGAGGTTATGGCATCGAATACATCGGAAACAGCAAGGATTCTACCGCCATAAGGAATATCTTCACCTTTAAGATGTCTATAATAACCTGAGCCGTCATATTTTTCATGATGCGAACAGGCTATTTCTGTTATCATTTTAAAATCTTCTGACATGTTAATTTTACCCAGTATATTGTGAGTAATTTGAACATGCTCTTGAATATGCTTGTATTCTTCCGGAGTTAATTTTCCTTCTTTTTGCAGGACAGAATCTCTTATGCCGATTTTGCCTATATCATGAAGAATTGCTGCTTTTTCAATTATTTCTTTTGTTTTTTCATCAAGCCCGAGTTCATCAACAATGAGCATTGAATATAGTTTAACCCTTGTTGAATGACCGGCTGTTATTTTGTCGCGGGCATCTATAGAGGTTGCAAGCGTGTCAATAAAGCTTTCGAATAATTGTTTCTGTTCTTTGTAAAGTTCTTTCTGCTGTTCAAATAGCTGTGCATTTTCAAGTGCAATACTTGCACTACCGCCTATTGCAACAAGAAGATCTTCGTCATTTTTAGAAAACACACCGTCAACTTTGTTCAATACCTGAAACGCGCCGATAATTTCCTGATTGTTGTTTTTTATTGGCATACACAGGATTGTTTTTGTGCGATAACCTGTTTCTTTGTCAACTTCAGGGTTAAAACGAGGGTCATTGTAAGCATCTGCAATATTAAGAGATTCACCTGTTTTAACAACATAACCCGCAAGTCCTTTGTCCGCAGGAAAACGAATTTCAGTATCGTCCATGCCTAGTGCAACTTTTGACCAGAGTTCGTCTTTTTCTTTATCCCAGAGAAAAACAGTACATCTATCTGCCTGAACAGCATTTTTTGTTTCTTCTGCTATGACTTTTAAAAGTACATTTATATCAGTCAATGCAGTAATGGAACGACCGATTTTTACAAGTGACATCAGCGGGTCGCTTTTGGCTGGCATAGTATAATCCAGTCCGTTGTTGATCTGTCTGATTCTAAGCTGTACTTCATTAACAAATTCAAAATCATCTTTTTCATTTAGAATTTCTAATGCATTGTTATAGTGAATAATTGCAACATCAGTATTGCCTTCGACAAAATTAATTGTGCCGAGTGCATATTGATAAAACATTGCGGCAGTCTTATCTTTTGAAAATTCTGCCATATATCCGCCGTCATTAATCAGGGCTAAGGCTTCTTTATAAGTATTTTTGTCGGTCAGATATTCGCACATTCCGCTCATACTTAAGCATATTGATATGTAATCGCTTAAGCCGGAATTCTTTAGCGTTTCCTGCGCATGCACAAATTTTTCATGCGCAAGTGTATAATTTTTATCTTTGAGACTGTTTATTGCATCAACTATTGCATTTTTTATATTTTCTCTTAATTCCTGTTCAATTGACTGTTCCATGGTTTGTCCTTATTAATTGATTGTAAAAAAGTTTTCTATCTGTTTATTTTATTATATTATATATTCTATAATAAAACAAAGTCTATATGATGTAGATTAATAAAATATGAAAAATTTAAGAGGAAAGATGAAAAAGGTTACGATATTAATGCCTGTTTATAACGAGGTTTCAACACTTTTACTGATGCTTGAAAAATTGGAGAATGCTGATTTTTGCGGTCTGGAAAAAGAAATTATCATAATTGACGATTGCTCAACAGACGGAACAAAAGAGTTGTATAAAAATATAAACCACAAGATTTTATATCACAATTACAATCAGGGAAAAGGAGCCGCACTTAGAACAGGGCTCACCGAGGCGACAGGTGATATAATTGTTATTCAGGATGCTGATCTTGAATATGATCCTGCTGATTACAAACCGCTTATTCAATTAATTATTGATGGAAGAGCGGATGTTTGTTACGGCTCAAGATTATCCGGCGGAAAACCTTCCAGATCATTTATGTTTACACATCTTCTGGGAAACAAATTTTTGTCGCTTTTAACAAATATTTTATACGGGTCTACGCTTACAGATATGGAAACATGTTACAAAGCTTTTCGCGCTGATTTTATTAAAGATATAAAAATCCGTTCTGACAGATTTGATTTTGAACCGGAAATTACTGCTAAAGTCTTGAAAAAACACGCAAGATTGTATGAGCTGCCTGTTTCTTATTATGGAAGAGAGTTTGCAGAAGGTAAGAAAATCACCTGGCGTGACGGGATTTTTGCAATTATTGCTTTGATTAAATATAGATTTATGGATTAGAATGTTTAGTAAAAAGGAGGGTATGATGAAAAAACTTTTATTAACATTATTTTTGACTTTTGCATTAGTATCGGGCGCAAATGCAGCGACATGGAATGCGGCTGACAGAGTGCCGGTTGTGGGTGAACAAATATTGACTAAAAATAGTCTTCCATCAGATACTGTTTTTAAAGTGTCACCGGAAGCCCGCAACAGTGAATTTATAGATAATGACCTTGTTGTTTATGTCCCTGAAACAGATTTGGAAACAGCAGGCAACGACAATGAAGTTGCGGCTATTGTTTCTCATGAATTAAGTTTGATAATAAATGCAAGTGCATCTAAAAAGGAAGTTCTGGGAACACTTGCCTCTGCATTAACCGGAACATCAAATTCCGATGCAGGTTTGTGGCTGCAACAGTATTCAATGAACAAATTGTCAGAAAAAGAAGAAATGACAGCAGATATTACAGGTGTTGACTTAATGATTGCTGCAGGATACAATCCGCTTGCAAGAATTGTTACTTTGACAAAAGAACAGCCGACCACACTGGAATTGCTTACCGGAAAAATCCCTAATGCCAAACGCGCTATGTATGTTTATGATTATCTTTTATACAACTATCCTTCAAAAGTTAAAGCCGGTTACAACTGTCAGGAATACAGAAATTTCCTTGCATATGCACAGCCAACCATTGATGAAAGAAATTCTAGTGCTAAAAAAATGAAAAAATTTGAAGAAGAACAGAAAAAACTTAAACAGGAAAGAGCCAAACAAATTGCTACATTCAAGGCAACAGGCGGCTTGACCGGATGGGATGCTTCTTATACAATTCTTAAAAATCTCTACGAATCAACAGAAGTAAAATAACCAAAAGCGGGCTTAATCAAGCCCGTTTTTGGTATTTAAAAATATTCAAAAAACTTTAATATATTTGCTAATCTTTTTTTTTTAATTTATCATGATTTTATGCTAGAAGGTTTAAAAGAAAAATATAAAAAGATAACAATTCTTGATAAATATATCTTGAGACAGATTATTGAGATGTTTATAATGGGGGTATGCGTTTTTACCTCAATCATTTTTGCATCAGACACATTTATCACATTGATTAAACAGATTTCATTGTTTGGTATTCCGTTTAAAGTAGCATTAATGATGATTATTTTAAATTTGCCGTCAGTGATTGTCATGACAATTCCTATGGGTGTGTTACTCGCAACAGTAATGACATTGAACAGGTTGTCTCTTGCGTCAGAAATTACTGTAATGCGGGCATGCGGCATCGGGCTTAACAGAATTGCAAAACCTATTTTTATATTTGCGATTGTCATGTCTGTTTTTAGTTTTGTTATTAATGAAAGCGTTGTACCTGTAATGACTAAGCAGTCAAAAGATTTAGCGTTATGGGCGCTCGGACAAAAAAATATTCCTGAAGGCAAACAAAACTTTGTATTTAAAGAAACAACTCAGGAAGGCAAATTAAAACGACTGTTTTATGTCGGATATTGTGAAGATAAAATATTATACAATATCACAGTATTAGATACAGCAGAAGAAGATACAATTCAAGTTCTGCAGGCGGATGAAGGTAAAACTTCTCCGGAAGGCTGGGATTTTGAAAAAGGCGCTGTTTACACAATTGGAGACAAGGGAAAAGTCTTGAATACAACACTTTTTGACCATTCAATTGTAAAATTCGGGGTAGATTTGTCAAAAGAATTAAACAAAAATGTTGCAAAAGAAATGAACTTTTCAAAACTCGTGAAATATATTCAACAGAGTAATCTGGATAAAGAAAAACGTAACGAAATAGTTGTTGAATTGTTTGATAAAATCGCCTTGCCTCTGACAACTCTTGCGCTTGTATTAATCGGTGTGCCCCTTGCGATTACTCCGCCGAGAGTCAGATATAACCGCGGATTTTTGTTCAGTATTTTGATTATTTTTGCGTATTATTTAATCCGCGCATTGTCAATATCCTTTGGTGAAGCAGGTGCGCTGCATCCGTTCCTTGCAGCATGGATGCCGAATATTGTTTTGACTTCACTGGGTGCGCTTTTGTATTACAAAAAAGTCTTTACTATTGAATAAGCGCTTGCCTTTGGAATTTTTTTGTCCTAAAATTATCGTATAAGTCTAGCTTAAGGAGATAATATGAACGAGCTTTTAAAAAAATCGGCTGCTGAACAAAGCAAAGCCTTAAAAAATAAAGAAATTTCCGCTGTAGAATTGACAAATGCAGCTTATGAGAGAATTAACAATTTAGAAGACAAATTAGGTGCATTTAATTCTCTTACCAAAGAAACTGCACTGGAAACAGCAAAAAAAGTTGATGAAAAAATTGCAAAAAATGAAGAACTGCCGCTTTTGGCAGGTATTCCGCTTGCACTTAAAGATAACATGAATTTAATCGGTTCCAAAACAACTGCATCAAGTAAAATTCTTGAAAATTTTGTTTCACCTTTTAACGCAACAATTACTGAAAAATTGTTAGGTAATCTGGTGCCGATTTTAGGAAAAGCAAATCTTGATGAATTTGCAATGGGCTCATCTAATGAGAATTCAGCTTTCAAAAAAGTTCACAACCCGTGGAATTTGAATAAAGTTCCGGGCGGCTCATCAGGCGGCTCTGCCGCAAGTGTTGCATCATGTGAAGTTACACTGTCACTGGGGTCTGATACAGGCGGTTCAATCAGATTGCCGGCATCTTTCTGCGGTATTGTAGGTATGAAACCAACTTATGGTCGCGTTTCCAGATACGGCTTAATCGCTTTTGCATCATCACTTGACCAGATTGGACCTTTTGCAAGAACTGTTGAAGACGCTGCAAACTTACTGGAAGTTATTTCCGGGCATGATCCGAAAGACAGCACATCATTAAATCTGCCGGTTGAACATTATGCCGCTAATTTAAACAATGATATTACTGGCATGAAGGTTGGTGTTATAAAAGAACTGATGAGTGAAGGGCTTGCAGATGATGTTCAAAAAGCAATGCAAAAAGCCATTGAAGATTATAAAAAATTAGGCTGTGAAATAGTCGAAATTTCTCTGCCGCATCTCAAATACTCAATCGGTATTTACTATATTTTAGCAACAGCAGAATGTTCATCTAACCTAGCACGTTTCGACGGAGTAAGATACGGGTACAGAACACCTGATGCCAAAAATCTTATGGAAATGTATACCAAAACAAGAGCAGAAGGTTTCGGACCTGAAGTTAAACGCCGCATAATGCTTGGAACTTATGCATTGTCATCAGGATATTATGATGCTTATTACAAAAAAGCACAACAGATGCGTGCATTAGTAACACAGGATTTTGTAGACGCATTCAAACAGGTTGATATATTAATCTCTCCAACCTGCCCGAACACAGCATTTGACTTAGGGGCAAAATCATCAGACCCTCTGGCAATGTATTTAACAGATATCGCAACAATTTCCGCAAACTTAGCGGGAATTCCTGGTATGAGTGTACCGGCAGGATTTGATAAAGACGGCATGCCAATCGGCTTACAAATCCTCGCGCCGCAATTGCAGGAAAGCAAATTGTTTAATGCGGCTCATAAGTTTGAACGCGCAAACGATTATTATTTGCAGTTGGCAAATATATAAAAGATTAAATGAGGCGGGCGGATTTAAAAATCCGCCCGCTTAAATTACCAGGAGTTTTTGTTATGACAATCAATGCAGAATATCTTAAAAAGGATATAGAAGTATTGAAAAAATCCTATTTCTGCATAAAATCAGCAGAAGAAGGTTCAATTGATTATGAAATGTATAGGAATTCGCTTGTTAAAAGTTTTGAAATAACACTTGAGCAAAGCGGAAAACTACTAAGAAAAAAACTTATTCCTTACTTTGCCAGCAAAAAATCTGTTGATATGCTGACTTTTAAAGACATATTCCGTGAAGCACACAAACACTCGCTTTTAAATCAGGCTGAAGTCGAACGCTGGTTTAAATACAGGGATAATCGTAATAATACAGCGCATGATTACGGAAAAGCATTTGCAGAAGAGACTTTACTTTTGATTGACGATTTTTTAAATGATGTTCAACATCTTAAGGAAATTATTGAACATGAATAAACTATTCATTGAGCCGAGACATTTAAAAATGTTAAAAGATATTTTAGAATCTTACTGTCCGGAGGCAGAAATATGGGCTTACGGCAGCCGCCTCACAGGTGATGCACATTCAGGAAGTGATTTGGATTTAGTTGTAAAAAATTTCAATTCAACCGATAAATATCTATATGAACTAAAAGAATTGTTATCCGAAAGCAATATCCCGTTTTTTGTTGATATTCACGAATTTGACAGGCTTCCGGAATCTTTTCAGAATGAAATTTTGAAAAATTATGTTGTTATAAAATAATAGTAATTAATGTTTATTTAAATAAGATTCAATATCTTGAATAAATTCTTTTGTATCATTTATTGAGTCAGCGAGTTCTTCTTCATTAATTTCATACAAAAAATCATAATCTGATTTTTGTCTACATGAAAAAGTTTCCTTATAAATTTTAAAAAGTCTGCTATTAAATATTTTTTTATCGTAAATATATTTTTTATTGAACCAACTCATTAATTGAGAATGTTTGGATGTTATAAAATTATCTTTATATGCTAATGCAGTTACAATATAAAATATAGCATAATATAATCGATTTTGACTTGTAGAATAAAAACCATTTTTAAAATTATATTCTGCTGCATAAATAGCATCATGGGATTTTTTTATAGCTACATTAATAAGAGTTTGTTTATTATATTCCATAATAAATTCCTTTATTAACTACCTGATTGTAGTATAGCGGATTTTTTTCCAGTTCTGCAACTGTCATCGGGTGTAAATCAAATATGACATCAGTTTCAGCTTCTATTTTTCCTATAAGTTCCCATAAATCCATTCTTTTTTGTCTGGAAAGTTTATTTTCAAATAATGCGACAATGTCAATATCACTATTCTCAGTAGCATTATTTGTCGCATAAGAACCATATAAATAAACTCCATTAAAATCAGAATATAGATTTTTGATTTTTTTGTTTAAATGTAAAATTATTTCTTCTAAATTTTTCATATCTAGAATATAGCATTTTTTGTTAAAAATTACAATATGTTTTTTATAATGAACGCGGTCGGAATTTTCATTTGAAAATTCCGACCGCGCTATAAGATATAAACAAAACGGATTATTCTTTTGTATATTCAGCATCAATTACGTCGTCATCGCCGCCGTCTTTTTTATTGTCGTTTGATGATGCGTTTTCACTTGAGGCAGTTGATTGTTCTTCTTTTTGAACAGCTTCGTAAGCCTTTTGAGAAATGCTGAACATTGTCTGCTGTAAATCTTCTGACAATTTTTTCAATTCGTCAACTGATTTGTTTTCATCAAGTGCTTTTTGCAAAGCAGCTTTCTGTTCATCAAGTTTAGATTTGTCAGCGTCATCAATTTTACCTTCAAAATCTTTTACGATTCTGTCGGCAGAACCGATTAAACTTGTGGCATTGTTTTTAATTTCAGCTTCTTCTTTTTTCTTCTTATCTTCAGCAGCATTAGCTTCTGCTTCTTTGACCATTTTGTCAATATCTGCTTCTGAGAGGTTAGAAGAGTTTGTGATTGTGATTTTTTGTTCTTTGTTAGTTGCTTTATCTTTTGCTGAAACGTTAACAATACCGTTAGCATCGATATCGAATGTTACTTCGATTTGAGGCAGACCTCTCATTGCAGGCGGAATGCCGTCAAGTCTAAACATACCTAAAGATTTGTTATCTTTAGCCATTGGTCTTTCACCTTGAAGAACATGGATGTCAACGGCGGTCTGGTTGTTTTCTGCTGTTGAGAATACCTGTGATTTAGAAACAGGTATTGTAGTGTTTCTAGGGACAAGAGGGGTCATAACACCGCCTAAAGTTTCAATACCTAATGTTAATGGAGTTACATCCAACAATACGATATCTTTAACTTCACCGGCTAATACACCTGCTTGAATTGCAGCACCAACCGCAACAACTTCATCAGGGTTAACTGATTGGTTAGGATCTTTGCCTGTGTATTCTTTTACTAACTGTTGAACAGCAGGAATACGGGTTGAACCGCCGACTAATACAACTTCATTAATATCATTTTTTGTAATGCCGGCATCTTTTAATGCTGTTTCAACCGGAGTTTTACATCTGTTTAACAGGTCACGGCTTAAGTCTTCAAACTTAGCTCTTGTCAAATTCAAGTCTAAGTGCTTAGGACCATTGGCATCTGCTGTGATGAACGGTAGGTTGATATTTGTTTCCATAACAGAAGACAATTCGCATTTAGCTTTTTCAGCGGCTTCTTTAACACGCTGCATAGCCTGTTTGTCGTTGCGAAGATCAATACCTTCCTGTTTTTTGAATTCATCACACATCCAATCCATGATTTTCTGGTCGAAGTCATCACCGCCTAAGTGAGTATCACCTGATGTTGAAAGAACTTCGTGAACACCATCGCCTATTTCAAGGATTGACACATCGAATGTACCACCACCTAAGTCGAATACAAGAACTTTTTCTGATTTATCTTTTTCAAGACCGTAAGCAAGTGCTGCAGCAGTCGGTTCGTTAACTATACGAAGTACATCAAGACCTGCGATTTTACCTGCATCTTTTGTTGCCTGTCTTTGAGCATCGTTGAAGTAAGCAGGAACTGTGATAACCGCAGATGTTACTTTTTCACCAAGATATGCACTCGCATCGTCAGCCAGTTTTCTCAAAATCATAGCTGAGATTTCTTGCGGAGTGTAATCCTTGCCGTCAATATTTACTTTGTAATCTTCACCCATATGTCTTTTGATGGATGCAATAGTTTTATCAGGGTTGAGAATAGCCTGACGTTTAGCCAGTTGACCGACTAATCTTTCACCGTTTTTTGAAAAACCAACGATAGAAGGGGTAGTACGAGAACCTTCTGCGTTAGCAATAACTGTAGGTTTACCGCCTTCCATAACGGCTACAACTGAGTTTGTTGTTCCTAAGTCAATACCAATTGTTTTTGCCATAATTTTTTATCTCCTTTACTAAAAATTAACTTGCATTTTTATTTATATAAATGTTATACCACTTATCCCGGCAAATCTTAAAAAAATAAACAAAAAATTAATATTTTCATAAACTGTTCAAAAAAAAATTTTATCAAATGAAGTGTAATCATATTTGCAAAAGTTACCGGAAAGTGCCTATAAAACTTAAAAGTGCCTTCTTGACCGGTATTGCGGGCTGCTTTATAATTTTTTTGTATAGAAAAAAAGGAGAATATTTATGCAAGAAATCATTATCAAAAATTTGGAAGACATTAAGGCTGTTGAAAATTCAAGTAATGGCAACACATTCAATGTAAAATCTGTTATTACAAATGACATTGCAGATAAGTGTCATGTGGATTTTGTAGAAGTTCCGCCTAAAAACTTTGCATACGGTTATCACTACCATGAAGTTAATGAAGAAATTTTCTATATTATCAAAGGTGAAGCCGAAGTTAGAACAGAAAGCGGCATAAAACACTTGAAACAAGGAGATATGATTTGTTTCCCAGCAAATAAATCAGGAGCACATGTTATCTCCAACCCTTCAGAAACTGAAAAACTTGTATATATAGATTTTGGAACAACTGAATTGCCGGATGTAGTACATTTTCCTGATGCAAAAGCCGGTATGACAGTCGCCAAATCAGGTATTTATAATTTTTCTGAATAATTGATGAAATTAATCAGGGTAATTAAGGCGCGGAATTTTTTATTCAAAAAATTCCGCGCCGCTTCTTCAACAAACTATTTAATGCCTTATGCAGCAGCGTTCAAGCTTTCTAACAAAACGGGTCGGCAGATTTTCTGTTTTTGCGGTTATTGAATCCACGAGAATTGTTTTGCAGCCGAGTTTTTTGCCGCACCAGATATCGGTGAGCGGTCTGTCTCCAACAAGTGCAGTGTGTTCAGGCACTATTCCATATTCTTTCATAAATCGGGCAGCTTTTTCACATGCCGGTTTTCCTGCATCAAATAACATTGGAAAATCAGATATTGCCTTAACTTTTTCAATATATTCAGGATTTTTGTTATTAGAAACAACCCCGATAAAAAAGTTTTGTCTTACTCTGTCCAGCCAATCAAGCGTTTTAAGTGTGTAAGTACCTGATTTTGACGCCATTATTGTGCTGTCCAGATCAAACAACATTGCGTTTATCCCCTTAGATTGTAATTCTTCAAGATTAATGGCATAAATATTTTCAACATTATAATCTGGTTTAAGAAACATGTTGTTTTACTCCTATTGTGCGGGCAAGGGCATAGCGGTAATCTTTAGGGGGCTGTGAAAATTTAATATAAACATCATCATTTGTATTACCAACTTCAACTTCCTCACCCTTTTCATTTTTAATCGCAATTACCTTTGTTTTAAATTGCTCATCAGGGGTTATTATTTCTATTTCATCGTTGAGCAGCATTTTATTTTTGATTTTAACAAGATAAAAGTCGTCATCTGTTTTAAATTTTCTGAATTCGCATAAGAAGTCCGCGCCGGCAAGCCCTTTTGAAATATCATAGCTGTAGCTGTCACCGTTGTTATCACCAAGTGCAAATCCTTGAGTGTATCCGCGGTTGCCGACTTTTTGAAGTTCTATAAAATATTTATGCAGGTCATCAGTTTTTCCGGCAAGAATTTCATCTATAGCGCCGCGATAAGCTTTTGCAACAGCGGAAACATAATAAAGACTCTTTGTTCTGCCTTCTATTTTTAATGAATCAACGCCTGCATCAATTAATTGCGGCAAATATTCTACAAGACACAAATCTTTAGGACTCAGGATATGTGAGCCGCGCTCATCCTGATTAATCTCATAATACTGATCCGGTCTTGTGCTTTCAACGAGTTTGTAACTCCAGCGGCATGGCTGTGAACAATTTCCGTGATTGGCTTTTCTCTCTCCATTTGAAAAATAGTCGCTCAATAAGCATCTGCCCGAAAAAGATACACACTGTGCACCGTGAACAAAACATTCCAGTTCAATATCCGGAACCTGGTTTCTTATTTCTGCAATATCTGTGATAGGAAGTTCGCGGGCAAGTATTACACGAGTTGCACCTAAATCTTTCCAGAATTTTACACTCTCATAATTTAAAGTATTAGTCTGTGTGCTTACATGTACAGGAATTTCCGGCATGTATTTTCTAACAAGATTAAAAATACCGAAGTCACTCAAAATTACTGCATCAGGCTTTGCATCCTTAAATCTGTCAATACAGCTTTCCAGAAGTTTTATATCATTGTTAAACGCAAAAATATTAAGAGTAAGATATGCTTTTGCACCAAGTGAATGTGCAAGTTCTACTGCATGTCCCAAATTATCAAGGGTTATGAGTTCTCCTTTGCGCATTGCTCTCAGGCTGAAATCGACGACTCCGAGATAAACTGCATCAGCGCCGTACTTTATAGCATATTCAAGTTTTTCCAAATTGCCGGCAGGCAATAACAATTCTACATTCTGCATAATTGTATAATACCCGAAAGGATACAAATAATCAACCAAATAGGTGATGTCGATTTTCGATAAATGTAGACAATAGAAATATAAAGAAAAGATTTTATGGAGATTGAAAGTATGCAAACAATAGAAAACGCTGCAACTACTATTAAAGAAATATGGGATTACCAGCACCCGCTGATGCATATGTGGTTTGGAGTAAGTGCCTTATCATTATTCTTTATGTTTGCATTGATTTATTTTGTTATCTAATCAAGCTAGCAAAAAATAATTTATTCATGTTTTTACCATGTCATTACACAGCAGCGTAGCCGGAATTCTGTTGAGCAGCTGTTGTGGCGTAATTCAAAACAAAAATTAGTAATTGTTGTTTTCTTATAGGTAATGAATAAATGTTAAATAATATAAGTTTTCAGGCAAATTTCATAAAACCGGTTGTAATCCAGGAGAAAGATACGAAAGATAACTGGCATCCATTCAAAGTTTCCATGGTAGAACTGGATAAAACATCTGTTGAAGATAGGAAAGTCTTATACGAAATTTCAAAATCCTGGGGCACTTATAATTATGTTTCGGATATATATAATGAAGTTCTTGATGAATTTTTGTCTGAAAAAATAGACCCTTCAAAACACGTGTTTGCAATAACAACTCAAAAAGCTGACTATGATAATTTACGTAGAGATGATGTTATGTGTATTGCAAAATTTAATGAAGGAAAGAAGTTAAACGAATTGGAATATATTCAGGTAAATCCAGAACATGGTTATGTGAATTATGATTCAAACTATAAAAAAATTGGAACCACTATGATAAAATTTTTATCGGAAGCCTTCAACAATAAACCGATAAGTGTATTTTCAGCATCAGGCACAGTCTGTGAATTCTACAAAAAAAATGATTTTAAACCTGTCTCCGAAAAAGAAGAAAGCAATTACTTCTGGAAGGCTTAAACGCTTAGTGATTCTTTTTCCAGATGCTGGTTAGCGGCAACAATTTGAGAAACTAAATCTGTACCAATAAAACAATTAGATGCGACAATACTGTTTTTTACAGTGATATTATCTGCAATTTTTACATTATCCCAGATAATGCTGTTTTCTATTTGTACATTTTTCCCGATTTGACAATCCCGCCCGATAGTACAATTGCCTTTTATTAAAGCATCTATATTAGATGTTTCTGAAATACACGCTCCAAAATTTGTTTTTATTATACCGGTATGTGCAAAACTGCAATGTCCGTCAAACAAATCATTTGTTGATTGTTTATATTGTTCTAAAGTGCCGATATCACTCCAGTATTCGTCTATCTCAAAAGTGTCAATTTGTTTAAGTTCTAGCAATTTAGGAAACACATTTTTTGCAAAATCGTAGAACGTATTTTCAGGAATAAAATCAAAAATTTTGTAATTAAATACATAAATCCCTGTATTGATAAAATTACTTTTTGCATCTTCAATGGCAGGTTTTTCCTGAAATTCTGTAATAAATCCGTTTTCATCGGTTACAACAACACCGAAATGCGGAACCTCTTCCATCGCAACCTGTTTTATGCCGATAGTTGCAATAGCGCCGGATTTTTTGTGGCGTTCAATACCGGCTTTTATATCAGCATTAGAAAGTCCGTCTGCGGATAGCACAACAAAATCTTCATCTTTATCAAAGAAAAACTGGCATTTTTTCAATCCGCCTGCAGTGCCTGAAAGGGTTTCTTCTCTGATATAATTAAAATTGATGCCATATGGATTAGAAGAATACCTGTCAATAATCTGTTCAGCGAGATAATAAGTATTTGCAATAACATCATTAATACCAATATCTGCAAGGCGTTCAAACAAAATATCCATAACCGGTCTGTTTGCTACAGGAACAAGCGGTTTTGGAACACTCTGTGTGATTGGATCAAGTCTTGACCCTACACCTGCTGCCATAATCATTGCTTTCATATTCTTCACATTCTCCAATTTAAATACGATATAATTATTTTTGCACAAAAAATAGCCGGTTGCAAATTATTAATAATTTTGTTTAAAAAATTTGTGCATTATTGCTTATTTGCAGCCGCCAAAATTAAAGAAAAATGTTACCATACTTGATTTTTTACTATTTAAGTGATAAAATATAAGAGTAGTTAAAAAATGGACTTGTAGCTCAGTTGGTAGAGCAGTTGACTCTTAATCAATTGGTCGTGGGTTCGAGCCCCACCGGGTCCAGATTTTTAGTCTTGTATTATAAAGGTCTGGCATGGATATTTTTTTATCACCAAATATTGAAAGGCTATTGCGTTTGAAGGTTGCAGAAGGTCTATATGACTCTTTAAATGAAGCAATAAATGCAACTTTGAATATAGCATTGAATCAGGAATGCATTTCTGAAAACAGATTAGAGATGTTGAACGATGACATTCAGGAAGGCATTCTGGCTGCTGATGCCGGAAATATGATTGAGGCTTATGACTTTTTAAATGAGTTAAAAAACAAATATGAGTAATCGTCTTTCAGTTTTAATTGCAGAACCGGCGCAAAAAGATATATTGGAAATAGTAAACTTTGTAGCAAAAGATAATCCGCGGGCAGCAATTGGTATTATAAATATTTTTGAAAGTACTTTTAAGATGCTTGCAGAGTTTCCTGCATCAGGCGTAAAAAAAGACGGCATTAAAGATAAATCTGTTTTGATTTATACAACCAAAAAACGTTATTCTATTGCATATAGAGTAAAAAATAATACTCTTGAAATTTTGAGAATTTTAACCACATATCAAGATTTGTTTGCTGTTTTATGATAATTATTGATGTTAAATAACTTACCTCAATCCCTGTAAAAATGTGTCTAATTCCAGATTCAGGGCATTAGCTATTTTTAAAAAATTATATAAAGAGACACTTTTTCGATGTCTCAATTGAATTTAGTGAAATTTACCTTCGGCTTTAAGTTTTTTAAAATGTTCTATATCTCTGTATTTAAAAACTTTAGCAGGGTTGCCGCCGATAATTGCATAATCTGGAATGGTTCCATGAACTACAGCTCCGGCTTGGATAATCACGCCTTCGCCGATTTTTGTCCCCGGCAAAACTGTAACCCTGGACCCCATCCAAACAAAGTCGCCTATTTCCACATCCTTGTAAATATATTCGCTGTCATACGGAATAGCCTCGCCTTCGTAATTATGATTGCGCGTGATAATAAGACATTCCACTCCGGAATGAAAATAACGTCCTATCTTAACATTGCCGTCACCGTGAATTTGCATGCCGTTGAAACATACATGTTCTCCTAGTACGGTCTTGTCATTTACATAAGAATAACCGCCGACAAATAAATTTTTGCCGATACTTTTTGCCTGTTTGAAAATCTTATGTCCGTAAATCCGCGTTTTGATATTTGTCCTTAATGTACGTCTTGTAGCAGCATCCAGTATATAAAAAGTTAACAATTTTGAAATTAAATTTACTGTAAATTCGTTCATCGTTTTACTCCGTTTTATGGTCGACTATTTCTTCTAGCGCTTTCGTTAAAAGTGTAGAACTTGTCGTTTTAGTATAAGGCAAATAGATTACTTTTGCACCTTTTTCGTTAAGAAATTTTTCATACTTATTCCACTGCTCATTGCCTTTCCAGTCATCACCGACGAATAGAATGTCGTAATGTAGTTTTTCCCATGCTTTTGTTTTGTCCAAATCGTCTTGAATACAAACTTCATCTACATATTTAATTGCTTTTACTATTTCTAACCGTTCATTCAGCGGTATTACCGGTGATTTGCCTTTGTATTGGACAAGTTCATCTGTACTGACACCTACAATTAATTTGTCGCAGTATTTTTTTGCATTCCGCAAAAGGTTTAGATGTCCGATATGAAATAAATCATATACTCCGGTAGTATATCCAACTATCATATAGCCTCCAATTGTTTATTTAAATAACTAAGAATATTCTTCGCACTATTAAATGTTTCGCCTGCAAATATTTTATTAATTTGTTCTATTCTGCCCTGTTTCATAAAATCATTACCTTTGATAATAACTTCCTGCAGATGACATTCCAACGACATTTGTGAGTGAATTTTGTAGTAATTTTTTGCAATAAGCGTGTTCAAAGAACTGTGCGCAATACTGTTTTTAGATATCAAATGTAAAAGCGGCTTACCTGTCAGAGAATACTCCGCCAAAAATGAACTACAGTCTGTAATCATTGCTTTTGAATTTTTAAATATATCAAAATAATCGCCCTGAGTATAAACTTTTCCGATTTTAACCCATTTTTCAAAGTATTCTTCAATTTCTGATTTGCTTTTATAACCTGATTTAATGAAATGCGATTTTAGATTTGGATGCGGCTTAAAAATCCAGTTTATTTCAGGATGTTTATACGCAAATTCAAGCATAAAATCTCCGCTCCAGTCAAAAGTAGAAAAGTGTACCTGTGCATCTCCAGTTGAAAAATGCGGGGCATAAATTACACAACCATCAGAATTTTGTTGTTCTTTAAATCCTCTATAAACATCCAGTTTTGGATGTCCGCTTACTACCATTTCTTCTGGCATGATAAAGGTAGAATACTCTGTCTTTAAACATTCGTGTGCTGTAAAAAATTTCCAGAAAGAATTGTAAAACTCGCAATTTTTACTCATAACATTCGGATTGCCTGCAATTCCATAGTGACAATAACAGGTGAGTGCAAATTTTGAGACATTGCACTGCTTATATTGTCGTGGCAGCACATATGGCTGCTCATAAAAAACAATATCAGGCTTAAATTCTTTTAAATCTATATACTGATGTTTGACCTCATCGTAACCGGATTTTACATTCATACCGCGTTTTTGAAAAAATTCATAATTTTCATACCGGCTATCCCTGTATTTATCCTGATTTTTATGGACTGTGTTCATAGGGAAAACAACAACTAAAGGAGTGTAACCTTTTGTGTTTTCAAATTCTTCATATAAGGATTGATATCCCCATTTCTGATTCTCTGTCACAAGAAAAATCACATTAAGATTACTCGTTCCGGCATCTTTTTGCAGCCGTTTCAAAACTTTCAAATAATTTTTTTGACACCTTTTAATCCTGAATTTTTCAAATATTTTTAGACTCATTTAATTCCTCTCTGAATTTATCCATTAACTGCGGATATTCCTTAAGCATAATTGCATAAGCATCAGTAACAGGCATTCCCGCCTTATTTTTTCTGTTAATTTTACATAATCCTTTATCTTGAGTGTTTTCTATGTGATAAAGCTGCGATTTTCCTCCGTTTGCAACACTAGTTTTTGTTCCGTTAATTACTGCCATAACCCAGAAATAAACATCATCATGTGTCGGGATTAGTGACATAATTTTATTCGTATTTAATACATCTTTGTGCAGAGAATTCGGCGGATAAAGACATCCGGAACCGCCCATAAGTTGATTTAAATAGCTGGCTTCTGTAAATTCTTCATAACAAATCCTCCGGCTGGCAAAAGGTATGATTTTGTTTCCCTGCAGCTTTACCCGCCACGAACGGTTAACTATAATATCTTTCGGGTGTTCAAGATGAGTTTTGTATAATATTTCAAGCATATTTTCTTCGTAATACAGATCATCATCAACCGTGACAATTATATCTTCCTGAAACTCTCTGAGTGCAGGCACGAGTTTTTTATAGGATTTTAAATCTTCACACCATTTGATAGTCAAGCCAAGTTTTTCTAATTGAGTAAGATTTTCAGGAAGTGAATTTTCGCCTTCAGGGAATTGTTCTTTTGCCAGCCATAGAATAATTTTATCGGGCTTGAATGTCTGCCGCAAAAGCGTATTGATAGCAAGATGAACTGTATCAATACGCGCAGGGTGACTGGTAAGTGATACTATAATTTGCGGCTTGCGTGTTTGTACGCTGATTCCGTAGTCTTCTGCTTTTTTATATTTAAAGCAGCATTTATGTTTCAAACTTATTTGAATATCAAAAATTTTGATTACATAATGCGAGTCGATATCTCTAAAACTAAACCATTTAATTTTTTTCATCTAATCATCCTCAAAATATTCGTAATCATCTTTGCTGTTTTTTAAATAAATGGCATAGATGCCAATTAGTAATATTACGATAGCTATTTTCATACTTAATTCCTTCTATGCAAATGTATAATATTTTAAATATAGTACATAAGCATGGTCATGTGTATAATAACACAAACAGATTAAAATAGGATGTTTGTATAGAATAATTTTTATTAAGTACATTTACGACGTTCAAAATACCCTATTAACATTGTATTTTGTTTAAATACTCGGAGTGCATAGAAAATGATTTTTGAAGATAAGAATTTTATAGCAAAGAAAATCCGAATTGCGCGAAAGAATAAAGGAATGACTCAGGCTGAACTTGCCGAAAAAATCGGTATCAGCGCAAAACAGCTTTCAAGAATTGAGATGGCATCATACACTCCGTCACTTTTTACGTTTTTAAAAATTGTGGAGATTCTGCAGATAAATATTTCAGATTTAGGAATTAATTGTGACGTTCCGGACAACCCGGTTAGAAAGGAATTGATTAAATTGATTTATAATACAACAGATGCAGAGGCGCTGTTTTGCTATGATGTTTTGAAAACAGTTATAAACAATTTTCAGATGATAAGGAAGGAAAAATATTCAAATTAATTAGGAATGCCCCCCGAGGTTATAAAAATACTCTTCAAATTCCGGAAACGAAATATTTACCCATTCAAAATTTTTTATTAGAATTTCTTTCTGACAGACAAGTCCTGCAACATACATACTCATAGCCAGCCTGTGATCGTGATAAGTTTCGACTTCACACCCGCCTTTTAATTGAGTTTTTCCGTGAATTACAAATCCGTCTTCCAGTTCTTCTATATCTGCTCCGAGTTTTTTCAATTCATTAACAATTGTTGTTATGCGGTCGGATTCTTTGTTGCGTAAATCTTTTGCATCTTTGACGATTGTGTCGCCCTGTGCCTGCGTTGCCATGACCGCGATTACAGGCAGTTCATCAATAAGCCTTGGAATTATATCGCCGCAAATTTCACAAGCGTTTAGTTCTGATGTTTGAATTTCAATATCGCCGACTTCTTCACCTGACACAATTTTTTTATCAAGAATTTTTATATTGCCGCCCATTTTTTGAGTTACTTCAAGAATTCCTGCACGGGTAGGGTTAAGCCCGACATTTTTAAGAATTATTTTGGAGTCAGGCACTATTAATCCTGCAGCAATGAAATATGCTGCGGACGAAATATCACCGCAAATTTCTATATTTTTCGGCTGCAAAATTGATTTTTCTATAGTGACGGTTGTGTTATCAACAGTAATATCCGCTCCCATAAATTTAAGCATTCTTTCTGTATGGTCGCGGGAAATAAAAGGTTCTGTGACTGATGTTTTGCCTTCTGCAAACAGCCCTGCGAGTAGTATACAGGATTTTACCTGCGCTGATGCCAGCGGGGAATTGTAATTTATCCCGTGTAATTGCTGCCCGTAAATTTTTAACGGAGCATGAAAATTATCAGCCTCAATCTTTGCACCCATAAGTTCGAGCGGAGTAATAATGCGTTTCATCGGTCTTTTAGAAAGACTTTCATCACCGGTTAATTCAGAGTTAAAATTTTGTCCTGCAAGAATACCTGATACAAGCCGCATTGTTGTGCCGGAATTTCCACAGTCCAGAGGACGCTGCGGAGCTCTCAACATTCCTGATGAATTTATTTTTACAGTAGTTTCATCTAAAAATTCAGTATCGACACCGAGAGTGCGAAAAACGTCAAGTGATGAATGCGGATCTTTTCCGCGTGAAAAATTTTTTATAATAGATGTTCCACTCGCAAGCGTAGAAAACATTACCGCGCGATGCGAAATTGATTTGTCTGAAGGAATTACAACCTCACCATTTAGACCTTTGATATTTCGTTTAACTTTTTTGTCCATAAAATAATTTTAGCATATAATTTTTAAATAAACGCAAAATTTAGAATTGAGGAGTTTTAAATTATTACACTGTATAAAAAGGAGAACATATGAGAATTTTGCCGGTAAATTTTAACAATTACAATCCTGTTTATAATACAAAAACACAAAAATCTACCATGACGCCTGTATTCAATGGACAGGATACATTCAAATCAGGCTCCGTTCTCGATATGGAAATTAGCAATATAAAAGAAGGAATAAAAAATACAGTAGACCCGTATAAAGATAAATACAATGAAAAATTTATTCAGGCAGGAAAAATAGGCTATGAATCTCAGGAAAAACTTAAACTCGCAAAAGAGTATCATCAGACACTTTGGAATAAAAGATTTAATGCGGGTAATAATGCCGTATTTAAAAAAGTAGAGAAGACAACAGATTTGTATGAAAAGTTTTCTCAAAATGTAAATAACTTTGAACGCACTGCAGAATTTATACAGTCACGAGAAATTTATTCCACCCATGACCTTCTTAATGCAATTGATAAATATCGCCCTAAAGTTTACAAAGATAAAGAAGAGTTTGAAAAAATCAAACCGCTTTATGATAAATATCAAGCTGCCAAAACTAAAACCGATGAAGATTTAGAAGCCTTGATTATGCATGAAAATCCTGAATTTCGTACCAAAATGCAAAAACTGGATGAACAGAATAAAGAAGCTGTGTTTATATTTTTGACATCCGGATATATGGAAATGCAAAACATTTACAAAGGTGCTAAGACTCTGTTTGCTGATTATGAACAGAAAAAATATCCGCAGTATGAACTTTTGCAGCGCGCAGAAAAAATAAATGAAGATATCGCAAGATTCAAAGAGACTATCCAAAATTCTGACGAAACGCAAAAAAATATTGACGATTTTATACAAAGAAATCATGACTATGAAAAAAATCCGCTGACAAAAGAAGAGATAAAACAAGAATACGAAACGAGATTAAACAAAGCTGACAAAATTATTCAAAAACATGCCGGAGAATTGGAGGAATATTATACGAATAATCCTGTTAAATTAAGCCCGCGCATAGTATCACGCGCCCTGAATGCGCAGAATAAAGCTAATAATACTATCAATCAGCTTTTGCAAAACGAAAAAGAAAAACAGTATAATAAATAAAGGGCTTATATAATAATTTGTTGTATAATATATCTGTAAAAGGTGATAGATTATGGACAAAGTTCTGGAGAATTATCAGGTTTATCTGGCTGTAATAGAACAAAAAATAAACAAATTTTTTGACGATCAAAAGCCCTATATTTTTTGTGATAAAGGTTGTGCAAAATGCTGCCAGAATGCAGAATTCCCATTCACAAAGATAGAATTCTACTATTTAATGGAAGGCGCCTGCAAACTTTCTCAGGCAACTAAACAGATTATTTCAGATAACATTACCAGAATCTTAAAAGAAAAGAAATCATGCCGGAAAAAAGATTTTTTATACACATGCCCGTTTCTTATTGATAATGTTTGTTCAGTTTATCAATATCGAGGTATTGTATGCCGTACATTTGGATTGATGTACACAGGTAAAGACGGCAGAGTAAAAGTTCCTTTCTGCTGCTATCGCGGCTTGAATTATTCAAATGTTCTTGAAGACGGCGGCACTCAAATATCAAGAGAAAAGTTTGAAAAATTAGGTTATGATAAAGAACCTGTAGCCTATAATATCGGATATGATTTTTTGACAGATTCAGATTTTGAAAACGGGTTTCACTTTAAATTCGGAGAGAAAAAGCCGCTTATAGAGTGGTTTATGATGCAGGATGCAGAACTGTCAGAATCTGTAAAAATTCCTTTTACAATTCCGAAGATGTAATTTGTTTTTTTATTCAAATTTTAATCAGTTTTTCTAAAGCGAAAAATGGATTTTTCAAAAGTTTTGCCCCTCATATGCCGATATATTTTCTGTAAGAAAGTGAGGAAATATATGGCTAGAATTATAGAAGGCGAAAGAAGAATTATTAAAATGTCTGTGGATGATGTGATAAGTATTGTGCAGGAATACCAGATGATTACCCGAAATTCATGCTGTTATGAACACACAAGAGAATTACTCGCAAAAGCAAATTTTTATGTTCCTGAAGATTAAATATTACCTTACAAAATAGTACAACCGGTGTTATAAAAAAATATCCTTTTTTCTTATGGTATTATGTAGAAGAAAAGGAGACGTTTTTATGAAAAAAAACATTTTGATTATTTCACTGATTTTTATTATTCCGCTGGTAGCGTATTTTGTATTGACAAATACCGGCACAACAACTGCAACAACCGCAGAAAACGGTAAACCACAGGTCATTAAATTTACATCATCAATGTGTCTTGACTGCCAGACTATGAATAATTTGTTTAAAGAAATTTTCCCTAAATATGCAGATAAAATTGTGCTGACTGAAATTCAGGTACAGAATAGAGACCAGCTTGCAGATGAACAGATAAAGAAATATAACGTAACACTTGTACCGACTGTAATTATGTTAAATTCATCAGGTGAACAGACAAGAAAAATTGAAGGTGCTATTCCAAAAGAAGAATTAGAAAAATATTTGCAGGAGCTTAATTAATGGAAAACTATATTAACCTGTTTACACAAAACGGCAGCCTTGCAATACTTTTTGCACTATCATTTTTTGGCGGACTTGTGGCATCAATTTCACCATGCTCACTTGCAATGCTGCCGATTATTGTAGGGTATGTCGGCGGGTATTCAGATGCAAAACCCGCTAAAACACTTGTACAAATGATATTTTTTGTATTCGGTACATCAATTGTCTTCAGTATAATAGGAATAATTTGCGCAATAACAGGAAAAGTTTTCATCTCATTTGCCGGAGGGTATTTCGGTATAATCCTTGCCGCAATTATGCTGGTTATGGGGTTGAAATTAATCGGTGTTCTGGATTTTGAACTGCCTGTATTGATAAAAGAAATGCCTAAGAGTGATGCACATAATACTTTTGTTTACCCGATAATTCTCGGGGCTGTGTTTGCACTTGCGGGTTCTCCTTGCTCAACTCCGATTCTTGCAGGGATAATGGCGTTTGCCTCTCTTTCTGCAAATATAATCAATGCTATCTTAATGCTGTTTTTATTCTCTCTTGGACAGGGATTAATCCTGATTCTGGCTGGATTTTTGACCTCTAAAGTTAAATCAATGAAAAACTTTTATAAAATCTCAAATATACTTTTATATGTCAGCGGGATTTTATTAATCCTTGCCGGTTTATATATTTTTTATAAGATTTTTGCTCCACTGGTTGTAAAATAAAGAAAAATAGTGTAAAATAAATACAGGTTAGAAGTACCAGAGTCCGATATTTTAAATGTCGGACTTGATATAATTATTTAGTATAGACTAAGGAGAAGTATAAAAAATGCACACTTTTGAAGGACAACTTACTACACAAAATGAAAAATTCTGCATAATTTTATCAAGATTTAATGATTTTATCGGTTCCAAATTACTCGATGGAGCAGTTGATGAATTAAAAAGACACGGGGTCAGTGAAGATAATATTGATATAGTAAGAGTTCCAGGTGCATTTGAAATTCCGCTTGCAGCATTGAAATTTGCCAAAACAGGCAAATATGATGCGATAATTACACTGGGCGCAATAATAAGAGGCGCAACAACACATTACGAACACGTCAGTGCGGAATTGTCAAAAGGTATTGCAAGCGTAAGCCTCAAAACAGAAGTTCCGGTTATATTTGGAGTACTGACAACCGAAAACATTGAACAGGCGATAGAACGTGCCGGTACTAAAGCCGGTAATAAAGGGGCAGATGCGGCAAAAACAGCTATTGAAATGGCTAATTTAATGAAATTATAGTGTAGTGTTTATAAAAATTTAGGGGGTTCAACTATGAGTGACATTATTACAGAGTACAGAAACGAAAATACCAAAGACATTGACATGCTTTCGACTATTGATATGGTCAAAAAGATGAATGAAGAAGACAAACTGGTCGCTCTTGCAGTAGAAGAAGAACTGGAAAATATTGCCGCTGCCATTGACTTAATTGCTAAACAATTTTTGAAAGGCGGCAGACTTTTTTATTTTGGTGCAGGAACATCCGGACGTCTTGGAATTTTGGATGCATCAGAATGCCCGCCGACATTCAGCGTGCCTGATGACATGGTTCAGGGGATTATTGCAGGCGGAGACCGCGCAATGAGAAAATCAGTAGAAGGCGCTGAAGATGATTTTGAATTAGGCAAAAAAGATGCGGAAGTTCTGACGGATAATGATGTTGCTGTTGTAATTTCTGCCAGCGGCAACCCTAAGTATCTGTTAGGTGTTCTTGCCAAAGCCGATGAAATAGGATGCAAAACAATAGGCGTGACCTGCAACCCTAAAGGACGAGTTTATGAAGAAGCAGGTCTTGTTATCTGTCCGGAAGTAGGTCCGGAAGTTATTGCGGGTTCTTCCCGTCTTAAAGCCGGTACTGCTCAAAAAATGATTTTGAACATGCTTACAACCGGTGCTATGATTAAAATAGGCAAAACTTATGAAAACTTCATGATTGATTTGCAGGCAGTAAATGAAAAGCTTAAAGACCGTGCAATACGAATTGTTGCCCAAATCGCAAATGTTTCGCATAGCGAAGCGCTGGCAGCCCTATTAAAAACAAACTGGGAAATTAAAACAGCAATAGTTTCACTGGAAATGGGCTATGATACAGAAACCGCACGCGAAGAATTGAAAAAACACCGCGGTGTTTTAAGAAAATTATTAAAACAAAAGGCAGAAGTGTAACTACAAAACAGGGAGGCTGAAAATATGAAATTAACAGTAATAGGTGCTGGTTGTTGGGGACTTACTCTAGGCTGGCTTTTGACAGATAATTTTGATGAAGTTACAATCTGGGGACGCGCTCAGGATTTGTCAGAAGACTTAATCAAAAATAAACATTGCACAAAACCTTTAGAAGTTCAGCTTTCTGAAAAAGTTGACGTTACAAGTGATTTGACCGCCGCAATTAAAGACGCTGATATTATCCTGAATGTAGTTGCAACTTCCGGCACAAGAGATGTTTGCGAAAATTTGAAAAAATCCGGAATTAAGCCTGACCAAATTCTTGTAAATGCCTCAAAAGGTATAGAATTACCTTCGTTGATGCGCATGTCTGAAGTTATAAAAGAAATACTGCCGGAACAGAAATTGGCAGTTTTGTCAGGTCCGACACTTGCAAAAGAAGTTCTTGCAGGAAAACCTACAGCAGCATGCGTTGCTTCAGAAGATATGCAGGTTGCAGAAACCGTACAGAAAGCATGTAATGTTCCAAATAGATTCAGATTGTATACAAACAATGATGTAATAGGGGTAGAACTCGGCGGCAGTTTGAAAAACGTTATAGCTATAGCCTCAGGATTTGCGCACACTATGGATTTAGGCGACAATTGCGCCGGTACACTTTTAACCCGCGGCATGGCTGAAATTGTACGTGTAAGCATTCATCTGGGCGCTAATCCTTCAACCCTATACGGACTTTCCGGCATAGGAGATTTAATTGCAACATGCTCAAGCCCTCTTTCAAGAAATTATACCGTAGGTTCTATGCTTGCTAAAGGTAAAAAGATAAATGATATTCTCGCTGAACTCGGTTCAGTTGCAGAAGGCGTAAAAACATCAAAGGCAATATGCGAACTTGCGAAAAAACTCGGGCTTGAAGTTCCGGTATCAAACGCTATTTACGAAGCTGTATACACTGATATTACTCCGGAACAACTTTTGAGTAAACTTATGAACAGAAAATTGAAAGAAGAAGAAAGATACATATAATGAGATTTGCCGTTAAATATTTAAAAAACACATTTTACCCGCTGGAAGTACCGGAAACAATTCATCTTGAAGACGGTCAGATGGTGCTTGTCAGAACAGAAAAGGGCGAAGAAGCATTGAAGGCGTTTCTGGTAAGTCCTTTAGTTTCAAAAATCTGGGACGAACATAAACCTGAATGCTTGAAGGTTATCAGAACTTTGTCCCAGCGGGATTTGCAGACACTTGATGACATAAAAAAAGAAGAAGTGACATCGTTTTTTAAATGTCAGGCACTGGTTCATCAACACAAATTGAACATGAATTTAGTTCAATGCAGAATTACTTTTGATAAAAGAAAGATAACTTTTTATTACACAGCTCCAGAACGTGTTGACTTTAGGGCGCTGTTGAAAGATTTGACACAAGTTTTTACACGTGTACGGATAGATTTGCGCCATATTGGAGTTAGGGACGAAACCTCAATTATTGACGGTGTTGGATTGTGCGGAAGACCGTTTTGCTGCTCAACTTATTTGAGAAAATTTGCACAGATAAATGTAAAACTTGCAAAAGATCAGGGCATGCCAATATCGCCCGGAAAAATTTCCGGTACATGCGGCAGATTGTTGTGCTGCCTGACTTATGAATATTCAAATTACATAGAAGCAGCAAAAGGCATGCCGCCTATCGGGTCTTCTGTAATGACGCCTGACGGATTGGGCAAAGTATGTTTCTTACAATTCTTGAACGGCACTGTTTCTGTAAAAATGGAAGACGGCAAAACAAAAGAATTTCCGAAAGGTGATATTGAAATGGTTGATGCTGATGTAAATGTAGAAATAGATATTCCGACTACCATGACATCATATACGGATGATTCCAATATCGATATAAGACAATTAGAAGACGACAGAAACAGTTCAACAGGCAATGTCTAAGTTCTTTTTAAATAAATTACGTCACTATCTGCGTTAATAAATTTTACTATGTATTTAACACAGTCGTCATGCCTGCCGTCAGCCGGACGGGATATAACTTCTGAAACAAAGTCATGTGCCGCTATGTATTGGAATTCTTTTAGCGTAACTACCTCTTTTTTAATTATGTCAAACAATTTTTTAATCTCGTCCATATATTTATCATAAAGAATCGTGCTTAAAAAGTTATCCTTTATATAAAGTATTTATTGGATTTTTTTAAAAAATTCTTCTGCAATAAGCTGTGAATATTTATCTTTTTCATTGACAGAAAGCAAAAGCCGTTGTTCTCCGTCTTTGTTTTCTACAGAAGATATAATACCTGATATTTCGCCGACAGGAAGTTTCTTGATTCTGGCATCAAATTTTACATACGGAGCTGATTGACCGTAAGAGTTGAGCATGCCGCGTTTTGTTACTTTTAATTCATCAAAAGTAATTGATTGATATTTAACCTTTGATAGCGCATTTTTTAATTTTTGTTCAACATCAGGAGATTGAATATCCTCTTTAGAAATAATATTTTTTTCATTGGAATCCACAACAAGCAGCTTTTGACCTGAGGCTTTATGTTCGGCGACAACAGCATTATAGCCCATGATACCTGCTGCACGCTCCAGTTCAAATTCATCACTTATTTTAGAAAAATCACCGACTTTTTTAGCCCGTTCAAGCATGACATCCTGCGGCGGATTAAACCAGTTGTTAATATATTTACCGACTAATTCACGCCCGCCTAAAGACATAAAACCAACTGCTGCTAAAGTAATTATAATTGCTCTTATAATATTTCTTAAACAACCCATTTCCTTTTTACCTTTTTCATGTTATATTAATAGTATAACTATGACAAAACCAGAAATCAATTATATAAATACTGCAGACGTAAACATAGAAGAGCTGACACCATCTATGCAACACTACGTCACACTAAAAAGACAAAATCCTGACAAGATTCTGTTATACAGACTCGGCGACTTTTTTGAAACTTTTTTTGAAGATGCAGTCATAATGTCCAAAGAATTAGAATTGACACTTACCGGTCGTGATGCAGGCAAAACTATCGGACGCGTTCCGCTTGCAGGTATTCCTGTAAAAGCCATGAACAACTATATTGAAAAACTTGTTCAAAAAAATTACAAAGTAGTAATCTGTGACCAGCTTGAAGACCCGAAAGAAGCCAAAGGGCTTGTCAAACGCGGCATAACAAGAATTATTACATCAGGAACTCTGACAGAAACAGACTTTTTGCAAAAAAATGTAAACAATTACATCTGTGCAGTGTTTAAAGATGAACGTTCTGATATCTACGGCTTTGCTTACACAGATATTTCTACCGGCGAATTTAAAATTACCCAGAGTTCTTTGAATTTGATAATCTCAGAACTTGCGCGTATCAAACCTGCAGAAGTCGTGGCACCGGCTATCCGCGGTGAAATTAAACCGTTCCAGATTGTTCCGGAAGAAAAAATCGACCTGCCGGAAATAATAACCGCAAACTATAACTGCTCAAAAATTCCTGCATCAGTATTTAAACCCGATTTTGCGGAAAGAAATCTTCAGGCAGTATTTAAAAATCTTGAGGCATTCGGCTACAACGATTATAAAATAGGATTCAGAGCCGCAGGCGCTTTGCTTGCATACATCTGGGAAACATTAAAAGAAAATGTACCAAAATTTGAAGGTATTGAACCTTATGAACTTTCAGAATTTATGATTATTGATGCAAGTACAAGAAAAAATCTTGAACTTGTAGAGACTCTTAGAGAAAAAAATAAATACGGCTCTTTGCTCTGGGCTGTAGATAAAACTCGCACCAATATGGGCGCAAGACTTTTAAGAAGCTGGATTTGTCAGCCGCTTAAGCGTGTAGACCAAATTCTTGCCAGACAAAATGCAGTATCAGAACTCGTTGAAAAAAAGGCTGTACGCTTAAACCTTGCATCTGCACTTGAAAAAGTTTATGATATTCAAAGACTTGCAACAAAAATCAGTAACAATTCCGCAAACCCGAGAGACTTTTTAGGGTTAAAAACATCTTTGTTTGCGCTGCCTGACCTTTTTGAACAAACTTCTGCACTGGAAAACAATCCGTTCAGATATGTTATGAAATACAAAGATGATATTCAGGAATACACTCAGTTAATCGACAGAACAATTGATGATAACTGTCCTGCTGTCATTAAAGAAGGCGGAATTATAAAACAAGGTGTCAATGGCGAACTTGATTACTTTAGAGAACTTTTAACCGGCGGCGAAAACTGGCTGAGTGATTTTGAAGAAAAAGAACGCGAAAGAACAGGTATAAAGAACCTAAAAGTCGGTTACAACAAAGTCTTCGGTTTCTTCATTGAAGTTACAAATTCCTTCCTGAATCAGGTTCCAAAATCCTATGTAAGAAAACAGACTCTGACAACCGGCGAACGTTTTATTACAGATGAACTTAAAAAACATGAAGACGATGTTCTTTCTGCCCGTTTCAAATCAATAGAATTGGAATATAAATTGTTCTGCGACTTCAGAGAATATTCAAAGGAATTTGTTACGCGCCTCAGAGAAATTTCTGATGCAATAGCAAGTTGCGATGTCTTTGTAAGTCTTGCGCAGATCGCTGTAGAAAACAATTATTGCAAACCAATCATAGATTCATCTGATGATTTGATTGTTAAAAACGGACGTCACCCTGTGTTAGAAAAAATTCTGCCGCTCGGAGAATATGTCGCCAACGATTTGGAAATAAAAAGCAACTCAACCGATACAACACAGTTTATGATATTAACCGGTCCGAATATGGCAGGAAAATCTACATATATGCGCCAGAATGCATTAATTGTAATCCTTGCGCAAATTGGTTCCTGGGTTCCTGCAGATTATGCAAAAATCGGTATTATTGATAAAATTTTCACACGTGTCGGCGCATCAGATGATTTGACGCTCGGTCAATCTACATTTATGGTTGAGATGATTGAAACAGCATATATTTTGAATGCGGCTACTGATAAAAGTTTTATCCTGCTGGATGAAATAGGCAGAGGCACAAGTACATACGACGGTGTCGCTATAGCATGGTCTGTAGCAGAATATATAGCGACTAAAATCAAAGCGCGTTGTATATTCGCAACCCACTACCACGAACTCAATGTAATGACCAAAACTTATCCGCAAATTAAAAATTACAGAATCACAATTACAGAAGAAAATGGTGAGATTGAATTTTTGAGAAAAATTGTTCAAGGCGGAGCAAGCAAAAGTTACGGTATTCAGGTAGCGAAAATGGCAGGCTTGCCGCAAGCTGTTATCAAACGCTCACAGGATTTGATGACTAAAATGCAAAAGGATTTTTCTAACAATCTTTCAACCCGCAAAAAACAGGATGTTTCAACACCTGACATACCGCAGTTGAATTTGTTTGCCGGCGATGTTAATTAATAATGGTCATTTTCAAAAATCTTTATGTCCGGCGGTAATTTTTTTTCAATGTTAGAGAATAATTCTGCCATAGACCACCCGAATCCTTCGGCGATTTTTTTAAGCGTAACCAACTGCGCCTCATTTTCACCGCTTTCGATGCGCCATAACGTTGATTTGGGAATTTCGTTTTCATAGGCAAAAAGTCTTGAAGATTTTTTAGTGTGTTCAAGACGTAATGCTTTAATAGCTTTGCCAACTTCTAAACAGTATTTTTTTTCTATTTCGTTCATGTAACAAATTTATAACAATTATTCAATACACTGTCCCATATATGGAATTATATAGTATACTAATTTTGTAGCGTCCCATATTTGGGAAGAAAGTGAGGAAATATGAATTTTTTTAAGAAAGGTTTTACTCTGGCAGAAGTGTTAATTACACTTGCAGTTATCGGGATAGTTGCAGTATTGACCATTCCGGTGATGACAACAAAATGGCAGAAAAGATTTTATCTGACAGCTTTGAGAAAAAAATATGCAGAATTTACACAGGTTTTAAGGCTTTCAACAATTGAAAACGGTACCATGTCATACTGGAATTGGGAACTTGACAATAAAGAGTTTATTTCTAAATACATCGCACCGTATTTTAGCCAACTAAACGAATGTGAGAATTGTTGGCTGAGTTATGCCGGTATAACTCAGGGCTTATTCTTTGAACAAGCAGCGGAGGCGGCACTAGATCCAGAATATACCTGTTTGGACAACGCAATGAAAGGAGAAGGGAATACATCAGAATTCTGCCAGTCAGTTATCAACACTTGCATTGCGCATGAGGGCAATTGGGGAGATCACGCAGGCGGGGTAGATGTACTTTGTGCTTCATATTATGAATATTACCTGGAGCAAAACAGTACAGTTTCAGAAGAACCTGAGATAACTTATACATTGGCTGACGGTACGCAATTAGGGGTTGTTATCAATAAAAGCAATCAGATTTTATATCTTTATTTTGATTTAAACGGGGCTAAAAAACCAAATAAATATGGTGCTGACAGGTACATATTTGTTGTTAGCGCAAACACAATCAGCGCCTTAGGCACTGGGGAGTCTGACCTAGCAGAAGGCGACTATGGATGTTCTGATGAAGGCAACAAAATGTACTGCGGAGCCATGATAATAAAAAATAACTGGGAATATCCTGACAATTATCCAAATATTTAAAAGGATTTGATGCATATAAAAATACTCCTTTTTAAGGAGTATTTTTTTTGATTTTTAACGTTAATATTTGTAAATTTTTTCCAAAAATTCCGCAATTTTTTCCTTTATACGTTTTAATGTAATATGTAAAGGAGTAATTTTATGGAAGTAGGTTTAAATCCATACGTAAGTTTCTGTGCAGCGCAAGCAAATAATACACAAACATCAAACGTACAACAGCCTAAAACTACAAATTCTAAAGCGGATTCTGTAGAATTTTCCAGTAAAAAAGAAACTTCAGAAAAAAAGCATCCTGTCAGAAATTTCATAGCAAACGTAGCTAAATTTTTTGCAACAACAACTGAAATGGTAAAAGGCACATTTAAAGGTGTTGCATATGGCTTAACAACCGGAGTAGCAATACTTGGCGGAAGCTGGCTGTTTGATGCATTGCCAAAAGGTTTCAGAAAAGGCGGCTCACTCAAAGAAGTATGCAAAAATCCGATAAAGAGTATCGGTACAAAATCTAAAATTATTGCAGGCGCAGCAGCAGTTGGCGTATGCGCATATAATATAATTGCTGCAAAATTAAAAGCCAATCAGAAAACAGCTAATGTAGATCACCAGTTAAAAACCGGTCACAGACCTGCCTGATAGCTGTTGTTTAACAGATAGTTTAAAAAGTCAGACAATGTTATTACCTTGCCTGACTTTTTATTTTATTTAATTATTTTGTTCAAGGACTTGAAAAATCCACAGAGGTATGTAATAATAAAAATATAAAGTTTGAATGAGGAATTTTGATGGCTGGAAATTTGGCTACAAAACAGGAATATAAAGCAGGTTGTGATTTTCGCCGTTTTAATGGTGAATTTCAGCAGCATATTGTAGGTTGGGGTTTCTATATCAGCAATAAAAATACTGTTGCGTCACAAAATTCCAGTGGAAGTGAAAACTTGACCGACCCAAAAATGGTACTCACTCCACTCACCACACTCACCACTGCCCCGCAAGGGGCTGAAACCCGCATGAATACTGCATTTGCGGAGGGGGGGGGCGACAACCTCACAGCCTGAGCGGCTTTCAGGCACACGAAGTGTGCTCTTACATATGGAAACCGCTGAAGAAGTGCAGTCAACGCCAATTATGTCATCCCGCAGCGGCACAACCGGAGCCAACAAAAATCACCGCTTTGCGGGATCTCAAACAAAAATTCGACACAAGTTAGTAAACTTGTGCAAAAGTGCATAAAAACACAAGAAGTGGACTATTAGACAGAAAAAAGGCGTTAAGACGATAAGACGTTAGGACGCTAAGTACGTATTAGAAATATAAAAAAGAAAGGTAAAAAATTATGGACCAGAAACCAAATTCAAAATCATTAGAACCCGTAAAACGCGACGGTAATGAGATCCTGAAATACTCTACGAGCACCCTCCCTTGTAAGCCTCATTGCATTCGGCAACAAGAGGAGCTGCAAGTTCAGGATGACAACTTAGCACAGGCACAAATACCAGTTAATAATTACGAGATTAGCCACGAAGTAACAGAGCCTAAAGATGATATGGACTTAGCGGATTTGCGTACGGATGTCGCGAACGAATGTGAGCAAATCCGGGTAGCGAGCAGATTGAGCCGGCTTGTGCATAAGCACAATAGGCGAAACTCTGCGAGCGTGAAGCAAATCCAAGACACGTCTTATCGTCCTAACGTCTTAACGACTTCAAAAGCAGCCTTTACCTTGGCGGAGGTGCTAATAACATTGGCAATAATCGGCGTGGTGGCGGCAATAACAATCCCTGCAATTATTGCGAATTATCAGGACAAAGTTCTGGAAACTGCATACAAAAAAAGTATGTCAGTTTTATCTAATGCTTTAAATTTAGCTATTGCAAATAACGGTACTCCTGGAGATTTACGCTTGACGCCATTATTTAGTTATGGATTACCTGCATATAATAAGCAATCAGTGTCTGTTAATGTAAATGAATTAGATAAAAATAGCAGAAAACTCTTCAATATTATGGACTCTTCATTGAGTAATAGTTTTAAAGATAAAATGGAATCTATAACATATGATGATATATCTTCCATTTTGCCAGGAGATGTTACACTACTTGGTAATATTCTAACACCTCCGGCTTATGCTGCAGTTATAGAGCTACCTGAAAATTTCCAACAAGATATTTGGAAATCTTCAGAATATTATTTTGTTACAGCTGACGGGATAGTATATGGATATTTATTTGAAAAGGTTCCTGATTATATTCGTGATGTCGGCTTTTTGGTTATTACTGATGTTAACGGGCAGAAAGCCCCTAATAAAGCAGCAAAAGATCTATATTTAATGGCAGTCACTTTTAGTGGAAAAGTTAATGATTTTACCTGTTATCTAAAAAATAGCTGTACAGATGACGATTACAAAAGAGCATTTGGGGTAAATAAAATTATTGGAACATCAGATTCACTTGAGCAAGCCGGACAAAGGCCACAGTTGTAATCAAAAACAAGTATTTATAAATTGCAAATAACATTGTCGTGCTAAAGCCCGACCTATTTTATCTAAGGATTTACAAAAAATAAGGCAATGTGGGATTCCCCTAATTAACTTATTTTTATTAAACGACTTATCGTCTTAGCGTCTTATAGTCTTAACGTCTTTATTAACTCCTTAGTGCCTTTAACAAATAGATCCCGCAAAGCGACAACTGTGGTGAACTGCATAAATACTGCTGCGGGATGACGTGTTGTGTCATCGTGTCCGGCTTTCAAAATTCATCCATTTAAATGGTTGATTTTTTTTAAATCATCATTAATATAAAAATACGAAGGTAGAATTTTACAAAAGGACAACTATTATGGGTAATTCAAATTTATTTACCGGTATCTATGCGGGGCTTACGAATACTTATGCACAGCTTGCATCACAGTATCCTAACGGGTTAACTCTGGATAATATTCTGGAAGCAAGAAATGATAGTGACAACTTGTATTCTTTAAATCAGTCTTTTGCATCTTACTTGCAAACTAATTTCAACAATATTGATAAAGATGGTGACGGGGTTATTTCTTCAACAGAAATGACAAATCTTACCAATCTTATCTCCTCTCAAGGTTTGACCAAAGCAGAATTAACACAGTTATATGCATCAGGAGCAAGCGGGCTTTCTACAGATACTATTAATAACATATTAGAACATTTTGACGATATGGATACAAATCACGACGGTCGAATTACTCAGGAAGAAATATCTGCATATACTGTAAACTCTGCGCGTCAGGAAAAAGTTGATGAATACGCTCATAAAGCCGCTACTAATATGTCTGTGTTTTATGGCAGCGATTCTTCTTCTGACACATCCGGAACTTACAGTATGTTAAGTTATAGATATAAATCAAGTAGTAACTCATAGTACACACTTAGTAACAGGCGCAGGAATGCGCCCGGAAAAGGGAATTGGAGCTTATCGAAAGATAGGCTTTTTTATTGGTTAATTTTTGTTTATATCTTTAAATAATTCTCGTTTTGTGATATATTATGATTATCACTAATTTAGAACACAATAATGAAAAAGATACTATTAATAATTTTAACGTATATATTATTTTTGCCCTCTAGTTTTGCCATAGAAGAGACCAATAAGGTGAATTTACAGCAGGCAATAAATATTGCGGTGGAAAATAATATTGATTTACAAAGTGCAAAACTCAATATTGATATTGCTAAAAATCAAATAAAAACTGCTAATAGATTGAACAACCCTGATATAAATACATTTTATAACCTTGGAGCAGCGGGCTGGAGTGAACCGCAGCAAATTGGGGCATCCGAGCTTATAGAAATAGGCAAGCGTTCGGCACGTAAAAACCTTGCTAAAGCAAATCTGGAACTAATTAATGAATCCGTAAGGTATACAAAATTTAAATTAAAAATGGATGTTCGAGAAGCCTATGTAAAACTTGTTGCTGCAAAATCTGTTTTATATACATTAAAACAACAGCAGGATTTGCAGGAAAATTTATTGCATATTGCTCAAAAAAGATACAAAGCAAATCTTGTGCCGGAAATAGATGTTATTCAGGCGCAAATTGCCCTAAATCAAATGATTACTCAGGTAAATTCGGCAGAAGTGAATGTTAAAACAGAGTTCAATAATTTTAACAAAGTTATAAATGACAAAGAGGGTAAGGTTTATGATACCGTAGACAAAATATTTGCAGAAGAAAACAATTTTGAAGAACTGTTAACGCCTGAACCGCAAATGGATGTACCTACTTTTGAAGAAATTGATGAACGCGCACTTGCAAATCGTTTTGATATAAAATTAGCTGCTAATCAGATAGAAGTTGCACGCAAAAATCTTATTGTTGTTGCAAGAAAAAGAATTCCCGATATAGAACTCGTGGGCGGCTGGATGTATCAGCGCGCCAATCATACAGATGACAACCGATTTAACAGCGGAGCTTATGTCGGGGCGAATATCGTTAATATACCGCTTTTCTACAACTATTCTCCGGAAATTAAAAATGCAAAATTGGAACTTGATCAGGCAATAATGAATTATAATTCGACTAAAAACAAAGCTTTGATAGATTTGCATTCTGCTTATAGCAAATTTCTTACGGCAAGAACAAATTTAAACGATTATGAGAAAAAGATTGTAATAGATTCTGAAGAGTTGATTAATGTGTCAGCAAAAAGTTATGAACAGGGAAAATCTGATATTACATCATTGATAGTAATGAAGAAATCTTATCAGTCTATAATTCTCGGGTATACTCAGGCAATCGAAAATTATTACAATAGCTGGACAGATTTTTTGCGCGAGGTAAATTCGCAAGAGTTTGACCTTTATGCGGATGATGAGGATAATCTGTAATCAGGCTCTTGGGTGAGTTTCGTTATAGACTTCTTTCAGATGCTGTGAAGAAACATGGGTATAAATTTGTGTATTTGAAATACTGGCATGCCCCAAAAGTTCCTGCACAACTCTCAAATCAGCTCCGTTTTCAATCAAATGTGTTGCAAAGCTGTGGCGGAAAACGTGCGGTGTGACATGTTTTGGCAAACTTATTTTTTCTACAACTTCATTAATAACATTTCTGATTGTGCGTGGCTGCAGCCTATATCCTGTATTGTTAATAAAAACAGGTGAGTCTTCTTCAACAGGTGGCAGGCTATATCCCTTCGCGATTAAAGGTCTTGCCGTTTCAATGTAGCGTTCAAGATATGATTTAGCTCTGTCCGTGACAAGAATAATGCGTTCTTTTGAGCCTTTGCCAAATACACGTATTTCATTGTTTTTGAGGTTCAAGTCTCCAAAATTTAGTCCGGATAATTCCGAAACACGCATGCCGCTTGCCCACAAAAGTTCTAAAATTGCGCGGTTTCTATATCCTGCCGGGGTTTCTATTTTGATATTATTCAGGATTTTTTCAACCTCATCAGGTGTTAAAAATTTTGGCAAAGACTGCGGGCGTTTAGGGGTTGTTAAACTCATTGCAGGATTGGACTCTATTTTTCTTTCCCTGTATAAAAATTTATAAAATGTTCTTAGTGAGGCAACCTTTCTTGCAACCGTTGTTTTTTTGTAATTAAACTTTTGGATAAAATGTAAATATTCTCTTACTTTGGAAAAGTTAACATTTGTACACTCTTCACTATCAAGCCAGATTAAAAAGCTTAATATGTCCGAACAGTACGCTTTTGCCGTATGTTTAGAGAAATTCCGCTCTACTAAAATATACGTTTTAAAATCTTCTAAGTCCTGTTTTGAATTAATATTTAAACTCATGATTTGCCTTGTTGCTTTTTTCTCATATATATTATACAATATTAGCAGGTGAATGTGAATAACTTAATAGCAGGAGAAAAAATGAATTATAAAAAACTTTTATTATCATCCGTTATCGTAGCTGGCATGCTTTTTGTATCATCTCAAGCGTTTGCTGAAGAATTACAGGCAGGTGTAACAAAAAGCCAGACAAATAAAGCCGAAATTCAAAAACAAGCGGCAAAAAGAAAATATGCTGAAATTGAAAAATTGATTGAATATAATCATTACAAAGAAGCTGAAAACAAACTGGAATATATTCTGGAACGCAATCAGCAGGATATTGATGCACTTGCGCTCCGCGCTGTGTCATGGGCTAAACAGCATAAATTAGAACCTGCACAAAAAGAAATTGACAAATTTATGAAAAATAACCCGAATAATCCTATCTTGCACTATGCGCAGGGGATTGTTTATATGAACCGTCAGACATCTTCTGATGTAGATTATATTAAATCAATCCGTGATTTGAATAATTCTGCTATTAAAGAATTTGTAACAGCCGTAAATCTTGATAACACATACTATGCGGCATATAACGCAATGGGTGTTGCAACTTTAAAATTAGGCAACAAGGCAGATGCGAAAGATTTATTCAATATAGCTATTGATATTAATCCGCAGTATGCAACTGCATATGACAACCTCGGTGTTCTGGAAATGATGAACAACAACCTCGACGGTGCGGAACAATATTTTCAAAAAGCTTTGAAATGTAATACAACCAACCCTACTTCTATGTATCATATGGGACAGGTTGAAGCAAGACGCGGTAACTATTCTAAGGCATTGACATGGATTAACCACTCAGTGCATATCAATCCGAATTCAGCTCCGGCATTGAATCTGCAAGGTGAATTATACCTTAAGCAAGGTAATCAGCCGGCTGCTTTGAACTCTTTCAGAAAAGCCGTTCTTGTAAAACCAGAACATTCAGCATCTTATCTAAACCTTGCTAATGTTTACGAAAAACGTGTTGATAATGAAATAGCTATTGAACAATTGAAAACTCTTCTTGCTATTAACCCGAAATATCAGGAAGGTAAACTGAAAATTGCTAATCTTTCTTTAACTGAAAGAAAATATGAACAGGCACTTGATTATTATTCTCAACTGTTAGGCGATGAACAATATAACGAAGATGCAATAATCGGGCTTGCAAATACTTATTATGAAATGTCAAAAGATCATGCTGACAGCGCAAATATAACTACAAATAGAGAATTGTATATCGCTTATGAATATATTAACAAAGCAATAGAAAAATGTCCGGATGATCTGGAACTTCACCTCGCAAAAATTAAAATTGCTCAACTTGTTCATATGGAAGATATGCCGAAAGAAAGTCTTGATTACATTATTAAGGCTGCCGGCAACAACATGATGGATTCTGTAATAAAAGGTGAAGCATATCTGGCTTTGGGCAGAGAAGCTGATGCGGTTTATACATTTGAAAATGCTATTAACTTTGCACAGAATGTTGATGACTGTTTGTATTTAGGTGAAATTCTTGTTCACCATAAACAGTTTAGAACAGCAAGAACTGCCTTGAAAAAAGCGTTGATGAAAGATCCAAACAATATAATTGCTAAAAACGGCATCGGTTATATTGATTTGTGTGAAATTAAATCAAATGAATTCTTTGACGTTGCAAAAAGACAATTTAAAGAAGAAAATTACGCATCTACAATTGAATACTGTAACCGCGCAATTGACTTCTATCACAACAACGCTGATATAGCAAAACTAAAAGCACAAGCCTATGAAAAAGAATTAAATTACAGAGGCGCAGTTAAATACTATACTCAATATCTGGCATTCAACCCGAATGCATCTGATAAAGCCGCTGTAACTAAAAAAATCGAAAAATATAAACGTAAAGCATTAAAACAGCAGTAAATAGCAGACATGAAAAAATTTGATATTCGCAAATCTTTTGAAGATTTTTGGAAAGAACCCTTGAGTATATTAACCGAGGGTTTATTCCAACTTGTGAATATTCAGTCAAACATTTTTGCCAGAAAACCTTCTGTTACTGTTGAAATGGTTAACAAAAAAGCGCAAATTACCGTTGTAAACAGCGAAAAAATGTACAACCTGTTTCAGACTGTTCTGTATAAAAAACGCCTGAAAGAACAACGTGAAAAGGCGCTTTCTTCATCAAAATAACAGGGAATAGTAGAAAATATGGCGAACTTAAAATATCTGAATGCTAAATTTTTAATCAGTGCTGAAAAACTCTCTCAGTGTCCGAATTATATATTACCGGAATTCCCGCTTATCGGGAGATCTAATGTCGGCAAATCTTCTTTTATCAACGGACTTGCCAATAATAAAAAACTTGCAAAAACATCAAACACTCCCGGAAAAACTCGCTTGATAAACTTTTTCAATTTTTCTGACAAATTTATGATAGCGGATTTGCCGGGGTATGGCTATGCAAAAGTGTCAAAAGAGGCACAGAATCGCTGGCAAAAGTATCTGGAAGAATACCTGTTGGAAAGAAAACAAATAAAATCACTTATACAATTAATTGACGGGCGCCACGAGATTCAAAAAAACGATTATCAAATGCGAGAATGGGTTGCCGCATATAAGCTGCCTGTAATGACAGTTGTTACTAAAATGGATTATGTGCCGCGTTCTAAAACGCTTAATGTTATTAATTATATAAAGAAAGAATTCGGCGGCGAAGTCCTTCCTTATAGTGCTGTTGACAACAGATATAATGAAGGTGTTTTCGCAGCCTTATTGAATTTATGCGATTTGTCACAAAACTAAAACTAGTCGCGCACAACTGACATTACATAATTGTTGTTGAAGTATTTGTTAGCAACTTCAATTATGTCAGATTCTGTTATGCTATTTATGAGTTCTTTGTATTTGTCGTTGAATTCATATCCACGACCTGATGTTTCAAACCAGCCGATTGTTGCTGCTTTATCAAGATTTGTTTCCTGAGCGATTATGTAATGCCCGATAAGCTTGTCTTTAGCATCTTCAAGCTCTTTTGTGCCTACAAATTCAGTTTTAAAGCGGAACACTTCCTCCAGCATTTTTTGTTTTGCACATTCCAGATTTTCCGGATTTGTGCCGATATAGGTTACGAACGCGCCGCGCAGAACATTCGGCGCAAATTCAGACCCTATTTGATAAGCAAGCCCTTCTTTATCACGCATGTTTTTGAATAACCTTGAATCCATGCCTGTGCCGAGTATTGTGTTTATAATATCAAGTGCAGCGTAATCTTTTAAATCTGTAACGCCTGAGGTCTGCCAGCCAAGCAGTATCCAGTCAGTTTTTAAATCCTTTATCTGTTTGCAGATTGATTTTGGAGATTGATTGTATGGGATTTTGTTTGCATAATTTTCGTATACAAATTTTTCTGCTTTTTTAGACTTTAGAATCTTTGAAAATGTTTCTAATGTTTTTTCTTTGTCAACATTTCCATTAATAGAAATTACCATATTATCCGGCGCAAAAATACTGTTATAGTATTCTGATACATCTGCCTGTGTTATGGTTGGAATTGATTTTTCCAGTATGTCATTAGAGACAGAGTATGGTGAATTCTCAAATATTAACGATTTATAGCCGTCAACAGCAATATTCAAAGGCTCATCTTTGCTTCTTTTAATGGCTTGAATTGCATTGTTTTTGACTTTTTCTATTTCGTAATCGTCTAATGTTGCGTTATTTAAAACTTCATTAATTAAATTCAAAGTTTTTTCATATTCATTTTTTGTAGTCAAAACATTGATTATAAAGGCATCGGATTTTACAGATGGTAGAATTTTTATACCGTTGTCTTCAAGAACCTGAGCAAGTTCAAGAGAGGAGTAATTTTTTGTGCCTTTAAGCAGAACACCGCTTGTGATTTGAGCGATACCCGGAGTTTTTTCAACAAGCGTACCGCCTTTTGCATAAATGCTTATTGCAATAATATCATTAGCTTCATTTGGAGTAATAAGCATTGTTGCGTTGTTTGAAAGCGCATATTTTTGTGTTGTTTTATTTTCGCTTACGAGTTTTGCAGGAGTCGTGGCGGCTATTTCGACCTCATTGCTTTTCTGATTAGCCTCACATTGAGCCGGCAAAACTACAGATACAGCGCTTTTGTTTTTGCCTAAATATTTGTTTGCCACGCGTTTTACATCAGATGCTGTAACTTTTTTTATATTGTTTAGATAATTTTCATAGAATTTTATGCCATCAGTAGTGACAAAAGTATAACCAATTTCGCTTGCGATGTTTGAGATGCTTTCGCGGCTGTAATATGTATCGCGCTCAATAATGTTTTTGGCAAGCTGTAACTGTTCCGGAGTTACACCGTCTTTTTGAATTTTTTCTATATTGGAGAATATAGCATTTTCCAATCGCTCTTGCTGTTCGGGTTTGTAGTTGGCAGAGATGTAGAAAATTCCGTCATCTTTAAAACCGGCATTGATTGCAGAAATACTGTTTACCAGTTGTTTTTGTTCTTTGATGTCTTGATAGAATACTGAAGAACGTCCTTCCCCGAGTATTGTTGAGAGAATATCAAGTGCATAAGAATCAGCAGCATCAATTTTTGTTCCTCTGAACCCGATTAACATATATGCAGTTTCTGACGGGAAATATGCTGTTTTTCTCTTTTGTTCTGTCAAGATATTTTCTTTAGAAAATACATTTTTTATCGGCTTTTTGTATTCAGCATTAAAGTTTTCTTTAACTTTTTGCAGTGCCTGTTCAGGCTCTACATCCCCGACAATTACAGTGACCATGTTTGATGGGTTGTAATAATCGTGGTAGTAAGAAAGTATTTCGTCACGGGTTATGTTTTCTATAATTTCTTTTTTACCAATGACCTTACGTTTGTAAGGATGATTTGTATACAATAAACTTACCAGATTGTCATAGCAGAGAGTGGATGGAGAATTCAAGTCTTTTGCTATTTCTTCTATGACAACTTTGCGTTCCTTTTCAAGTTCTTTTCCGGGAATAAGCGGGTTAGACAGCATATCGGCATGCATTTCCAATGCCAGATTAAAATATTCTGACGGTATTGTTATATAATAATGCGTAAAGTCTTTGCTTGTAGCAGCATTGGTGATTGCGCCTTTAGTTTCAAGTATTTTATCAAATTCACCAGGGGCATGATTTGTTGTGCCTTTAAAGAATAAGTGTTCTAAAAAATGAGAAACACCGTTATTTTTGTCGTTTTCGTTGATTGAACCTGTTTTTATCCATGTATCAATTGTTACAATCGGATTGCTTTTTACCTGTTCAATAATTACATTTTGTCCGTTATCAAGCTTGTACAACTGAAAATCAGCCGCCCAGACCATTGTACCTGTTATTAATACAAACAAAAGACCAAGTATTTTTTTCATTTTATCCCCTCTCTTAATGATTAACCTTTAAAAACATAATACTATAAATCTTAAATATTGAAAAGTAGTACAGGCGGTTACTTTTTAATGAGTTTTCTGGCGGCAGGGAATAATATAGCGAGTGCTGCGGCGCCCAGCGTATACCAGACGGATTTCGGTGTTTTGAACCTGTCTTCGTAACTTATCTTTTTGGAATTAAGATAGACATCTTGCTGCGCAGTTCTTATATTCTGTGTTGCGTTTTTGTCAGAATACAAAATAGCCCGCTGAATTTTATCCGGAGGGACAATAACTCCTACATTAAATTTAGGATTGTTAAATGAATTGTTCACACCTTCTGCCATATATTTATTAAAACGTTAAAATTAGTAAATTTGCTTAATATATAAAGATATGTAAATTTATTGTTGACAAATTTATGAAAATATGGAAAAATGAGAATTATTATCAGTTAAGGTGAAGAATATGAATTATTCAAGGCAGCGGGAACAAATTTTAACAACATTAAAAGAAAATGTAGTGCACCCTACTGCAGAATATTTGTATGAAATTTTGAAAGAAAAAAATCCGAAAATCAGTCTGGCAACCCTTTACCGTAATTTAAATCAACTTGCAGAAGCTGGTATAATAAAAAAGATTGACGGACTTGAATCTTCGGCGCATTTCGATCATAATACTCATAATCACTATCACTTTATATGTGATAAGTGTAAAAAAGTTTTCGATGTAGCAGCAGATATCGCACCTGATATCGTCAGCAAAACAGAAAACAAAACAGGATTTTATATAGAAGGTCACGATATAGTATTTCACGGCTTGTGTCGTGAATGCAAAAACAGTAAAGGAGAAAAATAATGGACAAGTATGTATGCACAATTTGCGGTTATGTTTACGATCCGGAAGAAAATGACAATGTGGCATTTGAAGATTTGCCGGATGATTACACATGCCCGCTTTGCAATGTAGGCAAAGACATGTTTGAAAAACAATAGTAATTTGAAAGGACTTTTTTATGGAATTAAAAGGTACGAAAACCGAAAAAAATCTTATGGAAGCTTTTGCCGGTGAATCTCAGGCGCGTAATAAATATACTTATTACGCATCTCAAGCCAAAAAAGACGGTTATGTTCAAATAAGCAAAATCTTCGAAGAAACTGCAAACAATGAAAAAGAGCACGCAAAAATCTGGTTCAAATTATTACACGGCGGCAGTATTCCTCAAACAATTGAAAATTTGAAAGATGCTGCAGAAGGTGAAAATTATGAATGGACAGACATGTATGCTAAATTTGCCAAAGAAGCAAATGAAGAAGGCTTTGAACAAGTAGCCGCACTTTTTGAACTCGTTGGAAAAATAGAAAAAGACCACGAAGAACGCTACAGAAAACTGCTGGCAAATATTGAAAACAACACTGTTTTTGAAAAGTCAGAAAAAGTAGTCTGGGAATGTTCAAACTGCGGGCATGCTTTTGAAGGTGAATCAGCACCGGAACTTTGCCCTGTATGTAAGCACCCGAAAGCTTATTTCTTTATAAAAGCTAAAAATTACTAAAAATAAAAAAGGGCTTTGTGTTTAATGGCAAAGCCTTTTTTATTGTGTTATCATATAAATGGTAATAGATATGAGGATATGAAAATTGGGAATAAAAGGTTCACAAACAGAAAAGAATTTGATGCGTGCGTTTGAAATTGTAGCAAAACGCCGCTGTGAATATGATATATATGCTCTTCTCGCAAAAAAGGAAGGTATGGAAGATGTAAGCCGGCTTTTAACAAGATTTGCAGAACATGAAAAAGAACATGCCAAGCTCTGGTACAGGTGGCTGAATTCAGAAAACAAACAGGGATTGTTAAGCTTTATTGAAAACGCGCTACAAAAAGAAACTGAAGAAATAGGTGATGTCTATGAAGCATTTGCAAAAGCCGCTAAAAAAGAAGGATTAGACCATATTGCCGGTCTGTTTTACAATATTGAAAATATAGAAAAAATTCACTATGACCGGATGAAAAAACTTATTTGCAAACTGAAAGATGAAGCAAAACCCAACAGTGACGGTACATATAACTGGGTATGTTCAACCTGCGGAGCGATATTTGTGCAGAAAGAAGAGCCACGCTACTGCCCGCTGTGTTTGAAAGAAGAAGTTTTCTTTTATAAAAAGCCAGATTAGTATAAATAGTAATAAGGAGATAAATAATGAAATTTCAAGAAATTAAAAACGGAATTTATTATTGCGGTTTAAATGACTGCGACAGAAGAATTTTTGATGAACTTATCCCGCTTGAACACGGAACAAGCTACAATTCATACCTTGTAAAGGGAAGTGAAAAAACAGCTATTATTGATACAATGTATCCTCCTAAAACAAAAGAATACATAAAAAGATTGACTGAAAATCAGGTAGGAAAAGTCGATTATATTGTTGCAAATCACGGCGAACAGGATCATTCAGGCTCAATTCCCGCATTGCTGGAAAAATATCCGAATGCAATTGTTGTAACCAATCCAAAAGTTGCCGAAAATATAAAATCAATGCTGCATGTTCCGGCAGAAAAAATAAAGGTTATAGCTGACGGTGAAGAACTTTCTCTCGGTGATAAGACTTTAAAATTCATTTTTGCACCGGGTGTTCACTGGCCTGATACAATGTTTACTTATATCAAAGAAGACAATGTGATCTGTACCTGTGACTTTTTAGGTGCACACTATACTTTCAGCGATGTTTTTGCTGTTGAAAGCAATGAACTGATGAAAAGCGCAAAACGCTATTATGCGGAAATTATGATGCCGTTCAGAATGATGTGCAAAAAATATACACAAATGATTAAAGATATGAATGTGGACATGATTTTGCCAAGCCACGGACCTGTTTATACAAATCCTGCTTATATTCTGGATTTATATGCTGACTGGACATCAGATTTACCGAAAAATCTTGTGGCATTACCTTATGTTTCAATGTATGAAAGCACAAAAGAAATGATAGACTATCTTGCAGAAAAGTTGGAAGCAAAAGGTATAAACACGTTTAAATTTGACATTGTGGATGATGATCTTGGTGACCTTGCAATGGCGCTTGTCGATGCTGCAACTATTGTTATGGGTACATCAATGGTACTGGCAGGACCGCATCCTATGGCTGTGAATGTTGCATATCTTGCGGCTGTTTTAAGACCAAAAGCAAAATTCGCATCACTCGTAGGCTCTTACGGTTGGGGCGGCAATTTATTCGGACTTATTGCAGATTTGTTAAAACCATTGAAACTTGATTTGATAGAACCTCTTCAGGTAAAAGGCAAACCTACGGAAGAAGATTTGGAAAAGCTTGATGTAATGGCTGAACAAATTTATGAAAAACATAAATCAATAGGTATTGTGTAAAAATTCAAGGAGATGTTTTATGAAAGTTAATCCTATTAATTCAACACCATTTAACGGTGCATTAAAAATCCAATCAAGCTGGAATTTGGGTACCAAAATACTTGCTGCTGAAAATATTAAAAAAATAGAGGCAGACAATAATACCGACAATGTAAAAATATTGTATCAAAATCCAGTTGATGATGAATTTGAAGCACTAAAAATAAAAAATACAGACCCGACATTTGTATTGAGTGCTTATACTGCAGCGTTAAATGCACCTGAAGATACAATAATAGATATTTCAGCGTAAAAAACTTACTCGCTGTATATTAAAAGGGGCGCCCGCAGGGCGCCCCTTTTAATTAAATTTCGTTGTTATTTATGCTTTTACAGGTTCCTTAGCAAAAGAGTCGGCTGAGCGGGAATGAATTTCGTCTTCAAGTTTCTTGATGAATTCATCAACCGGTATTGTGCCAACCTGACCTATTCCGCGTGCACGGACTGCAAGCGAATTAGATTCAATTTCTTTGTCTCCGATTACAACAACATAAGGAATTTTCTTGTCTTGCAGACTTTCTCTTATTTTGTAATTCATGCTTTCGGAACGATCGTCGAGTTTTACTCTTAATCCGGCATTACGCATTTTTTTGTATACTTTTTCAGCAAAATCAACGTGTTTTTCATTGCTGATAGGGACAATTGCAACCTGTGTCGGCGCAAGCCATGTCGGGAATGCACCTGCATAGTGCTCAATTAAGATACCGTGGAAACGTTCCATTGAGCCGAATATTACGCGGTGAAGCATTACAGGAGTTTTCATTGTACCGTCTTTGTCCTGATATTTGATATCAAAACGTTCCGGCAGATTGAAGTCTAACTGAATTGTAGCGCATTGCCATGTTCTACCTATAGCGTCTTTTACTTTGAAGTCAATTTTTGGTCCGTAGAATGCGCCGTCGCCTTCATTAATTTCATATTTCATTCCGCGTCTGTCCATTGCTTCTTTTAAGCCGGCTTCTGCTCTGTTCCAGTTTTCAATTTCACCAACGTAACTTTCTGGACGCGTTGAAAGTTCAACTTCAAATGACATGTTGAATATAGCCATTGTATCTGCTACAAAGTCGATAATTTCGTTAATTTCATCAACTAACTGTTCTGGAGTACAGAATACGTGAGCATCATCCTGAGTGAACCCTTGAACACGTGTTAAGCCTGATAATGCACCGGATTTTTCTTTTCTGTAAACTGTACCGAGTTCCGCCATTCTTAAAGGCAGTGAACGATAGGAGTATCTATTTGCCTGATAAATCAGAATGTGGAATGGACAATTCATCGGTTTAAGGATAAATTGTTCATCGCTGTCTTCATCTTTCTGAATAAAGAACATGTTTTCTCTGTAGTGATCAGCGTGACCTGAAATTTCCCACAGTTTTGATTTTGCAATATGCGGGGTGTTAACTATTACATAACCGCGTTTTCTGTGTTCTGTTCTCCAGTAGTTTTCAATTTCTTCACGTACAACAGCAAGATTCGGATGCCACAGAACAAGTCCGCCGCCGAGTTCTTCTCTTGTTGAGAATAAATCGAGTTTCGCACCTAGTTTTCTGTGGTCGCGTTTTTCGGCTTCTGCAAGGAAGTTTAAGTAATCTTGCAAATCTTCTTTGTTCCAGTATGCTGTTGCGTAAATACGCTGCAGCATTTTATTTTTTTCGTTGCCGCGCCAGTAAGCTCCGGCGACTTTTAAAAGTTTAAAAGCATTTCCTTTGATGTAACTTGTATTAGGAATATGCGGACCTGCACAAAGATCGTTAAAAAGAACATTACCGTCTTTATCTTTTGTCAGATAAAGGGTCGGATTGTCGTTTCTGTGTTCTTCTAACAATTCTGCTTTGTAAATTTCGCCTTCTTTTTTGAATTCTGCTATCTGAGCGTCCACATCAGGAATAATGTATTTTTCAAATGTGAGATTCTGTTTGACGATATTTTTCATTTCTTCTTCGATTTTAACAAGGTCGTCTTCAGTGAAGGCATGCCCGTCTGTCAAATCAAAATCATAATAGAAGCCGTTTTCGGTAGCAGGACCAATAGCCAATTTAGCTGCCGGAAAGAGTTTTTGTACTGCCTGAGCCATAATGTGAGAAGCGGAATGCCGCAGAGTGTGCAGTGTTTCGTTGTTTTTTTCCATACAAGAATATCCTTTCTTATCCTTTTGGGTTTTTACGGCAAATCTTTGTTTAATTAACAACACTTAAATAAACATTTGCCCCCGGGGTGGATCCCCCTAACTAACTACAAACAACGTTATACCACTGACAGAATAATATTACAAGTTTTCGTCACCAAATTTCCAGTTGTTTCGTGCTATTTTAGATGCACACATAATGCCGGCGCCGTCTTCAGAACATTCCTGCTCAACAAAATCTTTGTCTCTATCATTACCGGCAGGCACAAATCCCTTGTTTGTATAAACAAATACAAAGATATCTTTGCCGATAATATTAGGACCTTTAATTCCGTTTAAATCAACATGCAGAACTAATCCATCCACATCAGAATCTATACCGAATAAATTATTAAGGTCTTCAGGGACATTGCCGTCTGCATTGAACAATGTGCCGTCCAGCGTGCGGAATGTTACTATATTGCCGCCAATACCGCGTGCAGTAAGGTTGCTCACTTCATCACCGTTTAAATGCTTAACCTCATCCGCCCAGCAGCCGGATTCGTCAAAACATTCTTTGTCAATTTTTAAATAAGGTTTCATGTAATTGGAATACCATTCCTGCACTTTTTCAGAACTTCCGTCGTAAAAGTCTGTATATGACATTTCACCATAATCAGCTACCGCATACTGAGAAATCTGAGCAAGGACTGCATAAATTTTTCTCAATTTAACCTGATAAACTACTTTATTATAACTATTTACAATTGACGGGATGGTGATTGATGCAAGCACTCCTATAATCGCAAGTGCTACTAAAGTTTCTGCCAATGTGAATGCGTTTTTTGTCCTCATACTTATTCATTAGCCCCTTAATACATACGAAAACATTATGTTTATAGTAAAGTATATCGGGAAATCTGTCAAAAACTTTAAAAAAAATAAGTGTATTTGTTACAAAAAATTACAATTCTCTTCTGCCTTCAATGGCTTTAGCGATTGTTATTTCATCAGCGTACTCAAGATCAGAGCCGACAGGCAGCCCGAATGCTATGCGGGAAATTTTAATACCAAAGGGTTTTATCAGTTTGCTCAGGTAAAGACTGGTTGCTTCACCTTCTACAGATGGACTAAGTGCTATGATAATTTCTTTAACTTCAGAATTTGTTAACCGGTTTAATAATTCTTTAATCCTGATATCGTCAGCCCCGATGCCGTCCATTGGAGAGATTACTCCTTGAAGAACATGATAAAGCCCTTTGTATTCATTAGTTTTTTCAATAGCGATTAAATCTTTAGTCTCGGCAACCACACAAATTGTTGAGCGGTCGCGTTTTGGAGACTGGCATATTTCGCACGGACTTGTTGAAGATAAATTAAAGCAAATTTCACATGTATGCGTATTTTGCTTTGCTTCAATAATACTTTGTGCAAATTTTTGCACCTCACTCATAGGCATTCTTAAAAGATAAAATGCCATACGCTGTGCGGATTTAGGTCCGACAGACGGAAATTTTTGGAAATGTTCTATGAGTGTGGCGATTGATTTTGGATAAATCATTAGAACAGTCCCGGAATATTAAGTCCGCCTGTTACGGCTTTCATTTTTTCTTCCATCTGTTTTGTTGCTTTGTCGCTTGCCTGTTGAATAGCAGAAGTAATGATATCTTCGAGCATTTCAATAGATTCAGAGTCAACAGAAGACGGATTTTCAGAATTTACTGCTTCAGGAGCAAGTTTAATTGATTTAAATTTTCCCTGTCCGTCACAGATAACTTTAACAGCGCCGCCTGCAGCTTCTCCGGTAATCTCGATATTTGCAAGTTCAGCCTGTGTATCTTTTAATTTCTTTTGTAAATTTTGTGCCTGCTTCATCATTTGCATAATGTTCATTTAATAAATCCTCCATAGTCTGATTGTACATGCTTTACATATTAGAAATTCTTATATTTTTAGTATACAATAAAAATATGCAAAAACATACCTATCTTTCAGAATCATTAAAGAATGGCAGATTAATGCGCTGGACATTTATGCCGTTGAAAGTCTATATTGCTCCTATGAAGTTTTATTCAAAACAGGGACAGGATTACCGCTATAATCAGATGGTGAGACGTGCACTGGATGAATGGCAGAAGGCATCAGAAGGCAGAATTAAGTTTCAGATAGTGCAGACCCTGCTTGAAAGTAATGTGAATATTGATTGGAAAAGAGTTGAACGTAAAGCACTCGGGTATTGTTATTTCAGCTATGACTCTTCTAATAGACTCTATGGCGCAGAAGTTTCAATAGGGTTGACAGAAGGACTTGTCCACAGCGATTACATGGATGAAAATGAAGTTTATCATACAATTCTGCACGAGATAGGACATGCTGTAGGACTCGGACACAGCCACAACAAAGCGGATATTATGTACACTCCGCATCAAAAAGGAATTATACATATTTCCAAAGGCGATAAATTAACCCTCAAATGGCTGTATAATTTTCCTCAGGGCGCAACAACTGCAGAAATTGCATCAAAATACGGCGTCGGAGGCAGCGATTTAGATGAAATTGTTACAAAAATTATGACAAAAACATCCCCGACAGAATTTGAAAAAGTTAAAAATTCAGTAAAAATTCCTAAACGCGATTTGCTTGAAGAACAGGAAAATATAGCGCTTATACGTAAATATCATGTCGCGCTGCAAAATGTTTCTATCTCAGAAGAAATGCGCAAATTTTTCCGTAATCCTCCAAAGAAAGATTAGCATTATTGCCAACTTTTATTTTTGCGCTATAATATATTTGTAATTAATATATGATTTTATATTAAATACTAAAATTTTTTGATAGGGATTTGATAATATGACAATTCAAGATTGGTTTGAAAAACGTAAAGAAGCACAAATTCAGCGCCGTGCAATGGAAGCGCGTGTCGAAATTGATATGGATCCGGATCTTTGGACAAAATGTGTTCACTGTGATGCCCAGCTTCTTAAAAAAGATTTGGAAGATAATATGATGGTTTGTCCGGTATGTGACTACCATTTTAGAATAAATGCGAGAAAAAGAATTGCACAATTATTTGATGAAGGTTCATTTGAAGAACTTTTTTCTAACATAAAACCAACAGACCCGCTGGAATTTGTGGATACAGAATCTTATAAAGACAGACTTGAGAAAGCACAGAAAAAAACAGGTCTGAATGATGCAGTAGTAACCGGTATTGCTCAAATTGAAGGTCATAAAGTCGCAACTGCAGTTATGGATTTTGATTTTATGGGCGGCTCAATGGGTAGTGTTGTAGGAGAAAAAGTTACAAAAATTATAGAAAAAGCAATAGAACAAAGATTACCTGTTCTTGCAATAACTTCCTCTGGCGGTGCCAGAATGCAGGAAAGCGCTTTGAGTTTGATGCAGATGGCAAAAACTTCCTGCGCTTGTTCTCGATTAGACGATGAAGGACTTTTGTACATAAACCTGCTAACAGAACCGACTTTTGGCGGAGTTACGGCAAGTTTTGGCATGCTGGGTGATATTATAGTCGCTGAACAGGGCGCAAGAATAGGGTTTGCAGGACGGCGTGTTATTGAACAAACAATCCGCCAGAAACTCCCGTCAGACTTCCAAACCGCCGAATATCTGATGAAATACGGGCAGGTTGATGTTGTTGCAGCAAGAAAAGATTTGAGAAATATTCTCTCTAACATACTTTCTATGCACGAAACACAAAATTAAGACTTATATGAGGTAAAAATAATGACAGCAGTTTTGGATTTTGAAAAACCAATTGCAGAAATTCAGGAGAAAATTGAAGAATTGAAAAAAATTAGTCTGGAATCCGGCATGGATTTAAATAAAGAAATAGAAACATTTGAACAGCAGGCAGACGATTACAGACGCGAATTGTACGCTAATCTTAAGCCTTCCCAGAAAATGCAGATTGCCAGACATCCTGAACGTCCAAACTTTTTGGATTATGTTCATCGTATCTGCACAGATTTTATAGAATTGCACGGAGACCGTGACGGCATGGATGACCGCGCAATAATCGGCGGGCTTGCAAAAATAGACGGTAAACCGGTTATGATTATCGGAACAATGAAAGGTAAATCAACCAAAGAAAACCTTGAATATAACTTTGGCATGCCGCAGCCTCAAGGGTACAGAAAAGCCTTAAGACTGTTCAAACATGCCAGCAAGTTTAATATTCCTATTGTAACAATTATTGATACTCCAGGGGCTTATCCTGGTATAAGTGCCGAAGAAACCAATCAGGGGCGTGCAATTGCCGTTAACCTCCGTGATATGGCAAAACTAAAAGTTCCGGTTATCGCAATTATATCCGGCGAAGGCTGTTCCGGAGGGGCTTTAGGACTGGCGGTAGCAGATAAAGTATTCTTATTAGAGCATGCTTATTATACGGTTATTTCTCCTGAAGGCTGTGCTTCTATCCTCTGGCGTGATGCTTCCCGCGCAAGTGATGCGGCTGATGCTTTGAAAATCACGGCTCCGGATTTGATGAAATTTGATATTATCGACGGGGAAATAAAAGAACCTTTAGGCGGTGCTCATGTTGATTATGATGCTATTTCTGCAGAAATGAAAAAAACAATTCTCGAAAGTTTAGATGAATTATCTAAATTATCCGTTGATGAGTTAAAAAATAAACGTTATGAAAAATTCAGAAAAATGGGTGCTTTCTTAGAATAATGGCTGACTATTTTGAATTACAAATAAAAATTAATCCTGACATTGAAGATATTGTTTCAGAAATGTGTTTTGAAACATTCTACTGTGAAGGCGTTGTACTTGCTGAAGAAACTTACAAAGACCTTGAAATGATATCAACAACAGAAGGAACGCTCAGAGTATTCATAAAAGACGAAAAATCACCTGAACAAATTTCTGATATTGTGTCCGGCATGAAAAATACATTGCAGACTCGCGGGCTTTCTGATGATGAAACAGGGTCTTTTGAATGCAAGGTAATAGAGTGTGAAAATCAGGACTGGTCAAAAAAATGGAAGGAAAAGTGGGATATAACAAGAGTTTCCGATAGAATTGTTGTTGTACCGGACTGGTTTGATTATACTCAGAAACCGGATGAAATTATAATAAGGCTGGAGCCAGGTTGTGCATTTGGAACAGGCACTCATTCTACAACTCAGTTGTGTATGAAAGCAATAGAAAAATATATGCCGTTAAATGCTAAAGTCGCTGATATAGGTACAGGATCCGGCATTCTCGCAATTTGTGCAAAAAAATTCGGTGCACAATATGTTTACGGCTGCGATAACGATGAAACTGTTATTGATGTTGCTAAAGAAAATGCGCTTAAAAATAATGTTCAATGTACATTTGAATTAAATACAGCAGATAAACTTACAGAAAAATATGATTTTGTGCTTGCAAATATTTTGCATAATGTATTAGCCGCTATAATGGGTGATTTAAAAAACATTATGAAAGATGGGGCATATATTGTCTTAAGCGGTATTCTTGATGAGAAAAAGGATGTTGTACTTGAGGCAATAAGTGCAAATAATTTAAAACTCATTGAAGAGGCGCACCAAAATCAGTGGGTTGCATTAATCGTGCAAAAATAAAGTTAATTTAAAAATTGTTAGGAGAAAAATATGGGACAAACAGCTATTATAATACCGGCAAGATACGGTTCAAGCAGATTAAAGGGTAAACCATTAATAGAAGTTAACGGCAAACCGATAATACAGTGGGTATTTGAAAAGGCTGTGAAAGCCAATTATGCGGACAGAGTCATTATTGCAACGGATAATGAGGAAATATATAATACAGTATTGATGTTTGGTGCAGAGGCAGAAATGACCTCAGATCATCATAATAGCGGCAGTGACCGTATTGCAGAAGTCGTAAAACGTCATCCAGAAATTGAATTTATTGTAAATCTTCAGGGCGATGAACCTCTGATTAAATCAGAAAGTATTGATGAAGTTATAAAAAATGTGCGAGATGACAGTAATGCAGATATTTCTACATTAATCCGCCCTTTAATGGATAAAAAAGATATTGAAAATCCTAATCTGGTAAAATGTGTAGTCGATAACAATGGATATGCACTGTATTTTTCGCGTTCGAAGATTCCGTTTGAACGTAATGAAGGGCATGCCAAATTTTACGGTCATTTAGGAATTTATGGATATAAACGTGAATCATTGCTAAAGATGACAGAATTGCCGCAGTCAATGCTAGAACTTACAGAAAGTCTGGAACAGTTGCGGGCACTGCAAAACGGCATGAGAATCAAAACATCAGTTGTGGATTTTATTCCTGTCGGAATAGACACTGCTGAGGATTTGGAAAAATTCAAAAGTATTATAGCAACTCAATTTGCGTAATTTTTTAAAAAACAATCGAAAAATTTTTCAAAAAAGTGCTTGCAATTTTTGAAAAATTCGGTTAATATATCGTTATAATTATTCAAATAATTTAAAATAAATAAATATATTGTAATAATTGTTTGTTTGAAGTATTTGGTGGTGTAAGATTTTTATTAAAGTAAGGAAAAGACTATGACAGAGAACACTGAAATTGCTAACGAAACCGAAGATCGTCAACGAATATTGTTAGCTGATGATGAAGCAAGTATCAGAAGGATTTTGGAAACCAGATTAAAAATGGCAGGCTATGATGTCTATACTGCTGCAGATGGTGAAGAAGCCGTAAATGCATTCAATAAATATAATCCTGATTTAGTGGTATTAGATGTAATGATGCCAAAGATGGACGGTTACGGTGTAACCAGAGAGATAAGAAGAACATCAGATGTGCCGATTATTATATTAACAGCACTTGGTGATGTATCAGAAAGAATTACGGGTCTTGAATTAGGAGCGGACGATTATGTAATAAAACCGTTTTCGCCGAAGGAATTGGAAGCCCGTGTAAAAGCTGTATTAAGAAGAACAAATAACAGAGAGAATGTAACTCCTGCTGGAAAGGTTACAAAGAATGTAATAACAACAGGCAATATCAAGATAGATACAGCCCGTCGTCAGGTATTCAGAAAGAATGAAAGAATCAGACTTACGGGAATGGAATTCAGCCTGTTAGAACTTCTTGTGAACAATTCAGGTCAGGCATTTTCAAGAAACGAGATATTACAGCATGTATGGGCATATCCGCCTGATCACAGAATTGACACCCGCGTAGTTGACGTACATATCTCAAGATTGCGTTCAAAATTAGAAACAGATCCGGCAAATCCTGAGCTGATATTAACAGCACGTGGTATCGGGTATATGTTCCAGCGTATAAGCTAAATTATAGGTTTATAACATATAAAAAGTCCTGCTCATGGCGGGACTTTTTGTTTAGCATATGTGGGTACAGTAGGTGATGAAATTAGAGACCATCGTTGGGATTAATTTAAAGATTAAGATTAAAGTTAAAAATAAGCTGGACAAAAAATATTTTTATGATAGGATAGAGTTGTAGCGAAATGGCGTCTGTCGTCAAGCGGTTAAGACCTCGGATTGTGGTTCCGATATGCATGGGTTCGAATCCCATCAGACGCCCCACTAAATTAGACTCCCTTCTGGGAGTTTTTTTGTTGGCGTATGATGAGGATGAGAACCCATAAAAGGCGCAGCCTTAGGTTCGAGTCGAGACGGAAGAGCGACCATTTTGCAGAGGGTGAAAGCGTAAGCGTACCCGTTTATTGCAAAATGGTCAAGATAGGGCGCAGGCTTGCCGACAAAATGCCGAAGGCATTGCAGGCGGCAACCGAAGACCCGTTTAATGCCGCCGAGCAAGACAATCCCATCAGACGCCCCATAAAATTAGACTCCCTTCTGGGAGTTTTTTTGTTGGCGTATGATGAGGATGAGAACCCATAAAAGGCGCAGCCTTAGGT
>CALUQX010000010.1 GCA_944323045.1 Candidatus Gastranaerophilales bacterium | reverse complement strand
CAAAATCCTGATGGCGAAGACAAATGGTATTACCTCTATAGTTCAAGAATTCGCGAACAAAATCCTAACGGCGAAGATAAATGGTATTACCTCTATAGTTCAAGAATTCGTGAACAAAGTCCTAACGGTGAAACAATATGGTATTATTGTAAATAGTGTTGAGTTTATACTATAATACCTCTGTAGGTTTCATTGCAGAACATATTATATAAAGAGTCATCTAGTCGTCGAATTGGATTCATAATCCTTATGTTTTTTTGTGTTACTTGAGATTGAGAATTTGCATAGTAATCGAATTTGATATCTGCCTCAAAATAGATATCATGAATGTTAGTTATAGTTGGTTCATATCTGATAATTATACAATCTTCAAATATACTTTTACCAACCCGAAAAATAATTTTCTCTTTATTTTGCATTATATCAACTATTTTATTTCCAAAATCATTTGTACTCCACAATTCGGCATTTTCATTTTTTACATGCGCAAATATTGTTACAACAACATTATCTAAATCAGATATATATTTTGGAGCTGTAAAAACGCGATTAATTTTCCTGTCAGTTGTGTCAACGGAATACACATATTCAATTTTATCGACCACATCAATAGGAATTTCTTCACCGTACTTTGCAGGTTTTTCTATACTCATTTCTTGAACAGCGCTTAAGCCATTAGAAAATCCCTGTATAAAATTCGCCACATTGATGTTACCTGCCTGAACTGCATTTCGCATTTCCACCAGACTATTGAAACCTGTCTGTGCTAGTCCTGCATTCAACGCCGGCGCATATGTATTAAACAAACTGTCCAGCATTGTCTTATTGGTTACTGCATTACCGTTAATAATATCTGTCAATGCACCAACCGCATATCGCTGAGTGAATTCCGTTGTTGACTGCAAATCAATGTTCCTTGCCATTTCTGAAATGTCGATGTTCTTTAAATTCATTTTAGCATTACTGACCGCCCGTCTTACTGAAGCTGTGATTCTGTCAACATTTTTCTGCTCCGGAAATTTTGCCGGTGCTGTTTCTTCTGGCAAATAAAATGCCGCGTAAGTTTTTGTCATAATTTTTCTCCTTTTGAATTTACTAGTATTTGTATATTGTGATTATTCTTTTCCTTTACAATTAAAACTGAATGTGATATATCTAAAATATGAAAAATATTTTCAAAGAAACGGATGTATTATTAAAAGAATGCGGCGCAGTACAACTGTCTGGTGATGATTTAGTTTTGTTTGAACACAACAAAAAAAGTTGGCTGGCTTGTGTTTTTTATTTGTTTTTTGGATTCGGATTGCATAGATTTTATTTAGGCGACCGTTTTTCAAAAATTTATGGTTTATACTTCTTCATAGTTGATTTTATAGTCGCATTTCTTTTCTATAATGGATTTCACAAAATGCCACTAACTAACTTGCATTTTTGGGTCGGTATAGTTATTTTCATCACTTTTATTTTGCTTGCCGCAGATTTACTTTTGATTATTCCTTTAACAAAATATAATAATCTGATTTTGAAAAAAAATATATTATTCTCTAATGTAGAAATAAAAGATAGAGGTTCTTATAGATGGCAGGAAATGTTATCTGTGTTGATTTTATTTATTGCGATAGCTATACGTATTTTTGACATTGTATATTTTTAATACAATTATTACTTTACAATTTTGTATTAATGTGTTATATCATAATGTATGAAAAATATTTTCAAAGAAACGGATGTATTATTAAAAGAATACGGAGCAGTACAACTGTCCTGTGATGATTTAGTTTTGTTTGAACACAACAAAAAAACATGTGTGACTGCTTTTTTGTTTCTGATTACATTTTTAGGTCTGAATCGTTTATATTATGGTGGTTGGATTTCAAAAATCTATGGTCTGTTTTTAATAATACTTGAAGCCATAATTATTTTTGCCTTTTTTAGAGTTTATTCTGCTGGTGTTTTGGATTATGTATTGGATATATTTGTCATTTTATTTGGTATTTTACTAGTCTTTTATGTCACAGAGTTTATGCTACTTGCACCGGCTATAAAGTATTATAATTTAAATTTGAAAAAGGATATCTTAAATCGTAGTAACAAAATAAAAGACAAAGGTTCTTACAGATTTGAAGATATTTTAGCGCTTTTAGTCTTTATTTTAATGATTCAGATTTTTATACTTTTGTGGGTGTATTAGAATTCTTGTAATGTGCTCTTTGAATTTATCAATGTAATATTTTATGCTTAACATAATATGTTTTTTATGGTTGATTGTGAAATCGGCTTTAATAAATAGTTTAAATAGTTCAAATTCATTTAGATTATTTTCGTGAGCATTAATTACTATAGTTCTGAATAATAAATCTAATTCATCGTTTTTTAAATTGAATCGGTTTAAATTATTGGTTCTGGCATATGGTAATAACAGCATTGGTGATGTATAACCAAACTTTTTGAGAAAATCTTCAAACTCGTCTAATTGTGATTTTGAAATGCAAAATTCATTTACTAAATAATCATTAATTTGGATTTTATGCTTATTAGATAATATCTTCTTCCTGCGCTCATTTTTCTCTAATATAATAAATTTGTCATAATTTTCAATTATATTCTTTATGGTATTAATATCTTCGTCGCTCATATTGTAATCTCCTTTTGTTGTGTTAATATAAAATAGTAAAATTATTAGGATATATTATTAATGCAAAATGAATTAGAATATCAAGATAATGAATTACACGGATTGTACGAAAAGTACAAATATAAATCCTGGGTGGCTTATCTGTACTTATTGGGCTATGGCGGTATTGCCTTGCATAGATTTTATATTGGTGATAGCTTTTCGAAAAAATTGGCAATCTGGTTGCTTGTTATCAAGGTTATACTAATAATATTATTTATATTTCTAAAATCTTCATTGTTTTCTAATATTGATTTAATTATATTCGTGGTATTGAATATATTTGATTTATTTTACATTCCTAAATTAGTAAGAAATAGAAATTTTGAATTACTCAAAAATATAAATCAATTAAGTGATATACAATTTCAAAACCGACAGTTATTCTGGAATTATTTTTCTGTCGTATTGTTAATATTGATGATTGTATTATCCCTGCATCCTATATTTGAAAATGGAAGCTGGCGGATTTTATTAGACTTTTAGTATGTAATTATTATTAATAATATATTATTTTGTGTTATTATTAATATATGGAAAAATGTTTAATTGACATAATTGAAGAACAAATACAATCTATAAAAGAATTTTTTTCCTATGCAAAGAAAGATTTTCCAACGGAACGCCATGAAGATATATATATGTCATTGCGTAAATCCTATCTTGTTAGTTTGTGGTTGATTCTTACTATAGGATTTACGGGAATTCATTGTTTTTATATAAATAGCTGTTTCTTTTTGTTTTACCTTATTTTTTATATGAATCATATTTTAGGTAGTGATGTTATACAATCTGTTTTGTATATTTCTATTTTTGAATTGATACGTGTGCCAATTGCAATATATATTGCCAATCTAAAACTAAAGAAAGCTATAATTGATAATCTCAATGAGGTTACATTTATGTATAATAATTTATCAAAGTATAATGTTATTTATATAGTTATTACTATAGTTATGATGGATATCTTTTTTATACATCGCTCCTTTGACATATTCCACTTGTGGAAAATATTTTTGAATTTGCATAATTAAATATTCAATATTCATGTTTCTGATAAATTTGTTCTAATTGCTATGATTATTTCAGTTCTATTTGTATCATTTCTTCGTCGTTCATATTGTAATCTCCTTTTGTTGTGTTAATATAAAATAGTAAAATTATTAGGATATATTATTAATGCAAAATGAATTAGAATATCAAGATAATGAATTGCACGGTTTATATGAAAAGTACAAATATAAATCCTGGGTGGCTTATCTATGCTTGCTGGTTGGTCCTGATTTTGCTTTGCAAAGATTTTATTTAGGTGATAATACATCTCTACAGATTGCAATATATTTTATTGCTGTTAGATTTATTTTATTTATTTCATTATGGCTTATATTCGACTTAGGAGCATCTTTGACTATAGATTTTTTTCTTATTTTTATATTTATGGTGTGTGAAATATTTTTTATACCAAATACAGTAAAAAATAACAATTTTCAGTTGTTTAAAAATTTGAAAAAATTGGAAGATATAAAATTTCAAAACAAACAAACTTTCTGGAATTATTTTATTCCAGTTCTTTTAATTTTAAAATTAATAATCATTTTTCATCCATTACTTGAATATAAGACTTTAATGTAAATATAATGATAAATCTAGCTGGCGAAAGGATACAGCATTAATGCAAAATGAATTAGAATATCAAGATAATGAATTACACGGTTTATACGAAAAGTACAAATATAAATCCTGGGTTGCTTATCTGTATTTAATTGGATATAGTGATTTTGCTCTTCAAAGGTTCTATATTGGTAGTAAAATATCACTAAAAATTGGAATTATATTCTGTTTCATAAAATTAACATCACTCATATTATATTCATTATCCAGAGAAAAGGGATTTATTGTTTTTTCTGATGTCGCAGAATGGGGGCTTATATTTTTTGACCTATTTTACATTCCTAGATTAGTTAAAAATATGAACGATGAATTATTAAATAATATAAAACAATTAAGAAATATTAAATTTCAAACTCGCCAAACATTCTGGAATTATTTTGCACCGGTTGCGCTGATTTTACGTGTAATTATAGGATTATATCTTATTGAAACTTATAACCATTAAATATTCAATATTTATGTTTCTGAGAAATTCGTTCTAATCTTAGGGGTTGGTGGTATAATTATTAATAATAAGTAATAAAAGTTTTTGTGTTATTATTATTTCAGAGGTAAACATGAGTTTTTCTTATCATAAAAAATTTTATAACCAAACAAATAAATCATCAGATAGACGCGAAAGCCTTGAAAATATCAACTTCACACCTTTGGCTAATATTCAACAAATTAAAATGTATGATAAATATTATGACACGTCTTTTGAGATCCCTTTTCTAGTTGTTTATTATCTGGCGGACACCCTTATGCGTGTCGTATCAGAAGAATATAAATATTTATATTTTCCATTGACTATTCTTGCTGTAATTTGCTATTTGGGCTGCAGAACTCAAAGATTGAAATATAAAAAATATTGTTTAGGATTACCCCAAACCTGTTCAACTTCCCTATTGGAACGTTTTTCTATATTTTATATAAATATAAATAGTATATTATTGACATTACTATTACCATGTCATATCGTGATTTTGCTTAGTAGTAGAACTAATATTATTATGGACATTATCATTTCAATATTTATTTTTGCAAATATTCTTGCGAGAATGGGGCATAATAACAACAACAGAGTAGATATTTAAAGATTATACTGTTTTCTTTTTGAATCCCTTTAATTGTGCAAAATCATCAAGCGTTTCTGCAATAATCTGTTTTACGGAATCCGTAAAATCTAATTGGGATGCGGGATTAATATTGATTATTGAATTTTTGCTTAATTCCTCTTTATTAGTTTTTTCTAGTTCTAGCTCTAAAATTTCTATTGCGTTATCAGGTTCAATGGGTTCTACATTAAATTCTTCAGCATTGAGATTAATCGTTTTTTCAATATATCCTTCTAGCTTTTTATTATTCTCTATATCAATAACTTTGCTATAATCTTGAAATGTCTCTATAGAATTAGAGTTTTGATAATGTTTTTTAATTGATTTATTTGTGTTTAACCAATCTAAAATTAGTGGAATTAATGCTATTGCTGCAGCTGCCCAAGGCAATAAATCAGATATTCCCGATAGGCTTAATGGAAGTTTAATCTGTTTAATTTTGTTCATGAAGGGATATGTTTCCTGTATATTTTTTCTATATTGTTCAAGGGAAATTTTTTTATCAAACATTCTATTTTCATAATAGTTGGCTTTTACGTATGCTGGATTGAAATCTTTTGGAATCGCATCAGGCAAATTATCAAATATAAAATGTGTAAATAAATCCATATAATCCGCTGAGTTATAATTTTTTATGTCACTTTGTAAATCGAATGTTGATTTAGACCATGTATCTGCAATTTTTAATTTATAAGCTATTGTTTTGTTGAACTCTTTAGAACTAAAATTTTCATTTTTGAGTAATTCTCCCGTTGTAGATAGTATATCAGCGATATCCTCTTCTGATAATTTTTCGTGATATGCCGCAAGCATTATTGCTCTAAATAAATCATGTAACTCATCATCAGAATATTCTGTAAATTTAGATATTTTATACAAATCAGCATATGCTGCGGCAATTTGTCCGTATTCCATGGCAAGATGATCAACTTGCGTTCTGACAAAATCAAGTTCTTTAATTGCTTCTTCTGTTGAATCCGTGTATAAAGATAAATTTTTTATTAATTTTTCCTGTGTTTCTTGCGCTTCTGCAACTTCTACGGTATGAGGTATAAATATTTCATTAATCCAATCTAAAATATTCTTTTTAATTAGCTTTTCATCCTGTGAAGGTATATATATATGTTCAGGTGCATTTTCGTAATAGTTGCTTGCATATGCTATTTGAGTCATATAATCATATTTCATAATTCGTCTCCTATTTTATGTAATCATTAATTGAAAAATATATATTTTTTTTGTTAATATAATAGATGAGGTATAACATGAGTTTCTCACATCATAAAAAATCTTATAACCAAACAAATAAATCATCAGATAGATGCAAAGGTCTTGAAGATATTATCTTCACCCCTTTTGCTAATATTCAACAAATTGAAATGTACAAAAACTTTTCTATAATCTGGGCGTATGTTCCCTTCTGCACCACTTATTTTATTGTTGATATTTTAATGCATCTTGTCTCTGATAAATATCTATATGTATATTATCCATTGACTATATTAGCTGTTGCTGGTTATCTTGTTTTAAACAAACAAAAATTAAAATATAAAGAATTCTGTCTGGGATTGATACCTGCATATGAATATTCTCCATTAGAAAAAATTGTGCAATACTATAACTACATTAATTTGGCAATTATAATATTGCTATTGCCTGCGCACATAGTAATACTAATTTCTAATAATTCATCTATCATATTTGATGTATTGCTTGCTATAATTTTGCTTTTATGCTGGCTGGAAAATATGAAAGGCAATAAGGCTCAATGAATAATTTAAACCTGATTAACACCAATAGCATTCAAATAGACTTAAATGCGGTGGACGAAATGCAATTTGCGTCCGTTGAAAAAAGCGAATTTTTTGTTGCATATAAATCTTTGTATTCATTTGAATGGACAGAACTAATAACTTTATATATAATTGCTGAAGCATTATGTTTTTTATGGGAAAATTTTATAATATTAGTAATACTAAATTTATTTCTGTATCTATATTGTATAAATGTCAGACGTTTTATGATACTAAAAATAAAAGCTTATTGTTTAGGCTTAACGCCACAACCTGAATTTAGACAAATTGATAAATTTGTTTGTTATTATATAAAAACCCTGGAACTTTTAGAGCTTATTTTATTACCTGTGTTTTTATATAAAATAATTATTATTAATTGAAAATATATTTTTTTGTTAATATAATAGATGAGGTAAAAATGAGTTTTTCTTATCACAAAAAATTCTATCAAGATAATGATGATATAAATTTAGATGCTGTTAATGAACTTAAATTTGATAACCTTGAACAAAGTCAACTTTATCAGCATTACAAGTCCGTGTATGAGTTCAACTGGGTAAAATTTCTGTTAATATATTATTTTATTTTAGATTCGCTGCTCTTTTTATCTGAAAAATTCGTCATACTAATATTTCTTGTATTGTTCTTATTTTTTATTGAATACACAATTCGTACGAATTTAATATTAAAGTATAAGGCTTATTGCCTCGGATTGACAACGCTACCACAATTTGAGCCTGTTGAAAAGTGTTCTTTGTATTATCGTGAATTTGTGAAAGTTTTGTTTTTTGCCTTATTGCCTGTTTACATATACAAAATACAACTCTTTTACTTCAGCTAGTTAAAATATATTATTTATGTAATATTCCTCTTCCTAAAACCTTTTAGCTGAGCAAAATCATCAAACACATTTGCTATGATATCTTTAACATCATCTTCAAATGTTTCTGGATATTTTGTGTCACTTGTATCTACAATTTCATCATTTGTGCTAGAAACCGTTATTTGTTCTGGACTCACTGATGTCAATGAGGATTGATTTTCATCATTGTAGTTCAGTTTGTAATTCAGGTTGGTATCGTATTCAAGTTGTATAGTTCCTTTTGGTGGTCCCTGTTTCCACTGCAAATTGCTGTATGGACGAAACATCTCTATTCTGCCATAGATTTTATCTTGTTCTTCTGGGGTAAAGATATTTTCATCTGCTTGAAATTTGTCGAATGTGAAGTTCCCATTATCATATCGCCTTTTACGTACCTCTGATGCGCCATATTCTTCTATTAAATTGCTTGCAATACTAAATGGTAAAATTATTTTAGCAAATGAAGAAAGAAAATTAGATATAATTAACTTTGGATTTCGTAAATTAGTAACAATACTCTCTGAAAGAGAATCCAAACTTATACCAAAATTTAGAATATTAACAAATCCCTTAACTCCAGCCGAATGGTCAAAAATCTTGTTTTGTCTTCTATTTTCTTCAGCTATTATTGGGTCGATATTTTTTAATGCACTTTCACTATATTTATAATGTAATAGGCTTGCAAAATTCTCATAAAATTTTTTATTTGCGCCACCTCTTTGAACTAATTCCTGAACTTCTTTATTAATATTCATTTCTGAAGTTTTTAATGAAGTATCATTTGGAGTAGTGCCATACTGCAGTAAATCTGCAATTTCTGAAAGTAATTCACTAAGCATTTCTGAGGATGCATTTTGAGCAGCAGCAAATTCGGAAATTCCGATAAGAAGATTATGAATAGTTTTTTGATTCAATCCTGCATCTTGTGCCGCTGGGTAAAACTCATATGCATAGCTAGAGGCTATTGGTTGAAATCTAAAGCCCAGTTTATCAGCTTGTTTACGGATAAAATCTAATTCTTTTTGAGCTTTCATTTTAGTTTTGGTATAATGTTTAAGATAGTTGATTCTTTCTGACATAAAAATTTCCGCATTATGTTCATCAGTTGCTCTGTTTTCAGGATATAAATATTCAATAATTGGCAATTGCCTTATTGTATTATGCATTTTTTGCCACTTGATTTGGTTATTTGCTTCTTGAATCTCTTTTTCAAGAATGATATTATCATAGTGATCTATCATTTTTTTTATTTCTATTTCATCCATGTTATTATCTCCTATTTTTGTGTTATTATTAATATATGGAAAAAGGTTTGATTGATATTATTGATGAACGCATACAATCAATAAAAGATGTTTTACCATATGCAAAGAAAGGTTTTCCAACGGAACGCCATAAAGAGATATATATGTTATTGCGTAAATCCTATCTTGTTAGTTTGTGGTTGATTCTTACTATAGGATTTACTGGAATTCACTGTCTTTATTGTAATAGTAAATATTTTTATGTTTATTTCTTTTGTTATGTGTTTCTTATGCAGTATTTTGATAAAACTGTACCTCAATCATTTCTTATATTATCAATTATAGAATTGGTTCGTGTTCCTATAGCTTTATACATATATAATTTAAGAGTTAAGAAAGCTGTATTGGAAAATGCGGATACAATGGAGTATTGTAGTAAGTTTGATGTTAATCATATATACATAATGATTGCAATAATTTTATTGTCGGGATTTTTTGCATTTTATTCCTTTGACATATTCTACTTTTGGAAAATATTTTTGAATTTGCATAATTAAATATTCAAAATTTATGTTTCTGAGAAATTTTTTCTAATCTTTCTTTGATTAATGCCAGTTCTTTTTGTATACGTTCTTTCAACATCCAGCCTTCTGCTGGTGTTAATTGCCTCAATTCGCCCAATGTCATATTATATCCGGCTTTTTTGTTAGCTGTAAATATATCCATTGTGTTATTCAATACTTCTATCGCTATCTGTTTTTTACTGCGTTTGGCTCTATTAACAAGAGAGAGAATATCTTTCTTATATAATTCTTTATCGTTGTTGTCCACCCCTGAGGAAACAGTGTGGACAAACTCGTAAAATTTCCGAGATTTGCCTCTATGAATTTTATTACTACAATTCGGTATTCTACAAATCCTACTTCCTGCCAATGTTTTTCCCAGCCTGCTTTATCCAATTTTTTTCCGTCTACCATTAGATGTTCTCTATTAAGGACGAGGTTGGAGATATATTTTAAATCTTCTCGATTAAAAATATCTTTACTTGCTTTATATAAAGCAAAAAACAGTTCCTTATCCTCAAAGTTATCTTTTATGCAAGCCATAAGGCAAATTAACAATGGATATAACTTTTCTTCAGAAATAAATCCCAATGTTGTAAATTCTTCAAAGTATAAAGGTCGTGTTGTGTATGTGTGTCCGTTTATTTTACATTCTATTGTCATTTTCATATTCTCCTTTTTAAAATTTCTACAATTTAAATGACATGCATGGTAAGGCTTAAGCCTTACCATGCAGCCGTATTCGGCAAAATTATTTACCGTTTCTGTAAAGTGCACTCCAGGTTACTACTCTTGTGCGGGCATCCTGTTCTCCTGATATACTGGAGATTACACAATCTGTGAATGTGTCTGATATACCTGTGTTTAAGTCACGGACAACAAGTGTATCTTCTGTATAATTTATGTTGTCTTCAATTAACATAGGTAAGCTTACACTATCTGCCTTGAATGATCTTGTAATCCTCCACATTCTTTGATTGTTCACGATGTTCAATCCTTCACCCTGAACGCCTTTGTACGGTTGTACGCTCTCTCCTTGTTGAGCTATACTGTATGCGTGGTCATCGCCTGTTCCGCTTAATGTTATCCCACGCCACATAAATTCTATATTTTTACTATCATATACTGTCATTTTGTTCTCCTATTTTTCAGTATTTTATTCCTCTTCACCAAGAATTTGTTCAATGTCTTCATCTGATGGGTCTACAAAGAAAGTGAAATCAACTTTTTCGCCTACAATTGCATCATAATAGTAACCGGTCATTTTGAATTTTTTCTTCTGATATGCATCAGTATCTGTATTCATAATACTGTTAGCGCCTACTCTGATAGGAGTCACATTTAACTGATAACCGACCTGTTGATTTGTGGTTGGTACAATTAAATTGTATGTCTGAAAACTTCTGAAACGTTTATCCGCCATTGATAAAAGCAAATTGTTACCTGTTTCATCATAAATAGGCTTTTTGTTGAAGAATTCCAACGCCATTAACCCCATTGATTTTTTGATATAATGCTTAATCATTTCGCGTTGTCTTAATTCTCCACCAAGCATTCTTGAACCGATTATCCAGTTGTATCCGAAACTGTCAGTTTGTCCGCCCTCTATAGGTGAAACATTTGTATAATACGCGATATTATTTGTCTTCATATCAGAAATTTCAGAACCGGTGTATGTTTCAGGCAAGATTCCACTTAATTGCGTGAATTGCGCAGAACCGTCTTTTGCTCCGAAATATCCACAGGTTGAAGTTGATGCAACAGCAGAGGCTATTGGATCAGTCGCTGTTTTCCGGAATATTGCATATGCATAATTATTTTTTCCTGCAACAATATCTGCAACATCATCTGTGTCAGTTACAGCCAAATCACAGAATCTGTCATTTGTGCTGCACCAGCTTGCAACTTCTTTTAAATCTGCTGCAGTTCTTGAAAGCGGTACGACTTTTGCAAAACGTCCATCATATGCTTTTGCCTTGTCAAGCGCTTCGGAAAGACTCTCTTCTTCAGTCTGTTCAACTACAATTAAATACATAATTTGTGAAGTCGTCTGTGTATTGTTTTTTTGATTGAACACAGCATTTGCCTCAATTGCAACCTGAGAGGATGCCTGAAAATCAGCAATAACTTCATCATATGATGAATATTTTTTTACTCCGCATTCAGGAAATTCGACAGTGGCTTGCAAATCTGTGCTTTCAAATTTACCGACTAAAAGTATGTTTTTGAAGTATTCTTCCAAACTGCGTCCATCCGGTAGTTTAAAAAGAATACTGACTAAGTCATCATAAGTGCTCATTAGTTCTCCTTTTCTTTTAAATTTTTGTACAATCTTGTATTGTGCACTATCACAACACATCAATATTTATTTCTAAATCTTTGCCGGCTTCAGGGGTAAATTCTTCTATCTCTTCGTATTCAAAAGGTAAATCAAACTCTTTTCTAAATTCTTGTGTCTGACCCGCAAGTTTACTTAAATCACGTATGTCTGATACTGCTAATTCATTAATCACAATTCCGTATTCAGAAAACTTATTAAATGTTTCTTGAGATTCCGTGAAAAGCGATTCAATAAATTCAATTATTTCAACAGTCAATTTATCGGCAATACTGAAAAAGTCTTCTGTTGCAAGTGCATAAACACCAAATGTAACCAGTAGTTGTTTACTTCTTTTGCGATAGTATTTACCATTAGATTTATATTCATCAAATCGTTTGTTGATTTTTGAAATTTTTTTGTCGATAAGCGTAATATAAATCTTGTCCGGGCTCTGGTCTTTAAGTCTTCCCCAGAAAATTTCATCTCTGCAATCTGCCATCAATTCAAAATTCTCTGGAAATTCTTTAAAGATTTTTTCTTTAAGATAGTCATAAATAATTTTTTTAACGGTATTTGTCTTCATACTTAATTCCTTACTTTAATTTTGAACAAAATTCTTCGTTTGTTCCTATGCGTCTGTTATTAAAATTGTAGATAATACCTGAATTGTTATAGAACAATCTTTCATTATCAAAAGACCCTTTGCTGATATTTTGGAACAGTGGAACTTTGAGACTTAATTTATCTCGCAGTTTTACGGCTTTTATCCCGGCACATCTTTTCAGAGTTTTAATTTTGCCTTTTTCATCACAAATTTTGATAATTGCAATTGATTGTTTGCAAACTGCACACTCATCAAGAAAATATAACCGTTTCCATGTTCCGAAATTCACAGGCAGGTCATAAATTTTGCAGGGTTGATTGAACCCGCAGCAATAAATCTTTTTATCCAAAGCCAAGCCCTCCATCAATGTTGACAATCTGTGCTGGGTAAACCTTATGCGGATGCTTTAAAGCAGTTTAGCCTATGTATGTCAACTCCGGCTATTTTTAATATAACGAATTGTTTTCTATCTGACAAGTCGTTGAAAACGTGTAAATGAAAACATATAGGTGAAAACATGTAGGTGTTTTCATGGACATGAAAATGAGGATAAGATATCTGTAAAAGGTTATGCGACAAGGCATGGCAAAAAAAAATTTTTTTGCGTTTTTAAATCAGAAACAGGAGTTTATATGCAAAATAATATTACATTTACCTCTGGAATAAGAGCCATACCTTGCAAACAATTTTCAACAGAATTTTCAAGAATTTCATCTAAAAACAGTGTAGATTACCCGTGGACGCTTGCAGAATCTGTAAAAAGTAATTCTGCGTACACACGTGGAGTCGCTGACTGTACTGTATGCGGTATTACTGATGGTAAGGATGTTTTGCTAATGCATGTTTGCCCAACAATGAAGACCAATCATAATGTTAGCGGACTAAGACAGTTTATTGCAAGGAATATCGATTTAAAAAATGAAAATTTGCAAGGTATTCTAATTGGTTCAAAACAAAATAAGCTTAGCCAGAATATTTATAACATGTTTCTAGATTTTTTGAATAACTTTCATATTCCGTTTTCAGAGTTAAAAATTGCTAATGACAAAGTCAATGTTGGTTATATGTCAAGTACCGATGAATGGCTTGTATCATCACTTAAGATGGATAAACTGCTTAATAAAGGCGAGAATTCTAAGGATATTTTTACAAATACCTTTGAAAAAGTTACAATATCAACTGTAGACGAAATTGTATGATTAAATTTGCATTACTGGAAAACATAGAGTATAATATTAATATTAAGTCTGGAAGGTAAATAATATGGCTAAAATTATAAAAATAGATGGAGAAAATGTCTATATTGGTAATTCTGACGGCACATTAACAACCGTAAACAAAGCTGATTGCAGCGAATTTTCGCCGGCAGTAGGAGATGTCGTAGAAGTTTATAAATCTGATAATCAGACAATTGTAATAAAGAGTACAGGTAATTATGCTGACGAACATGACGTTTCCAATAAGGAACCTGTTACAAAGGTTGTATATTGCCTGCTGGCATTATTTTTGGGCGGCATTGGTGTTCATAAGTTCTACGCAAGAAAAATAGGATTAGGATTGGCGTATCTGCTTTTTTGCTGGACATGTATCCCTGCACTGTTGGCACTTGTTGATTTGATAATAGCAATATGCCAGCCTGCAGATGCCCATGGCAATATCTATGTGTAAGAAGAATTTTGCTTTAATAATATAAACTTTGTAGTGCATTGGGTTAATTTCTGTTGAGTGTTTCAAGAACTTTGTTCTTTACACACTCAAGCCTCCGCATTCTGCTCGCAGATCGCTCAAACGCAATTGGCATTCTCATCTTAGCTAAACAGCAAAATAAAAGAGGACATATTGTCCTCTTTTATTTTGCGCTTGGCGCGATTCGTCTTGAATTTGCTCCACGCTCACGGAGACTCGCCTGTTGTGCTTATGCACAAGCCGTCTCGTTCCGTTCGCTATCCGGATTTGTGCCTGTGGCACTTCATCCGTCCGCAAATTCGCCGAACGCTTTGACAAGGCATTCGCCTTGTGCGCGTTCTACAAATCCTGTCAAAAAAGATAAAACAGAGGATAGGTTTTAACCTATCCTCTATTTTATGCGCTTGGCGCGATTCGAACGCGCGACCTATCCCTTAAAAGGGGAGTGCTCTACCTGCTGAGCTACAAGCGCTTATTTGCTATTCATTTCGTCAGTAATTTTAATATAGCAAGAACATTTTTCGTTGTCAATAACTTTTTTTAATTTATTTTTCTAAATTAAAAATTACCCTCTTGACTAATACATTTTTGTTGACATCTTCATTTCTTCGTGCTAATTTTTTCTTGGTCTCTGAAAACAAATCTCGGGTGAAGATTTGTAACAACTTTGCGCTTTCGCCTATAGTGCTAGCAAAAAATAATATTCACCGATTTTCTGTTTACAGATAGTAGTCATATTAGTAAAGTAAAGGTGTTTGTATGAGTATGGAAATTCAACCTAAAACAAATTTATTATCATCATTTAGTCACACAAAAATCAACTATCAGCAGCCACAATTCATTCCGGCTCAACCTCAAATTAAGACTGAAACAAAAGAAGAGTCTAAAGAAAAGCCAGTTTTACAAAATCAACCACAAAAAGATGAATTTGTTCCTGCTACAACACCTCTATCGGACCAGTCGCAAACTAATACACTAAAAAATTTTGCCAAAAAATACGGTGGTATTGTAACCGGTACAGTTGCTCTTGCGACCAGCGCAATAGGACTTCCTATCGCCTATAAAAAAGGAAAATCAGCAAATGGCAAAATCTTAAATGAATTGCAGGATTCTGTTGAAACACTGTCAAGAAAAATTAAAGATTTAAATATAGAAGAACAAATTAAAGAAGCACTTAAACAAGCCGCTAAAGATAATAAATCAGGCAGCAATTCAGCCATTCCTGTTTCTAAACAATCTATTCTCACTACTGCCTTATTAGGTATTGGCTCAGGTGCAGGTATTGCAGAATTTCTGAAAGGTAATAAAGATAAAATAAAAGAACAAGGCTATACCGACGATGAAATTCACAGAGCAAAAGAAACAGCGACCTCATTAATTGAAAAACCAAATGAAGCTTTAAATAAAGCAAATGAAGTCCACGGCATGGCGCAAGAAGCCAAAAATATCGCAAATGCTTACGACAGCAGAATCACAGTTGCTGTCGAAAATTCCCGTGATGCCGTTGATGCAGCCGGCGCACGCGATAAACAGATTATGAATCTCTTCCTTGAACCATTCTTTGATTTGCGTCTTTTGACAGTCAGAGATTGGAACAAAAAAATTGATAAGAATAAATCTGAAGTTGCAATGAATGTCATTCATAACGCCTCTTCTATCAGATTGAATCGCAGTGCTGATGACACAATAAAAGATATTAAAGCTTACAAAGAAAAATATCCGAAATTAACTGCTCAATGGGCGTTAACATCAGAATATGAACCGATTAAAAAAGGCGGATTAGGTGTCGTTCCTGTTGATTTACAGAATAACTTTACTAAACTCGGTATTGATGCTCCAACATTCATTCCTATGTATTTGAAGAAAAACAAGGGTGAATTTAAGGCTGAAACTGAATTCAATCCAGATACCGAAAAGTTTGAAACTCACTATACCTACAAGTATGATAAAGGAAATTATAATCTTAAAAAACTTGCAGAAATTACTATTCCTACATACCGTAATGGTAAACAGTTAATGGAAAAAGTTGAATACTTTAGTACAGAACTGCCTGTTACCGGCACAGACAAAACTAAAAAATTAATATTTGTTAAAAACAATGATTACTTCAGAGATGATATCTATGATTCTACTCCATTTGCTGAAGAAACAGAAAAATTTGCAATGTTTACTAAATCTGTATATATGCTTGCTAAATACAAAGTAGCAAATGCACTCGGAGATAAGTTTACAGGCGTTGAAAACTTAAATATTACAGATAAAGAAGCATTCGACGAATTGAAAGCGCCAAATTCTATGGTACTTAATGATTGGCATGCCGGTTCTATGGCAGGTCTTTTAAGATATCGTGCACCAATGGAATATGCCTATAATGAGCTTTCTGAAAAAACATTTAATGCATTGAAAGATATGCCATTGCTGATGATTGGTCATAATCTTGGCGAACAGGGTAATACTAACGGAGGCAACGGCTCTCTTACTGCTAAAAACCAGACTACAGAAAATGTTATTAATACACTATATGATAATTATGCCATCGCTATTGCCCATAACGGTCACAGCGGATTAGACGGCGATGATATGTGTAACACTATTCTGATGAAACGAAAAACCGGCGATAAACAATTTAATAGTTTGTTCCACGGTGCAGCACTTTCAGATTGGTTTGAAATTGTTTCCCCTAACCACGCTAATGAATGTATAAATGACCCTATGCAGTCAAGAATACTATGGCCATTACTTCAGCGTAGGAAAAATACCGGCACAATAGGCGGTATCTTGAATGGTAATGACAAGAATAAAGTTAACATGCAAGCCACTTCTGCAACTAACTATGTAAAATTCCATGATGATAACCAAAAATTGACTTTTGAAGTGTATGATGAAAACACTCCTATAGACGAGGTTATGGAAAAACGTGCTGAAAATAAACGCAGAGTTTATCAGGCATTTATAAAACCGCTTATGGATGGCAATTATGCAGGTCAGGTCGAAGTTGTAAATCCTAGAGGCGGTAACTATGATATTTCAGAAGACGACTTTGTAAATGCGCCATTCATTGCATTCGCGCACAGACTTTCAGCACAAAAAGGGTTGAAATATTTTAAAGGTGCAACAATCAGATTGTTTGATGAATGGGATAAACTTTTCCCTGGCAAACCGAAACCAATAATTCTTGCAGGCGGTCCTCCAGAAAGCGCTGATGAACTTGTCTATCTTGATGAATTGCGTAATCCGGCTATTGGTGCAAATAAAGAACGTTTGAATAGAACATTTGCACTGAAAGGCAGTCTGCCTAACCCTGCAATTATGGCTGCAAGCACATTCTTTATGGGACCTTCTGATTATGAACCTTGCGGACTAATCCAGGGTGAATGTTTTGGAAAAGGTACTCCGGTTATTGCAACTGATGTCGGCGGATTCCATGACACAATTACAGATGGAGAAACAGGGTTCCTCGCAAAATATCCGAATGAAAATGAGGTTTACAACAAACTTGTTGAAGCGCTCAAGATGTATTTCTACGAACCTGAAAAATACAAACAGATGGTTGCTAATGATCTTAAAGTCGACTTTAGCTGGAATCAGCCGGGCAAAAAAGGCTCTATCTTTGAATACACGGACAAACTCGGATTTGATAGAGATGAATTGCCGGAAGTTGCGGCTTAGAGTAATCTGTATTTCAGATAAAAAGTTAATTTTTATCACATTTGAAGAAAAAAGGAGTTATCAAACTCCTTTTTTTTGTATAATTATTTTGTCAAATGAATTTTGTAAAGGGTGAAGATGGAAAGATTTTTTGGATTACTCGGGATTGTTCTAATTTTTGGTATTTGTTATTTGATGTCTAATAATAAAAAGGCAATAAATTACAAGACGGTCGGCATGGGATTTTTATTACAGGTATTGCTGGCTGTTTTTGTATTTAAAGTTCCTTTAGGACGCGCAATATTTTTGAATATCGGGTTGTTTATCCAGAAAATTCTTGATTTTGCAAAAGAGGGTGGATACTTTGTATTTGGACCACTGATTGACAATGTAAAATTGGATGCTGTTTTTTCAGGAGGAGCGAATGTATTTGCGCTTCAATTAATATGTTCACTGATATTTATGATGATTCTGGTGAATATTCTTTATTATTACGGGATTATGCAGAGAATTGTACCTTTGTTTGGCAAAGCAATGAATAAAATTATGTCTGTCAGCGGGGCAGAGGCTTTATCAAATGTTGCAAGTGCATTTGTGGGACAGATTGCCGCACAGATTATGATACGTCCTTATTTAGCCAAATTAACCCGCTCAGAATTACTTGCTTCCATGGCAGGAAGTATGGCGTGTATTTCAGGCGCTACAATGCCTATTTATATCGGGTTAGGAATACCTGCACAATATTTGCTAGCTGCCTCTATTATGGCGGCTCCGGGGGCTTTAGTTATTTCTAAAATTGTTTATCCGGAAACTCATACACCGGAAACGAGTGAGAATATCCACATAACCTATAGTAAAAGAAGAAGACCTTATATAAATTTATTTGATGCAATATCAGCAGGAGCCTCAGAGGGGATGAAAGTTGCAATAAATGTTGTAGCAATGATACTTGCGCTAGTGGCGCTTGTTGCAATGATTGACTGGGTACTGGCGAATTTCGGGAATTTAGTTGTCAAATACCTGCATTTTAATATCGTTGGATTCGATTTAACACAGCTTTCTTTAAAAATGATTTTAGGGAAAATCTTTGCGGTATTTGCTTACTTTATGGGAGTGCCAATAGAAGAGGCGACTACTGTCGGAAGTTTAATGGGGACAAAGTTAGTATTAAACGAAATGGTTGCATATGTTGATTTAGCGAACTTACCTCAGCAGTTGTCAGCAAAAAGTTATCTGATTGCCTGTTTTGCATTATGCAGTTTTGGTAATTTCGGGTCTATCGCAATTCAACTTGGCGGCATTGGTGAACTTGCGCCTAACCAGAGAAAGAATCTGGCGAGATTAGGATTGCGTGCCCTTATCTGCGGAACTCTAACCTGTTATATGTCTGCAGCAATTGTCGGAATATTATTTAACTAAGCTGCCAGTTTTTCAAGATATTCTTTATTGGCATCAAGTGTATTTTGTGTTGCATTAATTGAATATACCGGTTTTGTGCTAAAAATATGATTTGCTGCATTATAAATATCATCGGCAGTAATTTGGTCAATCATATCCAGAATCTGATTTGCTTTATTTAATCCGTAGTAGTCGTGCAAATCAGAATTTAGGGTTATTGTTTTGCCTATAGTATCTTCGTTATCAGAGAGAATAGAATTTTTCATATATAATTTTGCATTCTTAAGTTCTTCCGGTGATACTTTTTCTGTTTTAATTTTTTCAATATGTTTGTTAAACCCGTCTATTGATTTTTGAAGATTGTCATAACTTATCTCTCCGGTAGATTTATTTTCAGTTGTAGTACCGATTCTAAGTTTAAAGATACCGGAATTTTCATTGTAATTCACAGTAGATTTGACAGCATAAGCCAGTTTCTGTTTTTCCCGCAAATCATTGAATAATCTGGATGTAGCTGTACCGCCGAGAATAGTGTTCAAAAGCATTATAGCAACATCATCTTTCATATTTCCGTTATTTTGGAATTTAAAAGCTTCAATAATATCTGCCTGATTTTTGTTATGAACATCAGTTAAAACTTTTGTTTTTTCAACCGGAGTATAGTTATTAAGAATATATGGTTTAACCGGCTGTATCTGTTGTAATGTACTCATATGTTTAAAGACAGTATTTAAAAGTTCCGGCTTTTTGCCAAAAGGTGCAGATACAACAAGTGACCCACACGGATTTTGCATTATGTAATTATATAACCCTTGAACATCAGCAAGCGTTACTTTTTTCATTCCTTCTAATATTTCCGCATCAGTGGCGCCGTAATTTTCGTTACTGAAGAGTTCCTTATTGAGTTTTTCAAGCGGTGTTTTTTCTGCAAGTGCAACAGCCTCTTCTATTTGTTTTTTTGCCATTTTTAAAGTTGCCTCAGTGATACGCGGATTCAGAATAACTTCTTTCATTGCAGATAGAGTTTTGTCTAAATCTTCTGAGGAACAGGAGGCTACAGCAGAAATAAATTTTTCGGAGCCATTATATTTTATTGATATGGCATCTTTATTCATATCTTTGAGATAATCAAATTCATGCCTGAAAGCAGAGCCTGCATTCAGCATTTTATGAAGAATTATCGGAGTTGCAGGGTTAACATCAGCAGGCAGCGGCACATTAAAATCCATTACCAGCTTGCAGTTATTTGTTCTGGTGTCATTAGTAACAACCTGAAAATTATTCGGCAATATATAAGACTTAACATTATTCATATTGATGGCTGTTTTTTTATTTGCCTCCTGAGTTTCCTGCATAGAGCCTGTAAAAGTTATGTTATTTGCCATAATATGATTTTTTTTGATTGTTGCTTCATCTACTGTAGCAGGATGAACAAGAACAAGTGATGCTTTAGAGGTATCTAAATATTTTTTTGCGGCGTTAGAAATATCCTGCGGAGTTAGAGAATCCACAATTTTTTCATATTGATTTATGCTGTCTGTTGTGCCGTCTAAAAAAGCTTCTCCTATTAAAGCATTCATAGACGCGGATATTTCAAATCTATCTGCGAATTCGCTTTTCAGACTCTTTTTAATCCAGCTCATTTCATCCGCTGTTGGCAGGTTATATTTTAATTCATCAATTTTATTGGCAATAATTTTTAAGACTTGAGCAGAATTTTCTTCGGTGGTTTCACCGTTAAACACTATTGCTATACCATCTTCCGGTTTTGTACTTACTGTTTCAAAATCCATAAATATATCGGCATTGTAATCTCTTACGGATTTTGTAATTCTTGCGTTTTTACTATCGGTCAAAATTTTAGCGAGTGCCTGCAGAAGAATTTGACCTTTTGCATCGTTATTCGCCGGTCCGTTGAATCCGGCAAAAATTCCTGTAGAATGCGCTTTATCAGAAATTATATCTTCACGTGTAGCTGTTTGAATAGGCTGCATTTTTTCAAAATTACGGGAAACTGGCGGCTTTTTATTAGATGTAAAATATTTAGCAACAAGTTTTATTGTTTCGTCGGGATTAACTTCTCCTGTAATTACGGTTGTTGTGTTTGCTGGGTAGTAGTTTTGATTAAAATAATTAACAACATCTTCACGTTGTATGTTGTTAATATTTTGAGTTGCCCCGCCTATAAGGTCTGTGGATGTTGATTTGATATTGTATAAATTTTTTATAACTCTATTGAATCCAATATTATTAGGATCAGAAAGTATCATGTTTATTTCTGAATTGACAATACCTTTTTCTTTTTCCAGCATATCCACAGCAAAACGCGGAGATTGAAGCATAGATGCATGCAGCTTAATCTTTTGTTCTAAATCATTTTTGCCGAGCAGATTAGAACTTATGTAATAATTAGTTTCAGCAAATCCGGTTGAGGCATTTGTATTAGCCCCCATATCATTAACGCGTTCAAAAAATTCACCGGCACCTAAGCCGTCAGACCCATTAAACAGATTATGTTCAATGTAGTGGCTTATCCCTCGCAAATTGTCAGGCTCATTCATTGACCCTGTTTTAACATAGCTTTTAACGACAGTTGTTCCTTCTTTCGGAACTATGACAACATTTTGCCCGTTACCCAGTTTGTACCAGCTTCCCTTGAGCCCATAAGGAAGTTCAATCTCATTAATCTTCTGATACGACATAGGAACTTTTATATTAAAATCCGGCGTGACAGCAGGAAGACTGTCAACTGATGAAGATTTTGCTGCCGTGTCAAGATTTTGTGCGTCTTTTTTAACTGGCAGATTCTGACGCAATTGTTCTATATAATTAGTGCTTACCGGTTGAATCATATTACTACCCATAATATGATAAAAACGCAAAAACAAAAAAAATTGCACAATAAAATAATGTGCAATTAATATATCTTAATAAAAACGAAAGGAGTTATCTAATTTATTTAGGCAGATGTTTTTGCCAGTCTGCCTCCAAACTTTGTATAAATCTGTGCGCATCAATTACATCGTCGTAACTTATTGCCTCCGGACCCTCCTGAACTTCAAGCGCCATATCTTCAGGATTTTTTATTTCAATGTTATTCAATCCTAAAAATGCAACGCCGAATGATTTTCCGCAGTTTCTACAAGTCAAATGCGTAACCAGCAGTCCAGTTTCTTCGCGTTTTATTTCTATTGAATCTTCGTCAAATCCGCATTTACACTGCGAACAGCAAAGATTGTCAAATAAATGTTTCAGTTTCTTTTTCATAAATCACTCTTTCTTGTTATTGTATCACAATTATTTCAAAATTCTCATTCAAATATGTTACAAAATATTAATAGATGGGAATAATATATATGTAAACTATTTAGGAGAAGTTTATTATGGAAGCTATCAACTTAATTCTGTTCGGGTTCATTGTTTACACTGCATTAATTGTTGTTCCTAGTATCTGGGAAGAACTTACTACAGAAGGCTAACCCTAACAATACAGACGAAAAAAATCGCAATTTGTTTCACCAGAAATTGCTTTCCTGAAATTTTTTACCAAGAAGAAGATTATGGGCATTAAGAAGTGTAGATTATACGTTAAATAAAAAACGTATAGTTGTCATGCGCCGTTAATTGCCAAGAACATCCTTCAGGCATCTTAGCGCAATATCCGTAACGTAATCCATTTCCTCCGGCTTGATAATCAATGGCGGATTGAAGTATATTACATCGCCCAACGGACGCAGTAATACACCATTTTGCAGTGCTTTCTTATATATCTGGTAACCTGTACGAAGTTTGCTGTCAAACGGCTCTTTAGTCGATTTATCTTTAACAAGTTCAATTGCATTAATCAAGCCGATTGAACGCACTTCCCCTACATTCTTATGCGCAAGGAATTTTTCTTTAATTATCCTGTTAAAATAAATTGCGTTCTCATTTGCCTTTTCAATAATATGTTCATCTTCAAGGATATTAAGCACTTCAATAGCAGCAGAACACGCAAGCGGATTGCCGCTATAGGTGTGGCTATGCATAAAAGCTTTCCCCTCATTGTAATCCGCATAAAAAGCATCATATATCTTCTGAGTTGTAACAAATAGTGCCATCGGCATGTATCCGCCTGTTAAGCCTTTTGAAAGGCACATAATATCAGGTGAAACACCTGCATGGTCAAACGCAAACATCTTCCCAGTTCTACCGTATCCTGTTGCTATTTCATCAGCGATTAAGTGTACATTGTACTCATCACAGAGTTCTCGCAATTTCTTAAGATATAAAGGCGGATAAACCCGCATTCCCGCAGACCCTTGCAATAAAGGTTCAACCAGTAATGCACATGTTTCTTTTCCGTATAGTGCAAATGTTTGTTCTGCTTTGGCAATGCATTCACACTGGCAGTGGTCTCTGTCTTTGCCATACGGGCATCTATAGCAGTCCGGACCTTCTATTCTCGCTATGTCCAGTAAAATCGGTTTATAAATTTCTGAATACAAATCAACTCCGCCAACAGATAATGCGCCGATTGTTTCACCGTGATAAGCATCAGACAATGCCATAAATCTCTTTTTCTGCGGATTTCCGGTCTGAGCATGGTATTGAAAACTAACTTTCATTGCTGCCTCAATAGCAGAAGACCCGTTGTCTGTAAAATTGAATTTACACAATCCTTGAGGAAGAACTTTTGCAAGTTTTTCACATAAAGTAATTGCCGGCTTATGGGAAAAATTGGCAAAAATAACATGTTCAAGTGTGTCAATCTGCTTTTTAACCGCCGCATTAATTCTAGGGTTGCAGTGTCCGAGAAGGTTACACCACCATGAACTAACAACATCATAATACTCTTTACCGTTAATATCATAGAGTTTAATCCCTTTGCCATGTTCAATTACAATTGGCGGCAGCTCTTCATAATCCTTCATCTGAGAACAAGGATGCCATATGTATTTTAAGTCTTTTTCAGCCCAATTTTCAGTATTATTCATTTACACCTCTTTAAATATACTTTTTAATGTCTCGATTGAGATATCTAAATCTTTCTGATTTTTCTGAACAGTTGCAATGACGGGTATTCCCGTTAAAATTTCGACTGATTTTTTGTTATCTGCCTGCATAATATCATCAGGATTATAGTTGTTCAAAATAATTCCGCGTACATTAATTCCGCGCTGTCTGGCATATTCAACGGTAAGAAAAGTCGAGTTAATCGTACCTAGTTCTGCAGAAGCCACAACTATTATATCCAGATTCAATGCTTTTATAACATCCGGCAGTAATAGATTGTCTTCAATATTAAACGGGCACACAATGCCGCCCGCGCCTTCTACAACGATATAATCAAATCTTTGTTTAAACCGGCTAAAATCATTTAGAATTTTATCAAGTTTTATAGAATTATTTTCCATTTTGGCAGCCAGATGCGGAGAAACAGCAGGTTTAAACATATAAGAAACACATTCTTCAGGAGAAATTTCCAGCCCAGATGTCTTCAACACATAATCGCAATCACCCGGAACAAGTTTTCCGTTTTTAATTTCAGCCCCGCTTAGTGCAGGTTTGTAATATCCGCAGTTTACATCTGCTTGGCGTATCATTTTGACCAGCAGTGCTGATACATAAGTTTTGCCGACATCAGTGCCGGTTGCAGTCACAAATATCCCCTTAGTCATTTTATTTGCCTCATTAATCACAAATAAAAATGCGATAACTCAAGTTATCGCATTTTTCGTTATTTTTATAGTCCTCCGCCGCGACCGTCATAGTAGTAGTCGTAGTGACGAACATCATCATAGTTGTTTACATATTCAGCTTCTACGCGTTTTTCAACAGCCTTAGGAGCACCGTATCTGCTTCTTAATAAGGCATCAAAGTCAGGTGCCATAGTCAATTCAAAGTGGAAACGACCATATTTGTTTTCACCGCCAGCCTGACGCAAATCATTCAACAGCGGGAAGCCCCAGTATAATCTTGCACTCAAATCACCCGGTAACTGAATTCTCAACCCCATACCAAGTGATGCCATAAAGTAACTTCCGCCATAAGGGTCATAGCTTGCGGCAGGGAAGATACCGGCATGGTCTGCAAACACAGCACCTTTAATGTATCTGCCTAAGAACGGTATTTTTTCACCTGTTCTAGGACTTGTAATTTCTCTTGGCAATAGAGGGAACATCAATTCACCGCTTACGAAGTAACCGTTTTTACCAATCATAAGACCTTCTGAGTAACCTCTGACAGTTGCAAGACCACCGGCCTGGATTTGATCTAAGAACGGAACATCTTCACTGCCCGGTATGAATTGATAGTTACTTCTCAATTGACCGATAATACCGTGTGAGAAATCGTGTAATCTTACAACACCGCCGCTGTATTTAAAGTAGTTATTATCAGTTTGTGAATTAAATATCGGTATAGAATAGTATGCACTCTGGTTCAAGTACCAAATACCGTATTTAGTATCTTTACGCAAGTTCAATGCGACTTCTGCACTTGTTACGTTATCAACACCGATATCCGGATCCATACCGAAATCTTCCAGTATACCGAGTGATGTTCTTGCGCGTTTGTAGTTGATAGCAGCATAACCTTTTAATTCAAAGCCAGGTTTTCTAACGATTGGCTGTGAATAGTACAAACTATATTGATAAGATTTACTCTTCAAGTCAAAGTCACGATAATCGCCCCATTTAACTTTTGCAAAGCCGCTTGAGAATAAGAACCCGACACGACCATCGTATTTGTTTACAGGAATGTTGTAATCAAAGAACGGGCTTGTTACACCGCCGCTTAAGTAAGTACCAATGGACAATTTATCTCTGACGCCGAACAAGCTGTCAGCATACATCATGGCACCGCCTCTTAAACTACCGGTTGTATAACGTCCCTGGTTGTCCATTACACCGACTAAGTGGAACGGAAAGGATTCATCAGCTTTAATTTCAATATCTGTGGTTCCGGGTTTTTCACCGGCTTTTAAGTTAGCTGATAATTTAACCCCTTCATTATACCTGTTAAAATCAAGTACATCTTTTTCCAAATCAACAATATCAAACAAATCGCCTTCCTTTTGCGGCAATCTGTCTGTAATATATTTTGAGCGTGTCCAGCGGTTTTCCTGAACAGTAATATTACCTACACGGCTTTCAATAACATCAATGTAGATATTACCTTCGGTAACAGTTTGTTCCGGCAGGAACGCTCTTGCGGTTACATAACCTTTATCAGCATACAAGGTATTAATTTCATCAATAACTTTTTGAATATCGCTTATGAAAACATTACGACCGACCAATTTTTGAATAATCGGGTCAGTTTCTTCTTTAGTCAAAATTTCTGAAGGTGCGAGGGTAACGGAATTAATATATACACCTTTAGAATCTACTTCATCAATAGTAGCTTTAATAACATCTTTAGGAGCCTGATACTGGTCTTTATTTTCTACAGGTTCAGGGTTATCTTTTACGTGTTCTCTGTTAGTATAATCATCCTGTATATATCTTTCTCTATTCTGGAATCTTTCCAAATCCATGTCATGGCGGTAGTTCATACCGCCTTCTTGCATGACCTCATTTCTAAAGCCGGTTGGAAGATCAATTGAAAATGCAGGCAAGCTGAACATGCAGCATGCAGATAAGCATAATACAGAAGTTAATAGGTTCTTGTTAATCTTTTTCATTTAATTTATATACCTTTTTCATTAATTTTGTCTAACTATATCATACTACTATTAAAATGAAATGAGAACGAAAATTTACACTATTGTTACCAAATTGTAATATATATTTAAATAAGTTAGCAATATAGCAAATATCGTTAAATACATTATAGCCGCATCAGCCGGCTAAGTAAATAGTTTTCGAAAAAAATCAATCATATACGGTAGTTGATTTTTTAGCCGGATTTAAGTATTCTATTTTTGTGATAAATAAGGAGAAAAATATGAACAACAAGATGAAATTTTTAGCAGTAGGTTTAGCTGCATTTGTTATTGGATTCGGGGTAAATAACTATGCGATTTCTGATATGCCTTCTAAAATTGCTGTAGTTGACGTGCAAAAAGTAATTAATTCATCACCGCAGGTAGCTGCTTTGAAAACAGAACGCCAGACAAAAGCAAAAGAGGTTGTATCTTTCCTTGAAAAAGCAAGAAAAGATGTTGCTGCAACAACAGATGCTAAGAAAAAACAGGCATTAGAAGAAAAATACACAAAAGAATTGAAAGAAAAACAGGTTAAAATAGAAAAAGATTACACATCAAAATTAACAGCAATTGATTCTAAAATTACATCAATAATTGCAACAGAAGCAAAAGCAAGAAACTTTGACATTGTTCTTGCAAAAGGCGCAGTGCTTTACGGCGGAACAGATATTACCGATGCAATATCAAAAGCTGTTAAATCAAGCAAATAATTTTTTAAACAATAAATCACTTTAACAACAACGCATCAGTGTGCGTTGTTGTTCTTTTTAAAGACGATAAGACATTAAGTCCATTTCAAAATCAGGCAACATGGAATATCCACATTGACGCATAAAAGGCACTAAGTTACTAAGGCACTAAGGGGCTAAGTAGTTACAACAACAGACAACGTGGGCTTTTCCATATTGCCTGTTGTTAAGGGAATAAGGAAATAGGGAAATAAGTTCTTTTCAAAAAATAAGACCGTCATTGCGAGCGGATTTGCGGACGGATGGCGCGAACGAAGTGAGCAAATCAGAGTAGCAAGCAGATTGAGGCTACTTTGTGCGTAAGCACAATCGACGAAACTCTGCGACACTTTTTAATTATTTATGCATATAGCTAGTGAATCTCCATGACGATATGTCTGAATCAAGTATGTCTCTGTTGAGTAGAACCCTCTCCTATATGCCTTATCTTGATTTACTTCTTCGCCTGACCAAATACTAAAACTATCCGATAATGAATTTGAAAGAAAAAGTTGGGCTTTGGTTAAGTCCATGGTTAAATTGGATGTTGTTCCAGTTGAACTTATAGGGGCATTATATATGCTTTTTGCTAAATCCAATAATTGACCTTGGGTTGGCATGTGACTAACTCCCCCGCATGCTTTCACTGCACCCGCAAAATAATCTGCTAAAACACCGTTGTAGCAATACTGTACATCTATTTCTCCTTTATCCCTTGCCTCAATACATTCTGCATATGTCATTGGATTATACCCTGTACCAGATGATAAAATATTGCTTACGCATATACCTCCAACTAAATCCGGTTCAATCATGCAACCAAGCGTTTTTACATTCGCATTCTGATTTATATCTTTACCTATTATATTCGGATTCTTATTGCCAGATACGTCATACAATATCGCCATACTCGCTGCTGATGCGCTAAACTGGTTATTAAATGGTTGCTGGTCTGTCTGTGGGTTATACGCAATTAGGGCGTTTATACCATTTGCAAATTGTACACCAACAGTTTCTGTTCCCCAATCCTCCTTGGCTAGTTGTGCGGATGTTTTTAAAATTGACGTATCTACGTAACGATTATCCGCGCTCATTATATTTTTCTCAAAGCACTTTGATAAATTATTACTATCACATACATTCGTTATCTTGATGTACTTCTTAAGTTCGTTCACAAAGTCCATTGTGTTTGAGTAGCCCGCTAACTTTTCTTCTGTGTTCATCTGTCTGGTGGCTACTTCTAGACGTTTTGTGAACACATCCTGTGCAGTTGCCCATGCCTTTTCATTGTAGTTCTTAACAAGACTTGGTATCGTTATCGCCGCTACTACGCCGATGATTGCCAGAGTGATGAGGGTCTCGGCGAGCGTAAACGCGTTAGCGCGCGTGAGGAAGTGAGTACTGTGAGTAAAGTGAGTACCGTTGTTTCTGGAATGTGTCTGAGCGGTTGATTCGTTGATTTTGTTGTTGGTTTTCATTTTGAGTTGCTCCTTTCTGTTGTTTCTATCTTCTGATTGTATAGTACTGATTGTTTCATCATAGTTGGCTTGGTGCCCTCTCCTGAGGGGAGGGCGGAACCACTTAACGAACTTTCGTGAGTTTAGTGGTTCGGGTGGGGGGAGTATATATGGACTGGTCCGACCCCCTCCTGAAATTTCTAGCCTCTCTCCGTTCGGCAACAAATTTCTTCCTCCCCCGCGGAGAGGAATTTTGTGGTTCTTCAATTGTTGATTTGATTCTTCATCATTTAGCATAATTCTTTATCCTTATACTTTTCTTTGTTATAATACTAATTTAGCACAAATTCTATTTATTAAGTAGGTTTTAATGGGACTATTGATTCTTGCACAAGTTCTTCAACTTGTGTTGTTTCTGGCTATAAATTCTTGTTTGAGATCCCGCAAGGTCACAATCTCTGTGTATTGCTGCAATCCTGTTGCGGGATGACGGGTTTTGACTATGACACGATTTTGCAATGTGCCTGAAAGCCTTGCTGGGCTTAGAGTTTGGCGCCCCCCCCCCCGAAAATGCAGTCATAGCAAGGGTTTCAGCCCTATTGCATGGCGCAAAGACAAGTGGGGTGAGGATTCTGAGGATATTGCTTGGGTGGAAACCCAAAACTACATTTTGTTCTTTTCGGTCTGCCAACAACTCTGTCATCCAAATTCCTCGATTATAACATCTATATCTTTATTATTACATATGTGTTGAAAAATTTCAAGACCTTATTAAAAAAATGTATTTACTAAAGTCGCCCCGTACACCGACTTTTAAACTCTAATTATCTATACAAACAGGCAACATATACGTACGATGGCGACCGCCGTTATTGGAGTCTACATAGCGTAAGTATGTTGAAGTGGCTTCAAAACTACGAACATAAGAGTTGGTATTACTGTATTCTTCATTTGTCCAGATATAAAATCTATCAGAATATGGTGAGGCAGTAAGAAACAATGATGCCTTTGTTGCATCCAATCTCAAACCATTTGTAGCGCTCGTACCGCCCTTTATATTATCTGTATTATAAACATATTTTGCTAAATCAATTAATTGAGAAGAACTCGGCAAGTTGCCTTTCTTGCCGCCGCATGCCATTACCGCTCCGGCGTAGTAATCATTACCAGAATAGCAATAATCTACGTCTATTTCGCCATTATTCCGGGCTTTAGTACATTCACTATATGACATCGGACCGAAGTCTACCCCTGGTTTTAATATCTGAGTTATGCACATTGTAGACTTCAGTTCCGGAATCAAGCACTCTTCTACACCCGCTAATTCTTCTACATTAATTTTATTTATGTCTTTACCATAAGTGTTTGGTTTTTTATTACCGGAAACATCGTACAATACAGCCATACTTTCGCCGGTTGCCGCGAATGTATTATTAAACGGTTCCTGTGTTGCGTTAGGATTATACGCCAATACTGCATTTACCCCGTTGGCAAACTGCACTGCAACAGTATCAGTTTCCCAATCTAAACCGAATCCTGATGCATCTGTTACCATTGACATGTCTACAGGCTCTTCGCCAGCTATCCAATAAACTTCTTTATTAAAACACTTAGTTATATTATTGTTATCACAAATACGGGTTATTTTAATATACTTTTTGAGTTCGTTTACAAAGTCCATGGTATTTGAATAACCTGCTAACTTTTCTTCGGTATTCATTTGTCTGGTTGCTACATCTAAACGATTTTCAAACACCCTTTTGGCAGTATCCCATGTCTTTTGATTATAATTTTTAATAAGTGCCGGAATTGTTAACACAGCAATAACGCCGACAATAGCCAGAGCAATTAGAATTTCGGCAAGGGTGAAAGCCGCATGAGAAGTGACAAAGTTGTTGCGGCAATTAGAGAGTGCTATTACATCTTTCACTGATTTTGTCATATATTTGCTCCTTCCTGTTGTGTTGTGTAATTCTTTATTGTGATGTTTAGTTTACACAAATAAATTATAAAGCATAGAATTGTTTTTGTCAATTCTATAAAATTGGTTTATGAAAAATAATAAACTATTAGAACTGGGGCATAAAATCCGATTAGAACGCATGAAACGCGATATATCACAAGAAGATTTTGCAGAAATGGCAGGACTGTCAAGACGCGCAGTGAGCTGTATTGAATGCGGGGTAAATGATCCGAAATATACAACATTACTTCAAATCGCAGATGCACTTGAGATTAGTGTTTCGGATTTGTTAAATTTTAAGATGTAAATAAGGCGCGGGATTTTTCAAATCCCGCGCCTTACTAAAAACACTTTTATAAAAAGATTATTTCATAGCGTTTTCAACAGCAACTGCAACAGCAACGGTTGCACCAACCATAGGGTTGTTACCCATACCGATTACGCCCATCATTTCAACGTGAGCCGGTACAGATGATGAACCTGCAAATTGTGCATCACCGTGCATTCTTCCCATAGTATCAGTCATACCGTAAGATGCAGGACCTGCAGCTACGTTATCAGGGTGAAGTGTACGACCTGTACCACCGCCTGATGCTACTGAGAAGTATTTTTTACCGTTTTCAAAACACCATTTTTTGTAAGTACCTGCTACAGGGTGTTGGAAACGTGTAGGGTTAGTTGAGTTACCAGTGATAGATACGTCAACACCTTCGTGTCTCATAATTGCAACACCTTCTGATACATCGTCTGCACCGTAGCATTTTACTTTTGCTCTTTCACCGTCTGAGAATGCTTTTTCTGAAACGATTTTTAATTCGCCTGTTTTGTAATCATATTTAGTTTCAACAGAAGTAAATCCGTTAATTCTTGAGATGATATAAGCGGCGTCTTTACCAAGACCGTTTAAGATAACTCTCAGAGGAGTTTTTCTAACTTTGTTAGCATTTCTTGCGATACCGATAGCGCCTTCAGCAGCAGCGAAAGATTCGTGACCGGCTAAGAAACAGAAACATTGAGTTTCTTCTCTTAAAAGCATTGCAGCTAAGTTGCCGTGTCCCAGACCAACTTTTCTGCTGTCGCCGACAGAACCCGGTACAGCAAATGCCTGCAAGCCTAAACCGATTGCTTCAGCAGCTTCAGCGGCTGTTTTGATACCTTTTTTAATAGCGATAGCGCAGCCGAGGGTATAAGCCCAAGATGCGTTATCAAATGCAATTGGCTGAATACCTTTTACAATTGCATCTACATCAATACCTTTTGATAAGCATAAGTCGCGTGCTTCTTCTAAAGATTTGAAACCATATTCCGGTAAAACTTTCTTTAGAGTAGCTTCACGTCTATCTTGTCCTTCGAATTTAACTGTCATAATTATTTTCCTTTATATTTTTTGGTGATTATGTGACTAAGTGATTAAGTGACTAAGACATTTACTCTTTTTGATTAATAGAGTCCCCCACTTAATCACCACTATAATTATTCTTCACGCGGGTCAATAGTTTTAACCGCATCAGCAAATCTACCGTAAGTACCGATATTTTTTTCGAATGCTTCTTTAGGGTCAACTCCTTTTTTGATAGCATCCATAACTTTGCCAAGGTTTACGAATTGATAACCGATAATTTCATCGTTTTTATCAAGCCCTAATTTAAGGATGTAACCTTCAGTCAAAGACAAATATCTAGGACCTTTTTGTTTTGTAGAGTGGATTGTACCGACCATTGAGCAAAGACCTTTGCCTAAGTCTTCCAACCCTGCTCCGACAGGCAAACCATTTTCAGAGAAAGCAGTTTGAGTTCTGCCGTAAACGATTTGTAAGAACAATTCTCTCATTGCCACGTTAATAGCGTCACAAACGAGGTCAGTGTTAAGAGCTTCAAGGATAGTTTTACCAGGGAGGATTTCACCTGCCATAGCTGCAGAGTGAGTCATACCTGAACATCCGATAGTTTCAACGAGTGCTTCTTGAATGATACCGTCTTTAACGTTAAGAGTTAATTTGCAGGTACCTTGCTGCGGAGCACAACAGCCGCAGCCGTGAGTCAAACCGGAAATGTCTTTTATTTCTTTACATTTAGTCCATTCACCTTCTTGAGGTATAGGAGCCGGTTCACCTTTAACGCCGCGTTTTACGCAGCACATTTTTTCTACTTCTTGTGTAACTTGTATACGATCCATCATTTTTTCTATACTCCCTTTGGTTATATACAATATCATTTTACGTGCTGAAAGGATGATGTCAAGAAGAGCGTAGTGCATCTGCTGTTATGCGGGCAAGAAAAAAGCAGGCGGAATATGCAAAAGGAGCCGCCTGCTTATCTTTTTTTATATAAAATAATTAGACCATTGCCATGTCATGACTGCCGGCAAAGATATTTTCAATATTTCTATCCGGCAGATATTTGTTTTTAATTTCTTTCAAGTCTTGCTGCATCAATCTTCTTGGTGACCCTTCTTCCATTGAGTGGTTTCTCAAAAGATAAGACGGGTGGAAAATTGTTATAGCAGGGTATTCAACGCCGTCAACAGTAATTGTTAACCACTGACCGCGTAGTTTTGAAATAGTTCTTTTTCTGTCTGTTTCAACAAATGTTTTTAATGCTGTTGCACCGCAAAGAATAATTGCCTGCGGTTTAATGATGTCGATTTGCGCGTCTAAGAATTTACGGCATGCAGCCTGTTCTTCCGGAGTTGGAACTCTATTTTCAGGCGGACGGCATTTTACTGTATTAATGATGTACAAATCGTTGTCTCTAGAAATACCTGCTTCTGCCAGAAATTCATCTAACAATTGACCGGCGCGTCCAACAAATGGTCTTCCGCATTCATCTTCAATTTCACCCGGTGCTTCGCCGATTAAAACGAGTCTTGCCATTTCCGGATTGCCGTCAGCAAATACCGTATTGGTGCGTGATGCGCTTAATGCACATGCTTTACAGTTTTCACACTTTTGTCTTACTATCTCCAGACATTCTTTCTTCATCTGTCTCTCTCTCCTCTACTATATTATTGTAAATACCTACATTGTATTTCTTGCAATATCTTTTTAATTCTTTCATAATTACATTTGATAACAAGAATACTGCTATTAAGTTTGGCACAGCCAAGAATAAAGTAAATGCATCAGATAGATTAATTATACTCTTAAAATTCATGGCAGAGCCTATAATTATGAATATACAATATATAACCTGAAAAGTCCGTGTTGTCAATTTATTTTCGCCAAATAAAAAATTCCAGCTTTTTATTCCGTAATAAGAGCCGCACAGCATTGTTGAAATTACAAAACAACTAGCCATAAAAGTCAATAACAGCGGGAAAAACGGACATACTGTTGCAAAAGCTTTGGAGGTCAATTCAATACCCGCAAGCTGTCCCTGTGTTTGTAAATAAACACCTGAGACAACAATGACAAAGGCAGTTGCAGATCCTACAATCACTGTATCTACAAACGGCTGGAGCATGGCAATGAAAGCCTGCGCAACCGGCTTGCTTGTTTTGACGGCGGAAAATGCAATAGGAGCAGTTCCGAGTCCGGATTCATTAGCGAACATGGCGCGTCGAAAGCCCCATAACATGCAGGCAAAAGCGCCACCCTGTAATGCTTGCGGTTTAAATGCCTCTTTTACAATTAATGCAATTGTGTGAGGAACATGCCCTATATTGATAAGACAGATTATAAATGCAGATGCAACATACAAACTGCACATTACAGGAGTAACTTTTGAGGTAAATTTTCCTATGGCTTTAATTCCGCCGATAATTGTAAAATAGGTTATTATTGCTACTATTAGTCCTAAAAGCCAGCTCTGATTAGCAAAAAAACTGTTTTGACCGCCTGTAACTTCTGTTATTTGAGCGGTCATTGCATTTATTTGAAACAAATTCCAGCCGCCAATCATGGCAAAAACGCAGCATATAGCATAAATTTTGGCCAGATAAGGTGCAAATGGAGCAATATATTTACCTTTTAATCCGCCTAAAATATAATACATCGGTCCGCCAGCAACAGTTCCGTCTTCATTAATCTTTCGAAATTTAATTCCAAGAAGAACTTCTGCAAATTTTAACGCCATTGAAAAGAAACCGGCTAATATCATCCAGAAGATAACCCCTGGTCCGCCTATTGATACAGCAGCCGCAGAACCAGCGACATTTCCTATTCCGGCGGAAGCGGAGATTGTTGCCGTGAGTGCCTGAAAGGATGAAACTTCCCCTTTTTTCTTGCGTTTTATAAGATCTTTATGCTCGTAATTCTTTGTAATCAAGTTTAGCGCATGTTTAAAGCCCCATACACCGATAAAACGCGTTCTAAATGTAAAATAAAACGCCGCTATCATCAAAAGCGCGACAAGAAATTGAACTTCAACACCCTTTATCGTTATTGAAGAAAATATTATCCCTGAAATCTTGTCGGCTATAGGGGAAAGTAGTGTATCTATTGCACTATCTAAATTCATATACTTAATATACAACAAAAATACATATTTTTGTAATAATATTGAAAACTTGAAAAAGGTATGTTACAATGTATATATAAGTTTAAAATCTTAATGGAGATAAAATAAGTATGAAAAGAATAAAAAATCACTTATTCGCTAATAAAACAGCCTTCACTCTGGCAGAAGTTATGGTAGTGCTGTTTGTTCTAACAGTTATACTTGCGGCATTTGCACCGATGATGACAACCAGAACAAAAGTCAACAAAACAACTCCGTGGTCATATGCATCCCCTGACACTGCCAATGCATATTTTGGCATGGGCGCAAATCAAACCATTATGATAGGACAAAAAACTAAACCTGCAACTGATTTCAAAAACAGATTAACAATTAATACCAGCGGACCAGATCAATTGCATATGCTTTTTAAGCAGGGGACAAACATCCTCGGTCAACTGAATTTAAATAATGACAATGTGATTCTTGGCGGTAATAAAGAAGCTATATCTGTCGGAACAGGTAACACTGTAGTAGGTGTTGATGCGGCTAAAGTTAATACAGAAACATCACAATATAACACTGCTATCGGTTATAATGCCCTTTTATCCGGTACCGGTACAGGCAACACTGCCATAGGGGCATATGCTCTTTCTACTGATACTACCGGTAATTATAACACTGCTATTGGTTATAATGCTTGCAATGAGTTTACTTCAACTTCTTATACAACTTGTATAGGTGCTTTTTCTGGACTAACTGGCTCGGACGTCACACCATATAATACTATTTATATAGGTAATCCTAACTCTACAATTTATGTAAAAGGCGAAGAGCTGGAGTCTATGATTGCGCGTATTGCAGGAACTCCATCCGATATCCGTCTTAAAAATGTCAAAGGCGAAAACAACGCAGGGCTTGAACAAATCAAGCAGTTAAAAACATTCAACTACACTTACAAAAAAGACAAGAAAAACATTCCACATGTCGGTGTTATGGCGCAGGATTTGCAAAAAATCTTCCCTGACGCTGTATCACAAGGCAAAGACGGATTCTTAAGAATCAGACTGGAAGACATGTTCTATGCAATGGTTAATGCAATAAAAGAACTTGCTAACAAAGACAATGAAAAAGATTTAAAAATTCAAGCACTTGAAAAGAAAAACGCAGAACTTGAAGCGCGTCTTGAACTGTTAGAAAGTAAAATTAAATAAAATGCAGAACTTGTAATTTCGTGCTAATATAAAAATATGTTAGAAATACTTATACTGGATGCACTAATGAAAAGAGATTATACCATGTATGCTGTCAGAGAGCATATAAAGGATTACTTTTCAGCATTCACACATCCGAGTTTTGGCGCGATTAAACCGGCACTTACGCGTCTTGAGGACAAAGGCTGTATAACCTGCCGCAAAATGATGTCCGAAGGCGGTAAACTCTCCGGATTCTACTCAATAACCTCGAAAGGCAAAAATGAGTTATGCAAATTATTGCTTTCTGACATAAGTCAGAACCCTCTGCAATTTCTGTCAGAAGCGCGCATAAGACTTTCCTGTGCAGAGCACCTTTCTTCAGAAGAAAGAACAAAACTGTTTTTTGTATTAAAATCCCGTGCATTACAGCATAAAAATGCCGCTCTTAGCACTTTACAGGATGAATATATCCAGTTGAACTTTTATCAGAAAATAGTTCTTGACAACGCTGTTTGTGAATATTCTAACTTCATAACAATAATAGAAGGATTTGAAAAAGACAATGCCCGCAATAGTTAGTAAAGTGTTAGAAAACTCAATTGCAGAAGAATTAGAAATTCAATCGGGTGATGAACTTCTCACAATTGATGATACCAAAATGCAGGACATGATTGATTACAACTTCCTTTGCAAATCCGAATTCATCACGCTTGAAATAAAAAAGGCAGACGGCGAAATAGAAGTCATTGAACTGGAAAAAGATTTTGATGAAGATTTAGGTATAGTATTTGAAAGTGCAGTTTTTGACCGCGTAAAACCTTGTCTTAACCATTGTATATTCTGTTTTGTCGACCAACAGCCAGAGGGGCTGCGCGACACTTTGTATGTAAAAGATGACGATTACAGACTGTCATATTTGCAAGGGACATACATTACATTAACCAATCTTACTGAAAAAGATAAAGAACGCATCGCCAAAATGCATCTTGGACCGTTTTATGTTTCAGTCCACACCACAAATCCGGATTTACGTGTAAAAATGCTCAGGAATCCAAATGCCGGCAAGGCGCTGGACAATTTAAAATGGTTTAAAGAAAATGAAATACCTTTTCATGTACAAATTGTACTCTGTCCGGGATTGAACGACGGCAAGGAATTAGAACGCACTTTGAATGATTTGAAGAATCTGGGTGATGTTGTGCTTTCGACTGCAATAGTCCCTGTCGGAATTACAAAATTCAGAGACGAACAATTAAAACAGGTTGATAAAGAAATTGCAGAAAAAACACTCAAAATTGCCTCAAAATACGAGCGTGTATGTTGTTCTGATGAATTCTTTCTGCTGGCAGGCGAGCCAATACCTCAAGCTGAATACTATGGAAGTTTTTCACAGCTTGAAGACGGTGTAGGCTCAATCAGAATGCTTCTGGATGATTTTCACTCGCTTAACTTGCCCGATGAGCTGCAACATCCGCTAAAAGCCGCCTTTGCCACCTCTTATGCTGCAAAAGACGCAATAACTGAAATAGCAGATAAATTAAAACACATAAAAAATTTCACCCCGCTTGTTTGTCCTGTAAAATCAAATTACTGGGGTGAAGATATCACAGTAGCCGGACTCATTACATCCGACGATTTAATAAAAACTGTTAAAGATGTTGATGCGGATTTTGTAATAATCCCTTCTGTCATGCTAAAACCTTATAGTGAAGATTTTCTTGACGGGAAAAATCTGGATTATGTCCGCGAACAGACAGGAAAAGAATTCCTTGTTATACAGAATATTTATTCAATGGCTGAACTAATTGAGTATTTGAAAACACTATAATACAGGTCTTTAAAGGTTTTAATATAAAGGCGGCATCTGCAAAGCAGATGCCGCCTTTACTCTTATTCAATTTGTTAGTATCTTTCCAGATATCTATCCAATTCCCATTTAGAAACATAAGTTCTGAAAGAATCCCATTCTTTTGATTTTGCGTTCATAAATTCGTTAAAGATATGTTCGCCGAGTGCTGCGCGTCCAACCAGAGATTTGTCCAGACAATCAAGCGCTTCGGATAAATCCCCCGGCAATGAATCAATACGCTGTTTTTTACGTTCTTTAGATGTTAATTTGTAGATATTGCTTTCAACCGGAGCCGGCGGGTCAATTTTATTTCTTACCCCGTCAAGACAAGCCTCTAATATCGCCGCAAATGCAAGATACGGGTTGCATGCAGGATCAGGAGAACGCAATTCAACACGTGTTGCATTACCGCGTTTGGCAGGAACTCTTAAAAGAGCACTTCTGTTAGCAAGTGACCACGCCTGATAAACAGGAGCTTCATAACCCGGTACAAGACGCTTATAGCTGTTTACTGTAGGGTTTAAAATTGCTGTTATAGATTTGACGTGTTTGAGCATGCCGCCAATAGAATATTTTGCAATATCTGAAAGTTGATACTGCGCATTTTCATCATAGAATGCGTTTTTGCCGTCTTTAAACAGTGAAACATTACAGTGCATACCTGAACCGTTAATGCCATAAATAGGTTTCGGCATAAATGTGGCATGAAGATTATGTCTTGCCGCAACTGCTTTAACTGCAATTTTGAAAGTTGCAACATTGTCGGCAGTTGTTAAAATATCTGCATATTTAAAATCAACTTCGTGCTGACCGTCTGCAACTTCGTGGTGAGACGCCTCAATATCGAATCCCATTTCCTGCAATGTTAAAACAATATCAGAGCGGATGTCTTCACCCAAATCATCAGGACCTACGTCATAATAACCGGCATGGTCAGATGTTTTGGTCGTAACATTGCCGTTCTCATCTTTTGCAAAAAGGAAAAATTCTGCTTCGGGACCCATATTCATAGAAAATCCCATTTTTTCAGCTTCTTGCATAACTCTTTTTAAGTTACATCTAGGACACCCCTCAAAAGGTGAACCGTCAGCGTTGTGAATATCACAAATCAATCTTGCAGCATTCACGCCGCCTCTTTCCTTCCATGGTAAAATCTGGAATGTGTTTTTATCCGGATAAAAATACATATCGGACGTTTCAATGTTTCTGAAACCTTTAATTGATGAGCCATCAAGCATAATTTCGTTTGCAAGAATTTTTTCAATATGTTCGGAAGGTATCGACAAATTTTTAACCTGACCGTTTATATCAACGAATTGTAATTTGATGAACTTAATATTGTGTTTTTTAATAAGTTCTTTGATGTCTTCATCCGAATAATTTTTGTTGTTGAGCGGAATGTGTTTAAATTCAGTCATACCTACCTGCTTTCTTCTTCATAATAAAACTATAAACATAACTTTAATATTAAAGACTTTTTTTGCCAAAAGGTCAAGTAGTTTTATATTAAGAATAAATAAAGATGAGGTTTTAATTGAATAGCAATTTTTATATTTAGCTGTTCTGGTATTTTTCTTCTAACATTGCTGCTAACTCTTTAAATGTCTCTTTCACGTTGAAAAATTTTTTCACACTGTATTTGATAATATCTATTCTCGAAGATTTATCAGGACAAACATTTTGTTTGCCCGGCATTGTGCCAAATTCTCTACATATAGGCGGTCGCTCATTATAAACACTGCATCGGGCATATTTTGTTATAAACGGACAGTAATTATATATTTTATGCTTTTCAAATTCACCAATCAACCTGCCGACATCTTCCATGCTTTTTAGCTGGTATGCTTCCATTGTTTCCTTTGTAATGCCGTATAATGCATTACCATTCTGATCATAACCGATGAAAGTTATCGGGCGTGTGCTGTATAGTATAGAGTTATAAGTATCACGCGGGTCATTCTGCCCCATATTTACAGCGCTGTATATACGCCTTTGTATTTTATCTTCATGTTTAGGCAAAAATCCTTCAGGCAAAGGCGCGTTAATACAGCATCGTGCTTTACACTTAGGTATAAAACATTTTGCAGGTGTTAAAAAATATGTTTTTAAACTGGTAATTTTTGACATACCATATTAAAAAACAAACAAATTTTTTTTTGCTGTCTTTATATTTAATTCTTTATTCTGATATAGACCAGTTTTCCGGCAGTTTATTTTCAACCATTTTTAAAAGTTTTGATGGTTTAAGATTATATGCCTCGGCGATTCGGCAAAAAGTAGTCAACTGCGGGTCGAGCTGTCCTTTTAATTTTATATGCTAGTATCAGCTTATGGACATAATTATGTCCATAAGCTGAAAAGGTAACTACAGAAATGAAAACAGTCAAGCACTAAGTGCCCCTGAAACAAGTTCAGCATGACATGTAAAAATCAGGCAACGTGAAATATCCACATTGACTCATAAAAGGCACTAAGTTACTAAGGCACTAAGGAGTTACAAAATATCAGTCAATGTTAAAAATATGTCACCCTGAACTTGTTTCAGGGTCTAGCAAATGCGACAAAGTTCGACAAATTGAATAACAAGACACTGTCAAGTGCAACATGGGCTAGATGCTGAAACAGTCTTGGTTGCTCGCGTGTGTCTTACTCGTTCGCGTTTAGCAGGTCTTCGGTTGACGTCGGCAATGGCATAGCCATTTTGCCGTCAAGCCTCCGCCTTCCGCTCTCTCGCGCAACGGCGTTCCGGACTTTCTTTTCAGCGGCTTTGCCGCCTCCAAAGAAAGCTCCTACAGCCTCAGCTCGCAATCCGCATTACTTATAGAAAAAATTCAAAAAATTAATTACGTTGTCATATAAATTAATACCCGCCGTTTTGTTATGCTAAACTGGGTCAACTTTACATTGACTAAGATTACGCAGTCATGTTCTTTACAAAATCAGCTATTTCATACGCCTCACGCGTTCCAACGACAATTTCAAAATCCTTAATCTCTTCCTGCAATTCCTTCTGCATATGCGCAAGCAGTCCCGGTATAATAATTTTTCTTGTCTTAACTCTGCCGGCTAAATCAAATTTTTTCAGGGTACGTGCTGCCATAGTCGCCGTAAATTTTTCTGCTGACCACGCTGTTAAAACACTCATTCCATCCGCAGGAGTGACAACCAGATAAGAAGGTACGCTCAAATTTTCAAGTTCATTTGCTACTGCAAAAAATGTAAGCGCAAAATTCGTTGTCATGAAAATTATTGAATTTTCGTCAGGATTGTTGAATTCATAAATTTTTGCTTCAACCTGCAGCGGCTTTTGCGGGTCGGTAAATATATTCTGGCGCAGAGTTATCAATGTAGAAAAAAGCGCCTCATCAAAATCTTCAAACACCAGCATATTTGCATATTTACAAATATAAAAACTTGCCTGTGCACAAACTTCATTTATATCCTGCCCGCTTTTAAAGTAAACATAAGTCGGCTCAGCAAACTCTTCATTTTTTTCCAGTATTGCTTTCGTTCTAATGTGCAGAAGATTGTCCGCTGTGGCTTGAAAATCACCGCGTCCGGCATCATTTAAAGGCAGTTTCAAAAACTCTTCTTCCCGTATCGTGCGTAATGTAGTTTGAATATTCTGTGTGCAATTTTTCAGAATTACCAGATCTATCTTAAAAGTTTCACTCACACGGGTAATTTCAAAGTTTTCAAGCCGCTTAATACGACCTTCAAAGTCAGGTTTTGACATATCTACAACCACTGCTAACGCTGTTGGATTTATAAAAGTTTTTTCATGTCTGTATAAGACATTTTCGCCGCCGATTTTCAAACCTGCTATCTCAACTGTTTTTTGCGGCTGTTTACGTGCCTGTTCAAATCTTTCTTTCAATTCCTCCGGAGCATAAGGACAAGCTGATATTTCTACCTGATTTTTTGCGAGTTTAAGTGCAAACGCCATACATGTCGGACATTCGCATTCCTTACAATTTGTATGTTCAGCCTTTTTGGCGGCAGGCAGATATTTAAAAATTTGTAATCCTGATAACTCCATTATAACTCTAATCCTTTTTTTAGTGTGGCGACATTAGGCGGATAGTTCATCACAACATAATTTGCACCGGCAGCGATTACCGCAGAAACCGCTGCTAACTCATACATTTCTGCGCGATGTTCAAGTTTGCCGTAACTTTCGCTGAAATCATCTGATTTAGCCTCTTTTGTCTTAAGCGATTCTTCTGATGCAAATGATATCATTGGCAGATTGAGGTATTCATCGTCGCGTTCAAGCCTAATCTTTTCCATAATGCTGTAACCGTATTCCAGTCCGTAGCCAAGTCCGCCGATATCAGTATCAATAATAATATTTTTCAGCAGCAAGCCCATATCAGAAGTCAGAATATTCATTTCTTTTGCAAGATTTATGTCAATCGGTGTTCGTATAACAAGTTTGTGTGCGCCTTTTATTACTGCTGGCACAACATCTTTGTAAGTATTTTCATTCACGAGTGCAATTATGCATTCACTTTTCAGACAATCGATAAGCACCGGCAATAAATTTCTGTCAATGTCATCATTACCTGTCCCGCGAATCATAAGCGGCATTTTTACATGTAGCAGGAGTTCTTTTAAAAGTGTAGCTGCCTGTGTTATTTCAGTCTCATTTTCTATGTTAAATTTGAGTCCTAAAATATCGCACGGTGTTGATTGTGCGATATTTAGAATTTCAATTCTGTCTGAAGTTTTATAGTAATCTTTTACAATTTGAAAACCGTTATCAGGATTAAAAACAGGTATTTCAAGGATTATTTTAGGCTTGTCGTTCACTTCTTACCCTGTCCATTATTTCTTCAAATTCCTTTTCATCAATAGTTTCTTTTTCAAGAAGTTCACGTGCAATGACTTCTAACATGTCTCTGTTTTCAGTCAGGAGTTTTTTTGCTAATTCATATCTTTCATCGATTATGTTTTTAATTTCAGAATCAATTTCATAAGCGACCTGTTCAGAGTAATCTCTCTGGTGCCCGAAATCTCTGCCCATAAAGACATTTTCCTGATTTTTGCCGTAAGTCATGTTGCCTAATTTTTCAGACATGCCCCATGCCGTAACCATTTTTCTGGCGATATTAGTTACATTAGTAAGGTCTTGAGACGCCCCTGTACTTACTTTATCAGCGCCGTATACAATTTCTTCAGCGGCACGTCCGCCTAAGGAAACTGTAATTTCTGCAAGAAGTTTGGCTTTACTTGTATGAACACGTTCATCTTTTGGTCTTGTCCATGTTATGCCAAGTGCCCAGCCGCGCGGAATTATAGAAACTTTGTGCAATTCATTTCCGTCTTTAACAAGTTTTGCAATAAGTGCATGCCCGACTTCATGGTAGGATGTTAGTTCCTTATCCTCATCGGTCATTACTTTGCTTTTCTTTTCAATACCGGCAATTACACGGTCTATAGAATTATCTATATCATCCATAGAAATACTTGTTTTGTTGTTTCTTGCGGCAAGCAGTGCTGATTCATTCAATAGATTCTGCAAATCTGCACCGGTAAATCCCGGAGTTCTTTTGGCAAGAATTTTCAAATCCACTTCATCATCAAGTTTTTTATTCTTTGCATGAACTTTCAAAATGGCTTCTCTGCCTTTGACATCCGGAGCGTTAATATAAATCTGTCTATCAAAACGTCCCGGTCTCAAAAGTGCATTATCAAGAATATCAGGTCTGTTAGTTGCCGCAATAACGATAATATTCGTATTTTCGTCAAAACCGTCCATTTCAACGAGTAACTGGTTAAGTGTTTGTTCGCGTTCGTCATGCCCGCCGCCCAAACCGGCACCACGCTGACGTCCGACAGCATCAATTTCATCAATAAATATAATACATGGCTGATGTTTTTTAGCCTGATCAAACAAATCTCTTACACGGCTGGCACCAACACCTACAAACATTTCAACAAAGTCAGAACCGCTTATAGAAAAGAACGGCACACCAGCCTCACCTGCAACGGCTTTTGCCATCAATGTTTTACCTGTTCCTGGAGGTCCGACAAGCAAAACACCTTTTGGGATTCTTGCGCCTAACTTTATATATTTAGCCCCGTTCTTCAAAAAGTCGACTATTTCTTCCAGTTCTTTCTTTTCTTCGTCAATACCAGCAACATCTTTGAAGGTAGTTTTGACCTTGCTGTCTAAAAGCATTTTAGCTTTACTTTTACCAAAAGACATAGCCTGAGAGCCGCCTGCCTGAATACTTTTAGCCATAATTACAAGGAATACCACCAATAACAATGGCAATAGCAATGTGCCAAGAATTCCCATCAATTGTGAGCCGTCTTCAGGTTTAATAACTTTGACTTCCGCATCAGACGCTTCAAGTTTTTTTATTAAGTCCGGATCGTTTGGTGTTAAAACTTTATACTGAACTACCGGTGCTTTTTTCTCAACAGCAACTCCGAACGGATTTTGCGGAGTCATTGCCGTATCGGTTGTTGTAACCTCGGCTTTAGGCTGAACTTTAGGAACTGCAATCAAAAAGTCGCTTGCCTTTTCTATAGTTTTAAACTCATTATTTTCTAATCTTTCCAAAAAATTGGAGTAAGAAATTTCTGATGTACTGGTGTTCGGTCCGGCTAAAAACACTGAGGAAACAAATACCAGAACTATTATAGCCAGAACAATGTACATTCCTGCGGATTGATTTTTATTCATTATAAACCCTCATCTTATATGTCTTAATATTATTATACACAAAAAAATAATAAAAGAAGAAATATTATATGTAAAATCTACAAAATTGAAACGTATTACAACAAATGTTTCATATACACGTATATTATTAAGCTATTGACAACAAGGGAACATTGCACTATTATAAAATTGTTAGTTGTAACTAACTTTTATAGGGAGATATTATGTTTATCAATTCAATTTCACCATACTCTATCCATACCAATAATTACAAGCCTGTATTTACACATAAAATTCCGCTGCTTACCCCTGTAAAACAATGCGAATATGCTGATTTGCGCGTTTTTCATCACCATATATATGAATTTAAAAAAGGTATAAGAAACCTCATCCTCACTACCGAAAAAGCAATATATAAAAATACTATCGAACAGCGGTTAAAAAATGAAAATATTGATTATCTTATTCACAATGTCGATGACAAAAAAATAAATGTATATTTCGGCGCGCCGCAATGTGTTGATGTAGTAAAAACTTTTAACCCTAAACTCAATAAATTAACTCCGGAACAGGATTTTATGCTCGGAATTATGTTAGGTTATGATCGTGTTAAGCAATGTGAACGATATTTGAAAATTAAGAATAATGTTATAAAATTAAATAACAAATAAATATTGGAGAACTTATGAAAAAAAATTTATTGTTATTAGTTTTATGTTTAATCACTTTGCCTTCTGTTTTTGCTGCAGATAATAATTTACAAAAAGAAAATGACAATCTCATCAGAGGTATTGTTAACAGTGAAATTGGCAGACTGTCCAGACACCATGCCGCTATTAAAATGGATTATATTGAATACAAAATTAACAATGGTAAAACTACATATTCTCAAATTCTTGAACTTGAAAACAAATATAAAAATGATACTTCTGCTAACGCAGAAATTAACCGGAAATATATTGCAGAGTTAAAGAGTTTTTATATGTTTTTAGCCAGCTATCCTGATGAAAAGAGTATGAGTGCTGAATTTCTAAAAGATTTCAACACAAGAAAAATAATAATTCCTGATGATGAATATAAACTTCTTGATGAGGATTTTAAAATTCTTCTGTCAGTTTTAAATGTTTTTAATTAACGTTTTAATTTTTCTTTGAGAAGTGGTATAAATTTTACCATTGAATTATCTTCATCTGTCGATAAGTATTCAGGAATATAAGGGCGGTTTTCACGTTGTTCATTGCAGGTTGCGCGACCTCTTTGGATTTTTTCCTGCATTTCGCTGTAGGATCTTGTCCAGTAGTGATTAATCAATATTTCATCAAGAATAATTTTTGTAAAAGGTCCATACATGTCTTCGCCTGCTGTATTAACAATTTTTGAAAACAATTTATAAATAAAATAATGCGGATTGTTGCAGGCAATAACTGATTTGGGTCTGACTATTGATTTAACGTGTTGATTAGAGCCGGCACTAAAATCACATTTTGAAAAATTTTCGCAAACAAGCCCTTCAGTTTTTTCATAATGTCCATTAAATCCATGCATAAGCCAGTTTATACCAACAGCATCTATTTTATGGTGAATTTTCTTTTCTAAATAATCAATAAAATCAAGAATGTTATCGTGTTTGATTGGAGTAATGAATTCATCAATATCGACAAATGCCATAAATTTAACTTTGTGTCTGTTTTTAATTATGGAATCAGTATAAGCCGGACACTGTGCGCAGCTTCCCGGATAATAACGATAAATCACATCACCGCATTCAATATATGGCTGCAAAACTTCTTTTATACTGTCAGTGCTGCCATTGTCGTATATGAAAAACTTTTCAACGCCGACAAGTTTATGAAAAACAATCCATTCTCTCAGATATGGTGCTTCATTTTTAACAATTGCAGTAATAGCAAGATTAATTTTGGGTTGACGAAAATCAAGGGCGGAAATATAACATTGCAAAAGTTTTTCTAAGAAATTAGTTTTTCCAAGTTCATCCATATAATTCCATTTTTGTCTGCATTTATCTCGTGAAAGCTTATTAGGAATTATGTACTCGCTTAATTTTGAACAAATATGACGGAAATATTTTGACAAATTTATGCCTCCCGTAAAAATTTTATTATAAATATTAAAATTTGTGAAGAGTTGAAATACAAATAAGTGTTTTTTTGCTAGACTATGTATGTGTGAAATCGGAGGTTGATATATGTCGAAATTTAATTTAATGTCTTATTTAGTTCCGCCAGAAGATAAAATGTTTTTTACCCTGTTTCAGGACAGTGCGGAAATTTGTAAAAAATCAGCCGGACTTTATAATCAGATAATGGAAAACGGATTTTCTGATGAGATAAAGGAAAAAGCTTTTAAAAATAAGAAAAAAGGCAAACTTTCTTTTAAATTAATATTAAAACAGTTGAATAAGAGTTTTATAACGCCGCTGGAAAGAGAAGACATTCAATATATAGCTGTACAGCTCAGAAAAATTAATAAAAAAATTATTAAAGCTTGTTTGAATTTGGAAGTATACAGACTTTACGAGTATACTGAAGAAATGAAAGAACAAGCTTTAACACTTGTTAAGGCAACTGACCAGTTGTCTGTAATACTGTCAAAATTCAAAAAAGTAAGTGATGTCGAAGAGATTACAAAGGCAAATATTGCTATGAAGGAATTGGAATCTCACGGGGATGAAGTTCATTATAAAGCAATGAGTGACCTGTTCTCTGGTAAATACGATGCGCTTACTGTAATTAAATTGCGTGATATGTATAAAGAGATAGAAAACGCATTAGATGCTTGTTTTTATGTCTCAGACGCAATTTTGAATGTTGTGTTGAAACAGAGTTAGGAGTGCAGCATGTCGATTACAATTTTAATCTTAGTTGCAGTAATTGCGGTTGCATTAGCATTTGAGTTTATAAACGGTTTTCATGACTGTGCAAATGCAATTGCGACTGTTGTTTCAACAAAAGTTTTATCCCCTAAACAGGCGGTTGTTTTTGGCGCCAGTCTTGAATTTATCGGTGCACTGACAGGAACTCACGTTGCCAAAACTATTGGGTCAGGTATTGTAAATGCAGAAATGATAACACTTACGGTAATATTTTGCGCATTGCTGGCTGCTGTATTGTGGAACCTGTTAACATGGTATTTGGGCTTGCCGTCAAGCTCTTCACATGCACTTATCGGCGGGTTGCTCGGAGCTTCTATTGTAAAGGCAGGACCGAGTGTTGTACACGTAAAAACTTTGCTTGATAAAGTTATAATCCCGATGTTTACTTCACCAATGTTAGGATTTGTTGTCGGATTCAGCTTTATGCTTTTCCTTGTACTTTTATTCTACAGGGCAAATCCTCAAATCGTTAATAAGCGTTTCAGAAAACTTCAATTGATATCCTCAGGTTTAATGGCGTTGAGCCACGGTTCAAATGATGCGCAGAAAACAATGGGGATTATCACACTGGCATTACTTGCCGGCGGTGTTTTACATAAGAGTCCGACAGGTGACTTTGATATTCCTATTTATGTAATTGTAATTTGTGCGTTAACAATGGCTGCAGGAACTATGAACGGAGGCTGGAAAATTATTAAAACAATGGGACATAAAATTATCCGTCTAAAGCCGATACACGGGTTTGCAGCAGAAACTTCCGCTGCAGGGTTGATTTTAACAGCTTCACATTTTGGTATCCCGTTAAGTACAACGCACGTAATTTCTACTGCAATTATGGGGGTTGGGTCTACATTGCATGCACACGCTGTTAAATGGAGAATCGTTGGTAATATTGTTACGGCGTGGGTATTAACAATTCCTGCCTGTATGATTTTATCAGCAGTAATATATTACTCAATTTATCATTTTATATTGAAATAAGATTTATCATCAAAAAGCCTCTGGAATTTACAGAGGCTTTTTAATTATTCAGTAATTATCTTTTTAATTCTTGCATTACCGTTTGGTGCTATATATACTTGTGCGTAACCGCCATTTTTGCGTAATTTGTTTTCCAACTTCAGTCCTGTACTTTCTTTCATGTAGTATCTGCCTATGTCTTTATAATCTACATAATATGTTGCCTGTTTCTTTTTTCTATCTCTCATATAACTATTTATTTGTGCCTTGATAAATAATTTATCTTCCGGTTTAGAATACGTTATACCTTTAGCAGAGGCATGCCCGTCTTTATCTTTTTCCAGAATAACATATGCAGTTTTGTGATAATTAACCTTTGGCGAATTTTCTGCAGAAAACGTCAATCTGTTTATATCATATTGAAGCGACACATAATCACCACGTAAAAAATCGCGCGGATCAAACGGTCTTACTTTTAAAAGAACTGTTTCTCCATGGGAAAATATTGATTCATTATAAAAAACAATTCCCAGAGTAATCAAACTCCATACTATAGCTATTATGTATACTGTTTTTTTCATTACTCCTCCTTTTTAAATTTTTTAATAGTATTCTTTTTATGCTTTTCCAGAAAAATTCCAAGTGAAATAAGTGCCGCACCGCCGACAAAGAAAAACAGTGTTTTGTCCATAAAAGACCACGCAAAACGGCAATAAGTAGAAAGTACATATATAATCAGCATAAGATTTGTCAGATTAATAAGTGACACATTTTCATATTTATACCCGAAACTGAATCCGCCCCAGATAAGATATATTATAAAAAGATGCGCTGCAATAGTAACAGATAAAATATTTACAGACGGTACCAGCATTAAAACAAGCATAAATAACGGTACAGCAATTAAAAATGCTGCTTCTGCTTTAAAAAAGTCATTTTTGTTTTTGTTTAATACAAAATTAACTGCATTGAAAAGAATTATTAAAGCAGGCGGAATAATATAGTTATATTTTGTTATGTGATAAGAGTTTTCTACAGAAAAGATTAATATAAGAAAAGTTATGAACATAGGCAAAAGCGCCGTCAATTTATAACTAACAGCAAAATCAGTATATTTTTCCTGAACAATATTGGTATTTCCCGCAGAGTACAAAATACTACCTATAATAAACGGCATATATATAGTCCAGATTTGCCCCCAATCGTAATCCCAGTACGCATACATTGTGCAGAATGCACAGATAAAAAGTATTATAGAAAGCCAGTTTATAGCCTTGCTTTTAAAAATAAACGCAAGCGGAAACACACTCAAAAACCACAACCATAAAATCATTGCAGCATTATCATCAATGTTATATATTTGTGTCAATAGTGCATAAGTGCCCCCGATTAAAATAGTAGAGAGAAAAATCAAAGCATTGCCCAGCCCTGGCAAATTTTTCTTTTCATAAGCAAGGTAATACCCGCCGAAAAGAAATAAAAGTGTGACGATAAACAGCAGAAGAGGCTTTAATAAAATCATATGCTCAAGCAGCCTCAGAATCCAATCATTTGCTGCAATAAAAGTAATAACACTTGTTCCAAGAAGGATAACCCCTATTGTGTAAAAAGTTATTTGTACAGCCAGTCTAAATGTCTGCTTGTTAACTTCATCCACTTCGTCTTCAAGAGCCTTTGCCAGATTTTCATCAATAAGCCCTTTTGCCTGCCAGCGTTTTATAGCTTTCATATTGCCACTCCTAAATTTATACTCTAATCTTTTCTTCCAATTATAAAATGGATATCTGAATTTGTAAATATATTTGTGTTATATTTAAATCTGTAGAGAAAGTTGAATTAAAAATGGACTGGCACATATTAATAAACCCGATATTAGTTTCAGTGGTGCTGCTATGCGTATTATGTCTTTGCAGAATAAATGTTCTCATGGCATTATTTATATCTGCAGTTGCCGCAGGATTGATTGCCGGAATGCCTGTAAATGAAATAATGTCAACATTTATTACTGGCATGGGCGGAAATTCAGAAACTGCCCTGAGCTATATTTTATTAGGTGCTTTTGCCGCGGCAATGACGCATACGGGACTTGCTTTTGTGCTTTCTAAAAGAATATCGCTTATGATTAAGAGTAATGCCCTGCTTCTTATCGGAATAATTACGATTATGGCAGTGATGTCACAGAATTTAATTCCAGTGCATATAGCGTTTATACCAATAATCATTCCTCCGCTGTTGCACGTAATGAATAGATTGAAAATAGACCGCCGTGCGGTTGCGTGCGCTCTAGCATTTGGTCTGAAAGCTCCTTATATCGCGATACCTGCAGGGTTCGGGCTAATATTTCAAGGACTGCTTGCAGACAATCTCACAATGAACGGTGTTGCTGTAGCAAAACTCGATATCTGGAAATATACGTGGTTTTTAGGGCTGGCAATGATTGTTGGCTTGCTGTTTGCAATATTTGTTTCATATCGCAAACCAAGAGAATATAAGGATTTGAAAATAAATATAGAAGCAATAGAAGGTCAAAAACGTTCAATCCGGCTGAACAGAAACCATTACATAACCCTTCTTGCGGCATTTGCAACCTTAGGTGTACAATTGTGGACAGGCTCACTGCCTCTGGGGGCACTTGTAGGGCTTTGTATAATTTTTGGCGCTCAGGCAATTGACCATGATAAAATGGATAAAGTTATAAATGAAGGTGTCGGACTTATGGGGTATGTCGCTTTTGTAATGCTTGTAGCTGCAGGATTTGCAATGGTTTTGAACGCAACAGGCGGTATTGATGAACTGGTGAATGCATTTGTACCATTGATGATGGGAAATAAACTAATTGCCGCGGCACTTATGCTGTTAATAGGCTTGTTCATAACAATCGGTATCGGAACATCTTTCGGTACAATCCCGATTCTTGCAGTATTATTTGTCCCGATTTGTGTAAAATTAGGATTTAGCCTGCCTGCTACCGTCATTGTAATGGCTGCTGCGGCAGCACTCGGGGATGCGGGCTCACCTGCATCTGACACAACCCTTGGACCAACAGCAGGTTTGAATGCTGACGGGCAGCACGACCATATATGGGATACCTGTGTGCCGACATTTTTACACTATAATATCGCATTAATAGTCTTTGCGCTGGCTGCTGTATTGATTTTTAAATAGGACTTGAAATTTCCTGAAAATTTGCTATTATTAAATTATGAAAAAATTGTTGTGTTTAATATTTAGTTTTTTGGTAGTTTCATCAAATGTGTATGCAGTAGATGCAGAGGCATCCATTGCGTCAAGAAAAGCTATGGATGCAAGTGTCTCAAAATTACGTACCGTTTGTCAAAGAGTCCGCTCCGGATTCCGGTATGAATTCAATTTTATTAATTTCTTCAGCTATGAATGTTCATTCTATGAAACAAGAAGAATACCTACACGTGATGCAATATTCCCGCTAACAAACAATATTCAGGAAGGATACAATGAACAGTATCCTAAACTATCTTCTGACTTTGTTTTAGAGTTAGATAAAAGACAGATTGAATATTACAAAATGCTGGTAGAAAATTATTGTAAATACAATACTTCCAGAATGAAGGAACCTGCCGCATGTTCAGCCGCCAGTATAAAAAACTATTTTGACATTTAACTAAAAAAAAGAGCCCTTTTTTAGGGGGCTCTTGGAATGTAAACTTTTTGAATCATTCCTCGTAAATAGTGTGAAGTGTAGTGTGCTTTAAAATCTCGTTGATTCCTCGATTTTAAGCCATTCCTCGTGTTCATATATATAAAGTATTTTTTTTATATACAATTGCCATATTTTGTCGTTAAAATTTAAATTCGTTACAAAACTTCATAATATTTAGTTTAGATACTGGCATTTTGCGGGTATAATAAATAAGATAGAGAAAAATAGTCTTTGTTTTTTATAAAGGAGAAATATGAAAATATTAATTTCAAATGATGACGGGATAGCCGCAAACGGAATCAGGGCACTTTCAGAAGCATTATCAGAACACCATGATGTGTATATTATTGCACCTGATAGAGAACGAAGTGCGGCAGGACATTCACTGACATTGCATACACCGCTGCGTGTGGAAGAACTTGACGAACCTGTTTACGGTGCAAAGCGTGCATGGGTTACCAACGGAACTCCGGGTGATTGTGTAAAAATTGGTATCAGTGCGATTTTATCAAAAGAAGAACAGCCGGATTTAGTAATTTCCGGAATTAATCACGGTCCGAATTTAGGCTCAGATATCCTGTATTCCGGTACAGTAAGCTGTGCAATGGAAGGGGCAATGCTGGGTGTGCCGAGTATTGCTGTTTCGCTTGCAAGTATGCATTACGAACCTGAAAACTTCAAGTTTTCAGCGCATTTTGTCTGTGCATTGTTGAAAAAGCTTAAGGATTTTGAATTTCCGCCTAAATGTATCTTAAACATTAATGTACCGCCTCTGGATGGTGAAGATATTGCCGGCATAGCTATTGCAGAACTCGGCAGTAAGATGTTTACAGACAATTACGAAAAACGTGTTGACCCGCGCGGCAAGGTTTATTACTGGATGGCGGGAGAGTTGATTACGGAACCTGAAGATGCAAGAACAGATTTAGCCGCAGTAAGAAACAACAAAATTTCAATAACTCCGGTGACCTTTGAAATGACCCGTACAGAAACAATGCTTGATTTGGATAAAATCCTGTGCCGTGATAAAGGCTACTGCAGTTGGTTTTAATTAAATTAAAGGCGGTAATCCCGCCTTTTTAAAATTTCAACATTATAAAAAGGTTGTATATGCTTGAACTAGATAAAAAATTTATTGGTGCAGTAATAAAAAAGGCAAGAAAACAGGCAGGTTTAAAACAGCATGAACTTGCCGACAAAGCTGGATTTACCGAAAAACACTTAAGCAGAATAGAAAACGGCAAGTACCTTCCTAAAGTTGAACATTTTCTGGCGCTGATTGATATTCTCAATCTGACCTTTGAGGATTTTGGCTATAATGGAACACAGCAGGAATTGTCGCCACTGCCGCAAGAATTAATCAATAAAATTCTAACTGCTGATGAAAACAGACTAAATGTTTACGCGGAAGCTATTAATTCTGCTGAAAAAATCCTCAAATATAAATAATCTTATTGTTCTACAATAATTCTCGCAGGGAAATTGTTACGCAGCAAATCATTCACAACACTCTGTGCTTTTTCGCGTGTTGAGAATGAGCCGACTTGAATGGTATATGCTCCGCCGATTTGTTTTACAAACGGATTAATGTTCAATCCTGCATCCATCAAAATTCCTTTTGCAACCTGAGCCTGTTCTGCTGTTGAATAATATCCGACAACAACCTTGGCATTTACAGGAGTCGGTGCTGCGGGTGTCTGTTCTTTAGGCTGTTGAGTCTGCTGCACTTCAGGTTGTGGTTCCGGCTTAGTTACAGGATGTTCTACGATATTTTGAGAAACTGCTTCTTTTTGTTTTTCAGCCCCCGGCAATGGGTCGTTAGGCTCTGTTGTATTGCTTTCATCCGGTTGTTCATGTTTTTTTACAAAGTCAGGTAATTCAACCCTTTCTTCCAAGCTGTCATCGAAAATACTTTCATTATCAGAATGTACTCCGGCATCTTCCATTTGTATAAGTTTCAGGCGTTCATCAATTGATGATTTTGCGTAATCTTCATAAGATTCAGTATTTTCAGCAGTCTGCTGGTCATCACTGCCGATAGAAACATCAACATCCGGCGAAAGTTGTTTAGCAATTCCCAAAAATAGCAGCAACATTACAAAGAATGCTGATATAAACATTATAACGCTTTCATTAGGGTTCTTTTTTACCTTATCACGGTATTCTTTGTAATTTATATGAGAAGGCTGCTGCTCCAGATCAAATGATTCTTCTTCTCTCATAATTAAACTCCTCTTACTTTGGTACTTGCTAACACAATATCATCCAACTCTTCTGCGTATTTGCAGAGAATTTCTTCTGCGAACATTCTTATATCGGTAATGCCTAAGTCGTTTGTAAGTCCGCAGGCAGCCACCGGCGCACCTGTGGAATCAATATTAATACCTGTATGGATTAATATCGAAGTTAATGACTTAGTTGCAATAGAAACTGTTAATTTTTTATTCTCAACAAAAAGGTCATCACCGTCACGTAAAACTTTTATCCCGCGTTTTTCCAGTGCCTCTTTTATAATACAGATTAGTAATCTTTGTCTGAAAACACCTTCAACAAGTCCGACATTGAACTGTTCAGTAATAAAGCTCAGCATTGATTTGCTGTAAATCGGTTCATTGTTAATAACGTCTTCAATGTCCACCATTTCTGTTAATTTGACATCGCATTCCCCGACAAATGCAACGGCTGCATCTCCTTGAATTTTAAAGTTTTTATAAATCCAATGCGGCGCAAGCTGCCAGCCTTCGTATTTAATTTCATTATCAACAAAAAGTGTTTTCATCATACAAATTATACCTTAAAAAATTTTATTTATGTAGTAGTTGTCATTATTTGCTTTTAATGCATTTTTCAAACGCATACAAGATTCACATATCCCGCAGTTTTTTTCATTGTTTTGATAACAGCTCCTTGTGTATTCCAGCGGAATATTGTTTTCTAAAGCCAATTTAACAATATCATTTTTATTACAATTTATCAAGGGGGCTAAGACTTGCGGATGTTTGCGGGTAGAAAATTTGAATTCATTATTCAGACTGTCAATGAATTCTTTAGTGTTATCAGGGAAAGTCTGACCTTCTTCTTTGTTTGCCCCGATTATAATATAATCGTAATCCTCTGCATCAGCAAAAGCGGCTGCTATATTCATAAACAAGCCATTTCTGTTGGGAACCCAGACTGATTTTGCAGACTGTTCAGGATTTTCAAGCGCCATGCCTGTCGGAACATCTTTATCAGAAACAAGTGCGGTATGAGTTATTTCCTTAAGCCAGTCAAGATTAATTATTTTATGATGTATTTTATAATATTTGCAAATTTCAGCAGATGCTTTTATTTCCTGCATAGCAGATTTTTGTCCGTAATCAAAGGTCAGCGCAAGAGTTATATTGTATTTATCTTTAGCAAGTCCCAGACTGACAAGAGAATCAAGTCCGCCTGAGAGAAGAATTATTGAGTTCATTGGTTATTCCTGTCTTCTCGATAAATTTCTACGACTTCATCTTCATATTCTTCAATCATAGATTCAGCTTCTGATTTCAATTCTTTTGAATAAATAGGCAGACTGATGACTTCATCAAGAATTTCACGTCCGCGCAAATTATATAGTGCTATCATTGCATTTTTTTGAACTTCAGCATCATTATCTTCAGTCAAACATCTTTTTATAACATCATAAGCGTCGTCATGTTCACTGTCCATAAGCGCTTCAATTGCATTAATGCGGATTTGCGGGGATTCATCCATAAGAGATTCTTTTAAGGCGTTAAATACGCGGTCATTGTTACTTATACGCATTTTGCCGAGCGCCTCAATAACACGTTCTTTCAAAAATGTAAATTTATTCAAGATGCCTTTATTAGATTCCAGAATACTTACAAGCGGATCTATTGCACGCAAATCGCCAAGCATGCCAAGTGCTGATGCGGCAGATTCTTTTAAATAAACAGATTTTTCATTTTCATCTTTTACAACTTCAATAAGCGGAGCAACAGCATACTTATCACCGATTTTACCGAGAGCATCTGCGCATGCCAGACGCAATTTGTAATTCTCATCTTTGTTATTAAGGCAATATAACAAAGGGGTTACGGCAGAGGTATCTTTGTAGTTTGCAATTGCTTTTGCGCACATTACGCGGGTATTTATAAATTTTTCTTTTTGCTGCGGTGTGCCTGTATTTTTCATCAGTAAAATATCAAGCAGCGCAGAAAGAGTTGACGGGTCTCTAAATCTGTCAGCAAGCCTTATTATATTCATCAAAACATCCGGATTGGTGGACACTGACAAAAAATAATTGTAAATATTTACAAGATCACCGCTTTGATACGAGTTATCAAGATTTGTGATGTTCTGAACAATTTCATCTGCAGGCAAATCACTAAATAAACCGCAGTTACTAGCCAGAGATTTTAAATCTAATTTACTATTTTCGTCCATTAGCTGCTCCGCTTATTAAGCCCGCATCATTCTAGTGATTATATACTATAAAAACAATTATTTTACAAGTTATACAGATAATTTATGTTCCGGTATTTTAATATTATTTTATTTATTATACAATTTTGTTTGATAATTAAGGAGCACTGAATTATGGAACTATATGATGCAATATATAACAGAAGAATAGTAAGAGATTTCAAAGACAAAAAAGTGCCGGATGAAGTTTTGGAACGGATTATAAATGCAGGTTTGCAGGCGCCGACACATGACCATTTGAGAAACTGGGAATTTGTTATTCTGCAAGAAAATGGGGATAAAGAAAAAGCGCTGCAATTCATCAGTAACGGAGTTAAACCACAGCTTGAAATACTTAAACAAATTCTGGTAAACGGAACAGCACAGCAAAGAATGTATGCCGATGCAATGCCAAAGCAGTACTCAATGTTATATAATGCATCTCATATCATATTGCCTTTCTTTAAAACGAATTCGGGTGTAATGCATCCTTCATCTGTTAGTTCATTAAATCCGCTTTCTTCTATCTGGTGTGTTATTGAAAATATTTTTCTGGCAGCAACGGCAGAAAATCTTGCTTGTTCTATGCGTATACCGGTGGGGGATGAAGGATTAAATGTTGCAAAAGTTGTGGGCGCCCCTGAGGACTACCTTTTGCCATGCTATATTGGACTTGGATATCCTGCTGATGACAAAGTTGTTGTTGAACAGGTACGGTATACTGCAAAACAAAAAATGCATTTTGGAAAATGGTAATTAATTATGGATGGTACATTTTTAGAAATTATAAATGAATTTAAACAGTTTGAGCAGGTTTGTGCAATTGCTGTCGGCGGCTCCTCCAGGGCTAATACATCTGATTCTAAGTCAGATATAGATATTTATATTTTTACAGACAAAGAAATTCCTGTTACGGAGCGTGAGAAAATCATCAAAAAATATTCATCCAAATACGAAGCCGGCGGAGAATATTTTGGTTCTGGTGATGAATTTTTTGTGGATTCAATGAATAAACAATTAGATGTAATGTACTGGGACAAAAACTGGATAGAAAATATTATTGAAAATGTCTGGATAAAATGCTACCCTTCTAACGGGTATAGCACATGTTTTTTGTTCACTATAAAAAATTGCGAAATAATGTATGACAAATCCGGATGGTTAGCCGGATTAAAAAATAAACTGGATACACAATACCCGCAAAAGTTAAAACATAATATAATAAAAAGAAATATGATGCTTTTGAAAGACAAACCATTTGCATCTTATTACGAACAAATTGAAAAAGCTTTACAAAGAAATGATTCTAACAGTGTAAATCATCGTATCGCGGCATTTCTCGCGAGTTATTTTGACATTATATTTGCTCTCAATGAACTTCTGCACCCGGGTGAGAAAAAACTTGTAAAATACGCATCAGAACACTGCAAAATTCTGCCAGAAGATTTTACTGTTAATATCAATAAACTTCTAACGCAGCCTAACCCTGATACATTGAATATTTTGAATGACATGGTTTTTAAACTTAAAAAATGTATTTATTAACAATTAAAAATCCGCACCTGTTGCCAGGTACGGATTTTTGATAGTTTTAGCAGTAAATAATTATCTATTTTATTAATTTAGATATGGAGGTTGTGATGTCTTCTCCGCCATAGAGAACAACACCTTTGGCTAATACAATATCATAGCCTTTTGATTTGGCTTCTTTTTTAATTACAGCGGAGATATCATTGTCTATTGTTTGGAGTTTTTTAGTGTAATCGTTACGCAAACTCTGTTGCTTTTTTGCGAATTCTTCATCATACTTTTGAATAAGCTTTTCTTTTCCTGTTTGAGTCTTCTGTTTTTCTACATCAGCCCTTGCAGTATTGAGCCATTTTTGTAGTTCTTCTGTTTTAACAGCCTGTTCTTTTTTTAGTGCCATTACCTGTGCTGATTGTCCTACAACTCTGTTTATATCAACCACAGCAATTTTTTGCGGCATATCAGACATTGCAAAATTATTCACACCTAATCCAATGGCAAATGCTAAAACTACAATTATAATATTAATATATCTGGTCATTGTTTTCTTCTCCTATTTGACATTACTTAATTTTACATTTGTTTTTGGAAGTTCAGGCACACTGCCGACGACCTTGCCGGAGCCGCCTTTGCCAAGTGTAAATCTAAATCCAGCCTGCAGACCGACACCGTTTCTGCCGCCACCTGTAAAGTAAGCCTGTGCAAATCCTGTACATCTGTCACCCCAGGTTTTGCGAACACCAATACCGTATTTGACAAATGGTTTAACACTGAGTTCCGGCAATGAAACATTGTTTGCATAAAAATCAGTTTTATCCATAATGTTCCATACCATGCTTACACCAAGATATGGCTGCCAGCCGTTTTTAAGATTTCCGATGAATTTAATTCCCGGTTCAAGTTGTATTGCATGTAATGGATCTGAACTGATACTTACACCTGCAGCATTTGTATAGTCAAAGCTGTTTACAAATGAATATGACATTAACATACTAGGCTGAATAATGAATTTACCTTCTGCAAGTTCAATATTGTAGCCGGTTTTGCTTGCGATACCAGCCATTAACATAGAGAAATTGTCAGTGCCATATCCTGTACTAGCATCACCCGCATTAGCGCCGGCGTTGATGGTTAATCCGGTGAAGAAATTCCCTTTATAAGCCATACCAACAGCGCCTAAAGTACCGCCGTTCTGATAAATGCCAATGCCGTCATAAGCCTGATGTGAGCCGTTATAACCAACATAAACACCCCACATTCCGTCCCAGCCGTTGCCAAGGTCATACAATTCGCTTTCTCCGCCGAAGAATGAACCGTATGCAACATTTGAAACTTTCGGACCGCCTTTTAACGGAACATTTTCAAATGTACCGTAAGGTCTCATCCATATTGATTTATCGCTGTATGGAGTATTTAAAGGTGAATAAATAAGATTTGCATCTGCTGCAGCATATTTGTTTCTTAATTTTAGAGCTTCACGCTGTTTTTTAGTCATTAACATATACATATCCATGTTACGGAAAGCTTCATCATAAGAATTCAACTGAGTTAAATATCCTCCTAGTTGTGCTGCGATAGGAGATGCCATTACCGCAGGGTTGAAGTCTTTATACCCGCTGCCGGTTGGAGCAAAAGTCATCATTCCGTCAGCGCTTACACCACCTTGCAAATAACGGATTGGAGTAAGTACAGTCTGGGTTTGTGATACCAGCGAATCCGCAATTATCATTGAAGAAGGATCAATACCAAGTGCTTCTGCAAGATTAAGCGAAATGTTATTTGCTGTTGTATTGGCTAAAGCATTTACATTAGTAACTGTGACTGTTCCTTTTTGTACATTAGCAAAATTATCACCTTTTCCGCTTCCAAGATCAACATCTACTGCAAGGTTTACATCTCCCAGAGTAACATTGTCGTCAAATGTTGTTACGGCATTATTTATTGTATTTAAAGTCGTTCCGGTTGCCATATCCAGAGTTGAATTATTTAACGCACTACCTTCTGCCAGATGGAATGTACCATTGGAAACCGCAATTGCTGCATTTTGGATAGCAGAATTAACAATTATAGAACCTGTATTTGCTGCATCCGAATTAACAACCATGTTGTAACCGCCTGTAGAACCAGAAATACCGCTTGCAATTGTTATTGATTTACCTTCAGCAGCATTCAGATTAAGGTTTGTACCTGTTGTATTCATATAAATATCGCCGCCTTCAGCCGCAGTGTTGCCTGCCATCACAACATCTTTGGATTCTGCAGATATTGTTAAATCCGAATTGGCATAAATAGCACCACCGTTTTGACCTGCTGTATTATTAGTGAAATTGGTATCTGTAAGACTAATTGCAGTGTCTGTATAGATAGCACCGCCGTTTGTACCGGCAGAGTTACTATCGAAATTTGAATTTGCCCCAATTATAAGTTCACTATCAGTTCCGCTAAAATTCTTATTGGCAATAGCACCTCCTTCTGCTCCTGCTGAATTACCAGCGAATGTAGCTCCTTCACCTATAGTTAACTTACCGTCAAAGTTTCCGATAGCACCACCGTAAGATTTTTCGGATGTATTATTGATAAAGGTTGCATTTTCACCAATTGTGGTTTCTTTTCCTTCGTTCCAGATATATAGACCGCCACCTGCATATTGCGATTTATTATCAGCTACAACAAGGTTATCTCCGATGGTTGTAGTAGTTTGGTAGATATAAGCCGCACCGGCAGCACCTTTTGCTTCTGCACCATCTTCATATTTATAAATCTCTGATGTCGCAGAGTTACCGATAAACTTAACATTATCACCAATAGCAAGCTGATTGGCTCTATCCACGTATAAAGCTCCGCCAGCATCGCCTTTTTCTGCGAATGTTGAATTATTTGAAAACTCGGAATTATCCCCAATTGTCAGGTTTGAATCTATATAGGAGTAAATAGCACCACCAGCATGAGATGAATTACCGCTGAATTTTCCACTTACTGTTAAATCGCCGTCATTATAGATTGCACCGCCGAGTGTTGCTGCAGAGTTATTAACAAAGTTTGCATCTGTTAACTCAAGATTAGCCGCAGTCCAGATTGCACCGCCATTAGCAGATGCGCTGTTACCTTCAAAAGTTGCACCTTCGCCGATTGCTGCAGTTATATTATCTTGTTTGAAGTATATAGCACCGCCATGATTAGCAGAATTATTACCGAAGTATGCATTTTCACCTAATTCGAATGATACTGTTGCATTTGCATCATTTTCAACGAATATAGCACCGCCAACAGCATCGGCGTTTGTTCCTGTATTAGTTAGCGTATTGTTTGTGAATACTGCACCATCACCGATTGTAGTTGATGATGTTCCACCGTTTTGAACACCTGCATATATTGCCGCACCGCCCCATTGAGCTTTATTGCCGTCAAATACCAGATTGTTACCTAATGTTGCACTGCCAAAATTTTGGATAGCACCGCCGGCGGCTTTTGTAGCTTCATTTCCAGAGAAAGAAACATTGTCTTCTACGGTTAATTCAGCGCCTGTATAATTATAAATAGCACCGCCGCGTCCGGCAGAATTACCTGAATATGTTGAACCGGCACCTACAGTATATTGACCACCGGTCTGGTTAAATACTGCCCCACCATATTCATTAGCCTTATTATTAGCAAAAGTCGCATTAGCAATAGATGTATTACCAATATTAAAAACAGCACCGCCAGCACTTGTTGCGGTATTATTTGTAAAATTAGCACCTTCGCCGATCGCTGCATCCACAGCATTTTTAATATAAATTGCTCCGCCTTCCATTGCTGAGTTGTTATCAAATGTCGAATTTTCTCCTAAATTAAATGAAACGTTGACATTTTCGTCATTTTCAATAAAAACAGCTCCACCGTAGGAGGCATCAGCAGTTAGGACGTTATTTCTGAATATAGCCCCACTTCCGATAGCAGTAGAGGAACCAGCATCGGCTCTTGTGCCGCCGTAAACAGCTGCACCACCCCAGGCAGCAGTATTATTTTCAAAAATCAGATTATTTCCTAATATTGCTGTTCCTAAATTTTGAACAGCGCCGCCTGCAGCACCAACAGCTCTATTGTTGTCAAATCTGACATTGTCTTCTACTGTTAAAGTTGCATCCGTGTAATTATAAATCCCTGCGCCACGATATGCCTCATTGTTAATGAATTGTGTACTTGCTTTAACAATAGCACTATCACCTGTATTATTAAATATTGCGCCTCCATTTTCTGTAGGGGCAATAACATCCTGATATGTCCCTTCAAAAACATGTTCGGCAGAATACCCCCTCAAGGGCAATGATACAGCTGTACACAGCAATAATGCCACCAGTAATTTCTTCTTCTCCATTTTCATCTTTTTCCTCTTTATTTTTGCCACCCTCTATATAAAAGTGATGTTTATAGCACCAATCAGTTGATGATTTATTTAAAACTCAATTTTAAATAGGGTGACTATTCCACTGCACAATAGCCTAGCACAAAAAAACAAAAGGTGACAATAGTGCAAATAAATTTGTTACAAAATATTGCCGGAATTATCGTGTCGATAATTAATTTTTTCATTAAAAATATAAAAAAAGGAGTGTTATGAACAATAAAGAATTCGGTAAAAGACTCCGTGAAATAAGGAAATCTAAAGGTTATACACAACAGGCGCTTGCCGAAAAAGCAGAAATTGATGAAAAACACTTATCACGTGTTGAAAACGGCAAGTATTTCCCTTCATATGCAACACTTAACAAATTATTGGGAGCACTCGGTGTCACGCTTGATGAAGCCGGGATAGAACTTGAGCAGGTTGAAATAAACAAAAATCCGCTCTATGCAAAAGCTTTGCAGATACTTAATTCAGCTAAAGATGACAATGAATTGTCATGCTATATAGATGCATTAAAATCAGTACATAAAGCATTGAAACTTAAATAAACTTTAATTAACAATTAAGGCTGACATGCTGCATTTTATATCTTAGAATCCATGCCAACGAGGTGATCAAAGAATCTTTTCAGCCAGGAGCGGCTTTGAGCAAGGCGTTCACGTTCTGCATCTAGTGCTTTTAGTTTAACACCTACTGTATCATATAAATATGCCATTGTGTCTGCTGAGCGGTCTTCTTCTGTTGCGTATTGTTTTCTAATTTTAGTTAATTCGTCATGGTCAAGAAATTTACCGCCGCAGGAATAGCATTCATCAATTTGGACTTCCTTTTTGATGCTTGCAAAATTCTTTACCATTCTGGCGCCGCAAACAGGACAGGTTCTTGGCAGGGATTCATCAACCTTTATAAACTCTTTTCCTTCTATAGCCTTGATAATTTCATCAATATTTTCATCCTGTTCATCAAAATATTTAAATTCTCTGTTATCAAAATAAATTCCGCCGCATCCGTCAAGACAGATATCTATATTTATACCTTCGGACGGAATAAATATTTTATGCATTTCTTTTTGACATGCAGGACACTTTATTGTTTTAAAATTATCAGCCATATTCTCTCTCCGTTAAATTACAAAAAAATATTAATTTATTTTCAGGCTAATGTCAATAAAAATATGATAATATCATACATTTGTTGCAGTAAGCTCTCTGTGATTAGCTGCTTCAGATGCATTCATTCGTTTCCGTAATTCCGGCAGATATTTTTGTATTGCATAATCCTGCGTGGTTTCTTGAAAATTTACTTCCTGTGCATTGAACTCTCTTTTCTCCAGTATGTCAGCTCTTCCTCTGTCTATTTTCAATTTATAATCTTGCAAGGATTTGCAGTAATAATGATTTATTCTGATTTTGTTTACGGAATTATATCTGGTAATAGGACCTTTACATCTTTCTACATTTTCAGTAACTGCATATTGATTATAATTGTAATAACAATAATGTGGATTATTAAGAAATCTCACCTTTTTAGGATTTACAATCGATTTAACATGGTGGTTTTCATAAATATTATAATTTTTATAAACTCTTGTATAAGTTTCTGTAACAAGCTTGCCCTGAGGATGTTCTAATAACCCGTTGCTGTCAAACATCACCCAGTTTGCGACGAGTGCAGGATATTGTTCATAGTCTTTTAACAAATCCGGCAAAGACTCTTTTTCAACAGGGAAAAGATATTCATCGAGGTCTAAAAATGCCATCCAGCGTGTAGAATATTTGTAATGGTAAACAGCATCCTGATAAACAGGCATTTGTTTTACTGTTCCCTTTACATATGTGTAAACAACGGTGCCGTCTTCTATGTACGGAGCCAGTATTTCTTTTACCTTATCGGTTGATTCGTTATCATAAAGATAAAAACGTTCAACGCCAACCAGTTTATGAAACTCAATCCATTCCTTTATATATGGTGCTTCATTTTTCAGGATAGCTGCTATAGACAAATAGACTTCTGGCTCTTTTTCAAGCGGCTGCGGATAAAAATCATCAAAGTCATATTTACATGGCAATAAATCTAATATCCAATTTAGATGAATACATTTGGTAAGCCCGAATAACTTCAGCAGCAAGCCTTTTCGTAATATAACAAAATCTTTTTTATCCGGCAGAAGTCTCTCGTTATAAGTTAATGAAAATAATTTGTTAAATTTCATGTTTCCTCCTCAAATAAAACTTGATATAAAATATTGAAAAAATATTATATATTCTAAGTGATTATTTGAAATTCTATATTTTAATTAGAAATTTGTCAATTATATTCAATAAACTAGTTAGTAATATTTGTATAATTAATTTATAAACTTAATATTAGAAAATGTTTAAACAAGGTTTCGCAAAAAATTTAAAAAGACTCAGAAAGTTACGAAAATTAACTCAGGAACAACTGGCTGAACAGGTTGGCGTTGATTTTCGTTATATTTCGTATCTGGAAAATGCAAAGAGTTTTCCGTCATGTGATTTAATTGAAAAATTGGTAAAAGCTTTGGGTGTGGAATATGTCGATTTATTTACTATTGGCAGTGAAGACTCACGTAATGAATTGGAAAAGAAAATCTTAAATATAATTTCTGTAATGGATGATGAAAAATTGAAAAAACTGTACAATATCGCAAAAGAGATTCTTTAATATGATGTAAATACATTTCTGCTATTCAGTAAAACTTATGCCATATTAAATTTATGTAAAAATTGTGGCATTAATTTATTTACTAAGTATAATTATTTCATCAGTAATAATGGAATACAGAAATATGCAAAATACTCTAGAGAGAAAAGTTATAAAAAATATTGATTTTAATTGTGATTTAGCCCAGAGTTTCGGGATTTATAAAAATAACAGTGAATTTGAACTTCTGGATTATGTAAGTTCTGTTAATATAGCATGCGGATTTCATGCCGGCGATCCTTTAACTATCAAAAATGCGTTATTAAAAGCTAAAGAGAAGAATGTTGTTATAGGCGCACATATAGGCTTTGATGATATTCAAGGGTTTGGCTACAGACCAATGGAATTGTCAGAAGATGAAATTGAAGCACTTGTTATTTATCAGGTTGGAGCATTGATGTCTTTTGCAAAAAGCTTTAAACTTGAAATAGAACATGTCCGCCCGCACGGCGCTATGTATAAACAGGCATCTGAAGATTTTAACTTTGCCTGCGCAATTGCAAAAGCTGTTAAAAAATGTTCTAAATGGCTTGTATATTACGGCGCAGCAGGTGATGTAACCGAAAAAGCCGCAGAATATGTCAATATTCCGGTTGCTCAGGAAATTTCTCTGAATAAAATTTATAATCTTGACGGTACAGTTGATTATTCGGCTAATGATATTGAAAACACAGAAACTTCAATTTCACGCTTAAAACTGTTACTGTCAAATTCACAGGTCTACAATAATGAAGGCGGCAAAACTGTAGTTAATGCCGACACTATTCACTTTACAAACAGAATCAGCAATGCTTTAGAACTGGCTAAAGCCGCAAAGGAAGTGGTTTCCCCGCTCCCTGTAAATTACAAAAACGTGTGCGAATCAGGCTGGGTATAGGATGAAATAATGATGATGAAATTAAAAAATAATGTAAGAATACCTCAAGATGCAAGATGGCTAATCCCTGGTTTACAGGTAAAAAGATGGTTTATGCTGATCTTTTTAGGGGCAGCAATGATGACTTTAGGTGTATTGATTTTAATTGATATCAAGCCGATATTTTATACAATGGAATTTATCCGCAAAATTGCTCTTCATGCCTCAACAGAATGGCTTGCATTTTCCGTATTGATGTTCGGTGCGGCATTATTTTTTAAAGGCTGGGAAAAAACTAATTTATCTATTCTTGACGGTAAAGATAATCAAACTTTGTTAGAATCTTTATATAGAAGAAGAAAGTTAAACAGAGGTCCTAAAATTGTTGCAGTAGGCGGCGGTACAGGACTTTCTATGTTATTAAGAGGAATTAAACATATAACAAATAATGTAACTGCAGTTGTTACAGTTGGTGATGACGGCGGAAGCTCCGGCAGACTGCGAGAAGAAATGGGTATGCTGCCTCCGGGAGATATAAGAAACTGTATTGCAGCACTTGCAGATGATGAAGATTTGATTACAAAACTGTTTCAGTATAGATTCAAATCAGGAGAAGGTCTGGAAGGTCACAGTTTCGGCAATCTGTTTTTGACAGCGCTTTGTGCTATCACAGGCGATATGGTTCGCGCTGTTAAAGAATCTTCAAATGTTTTATCCATCAGAGGTCGTGTTCTGCCTTCAACTCTGGATGATATGAAATTAGTTGCAGAAATGGAAGACGGACGTATAATCCATGGAGAATCCAATATTCCGGAAGCTCACGGCAGAATCAAAAGATTATACACTGACCCTGCTGATTGTAAAGCGTTGTCAGATGTTATTGCTGCTATAAAAGATGCTGAATTGATAATTCTTGGTCCGGGAAGCCTCTATACAAGTGTAATCCCTAACCTTATCATAAGAGAGATAGCTGATGAAATTGCAAAATCTCATGCTAAAAAGATTTATGTCTGCAACATAATGACTCAGCCGGGTGAAACTGACGGATATAGTGTGTCTGACCACTTAAAAGCATTAATCCAACATGCCGGAAGCCGTGATATTATTGATGCAGTACTGGTTAATGACTATCTGCCGGCAAATCTCGCCCAAAAATATCAGCAGTCAGGTTCTTTCCCTGTAAAAATTGATACTGAAAATATTAAACGGTTGGGTATAAAACTTTTCTCTAAAAAGTTAATAGAAGACAGCCGCGAAGGACTTGTAAGACACAGTTCCAACCGTGTGGCAAGAGCTATCTACTGCTGGTTTAAAAAAGAACACAAAAACGACAAAACATTGTTTTTTACTGCAAGAGAAATAGAAAAACAGGATTGTAAACTATAATGGCTAAAAAAGTAACTGTTAGAACAATTCAAAAAATTAAAGACAATAATGAAAAATTTTCTATGCTGACAGCTTACGATTATTCAACAGCCAAATATATTGATGAAGCCGGTATAGATGTTATATTAATCGGCGACAGCCTTGCAATGACAGCGCTCGGGTATGAAACAACTCATGCAATCGGGGTTGACGAGATGAAAATTTTTACAAAAGCTGTGGCAAAAGGTGTTAATCATGCAATGGTTGTAACAGATATGCCTTTTTTAAGCTATCATACGGATGTTGCAACAGCGATTAAAAATTGTGGTGAAATGATTAAACTCGGTGCTAATGCTGTAAAAATTGAAGGTGCTGATGAATATATTTATGAAGTCATAAGACGTCTTGTAGGATGCGGAATTCCTGTTATGGGACATGTTGGTTTTACTCCTCAGTTTTTGAATACAATCGGCGGATATAATATTCAGGGAAAATCATTTGAGGCCGCATCTGATATTTTGTTCCAGTGTTCAAGACTTGAACAAGCCGGTGTATTTTCAATAGTGCTTGAAATGGTGCCAGAGGAAAGTGCTAAATATATATCTGAAAATCTTACTGTTCCGACAATTTCCTGCGGCGCTGGTAGATATTGCACGGGGCAGGTTATTGTCTGTGATGATTTATTCGGTAAATTCTCTGACTTTAAGCCTAAATTTGCCCGCCGCTACGGTGATATGAAATCACTTATTTTAAATTGTGCTAAACAGTTCAATGAAGATGTTAAAAACGGCAGTTATCCAAACGATAATGAGGTCTTTAAATTAAGTGAAGATGAATTAGAACAATTTAAGCGGCATATTTGTTAGCCTGTATAATTTTTAGTAAATATTTCTTCATATTACCTCAAAATCGCTAAAGTTTTTCTGAAAGCATTCCGTTTAACTATTTGTCTTAGTTTTTAAGAGAGAGAATAGTTAAAAGAAAGGATGTGCTTTTATGACAACATCAATCTCATCAGTCAGCGCAGGCAGTACTGCGGCAAGTGAAGTTCTAACTAAAAAATCTTCAATTAGTAATGAAACAAAAGCTAAACTTGAGGCATTAGGAATTCCAGTAACTGACGGTATGACAGAATCCGAAGCCCAGTCAAAAATTTCACAGGCTGAAGCACAAAAACAATCTCAAAATGGCGGACAGCAGCAAAACTCATCAGAGAGCGAAATTCTTTCAAGAGCAAAAACTCTGGCATCGCAAGTAGGTGTAACCGTATCAAGTGACGCTGATATAAGCGAAATTCTTGATGATATCGGTGCAGAGCTGGAAACATTGCTTGAAGAAGCCGAAGGTAATCCGACAAGATTATCCACACTGTCTTCATATTTGAACGAATTAATGACTCTGGATGAACAGTATTCATCTATTCAAAGTTCTCAGCAAGGCATGTATGCTGCTATGAATATGGTGTCCACCAGCAATAAAATATCTTTGGGATTGTCTTAAAAACTTTAGATTTAAATTTTTTGTTACATATTTTTCGAGGGCGTTCTTATTTAAAGGGCGCCATTCGTTTTTTTATTCGGATTGTTTTTTCTTTGTAAAAATCATTTTATAAGTATTCTTTTTATGTTATTATAAAAGTACGAGGTGTTGTAAAATGATTTTACATAGAATAGAAGAAGTCAGAGAGCAGATAAAAAGCTGGAAAAAAGAAGGTTTGACAGTCGGACTTGTTCCTACAATGGGAGCTTTGCATGCCGGTCACTTAAGCCTTATCAAGAAGAGTGTTGGAAAATGTGACAGAACTGTAGTTTCAGTATTTGTAAACCCTATCCAATTCTGTCCTGGAGAAGATTTGGACAAATATCCAAGGACTCTGGATGCTGATGAAAAATTGTGTAATGACGCGGGCGTAAATATAGTTTTTGCACCGTCACCAAAAGAAATGTACGGCGAAGGGCATATTCTTTCTAATGACTTTCTTACATATGTAATTCCTCCGTATTTTTATGTGGATAAACTCTGCGGCAAATCCCGTGTAGGACATTTTGACGGCGTTTGTACGGTTGTTAATAAACTGTTTAATATTGTGCAGCCTGATTACGCATTTTTTGGACAGAAAGATGCACAACAGCTTATCATAATCAAAAAAATGGTTAAGGATTTGAATATTCCTGTGGAAATTATTCCTTGTCCGATAGTCAGAGAAGAAAGCGGACTGGCATTGAGTTCCAGAAATAAATATCTTTCGGAAGAAGATAAAAAAGAAGCACTTGCCTTAAGTAAGATTCTTTTCAATATAAAAGCTTGTTATGATAAAGGCATAACTGATGTTCATGCACTTACAGAAACGGCTTATGAATTTTTGAATGAACATCACAATCTTGAATATCTGGAATTTCGTGACAAAAATAATTTGGAAGAAAAAACTGTTGCAGATGAAAATACTCAGGTATTCATCGCGCTAAAAATCGGCAGCGTTCGTTTAATTGATAATATTTTGTTAGGTTAATGAGGATTTAGCTTATGCTTAAATTTTATTATGCACAGAAAAAAATGTGGCAGTTATTTATAAATATTGTGTTCCTGATTCAAATTTTATTATTTGTTGTAATATTTCTGGTGACGTTGCACTGGTTTTTGGATTTAATCAATCATCAATTTTTAAATTTTGTAGAGCCGCTTTCTGACTTTATTTCAGGATTGGTTAAGATATTTTATAAAAGACTGATAGAAATTGGCGGCGTCAAACTTGACGGCTCAATTCTGCTGTTTGATATTGTTGCGCTGCTTGTAATTTATGGCGGTGCACAGTTACACGGATTTTTTGAAAAGCAGATTACTAAAATTGATATTATCATAGATAAAGTAGCCAGAGATCAAGAAGAATTATTTAATAAACAATTGCAGGATGATTACGAAAAACAACAGTTGAAAAATTCTAATTTTGCCATTTTAGTAAGTTATAATTTAAAAAATGTACTGGGTAATGCTTTTTGGGCAGAACAGAGTACTGATTTGCAAGAAAATAAAGAAAAAGAAGTTGATAAACAGATTTATTATGCACTGTCAAAACTTCCGCACTGCAAGGTAGCAAAATCAGGAGAGCAGTTTCTGCTATTATGCCCGCAATTTGAACGGGTAGATGATGTTTTAAGCTACCTGCTTGCATTAATGGCTAAAATAGACGAATTTGTCCTCAAAAGCCAGATGACACTCACCACTTATATTGCGATAGAGCCTTATGAAAATAAAGCAGATATCAAAAAGGTGTTTACAACACTAAACAAACTGGTGTCGTTAAAAATGCCGGGTGAAATCGTTTGCCTCGGAAGTTTCCAATTACGCTATGAATTTTTGAAGACGAGAAAATTCGTAACTGTATTAAAAGGAACATACTCAATAGATGAAAGTGACAAAGTTTGGTCAATAGTTAAGAAAAATTAAGATACCACTTGATTTTCAAGATTTTTCTGCTAGTATAAGTATACAACCGCAGACAGTAAGCGGGACGGAAATATAAGGTTAGCCGGAATCCGGTAATTAAATGGCAATAGCCGCTATCACCAGAAGGCAATCTCAAATATACCAACCCTTAAAAATAAAAAGCTTACCGAGGTTACACAGAAAAATATTACAGTCGAAATATATAAATTGTGTAAGATTTTGCGGTTAAAAACATATTGCAAAGTCTTTTTTGTATATGTAAAAAAATAGGTCGATAAAAATATAACAAAGGAGCTAAAAATGGCAACAAAAGCTTTTAAATCAGAAAAAATAGATGAAATTAAATCAAAAGTTGAAAAAGCCCAGGTAGCTATCCTGACAGAATACAAAGGTTACAGTGTAGAAGAAATCACAAACTTGAGACGTTCACTTCAAAAAGAAGGCGGCGACTACATGGTAACTAAAAACACCTTAGCTAAAATAGCAATCAAAGGAACTCCGTATGAAATCCTCGCTGATTCATTAAAAGGACCAATTGCTATAGCTTTCGGGTTTGATGATCAGGTTAGTCCTGCAAAGGCAGTTTCAAAATTCATTAAAGATACTAAAAAAGGTGCTATTTTAGGCGGTGCTTTAGACGGTAAATTGTTATCAGCAAGTGAAGCTGAAGACTTGGCAAAATTACCTTCAAAAGAAGAACTTTACGCAAAAATTCTTGGTTCAATCAACTCACCGGCATCAGGTATCGCAAACTCTATCAATGCGGTTATGGCTCAACTTACACGTGCTATGGCTGCTGTTAGAGACCAGAAAACAGCTTAGACTCTGTTTTTCCTCAGAAATTCGGGTCTAACAAACCTAACAAACAGCAATGACTTAAAAACTAAATAAGTCGGTGCAAAACAAATTAGTAACTAACAAATTAAAAAAATAACAAGGAGAAAACAAATGAGTAACGTAGAAACTATTTTAGAATCAATTGAAAAATTAACTTTATTAGAAGCAGCTGAATTAGTAAAAGCTATGGAAGAAAAATTCGGCGTATCAGCAGCAGCTCCTGTAGCAGTTGCAGCAGCAGCTCCGGCAGCAGCAGGCGAAGCAGCAGCTGATGAAGCTACTGAAGTTAGCGTAATCTTAGCATCTGCTGGCGCTAACAAAATCGCTGTATTAAAAGAAGTACGTGCTATCACAGGTCTTGGCTTGAAAGAAGCTAAAGATTTAGTTGATGCTGCTCCAAAACCAGTTAAAGAAGGCATCAAAAAAGAAGATGCTGAAGCTATCAAAAAACAACTTGAAGCTGCTGGTGCATCTGTTGAAATCAAATAAGTTTATTTTTCAAATAGACAGTTTACCAAAAGCCCCGCTAATCGGGGCTTTTGGAATTTTACATTATATTGATAATTTATTCTGTATCCGTTATTTTAAAAATTTCTAATCTTTTGTTAATTGTAAAGATTAATAACAAACTAGCAAAAAATTCAAAAAAAATGTTTTAATAAGAAAACATTATTTTTTATTATGAAGGTTACGCAAAAGGTGAAAGGAGGCAATCATGCCAAATATTAACAAAATATCTCTTTACATACCATCAGCACAGGAAGTAGATAGAGCCGCAAGATTAGCTATGGAAAATATTGACCGTCAACTGAAAAAAATGCCTCCTGTAAAGAAACCTGCAAGCGCTGCTGACAATTTTCCGGGAATATATGACGATGCTCAGGCGTTCAAACCACTCGGTTTAAAGAAAACTTTGAATATGAATAAACTTATACTTGACACAGCGATAAGAACATATCGTAACGCAGGCTAGATAAAATTTTATATCTTATAAAAAATACCCGAATGCTTTGTTCTAATACAACAGTTCTCAGCAAAGCTACCACAGTTCGCTGAAATATTTTTTCTGTTTGTATTATAATCATGGTATGATAAATATTCCAAATATAGTCGAACGCTTACGTGAAATAATGGATGACGAGACGCTTACCCAGTTAAAGGAAGAACTCGGCAGTTATCACGTTGCGGATTTGGCGGATATTTTTCAGGAATTGAAACCTGATGAGCGTTTAAAGTGTTTCAAACTTCTGGAGCTTGATGAAGCCGCCGATTTGATGGAATATTTAACCCCGCAGATGCAGGTAGAACTTCTCGGTGATATTGATGAAGAAATGGCATCAAAAATTATCACAAAACTGCCGCACGATGCTGCTGCCGATGTACTCGGTGATATGGAAGAGGATGAAAGTGAAACATATTTAGACAAACTTCCGCAAAAATTTTCAGATGAAGTTAGAGAACTGCTCACATATAACGAAGATACTGCTGGCGGTATTATGAACCCGACTGTCCTGACCGTGAATTCTGAAATGACTGTTCAGGATGTCTTAAATCATATACGCATAAAAGCCGAAAAAGATAATATGGAGCTTTATTATGTCTATGTTGTCGATAAACAAAATCACCTGCTGGGTGTTGTTTCGTTACGCAAACTCCTGACTTCTCCTATCAACAAAACAGTAGAAGAAATAATGATAAGCGACATTGTTAAACTGCATGTTGATGACTACAGTGACTATATTATTGATGAATTTATGAAATACCAATATAGCGCACTTCCGGTAGTTGATTTGTACAACAGACTTAAAGGTATGATTACGTGGGACGATGTGCATGATTTGTTTGAAGAAGAAACAACTGAAGAAATCTATCAGTCTTCAGGTATTTCAACGGAAGTCGTAGACGAAGATGAGATTCTTTCTGGTAATATTTTTCAGGCAATACGTGCAAGAACTCCATGGCTTTTTATAACTCTTCTTGGTGAATTTGTTGCGGTAAATGTAGCACATCATTTTGACCATACATTAAATGCTTTGCCTATAATCGCTATATTTATGCCTTTACTCGCCGGATTAGGCGGAAATATAGGTACACAGAGCATTACACTTATGGTACGCGGTCTGTCTACCGGTCAGGTAACGTTGAGTTCTGCGTTTCACCATATGTTGAGAGAAATGTTTATTGGTTTGGCTATCGGCAGTATATTCGGGCTGCTGGTAACTTTTGCGACATGGGGGTGGCAACATAATATAGAACTCGGTATTATTGTCGGAATTGCAATGGCTGTTAATATGACTATGGCTACAGTAATAGGTACATTTACACCGTTTGCACTCAAAAGCATGAATATAGACCCTGCAGTAGCGTCAGGTCCTGTGATTGCTACTACTATCGACGTTATAGGACTTGCTATCTATTTTTCACTAGTCTCAACTTTCTTAATCAGTAAAGTTTTTTGAAAATCATAACTTTACCTGATGTAAATTAAATTTATTTCAATTAAAATAATAAAATAAACTCAGGATAAAAAATATGACAACAAATAATTTAAATGAACAAAACCCTAGTCCGCAGAGAATTGCGCAGGAAGCAATAGAAAAAGCAAGAAGAGCAAGAGATGAACAACGCTCATTTATAAGAATTCTTACTTTGATGGTGATAATATTTATAGGAGTGCTCCTAGGTATTTTTATTTTTGCGGATAATGAAAGCTTTTTAGAAGAACATTTTGGCGGTGATTCAATCGTAACCAAAATATTTATGAATTTGACAAGAAGCAGTAAAAATAAGGAACATGCGGATTTTGCAATGCCGTTTGGTCCAAAGAGACAGAATATTTTATTCTTGGGTGTAGATTCAAATAACGATAACGTTGCTGATGTTTGGAAAGGAACAAGAACTGATACAATTATACTTTTCAATATCGACCCGCGTACAAAATCCATAAACGCATTATCAATTCCGCGTGATAGTAAAGTTTATCTTCCGCACAATCAAGGGATTAATAAAATCAATGCAGCGCATGCAATAGGCGGCATTGACATGGTTAAAGAAACTATAGAAGATACATTAGGTGTTCATATTGACAAATACATAATGGTACATGACGGCGCGGTAAAAGAAATAATTAACGCAATGGATGGTATTGATATATATGTTGAAAAGCCGATGCATTACAATGATTATGCCGGTAATTTGCATATTAATTTGTCAAAAGGCACACACCATTTGAGCGGCGAAGAGGCTGTCGGGTATTTAAGGTTCAGACACGATGCACTCGGCGACATTGGCAGAACCCAAAGACAGCAATGGTTTATGCGCGGATTGCTTGAGGCATTAAAGACTCCTGCTGTTATAACAAAAATTCCGGATATAATTAATGTTGCAAGAAAGTATATAAAAACAGATATGTCTGTGTATGAAATGTCTCAATATGCAGCACTTGCAAAACACATTGATATGAATAAAATAGAAATAGCAATGCTGCCGGGGGCGCCAAATCAGAGAGGATATATAAGTTATTGGATTTTAGATCCGGAAAAAACTCAGGAAGTTGTTAATCGCTTAATTTATAGAGACAGTGCCGCAATTGATGAAACAGCACATTTTGTGGCTAGTGTAATGTATGCGTCAGACAGAGCAGAAGATGCACGTCAATTAATCAATGCATTTAAAAGTTTAGGTATTGAGGTAAAATGTACGGGCGAATCCAACCGTTCTCATTCACAGTTTATAGCACATTCGTATAAGATTACAAATGAATATTACAACTGGCTGAATAAGAAGGTGCCGGGATTCAGCGGACTGCAATTTGTATATGATCCTAACAATTATTATTGCGGCGAAACTGATTTTACCGTAATACTTTCCGGTCAGTAATGTGCCTGTAGCTCAGTTGGATAGAGCGTTTCCCTCCGAAGGAAAAGGTCGTGCGTTCGAATCGCATCAGGCACACATAATCACCTCCTAATCAGGAGGTGATTATGTGTAATGATGAGTAAGCGTTCTACCTTCAGCGTGTGTAAATTTTGGTATTGTGTTTTGCACCGATTTAAATAACATTTTTGAATGTCTTATGGTATTCATAAATATGCCTCCTTTTTTAAAATATAACTAATATATTAATCATATTACTATTATATTGTGTAGAATGTCAATATATTAGTTACTAGAATTATGAAATGGATAATCAAATCAATCAAAATACCGTTGAAAAACTCGGTCAGAAAATTCGTATAGAACGACAAAAACGCAAGTTTTCTCAAGAAAAACTAGCGGAATTTGCTGATTTAAACAGAAATTTTATCGGTATGGTTGAACGTGGTGAGACTAATATTACAGTCAAAAATCTTGAAGCTATTGCAAATGCTTTTGAGATAAATATTCAGGATTTATTTAATTTTGTTATTTAAGAGTAATAGATAAAACAGGACGGCGGCGGATTTTTCAATCCGCCGCCGTCTGATAATTCAGTCAATTATTTTGCTAATTTGTTAACTGCAAGTGTTAATCTTGATTTTTTTCTAGCTGCTGTATTTTTATGCAAAATACCTTTTACAACAGCTTTGTCACAAAGCTGATAAACTTTAGACATAGCTGAATTCAAAGCTTCTTTGTCTTCGCCTTTAGCTAATTCCAAAACTTTTTTAACTGCAGTTTTGATAGAAGATTTGAATGCTACATTTCTAATTCTGTTTTTTTCAGCTATTAACACTCTTTTTTTAGCAGATTTAATGTTTGCCATAATTGAATTTACCTTTCTAACTCTTGGGGCATTTAATGACGATGCCCATTACCCGAGGATGTGAGCAAAATTATTATAACAAATAATATCAGAATTTCAAGTCTGAACTGGCACAGTATTTTAACTTTTGTAACATTATTCACAAGAATTAGTTCTATAGCATTATCTTTTTTACCCTTTTGTGCTATACATATTATATATAAAGTTGCGTAGTATAAAATTATCTTGAAGAGAAGCAAACGGAGGCAAAACATGTCAGTAGGACAATTCGTATTTATGTTACACAGTCACCTTCCATATTACAGAAAAGCCGGTATGTGGCCTTTCGGGGAAGAAAATCTTTATGAATGTATGGCTGAAACTTATGTACCTCTTTTGAATGCAATTTCTGAATTGTATGATGAAGGTATTAAAGCAAAATTAACTGTTGGTATAACACCAATACTTGCAGAACAACTTAACGATGAATATCTTAAAGATGGATTTGTGAAGTATTTGGATTCAAGAATTGCAAAAGTTGCAAAAGACCTTGAAAGATATCCGGATGAAAAAGTTCCGCATTCTCAGCATTTGAAATACCTTGCAAAATATTATTTTGACTGGTTTAACCATATTAAAGATTCATTTGTAAATAAATACGGAAAAGATTTGATAGGTCAATTTAAAAAATATCAAGATCTCGGCTGTATTGAAATTACGACATCCGGTGCTACTCACGGATTTTCACCGCTATTAGCAACTGACAGCAATCTGAACGCACAATTTAAAGTGGGCTCAGACACAACAAAAAGATTATTCGGTAAGAAAGCAAAAGGCTGCTGGCTTCCGGAATGTGCATACAGACAGGGCTATGAATATATCGGTAAAGACGGTCAAAAACACTGGAGACCGGCAATTGAAGTTACCCTGCAGAATAACGATATAGAATATTTCTTTACAGAATCTCACGTTATAGAAGGCGGTAACTCAATCGGTAACAGACGTGTAATCGGTGTATATGGCAACATTGAATATATACCGCTGCCGGAACGTCCTGCAACCGGATATGACACATATTCTGCATACTGGCTGCCGGATGCACAAGTTGCAGTAATGGGCAGAAATGACCGTGCAGGTTATCAAGTCTGGTCAGCCGCTGACGGTTATCCGGGTGACGGCTGCTATCGTGAATTCCACAGAAAAGACTGCAATTCAGGCATGCATTACTGGAGAATAACTTCACCAAAAACAGATTTAGGTGACAAAATGCTTTACGATCCGGTACTTGCATTAAACAAAGTAAATGAAAACTCTGATCACTACACAACATTGATTTATCATCTGTTAAATGACTACAAAATGTCACACAATGGCAAAGAAGGTTTAGTGATGGTTTCATTTGATACAGAATTGTTCGGTCACTGGTGGTTTGAAGGTGTTGAATTCATTAAACAAGTTATTAAGAAATTCCACACATACTTACCAGAAGTAGAAAGAATGACTGCCGGCGAATATATCCATGCTCATCCGCCAACAGAAGCGATCCAGATACCTGAAAGTTCATGGGGACAGGGTGGACACTTCTACGTATGGCAGAACCATTTGACTGAATGGATGTGGCCGATTATACATTCTTGTGAAAAGAGAATAAACAAAATTGTAGACAGATATCTGGAGATACCTGAAGATAAACTGTTGCACAGAGCATTAAATCAGTTAGCAAGAGAAAATCTGTTACTGCAAAGTTCTGACTGGCCGTTCTTGATTACGACATGGCAGGCGAAAGATTACGCAACAGATAGATTCAGAGAACATGTCGACAGATTTGAAAAAATCGCAGATATGATAGAAAGCGGTAATATAGATGATGCTGCGCTGAAAGAAATCGAAAGTATTGATAACTGTTTCCCTGTAATCGATTACAGAGTATATCAATCAATAGAAGAAGGTGTAATTCCACAGCAATCAAAGAAACTAGCACCGCTTTATAATTAAGTTAGGATAATAAGAGAGAGGCGCCGGATTAAAATCCGGCGCCTCTTTGTAATGTTAAACTAATAAGGCTGAGAATTAGTAGAAATATAAAAAGTATAGATTTTCGAAAAATTTTCAAAAAAAATAGGAAAAAGGTATTGCAAAAAAAAAATCAGCGAGCTATAATAATAAATGTCGAGAGACATTGAAAAGAGGGGAACCTCAGAATAAGGGAGCGTAGCTCAGTTTGGTTAGAGCGCATGCCTGTCACGCATGAGGTCGCGAGTTCGAGCCTCGTCGTTCCCGCC
>CALUQX010000009.1 GCA_944323045.1 Candidatus Gastranaerophilales bacterium | reverse complement strand
TGAAATCCTGTCTGACCGGAATAGTCTACGCTGCCGGAGTAATCTGCACTGCCCTGAAATCCTGTCTGACCGGAATAGTCTACGCTGCCGGAGTAATCCGCACTGCCCTGAAATCCTGTCTGACCGGAATAGTCTACGCTGCCGGAGTAATCCGCACTGCCCTGAAATCCTGCCTGACCGGAATAATCTACGCTGCCAGAGTAATCCGCACTGCCGGAGTAGTCCGCACTGCCGGAATAATCCACGCTGCCTTGAAATCCTGCCTGACCGGAATAATCTACGCTGCCAGAGTAGTCCGCACTGCCGGAATATTCTGCTGTTCCAGAGTAGTCTGCTTTGCCGGAATATTCTGCCGTTCCTGCGTAATCAGCCTTACCGGAAATCTGTCCTTCAACAAAACCGGCAACTTTACCTGATACCTGACCGGTTACAAAACCGGAAACAACGCCGCCGACAGTACCGGACAAGCCTAACCAGCCCGTTACTTCAGATACTACAGGGCTGATTAATGCACCGGATGCGGCGCCCATTGCAACCCCTTTACCGACATGCAATAATCGTTTTGCCGCGGTCTTATCTTTTTCATAAGCAAATCCCATATCTCTGAACATATGTCTGAATATACGGGCGTCTTTACGACGTACATTACCTTTTTTATTTGTCAATCCGGCTGCTGCTGCTCCAGCCTTGTTTTCATCAAGGTCTAATTTGTAATCGTCGTCACCGACTAAATCTATTGCCATCTGTTTCAATTTGTCAGAATTCAAAGTACCTTCATTAATCAAATTGCCTTGTTTGTCCCTTTGACGTCCCTCAAAAGCACTGTCAAAAACTCTTTGATTAAGAACTTTTTTGTACTTGCTGTCTAACAATACATGATAACCGTCCGGGTCTTCTGCCACAGCCTTATTATATGCTTCTTCATCAATATAATAAGTACTGCGGTTTACAACCTCTTCTGCGACAGCAGACATAACGTCATTTTTTGCAAGTCTTTTTGCCGCACGTTTGGAGACATCCAGATCCTCACGTATGGCTTCTTTTTGCATCTTAATTGCTTTTTTTCTGTCATCCTCGTTGTCGACAATGTCGGGTCCTGTTTTTTGAATAGTAAGTCCCTTCAACATCATGTCGTCTTTCAATTTCTCTTCGGAGACCAAACTAATATCTAAAGGAACAATCAGTGGCGGTTGTTCATTTAGTTTCTTTTTCTTTGGATCCTCTCCGGAGAAATGCACATTGTTCACTCCATCAACCATAATAAAATCCTTTCTTCAGCACTATACTGCATTGGTTTTTATACATCTCTATAAAATATATAAAAATTTTTACGGCACAAAATTGCAGAAAAATCAGAGGAAATTTGTGACAATTTTCCCTAAGCCCCGTAAACAGCGGGTTTCAGCCGTAAAATTCAACTTTACATTTCGTTACAATGTATATACTTTGTAAATATTTATTAAATAAATAGTGTATTCTTTGTATTTATTGTATTAACAAATGTAAATTTAGCGTAAAAAAATAGCACTTTTTAAAACAAAAAATTCTTTATTAAAGTATACAGGAAAAACAATATTTGTAGAAATAATAGAATGCGAGATTATTATGGGAAATCAAAACACACAAAAAAGAATTTACAAAAACAAACTGTTAGCATCATCATTGACATGCTTATTCTTAATGTCACAGGCAGTTTATTTACAGGCAGCAGCAACTGATATCACAGGTGTTAAACCTGACATTGACGGTCACACTTATAATGTTAGACCTGACGGTTTCAAAGGTGATATCGGGTTCAAAAAATATGATAACTTCAACGTTAGCAAAGGCGACGTTGTTAATATGATTTTCCAATACTTCCAATCCGGCGGTTCTGTTGATGGTAACAATGTTACTCATTATTTCAAAACTCAGGATGTAAAAACATTCGTAAACGTAGTTAAAAATCAAATCAACATAAACGGTGTACTTAATGCATTACAGAGTGAAAACGGCGCACTCAGCAACGGTCACCTTATCTTCGTTTCTCCAAACGGTATGGTTGTTGGTGCAAGCGGTGTATTAAATGTTGGTTCATTATCAGTATACACACCTGACACAAATTCATTCAACAAATTATACAATTCTGTAGAAACAGCAGCTCAAACACTTGCTAATGATGGTGTAACAAATGCTAACTGGAATCCGGGTGCATTAACAATAGATGGAAAAGCAGTTGTTAATGTTGATGGTAAAATCATGGCTCAAGGCGATGTTAACATCAACGCAGGCGTTGTAAATGTTGGTGAAAACGCAGTAATCGCAGCAGGTGTTGACAACGGCGGCGAACAATTCCAGGCTTCTAAAATCGAAGCAGTTTTTGAAAACGGCAAACCGGTTAACAAAGTAACTGAAACTTACGATCCACATGCTCAAGCTGATGCATTGTTTAATAAATTAGTTAACACAGATAATATGAATGTTGCAAACGAATTTTCAGCAACAGAAGGCAACATCGTAATCAAAGCATCTAACGGTATTACAACAGGTGCAGGTTCAAACATTGCAAACTACTCACACGGCAACATTGAACTTACAAACACAACTGGCAACGGCATCAATATTGAAGGCAGAGTTGCTAACCAGTTAGGTGATGTTACAATTACTAACCACGGTGAAAATGGTATTGATGTAGCAAGCACAGGTGATATCCTTAACGCTGAAGGCAAATTAGCAATGACTAATACTGGCAAAGGCGGCATTGATATTATGGGTAATGCTACAACTTATGATAAAGGTACTGTTATCATTACAAACTCAGATTCTAACGTAACTATCGGCGACAACACTGATAACAACAATTACATCAATGCTGACGGTGATGTTACAATCAATGTTGATAACGGCGACTTATTAAACTTCGGTGTAGAAAAAACATTAATCAAAACAAACAACGGTGCAGACTTAAACATCAATGTAGTAAACGGTTCAATTGGTGAAGAAGTTGGACCTTGTGACGGTGGTGTTTGCACAGGCATCGGTGTTGACCAGAGAGATTTAACAAAATCAATTAACACATCAATTGACGGCGTTATTTCAGCAAAAAGCACAGGCAATGGTTCATTAGCTAATATGGCTAGCTTGAACAAAGATATGAATGTAAATTACATTCACGCTGACGGCAGAGTAATTTTGTTAGCTGATGATGCTGCAAACAAAGGTGCTACAGCATACGATATCTTGAACAAAGGCAACGGTTCAACTCCAAATGTTCAAGGTGCAGGCATTTCAATCATCGCAAGCGGCAACATCGGTGAAGCAGATAACGCTTTGACATTCGTTCAAACTCAAGGTCAATTCAATGATGCAAGCTGGAACAGCAACAAAACAAATTACACACCAAATGCTAAATACGGTGTTGATATGCTGGCTATCAAAGACATCAATGTAAAAGGTCTTGATAAAGACGGTCAAAAAGTTGATACTAATGTATGCGCTATGATTTCAAGAGAAGGCAGCATTAATGCAGAATTCTCAGGTGATACTTACATCAGAGAAATTACAGCAGACAAAAATATTAATTTAGTTGGACGCGGTAAAAATATGTATATCGAACACTTAGGTGAAGTTCCGACTTATGCAAATGATTACTATGGTCCTAACGGTTCTGTAACTCCTGACCGTGTTAAGGTTACAGTATTGGATTTAGGTACAAGCTATCCTGACAATCCTGCTGATTCAACAATTGTTATCAAAAACGGTACAATTGACGGTGACGGCTTAACAAGACCGGGTAAAGATCAAGATTTAACATTAGTTGCAGACAATGCTTATGCAGGCGGTTATCACTTCCATATGGGACTTGATAGAATGGATGGTCCTTCATACTACGAAAAAGATAACAGCACTAATACAATCAAAAGCTTAAATGGTTCTGAAATTTCTATCAGAGCAAAAGCAGTAAGACCTGATGATGTTGAAGCTATCGGTCAAGATAAAAACGATCGTAACTACTATTACGGCGGCAGCTCACAGGGTGATGATGAAAATTATGACGGAACAGACAACCCTAGCGGTGAAGATGATGATAACTTAGTTGTTCCTGAAGATGAAGAAGATGATGAACCGGCTGATAACGATTCAGATTCTGACACAGATACTGACACAGATTCAGATACTGATACCGATACAGACAGCGACTCAGATGCTGATTCTGACAGCGATTCAGATGCTGACTCTGACAGCGATTCAGATGCTGATTCTGACAGCGATTCAGATGCTGACTCTGACAGCGACTCAGATGCTGATTCTGACAGCGATTCAGATGCTGACTCTGACAGTGACTCAGATGCTGATTCTGACAGCGATTCAGATGCTGACTCTGACAGCGATTCAGATGCTGATTCTGACAGCGATTCAGATGCAGATTCTGATACCGATTCAGATTCTGATACTGATACCGACACAGACACTGATACTGATACAGACAGCGACTCAGATGCTGACTCTGACAGCGACTCAGATGCTGACTCTGACAGCGACTCAGATGCTGACTCTGACAGCGATTCAGATGCTGATTCTGACAGTGATTCAGATGCTGACTCTGACAGCGATTCAGATGCTGATTCTGACAGCGACTCAGATGCTGATTCTGACAGCGATTCAGATGCTGACTCTGATACCGATTCAGATTCTGACACGGATACAGACACAGACACAGACACAGATACAGATACAGATACAGATACAGATACTGATACTGATTCAGATGCTGATTCTGATAGCGACTCAGACGCTGACTCTGACAGTGACTCAGATGCTGATTCTGATAGCGACTCAGACGCTGACTCTGACAGTGACTCAGATGCCGACTCTGACAGTGATACAGACGCTGATTCAGATAGCGATTCAGATGCTGACTCTGATTCTGATACAGATACTGACTCTGATTCAGATAGTGATTCAGATGCTGACGCTGACAGCGATACAGATTCTGATACTGATACCGATACTGATGCAGACAGTGATTCTGACACCGACACAGATACCGATACTGACACTGATACTGACACCGATTCTGATGATGACATCATTGATGAAGGTACTAACACCGGTAAAAATGCATACAAACAACGTGTATTTGAATATGACCTCAACTCAATCGACAAACGTCAATATATGAGATTTGACATCGACGGTAATCAGAACGCAGTTGAATTCGAAGCTACTGAAAATGTTTCTGACATCCTTGATATCTCAAGAGGCGGTGTATCTCTTAAACAGGACGGTTCAATTAATGTTGGCGACATCGTTCCGGTTGACTTAACTTACGGCGACTTACACATTCAGGCTAACGTAGAAATAGTTGCTACAACTGATGTAACTGCCGGCGGTAAATTCATTGACTTAGACGCTGCAACTGCTAACAAGCTCCTCTACTTAAGCATTATGTTAGAAGAAGCAAATACACCAATCGTTCAATCTGAAATTAACATCCATTAATAATCAGCAAATAAAAAAGAAGGGCGGCGGATTTAAATCCGCCGCCCTTCTCGTTTGCATTACTTTTTATCAAAATTATGATCTGCCTATTTCAACGGCTTTCAACGCCATTGATTTTGTTATATTAACAACAGCAAGGTTTGCCTCATAAGCTCTTTGTGCAAGAATTGCATCTGCCATATCTACCATGGCATTTACATTGGATGCTCTGATATAACCATTTTCGTCAGCATCCGGATGCCCCGGTTTATAAATTCTATCACCCAGTGTCGGGTCTTCAACACAGCCGTTAAAGGTTACCCCACCCTGCAAGTAAGGCAATGTACCTACACCAAAAACATCTTCTTTCATAGAATTCATCAATCCGTGAAAAGAAATGTCTTCTGTTGCATTCAACACGGGAATACGTCTGACGTAATTTGGCGTATCAATATTTGCAATGTTTTTTGCGTGAATATCCAGCCTTAACCCGTGTGCTTTTAAGGCGTTTGCTCCGATATTCATTGATTCCATTATACCCATGTTTTTCTCTCCGTTAATTATTTATTTTTACTACTTACCTACATTTATTACTGTTTTCATCTCTGTTATAAGATTTGACATTCTTCTGGTCGCCATTGTGTAAAGCAATGAGTTTTTCTGCATTTGCATCAATTCCTGAGCAGGGTCTATCTCTTCATATCCACGCTCTTCTATTACACCTGACGGACCTAATGCCTCGGACAATTTAGTTTCTAAAGGGCTGTTCATTGAGTTCAAATAATCCCCGAAATTAATATCCCGTCTTACATAACCGGGTGTATCAATATTAGCGAGGTTTGACCCTAAAGCCCTCTGCTTTTGGGATATCAAATCCATCATTAATGAAACTTTTCCCATATTGTCTAAAGATGTAAACATTTTTCCTCACTTTTTTAATTCTTTGTGCTCTTTTGAAGAGCACGACTACTTTTTCAAATCATTAACCGCTATTCGCGAATATTGATTGCTTTATTGTACATATCGTCAACTACTTTCATCATACGCATACTTGCCAGCATTGACGCATTCAAACGCAGCATTTCTCCGACATTGTCATATATATTTACATTTGAATTTTCCAGATTGTTCTGTGCTATACAGTCATGATCCTTCACCAGTATTGCGTCCCCTGATTCTTCTGTCGGAACTAACTTATTCATGTCACGCTGTTCAAGCCCCTCTGGATTTGCAAATCTTACAAGCGGAATTGTACCTAATTTGCGTGGACCTGAGGTTGCACTGTCATATGCTATAACTTCGCCGTCAGGTTTAATCTGAAACTTATAACAATTAGTCGGGATTTTAATACCTTCTCCTACAAGCCAGTCATCACTCGTTACAAGATAACCGTCTTTTCCCTGTTTAAAAGCACCGTCACGCGTATAAGCGACTTCGCCTGACGGAGAAACTACAGGAATAAATCCAACACCGTTAATTGCAACATCATAAGGACTGCTGGTAATTCTTATTGAACCCTGTTTGTAATCAGTTCTCAATGCAGTGTTTAAATACCCGTCTTCCTTTAACATCTGGTCAAAGCGGACTGATTTATAACCGTTAGTGTTAAAGTTTGCAAGGTTATTGGCAACATTCCCGAGTCTATCAAACTGGTTTGTCGCATTATTTATACCTTTTCTGATAATTGCCTGTAAACTAATCATATCTTACAATTCCTTTATACTAATTAATTGGCAGACCCGAGTTGCGAAATAACTTTCTGCAAATTCTGGTTCTGTATCATAAATATTTGTCTGTTTGCCTCAAAATTACGGATAACCGGCATCAAGCCAATGAATTCGTTTTGCAGAAGAACGTTTGAGTATTCATTGTATCCCTGCTTTACATTCGGCTCCATAACCAGAACACCGTTTGAATCAACAACACCTAGAGTTGCAACGTATTCAAGCTTGTTAGTTTTTTTATTAAACACGCTCAAATTGCCTTTGGCATCAACTTTGATATCTTCTAATTTTTCAGGTACAACATGTAATTTTATCGGTACACCGGCATTTGAAAGCACCTGTGCATCTTCATCGTTAAGCAAATTGCCTTCTTTATCTATTTTAAAACGTCCGTCACGCGTATTTCTTATGCCTTCAGGCTCAAGTACCTGAAAATACCCTTTATTGGCAATAGCAAAATCAAGCGGGTTATCTACTTTAATAATACGACCAACCTGATCATCAACCGTCTGAGAAAGCCCGTGAACACCTATAAATTCGGTAAAAGAAGATACAACCGGTTCCTGACGCTGATAACCTATTTTGTCAAAGCCGGTAACATTCTCATTAACCATGGCAACAATTTCACTCTGAACATGCATTGCTCTGAGCGAAGACCTTAGCCCTGTTTCTACAAACCTTATTCCACCGTTAATTTTCATGCTACTACCTCTTTTTTCTATATCAAACGGACATTTTTATTTTTCTTTCAATAGAAGTATAAAAAATCATCCATTTGTATGGCTTTTGCATGGGTATTAATGATTTTTTGCCAAAAGTCAATATTATTTGGGAGTTGTATTTAATTTATTATATAATTAGAGTATGAAAAAGATATTATGTTTCGGTGACTCAAACACATACGGATTTATTCCGCAGATATGCAAACGCTATGCTGCAAATGAACGCTGGAGCGGTATATTACAAACACTGCTTAATGAAAATTGCGAAGTTCTGGAGCAAGGAATGAATAACCGCACCGGATTTTTTAAAAATCCTGAATCTGTTAAATTATGCGGCACAGAATATCTGCCGGTTTATTTACGGAACAATCCGGATATTGATATTTGCATTCTTGAATTAGGAACTAATGATGCTCAATTTATTTATGAATACAGTGAAAATTCAGTTCGTGACGGGCTGCAAAATCTGATAAACTCCATAAGGGATGTAAATACGCAGACAAAAATAATCATTGTACCGCCGGTTAAAATACAGGCAAATATTTTAAACGGCATGTTTTCAATGTATTTTAATCTGGATTCTGTTGAAAAAATCTCAAAAACATTCCATATTTATAAGGAAATTGCGCAAGAAAATAAATGCTATTATCTTGATTTTAATGAGTTTGTTAATCCTTCTGAACTTGACGGTCTTCATTATTCAGCAGAGTCTCACAAAATTATTGCAGATAAAGTCGCAGATTTTATTAAATCAAATAATTTATGAATTCTTTTCAGCACAATTCCGGCGTTAGTATTTCCATATTGGCGTTACTTTTCGTCATAAACTCGCTTTATTCTTATATTTGTGTTATAGTATTATATATAAGAATAGACTATTTAAGGGGAGAATTTATATATGGCAGACAGCACACAAGACATTACTCAGGAAGTTGAAGCAATTGAAACTAAAACTTCAGACAGTTATGATGCCAGTAATATTCGTGTATTAGAAGGGCTGGAAGCAGTTAGAATGCGTCCGGGCATGTATATCGGGTCTACTTCTCAAAGAGGTTTGCATCACTGTATTTATGAAATTGTGGACAACTCTATTGATGAATCTTTAGCCGGATATTGTACTGAAATTCATGTAACTGTTAATAAAGATAACAGCGTTACTGTAGAAGATAACGGGCGTGGTATTCCGGTAGATATCAAACCGGAGACAGGTAAATCCGCTCTTGAAATTGTTCACACTGTACTCCATGCCGGCGGCAAATTCGGCGACGGCGGGTACAAGGTATCAGGTGGTCTTCACGGGGTTGGTGCGTCTGTTGTTAACGCTTTATCAGAAAAATATATCGTTGAAGTTTCCCGTCAGGGATTTGTCTGGCGTCAGGAATATATGCGCGGTGAACCTGTTGCCCCTGTTGAAAAAGGGGAAGCTACCGATAAAACCGGTACTAAAACAACGTTCTGGCCGGATCCGGAAATATTCACAGAAACAACAGAAATAGATAAAGATGTAATCGCAAACCGTTTGCGCGAAATGGCGTTTTTGAACAAAGGTCTGAAAATTATCTTTATAGACGGAGCAACCGGCGAACAGGAAGTTTTCCACTATGAAGGCGGTATTGCAAGTTATGTTGAATTTTTGAATAAAAATAAAACAGTATTGCATGAAAAACCTATTTATATTGACAAAGTAGTAGACGGCATGCAAATTGAAGTTGCTATGCAGTACACAGATGCTTACAATGAAAGCGTTCTGTCTTTTGCAAACAATATTAATACGCATTCAGGCGGTACACATTTAACAGGGTTCAGAAACTCTATTACGCGTGTATTCAACGATTATGCAAGAAAAAATAATATCCTGAAAGATTCAGATCAAAATCTGTCCGGTGAGGACGTCCGCGAAGGATTGACCGCTATTGTGAGTGTTAAAATTCCTAACCCTGAATTTGAAGGGCAGACAAAAGAAAAGCTCGGCAATCAGGAGGCTATGGGGGCAACTCAGGATGCAGTCAGAGACAAACTGCAGGAATGGCTGGAATTTAACCCGAAAATCGCAAAAATTATTTTAGAAAAAACACTTCAGGCTCAGCGTGCCCGTGAAGCCGCAAGAAAAGCAAGAGAACTTACAAGAAGAAAAACTGTTCTTGAAAATTCAACACTTCCGGGTAAACTCGCTGATTGTTCAAATCGTGAACCTGAAAAATGTGAAATTTACATAGTTGAGGGTGATTCTGCAGGCGGATCCGCAAAACAGGGCAGAAACAGAATGTTTCAGGCAATTCTGCCGTTGAGAGGTAAAATCCTTAACGTAGAAAAAGCAAGACTGGATAAAATTTATGGTAACAACGAAATTCAATCCATGGTACAGGCATTCGGGATTAACATAAGCAAAAATGAAGATGATGTTGACCTTGAAAAACTCCGTTATCACAAAATTATCATCATGACCGATGCGGATGTTGACGGCGCTCACATCAGAACTCTGCTTTTGACATTCTTCTTCCGTTATGCAAGACCGTTGATTGAACACGGGCATGTTTATATTGCACAGCCGCCTTTATTCAAAGTTACAAGCGGAAAAACATCTGAATATCTGTATGATGAACATGCGCTTGATAAAATGCTTAAAGAACGCGGTATAAAATCTCTCAGTCTCTCTGACAAGACTAAAACTAAAGTCAAAACAGGAGATGAATTGTTAGAACTTATTAAAAACATGTCAGCTTTCTACAATTCTTACAACAACCCGATTTTGAACCTATTCCCTGCCGTTCTTTTAAGAGGGCTGGTGCGTTCAAATATTACGGTTGAAGACTTTGAAGACCAATCAAGAATGAATGAGATTATTGAATACTTAAATCATTACCTGATTGACCATGCTCAGAATTATAATATTCATGAAGCTGAAAATTATAACGTTGAACTCAAATACAATCCGGAAAATGCAAAATATGCAATTCAATTGAATTTGAATGAAGAAGAACATGTTATAGTAAATTCTAATATTATAAAAAGCTCTGAATACAAACGATTAAAGGCATCTTATCCGTTAATCAGAGATTTTCTGATTGAAGAAGAAGATTATTTAATCCTTGAGACAGACACTGATCAGTATGAAATAAAATCATTTGAAAGATTGCAAAAACTTATTGATGAACGCGGTCAAAAGGGCTTGACAATCCAGAGATTCAAAGGGCTCGGTGAAATGATGCCGCAGCAATTGTGGGAAACAACAATGGATCCTGCAACAAGAACATTGCTAAAGGTTGATATTGAGGATGCAATGCTTTGCGACCAGTTGTTTGATATTCTTATGGGTGATAAAGTTGATCCAAGACGTAACTTTATTGAAACAAATGCAGTTTATGCAACCAATATTGATACATAAAACTTGGGATAGTAAGATAGAAAAACGCTCCTGCAAATTGCAGGAGCGTTTTTTCGTAAATTATTCTGTATACAGTTTATATGCAAATCATAATTAAAGCCGCAATAGCCATAGCCGGTCCAAATGGAAGATAAATCATGTTATCCGGATTGCTTTTAATACCTTTAATAATGTTAATGCAGGCAGTAATTCCGATGATTGCAAGTAAAACAGCCGCAACTAAATATACAATACTATTTGAAAGCAGTCCTTTGCTTTGCAGAATCAAAAATGCCGCCGCATAAATGAAGAAACCTGAAAGCGTTCCAAATGTAAAATACTCCTTGTTGTCAAATAATTTTTTCAAAAATAATGGTAATGTGATGATAAGCTGGATTATTATACTTAAGACCAGAGCCGCGATAAGCTTTTTCCAGCCAAAGACAGCCCCGATACCTGCAGCAATGAAGGTATCACCTTCACCAAAAGCCCTTGTGCCAGCGAATAGATATCCGCTACGCGCAAGAAGTTCCATTATAATAACTCCTGCAGCAAGACCTAATAATGCATCTGTCAGAGGATTGTTTATAAGGAAAGATGTATTCAGCGGCAGTTTGCCTGTGCTTGTTAAACTAAAATATATTGCAGAACCCGTGATAAGCATTGCATAAACAAGTCCGGCGCCAATCAGAGAATATGTGTGCGCATCAAACACAACTTTTTCTTTTATATCAGTTACTGCCATAACAATTAGCAGGGATATAACTATCCATGCATAAATTGTATTAATATATGTACCTGCAGTTATTCCGGTTAATATTGCGGAGCCTATAAAAAATTTAATGAATACAAATGTGAATAAAATTCCTGTTAAAAGTTCTACAATCGGATATTGAATACTGATTTTACATTTACAGAACCCGCATTTGCCCTTCAGTAGAATATAAGACAATACAGGAATGTTATGCCACCATTTCAGACTGTTTCCGCATACAGGACATTTTGACGGCGGAAAGATAATAGATTCATTTGACAGCGCCCGTAAAATAACAACATTTAAAAAACTTCCTATACATAAGCCAATAATAAATACAAAGCCTATCAGGATAAAAAAAGTGTTAACACTCATAGTTTTTCACCTCATCAATTATATTTAATAATTTCGTACATTTTGCTTAAAGCTTTTTTAATTCTTCTTGAAACCTGCATTTGAGATATTCCGAGACGTTCTGATATTTCGCGTTGATTCAAATCCTCATAATAACTTAATTCAAGTATTTTTCTCAAATCTTCAGGCAATTTTTTTATTGCGGCAGCAAGCATTATTTTATTTTCATTAGAATTCATGAGTTCTTGATAATCGCCTGCCGGAATTTTATCTATCAAATACAATTCTTCATCGTCTGTGGAAAGCGTTTGATCCAGAGACAGAGTTGTTTTGCAGTATTCAATCTCCATGACTTCTTGAATTTTGCTTTCCGGCAGACCTAATTCAGCGGCGATTTGTGCTACAGAAGGCTCATTAATTCCGCGTTCATTCAGATTTTTTATTGTACTGCTGATTTTGAATACTAATTCTTGAAGTTCACGCGGGGCTTTGATTAATGAGGCTTTATCTCTTAGATAGTGTTTTATTTCGCCTTTGATAAAATATGACGCATAAGTTTTGAATTTAGTATTTTTATCAGGATTATAAAATTCAATTGCTTTAATAAGTCCTATAGAACCGACCTGCAGTAAATCTTCGTTTGATATTCCGGATTGAGAGGCAATGCTATTGGAAATTTTTTTTACAAAAGACATTGATTCTTCAACAATATTAATGTGAAGCATTTGTTTCTTTTTCTTGTCAGTACAGTTTTTGTATGCAATCAAAAGTTCATCAAGTTCAATTGTCTTTTTTTGAGCTTCTTCCAAAATATCTCCTCTCTTATTTACATATAATAACATAATTCTGTAAAAAATAAAAGTTTTTTAAGTTATTTTGTATAAAATCTGCATGCTTAAAATATTTGTGCTATTATTATATATATAAATAGATGGAGTTAACTAAAGATGATAACAATAAAAGATGTAGAACATGTTGCAAAACTTGCACGATTAGAATTGACAGAAGAAGAAAAAGAACTTTATACAAAACAACTCGGTGATGTACTCAAATATGTTGACCAGATGAATGAAGTTGATACATCCAATGTTAAACCGATGACACAGGTAATAGATTTTGTTAATGTCATGCGCGAAGACAAAGTTTATTATGAACACACAAAAGAAGAATTGATGGCAAATGCGCCTGAAGAAGAAAACGGATTTTTCAGAGTTCCGAAAATAAATTAATTATCGGATTATGACCGGCATGTTTTTATTTAAGCCGGGTTTTACAGACTTATAGAATGCGGCAGAATACAGTCGTACAGGAAGAACGGGGAAAAAAAGATGACCAAATACATATTTATTACAGGCGGGGTAGTGAGTTCTTTAGGTAAAGGAATTATTGCCGCATCTTTGGGAAAATTATTGCGAGCAAGAGGATTTTCTGTTATCAATCAGAAATTCGACCCTTATATCAATGTTGACCCCGGTACAATGAGTCCTTTTCAACACGGTGAAGTCTTTGTAACGGATGACGGGGCTGAAACAGATCTCGATTTAGGACACTATGAAAGATTTACAGATACAAGTCTTGGCAAATACAATAACGTAACCTCCGGCAGTGTTTACCAGCATGTAATAAAAAAAGAAAGACGCGGGGATTATCTTGGGGCAACAGTTCAGGTTATTCCGCATATCACAAATGAAATTAAATCAAGAATTATCGGAGCAACCAAACAGTTCAAGCCGGATTTTCAACTCATAGAAATCGGCGGAACTATCGGTGACATTGAAAGCTTACCTTTTATTGAGGCAATAAGACAGTTCAAGGCAGAAGCAGGAATAGGTAATGCATTGTCTATTCATTGTACATTATTGCCGTATCTGCCGACATCAGGCGAATTGAAAACAAAACCTTCACAGCATAGTGTAAATGTTTTAAGAAGTTATGGTATTCAGCCGGAAATTCTTGTATGCCGTACAACGAAACCTATTCCTAAAACAGAAAAAGAAAAGCTTGCACTGTTTTGTTCTGTACCGAAAGATGCTGTTATAGAATGCCGCGATATGAAAAGTATTTATGAAGTTCCGCTTGCACTGGAAGAGCAAAATATGGCGGCAGTTGTTCTTGACATGTTAAGAGTTGAGAATAAAAAAGCAGATTTAAAATTGTGGACAGAACTTGTGGAAAAAATAAAGAATCCTAAAAAAGCTGTGAAAGTCGCAATTGCCGGCAAATACACAAAACTTTCAGATGCTTATATTTCTGTTGTTGAATCCTTAAAACATGCCGGATATGCAAATGATGCCGCAATTGAGATTAAATGGATAAATTCAGAAGAATGCATAGATGAGAAAAAATGCAAAGAAATGCTGAAAGATGTTCAGGCTGTTGTAATTCCGGGCGGTTTTGGCGTACGCGGGGTTGAAGGCAAATTAAACGTAATTAAGTATGCAAGAGAAAACAACCTGCCGTTTTTAGGCTTGTGCCTTGGATTACAGTGTACAGTTATTGAATATGCAAGAAATGTAGTTGGATTAAAAGGTGCAAATTCAACAGAATTTGATGAAAATGCAATTTACCCTGTTATTGATTTGATGCTTGAACAAAAGAATGTTCAGGGCTATGGCGGAACAATGCGTCTCGGCGCATATGACTGCTGTCTCAAAAAAGGGTCTGTTGCTGCAAAGGCTTATGGAACTGATAAAATTTCAGAACGCCACCGTCACAGATACGAAGTTAATAACGAATACATAAAACAACTATCTGATGCCGGACTGGTATTTTCAGGAATGTCACCGGATGGCATGCTAGCGGAAATTGTGGAATTACCTCAGCTTGACTGGTTTGTGGCATCGCAGTTCCATCCGGAATTTAAATCCCGTCCTGAAAGACCTCATCCATTGTTCAAAGGTCTTATTGACGCAGCTGTTAAAAGAGTATAGTTTGTTGTTATGGAGAAGATATGGAAAATAATCAATTAAAAAAATTTACTACACCTATGTTTTTAAACTTTGCACTCGGATTTTTCGGGTTGCAATTCGCCTGGCAGATGAGAATTATTCTATCCGGACCAGTTACTGAAAGCCTCGGAGCTTCACCATTTTTATACGGTTTAATCTGGCTTGCCGGACCATTCACAGGTATGGTTGTTCAGCCTCTTGTAGGTGCATTGTCAGACAAAACAGTTTCCCCTTTCGGGCGCAGAAGACCTTATTTATTAGGTGGTGCATTAATCGCTGCGATAGCATTATGGATTTTTCCAAATTCTGCCAATATTGCTGATTGGCTCCAAAATTTAACAGGTATACAATTGCCCGCACTGACTGCATTATTCATTGCCGCAATAATGATTTGGGTTATTGATGCCTGCATTAATATTGCTCAAGGACCTTACCGCGCGCTTGTACCTGATGTTGTTCCGGAAGAACAATATTCAATTGCAAACTCTTATATGAGTTTGTCTATAGGGCTCGGGTCTGTTGTTGCTGCGGCAACTGCTCCGTTTTTGAAATGGGCGTTTAATTATCAAATGTCAATTCCTGCACAATTCATCATGGCGGCTCTGGCGTTCGCGCTTGCTATGCTCTGGACATGTATGACAATCAAAGAACACCAGACCAAACGCGAAGAATTAAAAGATGTTGCTGTGGCAGAAAAACAGGAGGATACTTTTATAGATTCGGTCAAAAACTTTTTTGCCCTCTCTCCTGAAGTTTCCAAAATTTGTCTTATGCAGTTCTTTACATGGATTGGTGTAATGTGTCTGCTGATATTCTTCACGCAGTATTCTGTTCATACTATTTTTGAAGTTCCGGATCTTTCAACTGTTAGTGAAGAAGAAAGAATTTTGTTTGAAAATGCAACCCTTGTCGGTACAAATTTTTCATCTGTATGTTTTGCTATATTCAACTTTATTTGTTTTGTTGTTGCTATTCCAATCGGAGTTTTGTCAGCAAAATACACAAATAAAAAAGTTCACATAATCTCACTGCTTACAATGATTCTGGCGTATCTCGGCTTAGCTTTTGCCAAAGATGTAAAACTGGTTGCCGCATTAATGGGACTTGCCGGTATTGGCTGGGCAAGTATTTGCGCACTGCCTTTTGCAATGCTTTCTCAATATATTAAAAAAGGCACAGAAGGCTCTGTAATGGGTATTTTCAATATATTCATCGCAGGTCCGCAGGTACTTGTTTGTACACTGGTCGCAGGATTTATTTCTAAATGTGCATTTTCTCAAGGAGCAGATGCCGTTAATTATCACTGGGAATACGCATTTTTAATAGGTGCTGTATGCCTTGCTTTAGCAATGTTTGTTACTAATACAATTAAAGAGAAGGAATAAATAAGATTGAGTGAAAAAGAAAAAGATACGGAAGTTAAGAAAAGAATTTTATTAATATACCCGCCTTCACCTGTTTTAAACAGAGAGGATAGATGCCAGCAGCCGACAAAGGAGTTAATAGTAATACCTCCATTACCGCCGACTGATTTAATGTATCTTGCGGCTGTGGCTGAAAAAGCAGGACTGGAAGCTATGATTAGAGATTACAGTCAGGAAGGTGATCTGGATGAAGATTTAAGGAATTTTCAACCGGATTATCTGGTCGCAAATGTTGCAACGCCAACCCTTGAAAACGACCTGTCCGTATTTGAAAGAGCAAAGCTTATTTGTCCGGAAATTGTAACAATAGCTAAAGGGGCAGCATTTTTAACACTTGCAAATGAAGTCCTTGCTAATCATAAAGCTCTTGATATAGTGATTATCGGTGAAGCTGAAGAAACTCTGAGAGAAATTGTATCAGGAAAATCTAAACGCTGGATATCCGGTATTTATTACCGTGATGATTTGCTGATTAAGTTTACGGGAAAACGCCGCTTGATAGAAAAATTGGATGACTTACCATTTCCTGCGCGCCATTTAATAAACAATAAAAAATACAGAAGACCTGATAATAATGAGGTGCAAGCTGTTATAAAAGTTTCACGCGGCTGTCCTTATCATTGTTTCTTTTGTCTGGCAACGCCTGTTTCAGGGGCAAGAGTCAGAAAACGCAGTACTGATAATATTATGGAAGAAATTAAAGAATGCGTTGAAAAATATGGTATTCGTAATTTTATTTTCTGGTCTGATATTTTCAATCTGGATAAAGAATGGGTTATGGATTTGTGTCGTAAAATTATAGACAGCGGACTGGAGATAACATGGTCTGCAAATACCCGTGCAGATACTGCGGATCAGGAAATGGCTGATGCGATGTATGAAGCTGGATGCAGTCTCGTAAGTATCGGTGTTGAAAGCGGCTCGCAATATATTTTAGACAAAATAGGCAAGAAAATTACACTTGATGATGTAAGAAAAACTGTCAAAATTTTTAAACAGGCACATATAAAAATTTATAACTATTTTGTTATTGGTCTGCCATGGGATGACGAGGAAACTATTGAAGATACAATAGATTTTGCATGTGAACTTGACAGCGACTTTGTAAGTTTTTACACCGCAACCCCTCTTCCGGGCACAAGATTTTATAATTATGCAAGAGAGAACGGCTTGTTTGATAATGAAACATCTTTTGAAAATGCCTATTACTATCCGGCTGTAGATACTCATTGCCTGCCTAAAGAAAGAGTTTTTGAATTACATAAACAGGCAATAAGACGTTTTTACCTGCGTCCAAAATACATCTGGAGAATGTTACTAAGCATTCGTTCACTCACTGAATTTCGTAACTACTTCAAAGCCGGTATGAATGTTCTGATGAGAAAATAACAAAATATTAATTGTTTTTGTTTCTAAAAACAATTTCATACCCGAGAGACTCTGCAATATCAGCGATTTCACTAAATCTTATTGTATTATTTTTTAGTTTATTATAAAAATTTGCATATGCATTACTGTAATGTTTTTCTTCGACTAGTTTTTGTAGAATTTTGCGAAGATTTGACCCCTTTAATATGCATAGAGTTTTAACAAAGTCAATTATACTTATGTTTTCGAATTTATAATCCATTTTTTAATTTTAGCTTTTTAGTGCATAAATAACAAACATCTTGACATGTTATAGCAAATTGAATACAATTTATATGTATACAAGTATAATATATATTCAATAAAATATAACAGGAGGGTATTAATGAAAAACATTACGCAAATTAAATTGTCTGGAAAAGATTACGCAGCGAACTGGAATACAGCATTTACTCTTGCCGAGGTATTAATAACACTCGCAATAATAGGAGTAGTTGCCGCAATGACAATTCCAACACTTGTTCAAAAATATCAGGAAAAAGTCATGATAACCAAAGTTAAGAAATTTTATTCTGTAATAACTAATGCCGCAAATCTTGCAATGCTTGAACACGGTACATTGGATACGTGGGATTTGCCAACATCTGTGCTGCCCAACGAAGATAACTCTAATCAGGATGAAGTTGATGCGGCACACGCCCGGTATGACTTAGTCTGGCAGCGAATTCTGCCTTATTTAAAGGTTGATAAATTTTGTTCATTTGCATCACAGAACTGTGGTCAAACATATTCTATATATAATTTACGAGGGGATCAATTGCTTAGTTCCGAATATGCACGCCATATCACACTTGCAGATGGCACATCAATAGTTTCAAGCTGGTTTGAAGGAAACTGTAATCTAAAATTTGGCTCCGGCAGATATTTGGAAAATGTCTGTGGTAACTTCGTTATAGATATGAATGGCGAAAAAGGACCTAACAGAACAGGGGTAGATTCATTCAGATTTTTGTTTACTAAATACGGTATATATCCAACAGGAACGCACGATTCAACATTAAGTGAACAATATATATTTGACGAAAATTGCAATATGACACACGATGATATATATGCAGGTTATGCGTGTACAGCCTGGGTTATAATTAACGGGAATATGGACTACCTAAGATGCAATGACTTAGATTGGGGCAGTAAAACAAAATGTGATTAAATATCAAAAAATATTGTAAAAACGCCGGTCAATTGACCGGCGTTAAATTTATTTAAACATTCAGTATAAATCCGCCCTTATCAGCATTTTGAAGGTTGTCGCCATCAATTTTTGCTCTGAGATTTTTTATGTACTTGTAAACATAATCTCTAGGCAGTTCAAGAAGTGCTGCTAAATCTTTAGCATAAACAATTTTATTAGAGTTTTCACAGAAGTAATCAAATACTTTTTGTTCTCTGTCTGTCAATGCTTTTTTGAAAACTATTCTTACTTCATCTCTCAATGAAGTTGCAGCTACTGCTTTTACAGTTGTTTTCTTTTCGCGTTTAGCAGCAGGTTTAGCTGTTTTTTTAGTTGTTTTTACTTTTTTCTCTTTTTCTATTTTGATTTTTTGAGCAGATGTTTTCTCTGCTTTTTCTACTTTTACGCCGTCATCCAATTTTAGTTTGCCTACAGAGAAAGGAGTTGGAGAAATTTCACGTTCTCTAACCATAGCACGTTCAGCTATTGTGCTTAATCTTTCTGTGCGGGTTTGCATCCAGCTATCGTCATTAGAGACAACAGGTTTACCTTTAAGAACTATATCTACAAGGTCATTTGTATGTTTAGCTTCTTCTATTTTTTTCCCCAGTCTGGCAGCGAATTCTTCTAATGTAATCTTTTCCAATGAGCTTCTCCATTGTTTTATCTCTTCTTTGCTCAAGTATTCAGACATTCATTAATCTCCTTACTAAAATCTTTTAACTATTATAATTTAGCATAAAATATATAGAAAAAATCAAAATGTTTCGCAACGTAAATTTTTATGTTAAAAATTAACATTTGTTAGTATAAAACGCCGGAATCAAGAATTTTTTGAACTTCTGTAAGCATAATTTCGTGAATTTCTTCAATAGATTTTGTGCCGTCTATTGAGATAAAATTATATTCCTTCTTCATTTTGTTATACTGTTCAAGACATTTGTTCTGATAAATTTCAAAACTGTTGTAAAAATCCGTGGAGAATCCGACATCGCGTCCGCTTTCGTAAAAATCAAGACCTGTTGTGCCGATAATTCTTTTTAATAAAACATCTACAGGCATATCGAGATAGAAAATCAAATCAGGTTCAGGCGCGTAATCGTACAAATTTTTAACCCATTCTATATCCTGCCCTCTTACAACATCACGTGCAAGTGCAGTGTAATAGTAGCGGTCTAAAAGCACTATAAATCCAGATTGAAGTGCAGGAATAATCTGGTTTTCCAGTCTGTCTGTAAAGTCTGCTGCATATAAAAGACTGTATGTTGTTGCATTTAAAAGATTCCGTTCTTTTGCATCATCAATAACATTTGCAATAAGCCGTGAAGTTTTCCATTCAGAAACAATAACCCCGTAAGACTGTGCCTGCATAGAGCGTTTTAAAAGCTCAAGCTGTGTGGATTTGCCTGACCCGTCAGTTCCTTCAATAACTATTAACAAGCCTTCATAATTATGTTTTTTCTTAAATTCAGTCATTAAATTTCCACTCCTTTTGCTTTTAATATCTCTTTTAAAAGACGTCTTATTTCAACCTGTTTTGTGTGGATTGAATCTTTTGCATCCAGTTTAACGAGTCCGAATTCATCGACCATTTTTTGATATTCACGGATTACTCTTCCTTGAAAAATAATATAGCTTTCATAAGGGTCATTGCTGAGTTTTAAATCCATACCTGCTTCATAGAATTTTGGAGCGCGGTTGGAACATATTCTCTCCATAGATGCCTGCGGATCTATATCAAAATAAACAGCTAAATCAGGCTTAATCGCAAAATTATAAACCTGTCTTACCCATTGCGGATCAGCCCCTCGCGCAACATCTCTTGCAAAAGCTGTATAGGCATATCTATCTGCAAGGACAATAAATCCGGCTTTAAGCGCAGGGGCAATAACCTGTTTAAACCTATCTGCAAAATCCACTGCATGCAAAAGAGAAAATGTCCTCGGCGACAAAAGATTTTTTTTCTTGGCAAGTTTGGTCGTCTGACAGATTAATTCAGAAGAATTCCACTCCGTAAAAATAACATCCTGACCGATTGATTTTAACCAGTCTCTAAGCAGTGTAAGCTGTGTGGATTTGCCTGACCCGTCAATCCCTTCAACACAGACTAAAGTTCCTTTTAAATTATGTTTTTCAGTAAGTTTAGACAAATATTAACCCTCATTTTTTTCTAATAAAGCAACATTTATTTTTCCGAACTTGGCAGACAGATTGTCTACAATGTGAATGAAATAAAGCGCCGGTTCAAGGTCTTTTTCATTCAAATCAATTATAGCGCCCCAGTCTGCGCGTCCGTGGTGGGCGGCAATCATTCTGGCGACCTCTTTGTAGCCTTCTGTCATACAGATAGAAAACCCGTACTGTGAATGTGTTATCCAATCTTTATGGAAATGTTCATCATAATCAATCAGTCCGTTTTCCAAATCAACTGTGTACTCAAAAATTTTGCCGATATCATGCAGAATACAAGCCATAAAAATATCATCTTTATTCAATTTAACTTCGCACAATTCAAGATTGTTTTCTGCAAATTTTAGGCATTCCAGTATATGAACAAGCAGCCCGCCGATGTAATTGTGGTGCATAACTTTTGCAGCAGGTGCAATTTTGATTTTTTCCCCGTATTTTGAGAAAAATTCTTTCAAGAATGTTCGTTTCCCGTCATCAGAAATTTTGTCAAAGTATGCAGTTAATTCTTTAAAAGCCTTTTCGCGTTCAGCCGCATCTAACCCTGTTTTTGCCTCTTTGACAAGTTCCAAAACAGAGACAAGGCAGTTGTTATATTTTTCGTTGAATGATGCTGAAATTATACGCACTAAATTGCCGGTGCGAAAAATTTTTGCATCCATACGGTTGAGTGTTTCTTCCCAGAGAATACAGTTTAAAACCGTATCATCTTCTGTATTTTTTAACTGTAATTTGCCCATTTTTGTGCCGGCTTTTGTATCGCCTATTGAAAATTGTATTACTTCGTATATCGCTTCTGTACTAAACATTATTCTTATCTCTTATTCCAACTAATTTTTACTTCTGTCAATAATTTTATCCTGATTTCCCCAGACAAATGAGGAACGTATTTCTTCGCCGACTTTTTCAATCAGGTGGTCAGCATTTTCTTTGCGCAATTCATTGAATTTTTTGCATCCTGATTTCATTTCATTCAAGAATTCATCAGCAAAACTGCCGTTTTGAATATCTTTTAATAAATCTTTCATCGCCTGTTTTGACTGCTCGCCGATAACTTTTGGACCACGTGTCATATCGCCGTATTCTGCGGTATTTGAGATTGAATATCTCATATCAGCGAGTCCGCCCTGATTGATTAAGTCAACAAGCAGTTTCATTTCATGCAGCACTTCAAAATAAGCCATATAAGGTGAATAACCGGCTTCTACAAGTACATCAAATCCTGTTTTAATCAATGCAGAAACACCTCCGCAAATAACAGCCTGTTCTCCAAAAAGATCGGTTTCTGTTTCTTCTTTGAAAGTTGTTTCAATAATTCCGGCGCGTCCTGCCCCTATTGCTGAGGCATAAGAAAGCGCTATTTCTCTGGCATCACCTGAAGGGTTTTGATATACTGCAATTAATGAAGGCACCCCTCTGCCCTGCTGGTATTCACTTCTTACAGTGTGACCCGGACCTTTTGGCGCAACCATAATTACATTAACGTTTTCCGGTGCTACAATTTTTTTGTAATGAATATTAAATCCGTGAGAAAACATCAAATACTGTCCCGCATGCATATGAGGTTTAATTTGTGCTTCATAAACTTCAGCCTGCAATTCATCCGGTATAAGGATTTGAACAATATCAGCCTGCTGAACGGCTTCCGGTATACTCATTGTCCTGAATCCGTAATCCTTTGCCTTAACATCGGATTTTCCGCCCTGTCTTAAACCTAAAACAACGTCGCATCCGCTGTCTTTCAAATTCATTGACTGACCGTATCCCTGTGAACCAAATCCTATTACTGCAATTTTTCTAGATTTAATTAATTCCTTATCAATATCCTTATCAAGATAAATTTTTAAATTGTCCATATCCACCTCACATCTATCATTAAATATTAACACAAATACTAAAAAGTTACCAAATTATAAAAATTTATTTTATTATTTTTCGACTTTTGTGTATCCACGGTTATATAGCCGGTTTTTCGCATAATTTTTAATAAATATAAGTTTATAATACACAGGGTAAGGAGGAATATTTATGTCTAAAAAATTATTAAAAACACTGGATAAAATTATGGAGTCAAGCGGGTCTGACAAAATTACGGTATTTACATCACATTTAAAAATTGACGGCAGAATATTCAAAGCAGAAGGCAGATGCGATGAATGCAACGATGAATATTTAACACTGGAAAACGCATTGATATGCCGCCTGGAGGATTACTGTGCATGTGATGACGAAAGCTGTGAATGCAATGATTATATTTGTTTCAGATATGACTGGCTTAATATTAATATAGATGATATAGTTGCATTCAGTATAGTTCAGTAGGCAATAAAAAAGGTGAGTTTTAAAACTCACCTTTTATTTTATATGATATGGGTCAGGGCTTGTACAACATCATTGTCCCACTTAGTCCCAGCCTCTTTTTGCATAATTTCTATTGCCTGTTCTTTAGACATCGCTTTTCTGTAAGGTCTGTCAGAGGTCATTGCAGAAAATGCATCTGCTGCGGCAATAATCCTTGAACCTAAAGGAATAGACTGCCCTTTCAGACCTTCCGGCGAACCTGAGCCGTCAACGCGTTCTGTCTGATAGGTAATATATGGCACAACTTCTGACAGGAAGTTGATGTTCATCAGGAAGTGTACCCCGATATTTGAATGGTTTTTGATACGTTTCAAATCTTCCGGTGAGAGTTTGCCATTTGTTGCAAACATCTTTTCAGGAAGTGCGATTTTACCTATATTTAGCAGTAATCCTGCATAATAAATCAAATCTGTTGTTTTTTCGTTTAAACCGAGTTCATGACAGATTTTACGCGCTAGATTTGCGGTATTTTTAGAATGAGAAACTTTGTACTGCCCTTTGGCATCAACCGCATTTGCAAGCCGTTCTACAAAAATCTGCTGATAATCACACAAATCGCCGATTAAAGCGGTTAATTCCGCTCTGATGTGCTGTAATTCTGATACTGTTGAATTTTCATCAGCCAGAAGTTTATTTGTATGATCAATTTCGGTTTGCAGAGTCATTGAAGTTGCGAACAGTGACGCAATACTTTCAACCAGTTCAAGATACTCTTTTTGAATTTCTTTTTCACTGTAAAAAGAAATAACGCCGAGTGTTTTTAAATGACTGTACATCGGAATTGCTGTCATATTGTTTTCAGAGACAGTTTCTTTTTCATTGAAAGCTTTTTGTACAATATCGTGCAGTTCTGCCTTATCATCACCGGAATATCCTGCAAGCGAAAGTTTATTATCAGAGTTATCAAGCCCTTTAGCAATATCTTTAGCCAGATATATTTGACAAACAGGTACCTCTAGCATTTGCGCGATAGATTGGGCAATAGATGTATAAATAGCATAATCTTCTTTGCTGTTAAAACTCAGAACGCACAGAGTGTTTTGCAAAGAATATATAGATATTAATTCAGCGAGTTGGTTTTTCAATCCAGATTTTTTATCTTTAACGCTTGAGCCGATTTTTTTTGCCAAATCTTCAGAAATAAGATGTTCAGAGATAAAATCCCCGAGATTCAACGCAAAAATCTCTTCAAGCGGATCCTGCCCGACAAGGTATTCGGACTGTCCGAAGAGCGAAACACCATTTTGCAAATCTTTATTGTCCATGAAATTTCATTCCTTTTCTACTACATGCCTTTGTATATATATACGGCATGTCATGAAAAAAACTTTAATAATTTTAACAAAATTTCATACTTTAGATGGAGAATTTGGTTGTGAGTCAGTGATAGCCGTGTTTATTTATTTAGCTGTGATTTTAAAATCATAACCAAGGAAATCTAAAATCTCCAGTACTTCATAAAAACGAATATCTCCACGGTTTAATTTATTAGAAAGTACCCTGTCTGTAAAATTATTACGTTTGCCGCGGCTTTCAAGATGCTTGTTAAAATCCGAGCAAAAAGCTATATAGGTATTATATTTCTGAATAATCGCTGTTTTAATAGTGCGTCTTATCCGGTCTTTCATTTCTGTATCAATTTGTTCAGATATTTTTATTCTTGTTCGTTGTGTCATTATTTTATCCCTATAGGTAAATTTTAGCCTACATCTTGATACAGGGCTAATAAACACGCCGGTAAATTATTTGTAACAAACATGTTGTATTTATCTTAAACATGTGGTAAAATGTAAATATAAGTTAAGAATATAAGGAATATTTATGAATACCAAAACAGAAGCTAGAAAAACAGGAAAGGAACAACTCCAAATGAAAACTAACAACAAAATCAACGAAGCCATGGCTCAGACCCATTCCAGAAACAACGGTACTCACCGTACTCACTTCACTCACTTAATCACTTCCCCAAAAGCCGCGTTTACTTTGGCAGAGGTCTTAATCACCCTCGCAATCATCGGCGTGGTGGCAGCGATAACGATACCAAGCCTAGTGAAAAATTACAATGAGCATGCATGGTTAACCGCAAAAGATGTCTTTGAAAAACGCCTTGAGGTAGCCACAAGACAAATGAACACAGAGGAAAAACTAGCCGGTTACAATTCAACCATGGACTTTGTGAATGAGTTGAAAAAATATATTAAAATCACAAGAGTCTGCGATAATGACAATATTACAAAATGCTTTAATAAAGAAGTTATTTGGAGTGCTGATGAGGAACCAGTAGACATGTCAAAAGTAACAGATGCATCAGCTTTTGGTCTGGATTGGGAGACTGATACGGTGGCAGTGCAATTTGCGAATGGCGTAAATGCAGTAATTGCCTACAATCCGAATGCGACCCAAGACCCGTATAATAACCAGTTCAACGCCACAAGTAACAGCATGGCGATACTTTACGATGTCTCCGGCAACAAAAATCCGAATACCAACGGCAAAGACATTGCCCATAACGCAAATGTAACCCAACTAGCAGGCGTAACAGGCTGCTTGCTGCCAGAAGACGAAGTAGGATTTTGCATAACTCAAATACTCTCACTGTATAGCCCATTAAGTAAAGCTCTATGTGAAGAACAAAAGGAAGACTTAGGTATAAACAAATGTACGTCTGACTATGATTATTGGGCAGGGGCAGTGGCGGCATGCGGAGGAATAAACAACATGCCAACAATGACACATCTAGGCGAACTAGCGACATATTTATATAATTTGAAATTCACAATAGACGCCCATAAGAGTGTATCAGGCATAACATTAGATACAGAAAAAGCAGACCAATTCCTCTCAGCTTTAACATCATATTCTGAACGGTTCTATGTTTGGTCATCTACCGCAGAGGACGCTAGACACTTCGGCTATACCAGCACAGGTCCGCGCTACGACAACCGTAACAAAAAATTCTTCGCGGTTTGTCTTGACCATTAAGAGGCGGAGCCTCTTAATGGAAAGGCACTAAGTTACTAAGGCACTAAGGGGCTAAGTAGTTACAACAACAGACAACGTAGGCTTTTCCACATTGCCTGTTTCTTCTTAACGGACTTAGCGGATTTGCGCACGGATGGAGTGCCGAAGGCACAAATCCGGATAGCGAGGAAATTGAGCGGAGTTGAACCGCAGGTTCAAAAGCGAAACTTTCCGAGCGTGGGGCAAATCCAAGACACGTCTTATCGTCCTAACGTCTTTTCCAAAACAACCGTTCACTGGTCACAGGTCACTGTTCACAGAAAATCGGTTCGTCGAAACGACGGCACCCTACGACTTGTAAACACTTTACTCACTACACTCACCTTACTCACATCACTCACTCTCTTCACTTTTCCAAAAAGAACTTCTTGCATATCTGATTTATTTGCTCTATAATAAAATTATTAAATTATACATTTAACAAAGGGGATATAAGATGGCAATAGAAAGACAACATGTGCAAGAACAAGATAAACTGGAAAGAAGACATAACTTTGATCCGGTTGAAAGTAATTTGACTCCGGAACAGGTTAAACTTGAGGCGTCCCGCTGTCTGAACTGCAAAAATCCAAGATGCGTTCAGGGATGTCCGGTTAATATTCAAATTCCGCAGTTTATTCAGGCTATTAAAGAAGATAATCTGGATAAAGCCGGTGAAATTATTAGAGAAACAAGTATGCTGCCTTCTGTTTGTGGACGTGTCTGTCCGCAGGAACGTCAATGTGAAGGCAATTGCGTTTTAGGTATCAAAGGTCTGCCTGTGGCAATCGGCGCATTAGAAAGATATGTCGGCGACAACACTAAAGCTGATATGCCGGAAATTAAACCGTCCGGTAAAAAAGTTGCGGTTGTAGGCTCCGGATGCGCTGGTATTACTGCCGCTGCGGATTTAAGAAAAGCAGGACATGAAGTCGTTGTATTTGAAGCACTGCATGAATTGGGCGGTGTTCTGCGTTATGGTATTCCGCCATTCAGACTTCCTCGAACTGTTCTTGATAGAGAAATTGACAACCTTAAAGCTATGGGGGTAAAATTCTTTACCAATGTTATTGTCGGAAAATCTATCACTTTAAAACAGTTAAAAGAAGACGGATTTGATGCTATATTCATCTGTTCAGGCGCCGGACTTCCAAAAATGCTGCATGTTCCAGGTGAAAATCTGAACGGGGTTTTCTCTGCAAACGAATTCCTTACCCGCGTAAATCTTATGCATGCTGGTCAGCCAAACAGCCCGACTCCATTAAGAGTTGGTAAAAAAGTTGCTGTATTCGGCGGCGGTAATGTTGCTATGGATGCTGCCAGAACCGCTGTTCGTGTTGGATTTGAAGAAGTCTATATTATTTATAGACGTACTGAAAAAGAACTACCGGCACGTCTTGAAGAAATTCGCCACGCAAAAGAAGAAGGGGTTGTGTTTAAATTCCTTTATGCGCCAAAAGAAATTATTGGCGAAGACGGTTATGTAAAAGCGGTTGACCTTGAAGTTATGGAACTCGGTGAACCTGATGAGAGCGGACGCCGCAGACCTGTTTCTACAGGAAAAGTTGAAAGAATGGAACTGGATACTGTAATCGTTGCATTAGGCACAGGTCCTAACCCTATTATTCAGCGTTCTGCAGAAGCAGAAGGACTTGAAATAATCACCGATAAACGCGGCTATATCACAGTAGATGGCGAAACAAGATGCACCAATATTCCGACTGTTTATGCTGGCGGTGATGTCGCACCTGTTGGTGAGTCAAACGCGATTAATGCAATGGGCGCCGGTAAAAAAGCTGCTAAAGCAATTAATGAATTACTAAAATAGCAAGAGGAATTTTGCGGTGAAAAGTTCGCTTTTCAAAAAAATATTGAGTCTAATGCTGGCATTGTCAATTTTTTCAATGTCAGCATTGGCTTTAGAACTCGATGTATCAGTTGATGAAGAAATAAGAAAGCATTACAATCCTTCTCAAATTGAAAAGGATTTGTTGCCGCCTTTGCCTAAAACTGATGCGGCTTCAACATCAGCTCCGCAAAAATCTGTGACAGGAGCTCCTGCTACAACATCTCCTGCCGCTCCGCCGCCAAAGACTCTGCCTGTAGTTACTGATTCAGGCAAAAAAACTCCGCGACGTATTCAAACACTTCCGGGGCAAGAAAAAAGCCAGTTGAGTCGTGAAGGTATTGCGGCTATGAAAATTAAAAAAGGTACTAAATTCAAAGTAAAATCCTTGACAGCAATTTCTGACTACACACCTGAAAATGCTGCTATGTCTTTTAAAACAACAGAAAGTGTAACCCAAAGATATGTAACAATTCCTGCAGGTACAATTTTTAAAGCAACAATAGAGGATTCTCATCCCCCGCAGTTTACCGGAAATGGCGGACTCATTGTCATAAATGTCGATAAAATGGTATTTCGCGGTACAACACGTAATATTTCTGCCAAAATAACAAAAGCAAACGGGAAAAAGATTTTTGTAAATAACATTAAAGGAAAACGTCAGTACTGGAAAGGTGTTGCTAATTCTACCAGACCAGGGGCAAAATTTTATAGAAAATCAATGCGTGCAACAGGAAAACTTGCTCAGAATCCATGGACATTGATATTAACTCCATTCACGGCTGTCGCCGGTGTTGTTGTTTACGGGGTTAATATTGTCGGCTCACCTGTTTTTGCTATATTCTCTAAAGGTGGAAGAATTTCTATCCCTGCAGGTACAAACTTTGAAATTAAATTACTGGAAGATGTCTATTTAGACTAAATCCCTTGCATTGCGGCAGATTTTATGCTTACAATACGGATATGAGCATTGAAGAAAAGACATTATTAACATTAGAATTTGATAAAATACTCGAAAAAATTTCAGGATTTGCTAAAATTTCACAGAGCAAATCTCTTTGTTTGGCGGCAAAACCTCTTAAAAACATAAGTGATATTGAGCGAGAACTGCAATTTACACGCGAAGCAAAGTATATTCTGGATTTGCCTGCAGAAATTCCTGTCGGGTTTGTTGCTGACGTAAAGCAACTACAATCCTCGCTTGTTACAGGATATCTTAATGAAGAAGAATTGATTGATGCGGCACAGACTTTGCGTTCTTCCAGACTGGTTAAAAAATTTTTGAATGACAATCTGGAGGAAAATGCGTTATTGCACTCGCTTTCCAGAGGGTTAATATCTGAACGCGAAATTGAAGAACAGATTTTTGATACATTTGACGATTCTTTGAACATCAAACCTGACGCAACTCCTGAATTAAAAGGGCTTTATGCCTCATTAAGAGAAACCGAAAAGAATTTGAAAAAGCAGGTTAATGCACTTCTTAATAATGCGGATTTTCAAAAATATTTGCAGGAAAATATTTATACTACGCGTGATGACAGAATTGTTTTTCAAGTTATGGCGCCTTCCAAAAACAAGGTAGCAGGAATTGTGCATGATGTTTCTGCTTCAAATAAAACTTTCTATATTGAACCTGAATCTATTGTTCCGATAAATAACAAAATTCGTGAAATAAAATCACAGATTCATGCTGAACTTGTAAAAATTCTTGTTGCATTAACAAATCTTATACGTGACAGAATTTCTGAACTTGCGACTACAGAAAAGATTTTAGCCCAAATTGATTATCATTTTGCAAAAGCAAGATATGCGGTAAAAATTCATGCCATTGAGCCGGAAATATGCAAAAACAAGATTATATCTTTTGAAAAAATGAAACATCCGCTTTTGATAGGCAATGTTGAAAATGTTGTGGCAAATGATTTTGATATAGGAAAGGATTACAAGTCTGTAATTATCACCGGGTCTAATACAGGCGGCAAGACTGTTACTCTAAAAACAATAGGATTATTTATTCTGATGGCAAAAACCGGCATGTTTTTACCATGCACTATGGCAAAAGTGTATCCGTTCAGACAAATTTTTGCTGATATTGGCGATGACCAGAGTATTTTGCAGAACTTATCAACATTTTCATCGCACATGACAAATATCATCGACATTCTGAATAAAAGTGATGATGATACATTTGTGCTGCTTGATGAAATTTGTGCCGGTACAGATCCGCAGGAAGGTGCTGTGCTTGCAGGAACAATACTCGAACATCTTGCACAAAAAGGTGTTTATTCAACAATTACAACCCATTACGGCGAATTGAAAGCGCTTGAATATTCAAATCCTTATTTCAAAAACGCATCTGTAGAATTTGATACATCCAGTTTGAAGCCGACATATAGACTTTTAATGGGTATTCCCGGTTTAAGCAACGCTATACTGATATCATCAAATCTTGGATTAGACCAATCAATAGTTGAAGAGGCTAAAAATAAACTTGTTTCGCAGAAAGACCCTTCTATTCTGGTTGTAGAAAAACTTCAGGAAACACAGCAAAAATTAACACAAAACCTTCAAGAAACCGAAATAATTAAGGAGCAGTCTCTTTCCACACAAAAAGAATATGAAGAGAATTTATCAGAAATTAAAAAGGATAAGAAAAAAACTATAAAGCGTATAAAAGATAAATTTGATTACGAGTTACTTTCAGTAAAAGCCGAAATAAAAGACATACTGGATGAATTGAGGCGCGAAAAATCCGAAAAAATTGCACGCCGTTCATATGCAAGACTTGCCAATTTAGAACAGAAATTCCGCGGCAAACTTGACGAATATGAAGAAAAAACAGAATATAAAGAAATAGACTGGACAAATATAAAAATTGGTGATAAATTATTATTGAAAGAATTAAATCAGGTCGTTATAGTTCTGGCTCTACCGGACAAAAATGATAATGTACCTGTTTTAATGGGTAATTTGAAAACTAAAATTAAAAAAAGCAAACTTGCTTCATACGACAAAAAGTTTGAAAAGAAAAACAACAGTTATTCGCCAAAAAGTATGGAAAGCTTTACCTTGAAAAAATACAGTGTATCAAATACATTGGATTTGCGGGGGTATCGCGTTGAAGATGCACTGGATGATCTGGAAAGCTGGCTGGACGAGGTAAGCCTTGCAAATATTTCTACCGTAACAGTAATTCATGGACACGGAACCGGCGCATTAAAATCTGCCGTCAGAGATTTTTTAGCAACATCTCCTTACGTAGCAGGTTTCAGACCCGGAAATAATTCAGAAGGCGGAGACGGAGTTAGTGTTATTGATATCAAATAAATTTTTAAAATACTAGTTTAAATAATTACTCTCATCTTTATGATAGCAGGTACACTTACAAAAATAGGAGTAATTAAAATGGAATTAAGTGTTTTAAGAAAAGAAAATGAGTTAGTTGATTTATTCTGTAATCTTGCAGAAGTACCGTCACCTTCTTTGCAAGAAGAAAATGTGTCTAATTGGATTCTGGATTACTGCAAAAAAAATAATATTCCGTGCGAACACGACAGCTATGGCAATGTTTATGCACATGTTTTGCCTACAGATTCATCTAAACCATCTTTGTTGTTGTCCTCTCATATGGATGTAATCGGAGATGATAGTCCGGTTGAAACTTATCTGGACGGTGATTTAATAAGAGCAAAGGGCAGAACATTAGGCGGCGACGACAAGGCTGGTGTTGCCAATGCGCTTTTTCTGGCTAAAGAAGTCGCAAATTCGGAAATGAAACACGGTGGATTGGAATTGATGTTTACAAGAGATGAAGAATCAGGTATGTCAGGGATAAAACATGTTGATTTTTCTAAATTGCAGTCTAAATATATTTTAGTATGTGACAGTGACAGTCTTGGACAATTAGAAGTTTCCGGTGCCAGTTATACTCTTGTTAAAATTACGGTTAACACATTCAAAGGCGGACATTCAGGAATTGATATTGCCGACAAAACAAGAGAAAATGCCGCAAAATTAATTGCTGATATTGTATCAAATCTTCCGCAAGGTGTTTTCTACAGCGAAAACGGTCAGGTAATAACTTCCTGCAATATCGGTGGAATTAAAGCAGGAAATGTCGATGTAACAAATGTAATTAACACTTATGCAGAAGCAACTTATTCAATAAGAAGTGCAAGCCGTTCAGTTGAAGAAGAATTAAAAACAATGATGAAAAACGAAATTGAACATTGCAATAAAGAGTATGAAGGTGTTGCAAAAGCTGAAATAACATTTGAAGAACATTTGCCGCCATTTGAAAAAGTTGAAGATGAATATATTCCGATATTGTTTGAAACAGCAGCTAGAAAAGCAGGTGTTGATTATAAGATTTCATCATTCCACGCCGGCGCTGAAACTCATATTTATGCAGGCAAGAAAAATGCAAATGGTGAGGTGTTCGCTCCGTATTTAGCAGGCTTTGCAACAGTATACAATATGCATTCAAAAGACGAAACACTGGATTATAAGTCAATGCTCAAAGGTCACGAATTGTTGAAAGCATTCTTTGCTGCCTATAATGCGTGAGTATATTGAATCGAAGGACGGAGCGCACAAGACTTGATGACTTGCGTGATCTCAAAAAGAGTGACTAAAGTGAGTGGGGTGAGTAATGTGAGTAAAGTATTTACAATTAATCAGGCAATGTGGATATCCCATGTTGTCGGATGTTTTCATGTCATCGCGCACGGGTTGCGCGATCTCTGTTTTAAAGTGATTAGGTGACTGAGTGATTAGGTGATTAAGAGGATTTCAAAATAAGGCAAAGCAAGATTCAAGCGTTGCCTTATTTATTTTTTGTCATGCTGAACTGCGGATTGCGAGCAGAGGCTGTAGGAGCTTTCTTTGGAGGCGGCAAAGCCGCTGAAAAGAAAGTCCGGAACGCCGTTGCGCGAGAGAGCGGAAGGCGGAGGCTTGACGGCAAAATGGCTCTGCCATTGCTGGCGTCAACCGAAGACCTGCTAAACGCGAACGAGTAAGACACACGCGAGCAACCAAGACTGTTTCAGCATCTAGCCCATGTTGCACTTGACAGTGTTCTAGTTATTAAACGCTCACTACGTTCGCGTCCCCCTCCTCGGAATTAAAAATTCCGGTCCTCCCTCCAGGGGAGGACATGAAAAACACAAGCAATGCTGCATTCCACATTACCTGATTTTATTAACTACTTAGTGCCTCAGTGCCTTAGTAACTTAACGACCTCCATAAGAGATCCCGCAAGGCGACGATTCTTGCGTGACGCGTAAATGCCGCTTGCGGGATGACGTTATTGGTAGAGATCGCGCATTATCTACGACTTGCTAGAATTGCGACTATGCCGCTGCGCGATGACATGGTGGCGTTGCCTGATTCAAGTAACCCGCTTAATCACTTAATCACCCAGTCACTTAATCACTTTTGTAACAACCGTTCACAATTCACAGCGAACCTGTTCGTCGAAACGACGGCTCCCTACGACTGCTCACGGGTCTCCGAATCGGTGCCCGCTATTATTTTTCAATTGTCCCCAAACTACGTCACACAACGATGTTCATTGGAAATACTTCATCTATATATTTCTGATAATCCTCTGGAGCAAAAAATCCTACGGCGAATTCTGCGTTATTACATCCTAACTGTTGTGCCTCTTCAACCGGCAACGGTGGTCCTGCAGGTGTAGAACGCGAAGGGTTTTTAGGATTTGAAATAACTCCTGTACTACGCAGCAAGGTAACTTTCAGTGAATTTTTCCAGACTTCATATTCCGTAAGCCCTTTAGTTATTACACCAAAATTTTCTGTTCCGACATATCTTTGCATAGGCGCGAAATTTGTTTTTACCTCTATGCCGCGTACTTTTGGCAAATGTTCCCGCATATTGTATTCAGGATTGAATTCTCTGCAAATAACACTGTTCATATCCTCAGAATAAGTTTCACAAACAGGGGCTGCAAGATTAAACTTCACCTGCCACAATCTATTACGCAATTCATTATTCCATTCTATTTTAAAATTAATCAGTTCTGAATTCTTATTTAAATATGCAACAACGTTAAAAAATGTTGTTTTAATAAGCAGTCCGACACGCAGTTTGCCTTCCGTAACCAATTCTGTACCGGTAATTTCCGCAACTTCTGGAATATCGTCCTCAACTGCACCAAAATTATAAGTATCGCCTTCATCATGCCAGCGTTCAAATTCAACCGTGCAATTCTCTTTTTCTGAAGAAATTTTTATTAAATTATTCTCTACTATTAACGTAATATGACGGTTTTTAATAAAATTATTACCTGCTTCTAAAGTATCATCCGACACCGACAATTCTTTTAGTTGCTTATAAATCGGTTTGTAATCTTCAGTAACCGGAATACGCTGTGTATCAAACAATAGAGAATCTTCAAATCCATAGCGCGTCTCAATAACTTGAGTATCCGGCAGTATTTCAGGCGATTCAAATTCCACAACGCCATTATAATCACTAAAGTTAACCGTTTGCGGATGTTCAAATTTTAATTCTTTTATAATTGTATCTGCAACCTGTTGAATTTTTTCATAACGAATCATATTTTCTCTATGCACTGCATCTGTTGAACAGCCGCATATTCCGTCATGTGCCAAGTTTTTCAAAAGCATTTTGTAAGCATATTCAATCGCATTATTATACTTTGCGCCGCGGTGCTGCTGGTATTTGTCAGCAAGTGCAAGTTTGTATGAAGATTCTACATTCATCTGCTTTAACTTAGTTCTTGCGGAATAACAGCCAGAAAGTATGAATGTTTTAGAATTGTCGCGTAATTCATCGTTCCAGATAAATTGTTTAAAATTATCTTTCACAGCGTCAAAATAATCAAAAGGCGAACCCAGAACAATTTCATAATCATCAAGCCGTTTATTAATTTCACTAATCTGTTCTGCAATATTCTTTTCAACACCGAGATGATCGGCACCGATTGGCAAAAGAAGGGTATTGGAAGATTTTTCAGCAATTTTGTCAAGATTACCTTTCAACCAGACTGCTTTTTCATCTATTGAAATTGGTGAAGAAAAAATATCCATATAATACCCGCGGATGAGATTCACCGTATCAATCCCATTAAAGGTGAATTCTGCAGGAATATCACCGCATCCGCGCCAGACCATGCATTTGTCTATACCAAACTTTTTAAAAATCTGCGGTATATTTTTGCTGTGTCCAAAAGTATCTGCAAGATAGCCTATAAAATCAGTACAACCAAAGTCATGTGAAATTTTCAAGCCTATTTCCAGAGTTTTTTCAAATGCCTTTCTATCTGTCAGGTATTCATCAAGCAGGCAATAGCAAGGACCAATAAAAAGTTTTTTTTCTGCACACAGATTGCGGACAAGCAGCTCTTTTTCCGGTCGCAATTCCAGATAATCAAGCAATGCGCCCACCTGACCGTCAAAATAAAAACAGGGAATTTTTTTCTGAGTCAGCATATCAAGAACATTGTCAAATACTCTCAAAAGCCGCAGTCTAAAAACTTCATATTCTCTATACCATTCTCTGTCCCAGTGGGTGTGCAGATATGCTATTACTTTCTTTTTCATAAAAGTTCCTTTTTAAAATGCCTGTGCAATTGATTTTTCGTAAGGCGCGCGTAAAATACCTTTTTCAGTGATGATTCCTGTTATTAATTCGTGCGGAGTCACATCAAATCCCGGATTAATAATGTTGACTTCCGGAGCACAGATAATTTTTCCGTTTATATGTGTAACTTCTTCTCTTGAGCGCTCTTCTATGACGATTTCATCACCTGTTTTGATACTTGTATCAATTGTAGAAAGCGGAGCCGCTACATAAAACGGAATATTATGATATTTTGCAGCAATTGCAACTGTATATGTGCCTATTTTATTTGCAGCATCACCGTTTGCTGCAATTCTGTCAGCGCCTACCACAACCATATCTATCATGCCTTTTTTCATAAAGTAAGAACACATACCGTCTGTGATAAGTGTGGTTGGAATACCGTCCATTGTGAGTTCAAGTGTAGTAATTCTTGCCCCTTGCTGACGCGGACGGGTTTCGTCAGCAAATACCTGAATTGTCGGATCATTTGCAAAAGCAGAACGTACAACGCCCAGTGCTGTTCCATACCCTACAGTTGCGAGTGCTCCTGCATTACAATGAGTTAAAATAGTTGCGCCTTTAGGAACAACTTCTGCACCATAATCACCAATCTTTTTATTAATCTCAATATCTTCGTTTTCTAGTTTTATTCCGTTTTGTTTAAGTTCTTCGACTATGCCTTTTATATCGGATTTTGAGTTATTGAGAATTTCTTTCTGCTTTTTAACTGCCCACATCAAATTTACGGCAGTCGGGCGGGAGCTTGCCATATAATCAGCTTTTTCGTTAAGTTCTTTTATAAATTCATCACGTGAAAGATTCTTGTCTGCAAGTTCCTGTGCATACAATACAACCCCGTGAGCACCTGCAACACCTATTGCCGGAGCGCCGCGGACAATCATTGTTTTTATTGCATCATACATCTGTTGACCGTTTGTGATTTTTACATATTTAAATTCGTATGGCAAAACCGTTTGATCCACCATTTTTGAATAATTATCAATCCATTCAATTGTTTTAATTTTTGATTTAAATTCGCTCATATTTTATTTTCGGCTGCAATTTTGCAAGTCCGCCTTTCCTATTTCCTACATATCAAATTGCTTATTCAAAGTTAAAGCTACATTTTAAATTTGTCATTATTATTGTCATTTTTATCTATAGATTTAAGAAATTCCAACACGTAAAACGTAATAAAGGCAGTAAAAGCATTAATCGTGGCACTCAGAGTTGCCACAAAAACAGTAAGCATAAAAATCACACCAAAACTGCCAACATTCAGTATCAGAGAAATTCCATATAAATAATAAAGATTAAAAAATCTGCCGAGAAGCGCAACTATAGGCAGATAAACTACTGCAAAAGCCATAAATGAAATAAAACCGATTAACGCCCCAAGCACAACACTTTCGCGTATAGAAAGAATTTCCAGCAAATCTATTTTTACCATAAATACAATAACTAATGCTGCAACAAACGCCATAAGTACTATGAAAGCGAGTTGACCGACAAAAGGTATTAATGTTAAAAATGCGAGTATAATACCTGCGATAACACTTAAAATACTGATTTGCTTTAATAAAATTTTATTCATAAGCTTTCTCCAAAAACATTTTATCACAAACAGTGACGGGTATGACAGATAGCAATAGCAATGGAATCGACGGTGTCATCCAATTTCGGCAGATTGTCGCAACCGAGTGCGAGTTTAACCATCTGTTCGACTTCTTTTTTATCAGCGCGTCCGTAGCCTGTAAGAATCTGTTTGACCTCCATCGGCGTGTATTCAAATATTGGTATTTTAAATTTTTCCAGTACAGTGAGTATAACCCCGCGGGCGTGAGCAACCGGCATTACAGTTGTCTGATTTCTAAAGAAAAACAGTTTTTCAATTGATGCCGCGTCAGGTTTGTATTTTTCAACAATAGTTGTCATGTCCTCAAATATTTCCAGTAATCTGGCGGCTTCAGAATCATCTTTAGAAGTTCTTATAGAACCTGAATGCAGGAGTTGCGACGTTTCTCCGTCAAAATCAACAAGACTATACCCTACTATTGCCATACCCGGATCTATGCCTAAAATTTTCATAGTATTATTCTAGCGCGTTTTGTTAAATTGCGCAAGTGAAAAACATATTTATATAAGTATAAAGTGCGGACGCTTACTTAAGCGTCCGCACTTTAAAAATACCGAATTAATTAAGCTTGAACTTCAGAAACTGTTTCTTCTTTAGTTTCTTTGTTAATATCTTTTATGCTCAAAGCAATTCTGTGTTCTTGCGGGGTGAATTTCTTAATCAGAACTTCAACACTATCGCCTACTTTGAATTTGTTAAACGGATTTACGTTTTCTTCAGCCATTTCAGAAACAGGCAGTAATGCTTCAACACCCGGGAAGATATTTATAAATGCGCCGAATCCTGTTACTTTATTTACAGTTCCTGTAATGATTTGACCTTCAGTGAATTGTCCTTCAATCTGCTGCCACGGATCTTCGCCCATTCTTTTTAATGATAAAGATATTCTCTTTAATTCATTATCAATTTTGATAATTTTAACTTCGATTGTTTCACCGAGTTTGATTACATCAGAAGGATGTTTAATTCTCTGCCAGGAAATTTCAGAAATAGGGAGCAAGCCGTCAATGCCGTTGATATCAACAAAAGCACCGAAATCAGCAATTCTTACAACTTCACCCTTAACAATCTGATCTTCTTCTAATTCAGAAAGAATGTTGTCAACAACCTGATCGCGTTGTTCTGCTACTGCTAATCTTTGAGAAAGAATTAATTTATTTTTCTTAGGATCAGCTTCAAGAACTTTTACTTCAATTTTTGTATCAATCAAACCGTCAAATGGTGTGCCAGTTCTGAGTTGTGATGAAGGAATAAACCCTTTTAAATCTGCAACGTCAACCAGAACTCCGCCTTTAACAATAGAGATAACTTTTGCAAGAATTGTATCGCCTTGAATTTTTGCGTCATTAAGTTGTGCCCATGCTTGAGCAAAAGCAAGTCTTTTAAGTGATAAAAGCATGCTTTCTTCATCGTTTTCTTCTTTTAATACATAAAATTCTTTAACATCGCCTATTTCTACTGATTCATAGCCTTCAGTACCAGAAATTTCTTTTTCAGGAAGAAAAGCTTCTGTTTTAGCGCCTTTAACACTTACTAAATAACCGTCCTGTTCTTTTTTGATAACTGTTCCTTCTACAATGTCAGCTACTGAGTAAGCCTTTGAGAAAGATTCTTCTAACAATTTTTCAAATTCATCTGCTGATGTTTTTTCTAATGTTACTGTCATTATTTTATTCTCCTTTTTTTAATTTATCCAAAACTTTTTCAATAATATTTTGCGGGGTAGATGCCCCTGCTGTTATTGAAATGTTTTGAGCTTTACTTATCAAATCTTTGTAATTATCCAATTCATCGTCATTTTCAATGTGGATAGTCTTAGTTATACCGGTCAGAATTTCTGCCAGATGGGTTGTGTTTGCACTCTTTTTTGAACCGACAACAATCATTAAGTCGCTGTTTTGCGCAAGTTCTTTTGCTTCTTTTTGTCGCATTGCAGTACTTGCACAGATTGTGTTTGCGATGTGGAGTTCTTTTGAAATGCCTGTCAAATATTCAACAATTTCATTCAATGTTGTTATACGCTGTGTAGTTTGAACAACAACTCCAACTTTTTTATGCGACTTAAGTTCATTTTCAAAAGGTTTAAGCTGTTCAACCGATGCTGCGACAACAACATTTTTACTCCACAGTTCTGCATTTGCCTTTATTGCGATTACTTCCGGATGCTCGGATTTGCCTACAATCACAACAAAATAATCTTCTTTTGCAAGTTCAATTGCTTTTTGTTGCACTTTTTTAACGTCAGGGCAGGTCAAATCAACAGGAGTGAACCCTGCATTTTTAATTTTCTCAATAACTTCCGGACTCTCGCCATGACTTCTGATTACACAAATACCTTCACCTGATTGAGGAATTTCTGTAAGCGTTTTAATCCCCAGTGCTTCCAATTCGCTTATAACCTGTGAATTATGTATTAATTCACCAAGTACAAAAACATTTTTATCAGGGTTTTCGGCTTTTAATTTTTTAGCGGTTTCAACGGCTCTTTTTACACCGTAACAAAATCCCGCAAGTTTCGCTAATGTAATATTTTTAGGCAATTTAATATTGTCTTCTTTCTGTAGAACTCGCAAAATTTATTTGCTGTAAGAGTATTACACAACAAACAAAATAAAAAATCAATAACTCTACACGTTCAAACAAACCTTGCCTTTATTTTGTTTTGTAATAAAAAAGGGTCACGACAAATTAAACTCATTGCTTTAAAACTTTATGGGCTTACTATTAATAGAAAAAAGGTGCAACGAATAATGAAAAAAGAAAATTTAATATGTCAAATACGTAAAAAACAAAAAATTAATCAATGTTTATGAGAAGAGCAATACATTAAAGAAAATATATTAAACCGCGACTTTAAATCACAGCGAGTAAGGACTGTGGTCTGTGGAGATGTTACGTATATTTATTACCAAAACAATAAATGTTATTTAAATGTGTATATAGATGTCAAAACAGGAGAAGTTCTTGAATATGCTTTATCCTCAAAACAAAGTAAGGAATTTATCCTAAATTCAACAGAGCGATTATTAGGGAAGGAACGAGGAATAAAGATGTTGCATACAGATAGAGGCTGTCAATATACAAGCAAAGCATTTAATGACTTAATGATTAAATACCAGAAGATACATTCTATGTCACGTCCTGGAACGCCATTGGACAATGCTGTTGTAGAAAGTTTTTTCGGGCATATGAAGGATTATGTTGAATTTAACAATTGTAAAACTTTTGAAGATGTTGTTGCCGTTGTGGACAAATACATGTATGATTACAATAACAGACCGCAGTGGAATAAAAACAAATTGTCGCCTAAGCAGTTCGCACTGAAATTACTCGCTGCTTAGAGGTCCACTTTTAGGGGTCCACTTCAAACCCTCTTAATCACTTAATCACCCAGTCGCCTAATCACTTTTGTAACAACCGTTCACCATTCACTGGTCACTGAGTACCGGTGCGTCGAAACGACGGCACCCTACGACTACAGTTCTTTACTCACAATACTCACTTCACTCACCTTACTCACTCTAAAAGATTTCAATCAACTATTCCATTCACAATACGATAAATTAATTTAATATCGTTGTCGCTCGCTTTACTTATAAGTTTCAAAAGCTCTTCTTTTATTTCTCCGGCAGATTTCAAATGATTAAACATATATAGTTTATAAGGTTCAACATCAAGTGCTTTCGCAATTTTTTCGAGATTTTCATCCGATGGATGATAAAGTCCTGTTTCTATCTTACTTATACTCGTTGCCCCTAAATCAGTTAATTCCGCAAGATATTCCTGTGTGTAGTGTTTTGATATCCGTAATTCTTTAATTCTTTTCCCTAGTAATTTCTTTAGATTAGACATATTAATATTTTTATCCATATTTGCAAACATGTTAACTAACTTTAGCCCCAAAAAACAATTGACAATTTGGAGTTAAGCGCATATAATAGTAGCAAAGATACAAAAATATCATATATTTTTGCCGTTATACAGCAAGAAAGGAGATAAAAGAAATGAAAACCAACACAAAAGAAGAAACAAGTACAAAGCCTAATCAAAGAAACCACGGTACTCACTTTACTCACAGCACTCACTTCCTCAAACGAGCCAACGCGTTTACGCTCGCTGAAGTTCTCATCACCCTCGCAATAATCGGCGTGGTGGCAGCGATTACTGTTCCGTCATTAATACAAGGTTACAAAAAGAAAGAATATTCAACAAAATTGCAAAAATTCTACTCTACAATGCAACAGGCGATTGAAATGTCAACTGTGCATAACGGCGCCGTAGAATACTGGAATAAAAAAGAGTATATAAACATAAATGAACTGGAAGATGAGGATGAAATTGAACAAGCCAGATTAACCAATGCAAAAGACGGATTTGAATTTGTAAATACATACATACTGCCATACATGAAATATCTAAAAATAGAAGAGAATCAACCAATCGAAATAAATAATGGAACAATTGTCAAATTAACTAAAGTCTATCTAAATGACGGCTCCACATTTTTTGTAAACAACGGGGATTGTATAGATTTCTTTTATGATGTTAACGGAGACGAAGGACCGGATAAAGAGGGTTATGACAGATACCGCTTCCTTTTTTCGCCACTGGTAAGCTCCAGAAAAACCTATTTTGAAACAAACAAACAATACTTTGGGACTTATGGGTACCAACCATCTCGCTACGAAAATTACCATGAGCATATATACGATTTATGCGCCCAAAACGGCAAATACTGTTCAGATTTACTACGGATGGACAATTGGGAGTATAAAGACAATTATCCGTATAAAATCTAAAATAATATAAAAATGCCGGTCAGATAACCGGCTTTTCAAATTTATTTTTTGTTTATAATTACTTAAGCAATCACTAATTCAGATTTTAGTGCCTCTACAGTTGCATCCAGTGATGTTTTATCGAACACGTTATAAACTTTAGCCTCCGGCACAATCTTTTTATTCAAACCGGCAAGAACTTTACCCGGTCCAATTTCTACAAAAATTTCAACGCCGTCAGCAGCCATTTTTTCAATAGTTTGTGTCCAATGCACTGATGAATATATTTGTTTTGGCATCTTTACTCTAAAATCTGCTGCTAAAGTTGTTGCCTGAGCGTCAACATTTGTAACTACAGGAATTTTAGCGTCGTTAAGTTCCAATTCTGAAACAAAGCTTTCAAATTCATGCCCTGCATTTTCCATAAATTTTGAATGGAAAGCGCCTGAAACCGCCAGCGGCACAACTCTTCTTGCGCCTTTTGCAAGCAGCAATTCACCAGCTTTTGCAACTGCTTTTTCATCACCGGTAATTACAACCTGTGCAGGGGAATTGTAATTTGCGACATCGACATAGCCGACTTCTGAGGCTTCTTTCAAACTTTCTTTTAAGGCATCTTCTGATGCGTTCAAAACAGCCGCCATGGCACCGCCTTTAGTTTGTCCCATTAAGTCAGCACGTTTTTGTATTGCTTTTAAAGCATTTTCTAAAGACATAACACCTGCAGCATACATGGCACAATATTCGCCGAGTGAATGACCTGCAACGTAATCCGGTTTAATATCTAATTGAGACATCAGGCTTTCCAGTGCCGCAATTGACATTGTAACAATTGATGGCTGAGTATTTACAGTCTGTTTCAAATCCTCATCAGGACCTTCAAAACACAATTTTGTAATACTTTTACCTAAAGTCTTATCAGCGGTATCAAAAACATTTTTTGCAGCCGCAAAACTTTCATACAAATCTTTTCCCATTCCGACAGCCTGTGAGCCCTGTCCCGGAAATAAAAATGCTATCTTTTTTGTCATAAACATACCCTCTATTCTTTAACTATACCTGTATTAATTATATAACAAACAGGGCAAAAGTAAATGTTTAAAAAGACAGCATTCTTGATGAAGTATTTCTGCAAAGAATCACATTTAATTTGTTGCGATACCATTCAAATAATCAATAAAGCTATTGTAGTAGCCGACGGCACCAGATTCATCGGTTATTTTTCTTTCTGTAAAAACACCGATAGGATCTTTCTTCGAAAACTCATATTTATAATAGGAATAAGTTTTTGTATTTTTATCCTTAGACGTTTTTACTCTTACTTCACCGGTTCCATCATCGAATTGATATATATCTGTATTACTTCCATCTTTTCCTATGGTAGAGCCCGTTAAAATTGGATTCCCCTTAAGTCCAAGACTTTGACGAAACCCTAAAGGGGTCATCCGCTCCTGCTCCGATTCGGGTGTTTGTGGATTACTGGCACCTAAAAGTGCACCTATAGCTGGCTCTTCACTGTATAAGCCCGTACCTATAGTATTTCCCGCAACTGATGAGTTTACACCACCTACATTATTATTGTTAAACAAAAATCCATCTATTCCGAAATAACCGCCAAACATAAAAAATTCTCCTTTCGTGTTTATACTTTTTCTCTTAAGCACACATTGCTTACATGGATATAAAGTATTTTTGTTGAAAAGAGTTGCCAGCCCCGCACCGCATCCTATCCTATCCTATCCTATGAGGCAGTATAACTGGATTTCAGACTATTTTAAATTTATGTTTACATTTCGTTACATTTAAAATCTTTACTACTTTATTTTATATAAATCTTTTTCAATTATGTTTAAAAATTCAGGTGTTAAACTATCCAAATCAACCACATCAACTTTATAAGGGAAAGTTGAGTCTTCAAATAGGGCTCTTAATTTCAACAAATTATTAAAAGCAATATCACCTTTCAAGGCTATATCTACATCAGAATATTCACGTGCTTTCCCCTGCACACGTGAACCATATATAAAAATTTCAACATCAGGCAAAATACTTGTAATAGTATTTCTAATAAAATCTACATATCTATCTGCCAGATCAAGATTAGCCATTTTGTGTATCCTTTAATTTTTGCAAAAGAAAACTAACTTCTTCATAAAAATCAGGAACAATACTAACTACTTTATTAGCAATATTTTCATCATAAGTATGAGATGTCAAGTTTCGCATTTCTCTGAATTCTGTCCATGTTTCAAGATTGGATTTTAGCAAATCATATTGGTTAGCTGTTCGTATCATTTCGTTAAAAGACATTTGATAGATGTCACCAACTATGAATGCACATTGACGAAAATATTTACCCAAAGTTTTAAAAACTAAATAGTAGGTAATTTTAAAACGATGAATGACAGAATCACGTATCATATCATCATCCGTATTACTCCTATAGCGAACGATAATTTCATCTAAATTTTTAACTGTCTTTTCAAATACAGATAAATTTATTGTCTCAATCATAGTATAAAAGTTTTTAGCAAATACCTTCGCGCAATCTGACAATAGCCCCGCCCCAGGTCATGCCGGCACCAAACCCGCAAAGCACGGCTGTTGTTCCGAGTTTTACATTCCCCTTTTCAACGCTTTCTGCCAGTGCAATTGGAATTGATGCAGCAGATGTATTGCCATAATATTTAATATTTGTTACTACTTTTTCATCAGGATATCCGAGTCTTTCCTGAACAGCTTGAATAATTCTGATATTTGCCTGATGCGGAATTAAATAATCTATATCTTCCGGCTTAAGACCGGCATTTGTAATAAGATTTTCCACATAATGCGGCAGAATCTTTGCGACAAATGTATAAACGCCGCGACCATTCATTCTTATACCTTTTGGTTTTTCCTGATATTGTTCAACAAGCGGACAATTCTTTCCGTCAAAAGCAAGTTCAATCAAATGCCCGTAATTTCCGTCAGCCTTGATATCAATTGCTATAACATCATCAATACCGTCTTCAGCCTGAGTAACAACCATTGCGCCTGCACCGTCGCCGAAAAGGATTGATGTACCTCTATCTGTCCAGTCTACAAGTCTTGAGTTGTTATCAGTTGCAACTATCAAAATATTTTTATACATGCCTGTGCCGATATAAGCCTTTGCAATGCTCAAGCCATAAATCAATCCGGAGCAAGCCGCTGTGATATCAAACGCAGGGATTTGTTCTTTAATTCCGAGTCTTTGATGAATATGGCAAGCAATAGCAGGATACAAATCCGGCGGGGCAGATGATGCTGCAACAATTAAATCAATATCATCCGGCTGCATTTTAGCTTTTTCAAGCGCTTTCTGTGCTGCTTCAAAGCCTAAATCTATCGCATTTTGTTCACCGGATACTACACGTCTTTCTTTTATACCTGTACGGGTATAAATCCATTCATCTGATGTATCATACAATTTTGTTAAATCGTCGTTTGTTATAACTGTTTCGGGTAAACTGTATCCTACGCCCGCTATTCTTAACGGTATAATATTGTTTGTCATATTTTATTATTCCTCATAAAATTTAGCGATTTTTTCGTTAACGCCGGTTTCTACGGCATTTTTAGCAACTCTTACTGCATTTTTTATCGCATAAGCCTTGCTTCTGCCATGTGAAATTACGGTAATACCTTTAACTCCAAGCAGTAATGCTCCGCCAAATTCTTCATAATTAATCTTTGTATAAATTCTTTTCATAAACGGTTTTGCAAGCAAGCCGATAACTTTACCCATTAAATCTGCTTTAAATTCCTGTTTCAACATTCTGAAAAGCATTGAAGAAGTGCCTTCTGTAACTTTCAATGCCACATTGCCGACAAATCCGTCACAAACAACAACGTCACACAGGCTTAAGAAAATTTCTTTACCTTCAATATTGCCGACAAAATTCAGTTTGCCGCTATGTTCTTCCAGAAGTTTATAAGTAGATTGAGCCAGTTCATTACCTTTACCTGCTTCTTCACCGATATTCAAAACGCCGATGCGCGGGTGTTCAATACCGAGGACATTTTTAGAGAAAGTTGCACCCATAATTGCAAACTGATAAAGCATTTCAGGCGTACAATTACTATTGGCGCCGCCGTCAATTACAACAATAGGTTTTTTGATAGTTGGTAAAGTAACTGCAATTGCAGGTCTGTCAATACCCGGGATTCTGCCCAGACCAAAAAGGCTGGCAGCCATAGCTGCGCCGGTAGACCCTGCAGCAACCACGGCATCTGAACTGCCTGTTGCTACTGCATCTACAGCTAACACAATAGAAGATTTTTTCTTCTTACGAATAGCCTGACCCGGAGCTTCACCCATTTCTATAATTTCTGATGCATGTGTAATTTTTATATCCAATTTGCTGGTATCAATTTTCAATTTATATTGTTTACCAGCCTTGCCGCAATCTGAATAGAACCCTTCATTAGAAATTCTATCTAATTCTTGTTCAATACGATCCTGTTTGCCGACTAATTCTATAGCAACCCCGTATTCCTGTGCAGCCCAAACAGCACCTGCTACTATTTCATGTGGGGCATGATCTCCGCCCATTGCATCAATTGCTATTCTTGTCATATTTCCCTCTCAAAATATCCTCTTATTTATAAAATCTGTCATGCAGGCTTATTTTGTGCATCTTTTGAAGTTGTTGCCAAAACAGTTTCAGCATGACAGAAAAGTCTATTATTCAGCTTCTTTTTCAGAAACAGTATCATCAGCTTTTTCTTCTGCTGTTTCAGTTTCTTCAGCCTTAACTTCTTCAACTTCAGTTGTTTCTACAGTTTCAACCGGTTTTTCTTCTGCTGTTTCAGCTTTTTTAGAAGATTTTTTAGCCGGTTTCTTTTCTTCTACTGTTTCTTCAACTCTGTCTTTAAGACTTACCGGTTTACCTTTGTAGTAGCCGCAAGCTGTACAAACTGTATGTGTTAAAACTGTTGCACCGCAATTTGAGCATACGGTAGTTTCCGGTTTTGTTGCTTTCCAATTTGATCTTCTGTGTCCTTGTGCGGAATGTCCTGTTCTTTTCTTAGGTACTGCCATTTTCTTCTTTCCTTTTTATTTTATACTACTATTTATTTTTCGGTTCTATCTGAATATTTTTAAAAACATCCAGACGCGGGTCAGACATGTTTTCCTCTGTTGGAAAATCCTTCCCCTTACAATTTATACCACAAACTTTTTGATTTGGTAAATTTATTATTACAGATTGATACAATAAGTCATAAATATCTATGCTATCCTGTCCGTTCAAATCTGTTACAAACTGTCCGTCTTTGAGTTCATATTCCTGTCCGTAATCTTCTAACAGCGCGTTTTTTGCGAACATTTCATCTATATCAAAATCCATTTTATAATCAAAATTTTCCAAACATCTGTCACATTGCAGCTTAACAATTGTCTTAACATTTCCTTTAATTTCTATAAATTCACCGAGCGACTGAACTGTCAAATGAGCTTTAACCGGTTCAACACACTCTAAACCGTCGATTATTTCTTCAAAATCAACGGTCAGTGTTTTGTTATCTGCATTTTCAATTGTGTCTACGCTTATAAATTTAGACATTAACTAACCTCATGAGCTAAAGACGTTGGGACGTTAAGACGCTAAGACGTTAAGTGCATTTCAATAAATATATATTTTACAAAATTTAACTAAGACTGTTTTATTTAACTTCCTAACGTCTTAATGTCTTTTAAACATACTGTTCTTCTTGCAGCGCAACAGCAGCTATCTGATTAGAGATAAAACATACTTTTTTGAGCGGTCCTTGAGTTTCTTTTTCCACAAGAACAGCAGATGTACTTTTCATAAGTTGAGTCAATTCCGCATAAATCTCCTGCGGATTTTCAACGTATAAAACTAACGGCGCTGTTGAGCCTTTTAAGAATACTAATGTTGAAATTCTTTTTTTGATATTTTGTGCATTAAATTGCTGTGACATAAAAATTTTTCCTTTATTTTAATTTACTGGATAAACGCTATTCAAGTAATCAGTGAACTGTTATCTGTGATCAGAGGTTAAATATATGTAGTAATTTTTCATTACTTGATATTTAAAAAACAGTGAACAGTAAACTGTTCACTGTTCACCGAATTTATTTATACTGCTACTTTCATAGTGTTTGCAATAATTTCGTTAAAGCTGTCAGCTTTAAGAGAAGCACCGCCTACTAAAGCGCCGTCAATGTCAGATTTAGACATTTGTTCAGCGATTGTAGAAGGTTTAACAGAGCCGCCGTAAAGGATTCTGATAGAATCAGCAGCGTCAGCCCCTGCAACATCTTTAACAACACTTCTAATCATTGCAATAACGCGGTTAGCCTCATCGCTGTCACAAGTTTTGCCTGTGCCGATAGCCCAGATTGGTTCATAAGCGATTACAGATTTTGCAACATCTTCAGCGGAAATTCCAGACAATGCAGCGCGGATTTGAGAAGCAATGTGTTGATCAGTTACACCTGATTCACGTTGTTCCAGAGTTTCACCGCAGCAGATGATAGGGATTAAACCGCCAGCCAAAATAGCTTTTGCTTTTTTGTTAATCATTTCATCAGTTTCAGAGAAATACTGTCTTCTTTCAGAGTGACCGATGATAACATAAGAACAACCTGCATCTTTAACCATTTCAACAGAAACTTCACCTGTGTAAGCACCAGAAGATTCCCAGTGGCAGTTTTGAGCAGCGATATTAATTCTGTTGCCGCCGCATCCGCAGTCACATTTTTCTGCATGAACAGCAGATAATGAAGTGAAAGTAGGTGCGATGATTACAGTAGGCAAATCCTGTGCACTGTAATCTTTAACAAATGATTTAATGCCTTCAAATAAAGCTTCGGCATCAGCTCTAAGCAGGTTCATTTTCCAGTTTCCTGCGATAATTGGTTTTCTTGACATAATAACTCTCCTTTTTTTAAAGTAAAATTCTGCAAAATAATAATAAACTAAACACAAAACATTTACAAGTGGGTAGGCGCAGGTAGGCGTAGCCTACTCTTATACTCTGGGTGGCGGCTAAAGAAGTTATTCGTAGGGTGCTGTCGTTTCGACGCACCGGTTCTCTGTGAATTGTGAACGGTGAACAGTGAACGGTTGTTACAAAAGTGATTAAGTGACTGGGTGATTAAGTGATTAAGCGGGTTACATGAATCAGGCAACGCTGAATTTTCCTCGCCCCTATACCATGTCATCGCGCACTTGCGGATTGCGAGCAGAGGGCGCAGGGCGCACACGGCGGCGTGGAGCCGGCGGAGCAGCCCGTAGACCCGTTTATTGCGAGCAACCAAGCAGTTGCGCGATCTCAGAAACAGAAGTTACTAAGGCACTAGGGGGCTAGGGCACTAAGTAGTTACAACAACAGACAACGTGGAATTTTCCACATTGCTTGTTGTTAAGGGAACAAGTTCTTTACAAAAAATAAGGCAATGTGCGCGTTTCACATTACCTTATTTCAATTTAATCCTTAGTGCCTTAGTGCCTTAGTAACTTAGTGCCTCCATTAAGAGGCTCCGCCTCTTACTGGTCTAGACAAACCGCAAGAGCGTAGCTGTAGTGGCGGTTGCAGTCGTTCCCGTTCGTGCCGGTAGAGTAGAAGAAGCGGAAGTACGCGCGGTCGCGGCTATACTCCTGCCCAGACCAAACATAGAAGTAATCAGTACCTCTTGCTGAGCGGAATTGGGAGGCTTTGGTTGTGTCTAAAGCTAGGTCATATGTATAACCGCTGGAGTTTATACTGTCTGTTCCATATACATATTTTGCTAGCTGCGTTAGCTGGTCTTGGCTTGGTAAGTTTGCTTTCTTACCTCCACATGCTTTTACTGCGCCCGCAAAATAATCTGGACTTGAGCCATTATAACATGCATCTACGTCTATTTCGCCGTTATTCTTAGCCTCGGTACATTCTGAATATGATAAATATCCGTATTCTTCCGGAGATATAATTTTCGTTATGCACATTGTATCTTTTAACTCAGGTATCAAACAGCCTTCTACACCGGCTAACTGGTCTACATTTATATTTTTTATATCCTTACCATTTGTATTCGGATTCTTGTTTCCTGACAAATCATACAATATTGCCATGGATTTTGAGGTCGCCGCAAACTGGTTATTATATGGGTCTTGTGTTGCATTCGGATTGTAAGCAATTACTGCATTTACACCGTTCGCAAACTGAACTGCTACCGTATCAGTCTCCCAATCCAGACCAAAAGCTGATGCATCTGTTACTTTTGACATGTCTACCGGCTCTTCATCAGCACTCCAGATTACTTCTTTATTAAAGCATTTGGTAATGTTGTCATTATCGCAGACACGGGTTATTTTAATATATTTTTTCAACTCATTCACAAAGTCCATGGTTGAAGAATAACCTGCCAATTTTTCCTCTGTGTTCATCTGACGTGTAGCTACAAGTAATCTGTTTTCAAAAACTTTTTGTCCACTTTCCCATGCCTTTTCATTGTAATTCTTGACTAAGCTCGGTATCGTTATCGCCGCTACTACGCCGATGATTGCGAGGGTGATTAGGACTTCGGCGAGGGTAAACGCGGCTTTTGGGGACGTGACTAAGTGAGTGAAGTGAGTATGGTGAGTACCGTTGTTTCTGGAATTGGTCTGAGCGGTTGATTCGTTGATTTTGTTTTTGGTTTTCATTTGGAGTTGCTCCTTTCTGTTGTTTCTATCTTCTGATTGTGTATTACTGATTGTTTCCTCGTGGTTGGCTTGGTGCCCTCTCCTGAGGGGAGGGCGGAACCACTTAACGAACTTTCGTGAGTTTAGTGGTTCGGGTGGGGGGACTATATGTGGTCTGGTCCGACCCCCTCCTGAAATTTCTAGCCTCTCTCCGTTCGGCAACAAATTTCTTCCTCCCCCACGGAGAGGAATTTTGTGGTTCTTCAATTGTTGATTTGATTCTTCATCATTTAGCATAATTCTTTATCCTTATGTTTTCTTTGTTATAATACTAATTTATCACAAATTCTATTTATTAAGTAGGCTTTAATAGGACTATTGACTTATGCACAAGCTTTCGGCTTGTGTTGGTTCTGGCGGATTGGGAAATACGGTCTACTGACTGACCGATGAGGAGATTCTGAAACAAGTTCAGAATGACATGAATGTGGCAGGGGCTGCACTTCTTTAGCAGGTTTCCATATGTAAGAGCACACTTCGTGTGCCCGGAAAGCCTTGTGGGGCTTAGAGTTTGGCACCCCCCCCCCGCGCAAATGCAGTCATAGCAAGGGTTTCAGCCCTATCGCATGGCGCAAAAGTAAGTGGGGTGAGGATATTGCTTGGGTGGAACCCCAAACATACATTTTTTAAAGTGATTAAGTGATTAGGTGATTGAGTGATTAAGAATTTATTTTCTTCTAATCGTTCCATCATACTTCCTGTCATTGAACTCCTCGGTTTTTGTTCACATTTTCATTATGACATATGTTGCTAAATTTTGCAAGTCCTCTATGTTAATTTTCATTAATCCTGCTCCTGTGTATTCAGATTATGGTAATATAATATACAAAGGTGGTGGATTATGGAAGAAGAAAAATTACGTGAGTTAGAACAAAAACTCCAAAATTGTGAAAATATGCTTAAACTAATGATGGATGATAAAATGTTTTACAAGCATAATTTTGAAGTGAATTTCATTTTTAAGCACTTTTCACAGCTTACTGATATTAATTTGAAAGATAAATATCTTAAACTGGTGAATAATCTTGATGAAGATAGTATAATCACTGTTCAAAGAATTATTCGGCGCGCCAAAACAATACTTGCTTTGAATAAAACAAATATTGACTTTTTCACCCTAGAAGAAAAAACTCAATTATTTAAAAATTTGGATGATTTTACCGGACATATTATACAAATTGCCGAAGACGTCTGGGCTTACAAAAAATATCTCCTTCCTGTTCCGCATTTTGAATGTAATGTATTTGTTCATGATTGTTTGATTAATGAATTCAATGATTTGTCTTCATTGAAAGACCGTTCGATTATTGATGTTGGCGGTTACATAGGCGATAGTGCACTTGTGCTTAGAAAATACAGTGAGGCGCCAATATATGTTTTTGAGCCGGATGAGAGAAATTACGCCCTGATGCAAAAAACAATCGAGTTGAATAATTTATCAAATATTGTTACTGAAAAATATGTTCTCGGTGACTGCCGCAAAGAAGTTGCGCTGGCAACAAAAGGCTCAATGAGTGCTGTAAATGAAGACGGTGCAGAAAAAATCCAACAGATTACACTTGATGAATATGTAAAAGCCAATAATGTAAATGCCGGACTTATTAAAGTCGATATTGAAGGCTATGAAATACCGTTTTTGCTTGGCGCAAAAGAAACAATTACAACCCAAAAACCAAAATTGCTGATAAGTATTTATCACAATTTTGAACAGTTTTTTGATGTAAAACCATTACTTGAAAGCTGGGGACTGAATTATAAATTCAAGATAGTTAAACCGGTTGACGGTGCTGTTCTTCTGGAAACAGTTCTTATTGGCGAACCGGTTGAGTAAAACAATTATCATAAGTAAATGAAAGAAAAAAATATGTCTAGATTGCAGAAAAGCATTGAAAATTTTAATAGATTTTTCTTTATTTTTTCGGACGCTGTTAATGCATACAAAAAAGATAGTTCTGTGGTACTCACTCATATGGCGCTAGTGCAGTCGTTTGAAGTTTGTTTTGAACTTGCCTGGAAAGTGTTAAAGGATTATCTTGCTGTTAACGGGGTTAGTGTATCTTTACCGCGGGAAGTCATTAAGGAAGCTTTTTCTTATGAAACTATTTCTGACGGACAAATTTGGATAGATATGTTAAATGTACGAAATTCAACGTCGCATGAATATAATATAGACAAGGTTAATTCTGTTTTACCTGATGTCGCTGGAATTTATTTTGACGAATTAAACAGGTTTAAAGAACAAATAAAGGATTTTCATGAGTAATTTTGGACTGCCGCAAAGGACTTTGGATGAACTTTTGAATTATTTTTCACAAAAGCCTGAAATTGATAAGGTAATGATTTTTGGTTCGCGTGCAAAGGGGAATTATCATAACGGTTCAGACATTGATTTTGCAATATGGACAGATGAACATAAAACATTTTTCAGAATTGCCGGCGAATTGGATGATTTGCCTACTCCTTACAAGTTTGATGTCATAGATTATAAGAATTTGACTCACGAAGGAATGAAAAATAGCATAGATAGAGACGGAATTTTGTTTTATCAAAAATAATCTTCTATTGACGACTTAGCCAAAATAGAGTATTATACGTTTGTACAGAAGAAGAGGAGTAAAATTATGCAAAATTTTGAATTTTACGGTCCGACACGTGTAGTGTTTGGAAAAGACACAATAAAAGAGTTATCAAGACTGATTCCGCGTGACAGAAAAATCCTTATGACATACGGCGGCGGCTCTATCAAGAAAAACGGCGTGTATGAGCAGGTTAAAAAGGCGCTTGAAGGATATGACCTGTTGGAATTCGGCGGAATTGAGCCTAATCCAAAATATGAAACACTTAGTAAAGCTATTGAAATTGTAAAACGCGAAGGCGTAAATTTCCTGCTTGCCGTCGGCGGCGGGTCAGTTTTAGACGGTACTAAATTTATTGCACTGGCTTCAAAATACGACGGTGATGATGCATATGACGCAATAATGGTAAGGGGTGAAATGCCGGATTCTGCTATAGAACTGGCTGATGTAATTACTCTGCCGGCAACCGGCTCTGAAATGAATAATGGCGGGGTTATCTCCAGAATTTCAACAAGTGAAAAACTGGCGTTCCACCATCCTGATGTGTTCCCGAAATTCTCAATAATCGATCCGTCAGTGACATTTACGCTGCCTGTAAAACAAACAATTAACGGCATTGTTGACACGTTTGTCCATACTATGGAATTCAATTGTACTTATGATGTGAATTCACCATTGCAGGACATCTGGGCAATGGGAATTTTGAGAACATTAATTTCTGAAGCGCCAAAAGTTCTGGCAAATCCAGAAGACTATGATGCACGTGCAAATCTTTTCTGGTGTGCAACCTGCGGTCTGAATTACTGGATATCCTGCGGTGTGCCGCAAGACTGGTCAACACATATGATAGGACATGAATTAACCGCATTCTACGGCATTGACCACGGTCAAAGTTTAGCGATTGTCGAACCGCGTCTTTTGAGAAATCAGAAAGTTGCTAAATCTCAAAAACTGGCTAAAATTGCAAGAGAAGTGTTTGGTATAACTGAACCAGTTGATTTGAAAGCCGCAGATATAGCGATTGATAAGATTGAAGAATTTTACAACTCTATCGGCATGAAAACAAGACTTTCAGATTACGGCATTGACGCAGAAGAAGCGGCTGAAAAAATAAGAGACCGCTTTAGAGAACGCAATGTTGCATTCGGCGAAAAAGGTGCGATTACTGCAGATGTTGCATACGAAATTGTAAAAGCCTGCTAATCTTTTTAAGAATTAATTTTATGAAGTGGGGCGATTTTCTGAAAGAAAATCGCCCCTTATTAATTCACCCACTTATATTTTATACCACATCACTAACTAATTATTATTTGTATTTTTGTCTACAAACTCAAGTTTATATCCCAGAAGATCAGCTATCAAATATGCCTCATCCAGAGAAACTGTTCCTCTTTGCATTTTACCTACAAGGCTTTTGAATGTATAAGGTTTGCCTGTAGCCTGAGCCATCATTTCTGCCAGTTTGGTTAAAGTGACGCATCTTAATGCTGCCAGTGATTTTATCATGTTTCTTGCTTGCATATTTTCATTATAAAATACTTGACATTTATAGGTAAATCGTTTATTATACTACATGTATTTAAGTAATATTACTTGAATATAAGTAGTAATCTTAATATGTGAGGATTAAAGATGACAAAATCGCTGCATACTAAAAATTTTGCATTTACACTTGCAGAAGTACTTATCACAATGGCAATAATCGGTATTGTTGCTGCTATAACAATACCTTCTCTCGTGCAAAAATATCAGGAAAAAGCAAGAGTAACAGCATTGAAAAAGTTCTATTCGACTATTAATCAAGCAGTACAAATGGCTGTTATTGAACACGGAACACCTGATATGTGGGGGATAACAAGTGATGTCCCTGATGTTTTGCTTACGACGATTTTCCCGTATATTAAGCATGCAAAATTCTGTAATGACGGCAATAGCAAATGCCATACAGCAGATACATTATATATGCGTAGAGGCGAGAAACTGGATACTCATGTATTTAATGGCGGCGACGGAACCGGCAGAGCAGGCATGCAGCTTGCAGACGGAATGATAGTAGGTATTTATGCCAATATGACTGCTGATGGCGCATGCAGCATAAATTTGGGTACTGGAGATTTAACTAATATCTGCGGGGAATATATTGTAGATGTGAACGGGTCTTCCAAGCCAAATACTTATGGCAAGGATTTATTTATATTTAATCTCACTAAGCGTGGAACTTTAGTACCTGTAGGGGCGAGGAATTATACAGCAGCGGGCTATGTTTTTGAAACCGGTTGCCTGTCAGATTCTGCTGCTGGCTGGGGATGCGCCGGCTGGGTTATTGAAAACGGGAACATGGATTACTGGCACTGTAATGATTTAAGTTGGAATGGCAAGCACAAATGCGGCAATTAGCAGGTAACTTTTTGTTCAAAAATTTCTCTGTCAATTTCATCAAATGTAGTAATAATTTGACTTACGCAGGTAATATTTTCATAAACATCTTTGCCATCCATTGATGCAATTGCAATAATTTTCCCTATACCGGCATTTTTTGCAGCCTCAATCCCTGAAAGTGCATCTTCAACAACAATACACTCCTCCGGTTTTAAATCAAGTTTTGCAGCTGCAATTTCATAAATATCAGGTGCAGGTTTTCCGCGCATAGTACCGTCAGAATAGACAATTTTATCAACATCAAACCAGCGGGCAAGATTAAAGCCTTCAATGTAAAAATCCACATTATCTTTTTCTGACATGGTTGCAATAGTGCGGGGGATATTATTTTCTTTCAGCCAGTCAAGAAATTCAACAGCACCAGGTGCAAGTTTGAAATTTTCAGGATCTTTTCTGCACATATCACGATAAAGGGACTCTTTTTCCTTAGCAAGCTGTTCAACCTGTTCTTTTGTCGGTTGTTTTTGTATTGCATAAGCAATAATATCTTCATTTGTTCTTCCAAACATGTATTTGCGCATTTCATCATCAGTGAATGCTGTGCCGCGCAGGCGTCTTGAAAATTCCCGCCACGCCTCAAGATGTTTTTCTGAATCGAAAAACAATGTACCGTTAAAATCAAATATTATGCCGCTATATTTCATAATGTCCCTTTTATTGCAATCTGTTTTCTATAATTTTATTGTAGTATTCAAGATATAATTTTGCCTTCTTTTCGTCATTCAGTTTTTTATACACATAGGCAAGATTGTAATGAAAATCCGGTTCTGTATTTTTAAGTTCAATTGCACTGATAAAGGCATTTTTAGCCTTTCTAAGTTCACCGGCTTTAATATAAGCGCAGCCCATATTGTAATACGCATAAGGGTATTCTGGATTAATATCAAGAACTTTTTTGTATTGTTTAATTGCGAGATAAGGCTTTTCCTGAGAAAGATAGATGTTTCCCAGATTGTAATAAGCCTTAAAATCATTTTCATCAGCAGCAATAGCCTGATTATACATAAAAACAGCATCAGCTTCTTTGCCCTGATCCTGCAAAATATTTCCCATCAAAAGCCAGTTCTGAGAAATTCTCTCTTCTGCAGGAATGCTCACAAGAAGTTCAAAAGCTTTATCAATTTCGTTTTCCGCATATAAAATATTTGCTTGTTGTCCGATAGCAGAATTTGCCTTTTTAGGAACCTCTTTTTTAGGCTTTATAAGGTTAGTCACATCCAGTGCAAGGCAGTTTGCGGCTGTGAATATCAATGTTATTAGAACTAAAAATAATCTCTTCATAAAAAAAGTATAAAATAAACGTAAAAATTTTTCCAGACAACTAAAAATTTATTTTAAAAAATTTGACGAAAAAAACATATGATTTATATTGTTATTGATGTCTCTTTTACTGATTTAACACCCGTCCTTCTCCTTGGGGCGGGTTTCCTTTATTTACATATAGGGGGGCGGTTGTGTACACAACCGCCCGCTATACAAAATTTCTAATCTACTGATTTTTTTTGTGTTCTTCTTTTCCTATCTGGTTAAATTTGTAGTTGTAATATAAACTCATTATTACAAGAACAATACCGGCAACTATTGTAAAAATATCATTTTGAGTCATTTGCCAATCTCCTTAAATGTTTTCAATTCAATTATTTATGCATATGAAGTTATTTAAAAAACTGGACAGACTAAGCAGATTTCTCTTGTATTTTTATTTCGTATCCAAGACCGTCAAGGATTTTATTTATAGTTGCAATAGTCGGAGCTTTTGTTCTGCCATGCAAAAGATCAACAAGACTTGTTCTTTGCATACCTATTGCCTCTGCAAACTGCTTAACAGTTGTACGTGCCTTTATAACCTGTTCCAGTGAACGAAAGAACTCTGTATAGTCCCCGTCTTCAGAAAATTCAAGCAGACTATCACGTAAGTATATATTTTGATTATTTTTATCTTGTAACCATTCATTTACAAAGTCATTATGCTTAATTGTCATTGTTATTTCTCCTGTTCAGGTAGTCTTCAAGGTATATATCTGCCTGTTTTATTGTACGCTTCTGGTCTGATTTATCTCCGCCTGCGAGAATAAGTATAATTACATTGTCCAGTTCTCTGAAATATATTCTATACCCTTTACCGAAGGCTAGACGTAATTCACTTAACTTGCTGTTAGTTAGACGTTTGCAATCGCCATATAACCCGTCTTCAAGTCTGTTTACTCTTTTGATTACTTTAGACTGGTAATCTCTGGATAAAGTGTTGAACCATTCAATGTAAGGACATTTATTATCTTTTGTTGTATAGTATTCTATTTCTTTTGGCATTTCGTTATCCTAATAATAGTGTATCAAATTTACGACACTTTGTCAAGCCTGATATATAGCTATTAATACGAATATACAGTTTATTTTAGTGTCTCGTATAACAAAAGAAAAAGTTGCCATTATGAATAGTGGCAACATTAAATAAACACGAGGATATTAAGAGAGAGAGTATAAAAATAAACTTTTCTTATAATCTTTTTTCTTACATCGTGAAGAATTATTTGATTATTCTAAATATCCAATTAAAATCCTTTTTATTAATCTTAAATTTCCCTTACATTTTAATAAAGTATTTCGGCGGATAAAAATTGCCAGTGTTATGTCTTTTGTTAAACTTTTGTTACAAATAAATTTGTTATTACCCTACCGCTTTACATAACTTTGCATTTTTGCCAAGCATAATTTGGATGTTATAATTCTGTATTATGGGAGAAGTATGATGAAAGATTTTGATATAATAGAATTTTTAAGGAACATTGTTGCGATAGGTGCATCGGACGCACACCTGTATGTAGAAGAATACCCGTGCATGAGAAAAGACGGTGAAATTTTTAAATTTACTGAAATGCCGACACTGACCGATGATGACCTTAATAGAAGTTTGGAAACGCTTGTTCCAAAACATTTAAAATCTAATTATGAACAATATCTTGACCTCGACTTTTCTTTTGAAATACCGGGCTGTTCACGTTTCAGGGTAAACACAAGCAGACAGTTGAACCACAGAGCGCTTGCTATTCGTGTTATTCCTTATAAAATCAAAGATATTAAAGAATTAAATCTTCCTGCTGCTATGAGTCAGTTTTCGATGCTAAATAACGGTCTTGTACTTATTACAGGTCCGACAGGCAGCGGAAAATCTACAACTATCGCATCTTTGATTGACTATATTAACAATCACTATGCAAAACATATTATTACAATAGAAGATCCGGTTGAATTTATCTTTACCAACAATATGAGTATTGTCTCTCAAAGACAGATTCTACTTGATACTCCGTCTTTCCCTGACGGGGTAAAATACGCATTGCGTCAGGATCCTGATGTTATATTTATCGGCGAAATAAGAGATAAAGAAACAATTATCAGCGCCCTCAAAGCTGCTGAAACCGGTCACCTCGTATACGCAACAATCCACACTAATGATGCTGTACAAACAGTTAACCGTATTGTAAATATGTTCGACCCGGGAGACAGACAATTTGTAAGAGAACAGCTAGCACAAATATTACGCGGTACTGTCTCTCAAAAACTCGTACCTACTCAAGACGGTACTGGCAGACGTCCGGCATGTGAAATTCTTGTGTGCACTTCTACTGTAAAAGATTTTATTGTAAAAGATGAATTAGAAGAGATTTATGATCTGGTTAAAAAAGGTTCATTCAACAAAATGATTACAATGAACACTTCTTTGTACCAGCTTTGCAAAGCCGGATACATAACACCGGAAACTGCTTTAGAATTTTCAGATAATAAAAATGAATTACAGCAGGCGCTGCGCGGCGTTTACCACGGAACTTTTGCTGCACAAGGATAGTTGTGTATGAATAACTTTGTTACTGATGCAATAAATTTAAAATCTTATAACCTTAGTGAAGCTGACAAAATTATTGTCATGTATTCAAAAGACAAGGGGCTGATACGTGGTGTTGCCAAAGGGGTTAAAAAGCCTAAAAGCAAGCTCGGCGCGCGGATGGATTTGCTCGTCGCGAATAAATTGATGCTCTACAAAGGCAAAAACATGGATACTATCTGTCAGGCTGAGGCATTGAACACCTTCCATAAAATCCGCCAGAACATGGATAAAATATTCTATTCAATGTATATTTCCGAGGTCGTGAATAATTTCGGGGTTGAAGAAGACCCGTGTTCAAAAGAAGTTTACGAACTTTTATACAAAGCGCTTGAAAAAATTTCTAATGCAGAAAATAAAGTCGAAATTCTGCTTTCGGTTTTGAAATTTCAACTAAAAATGATGCAAATTTCAGGTTTTGGCGTAGAGTTGGAATGTTGTCTCTGCTGTGGAGAACATATAAAAGACGAAAAAATGTTTTTCTCGGATAAAATGGGCGGAATTATTTGTGCACGCTGTAACGAAAACTTCGGGTATAAAACAGTCATGCATCACAAAATACGTGAATTTTTGAATGCCCTTTTACAATTCGACTTTGACTATCAATCAGAATACGAAAAACTTGCAAACGAAAAGGTTTGTGTTGTTTGTTTTGAGCTTTTGAAAAAATATATCCAGCTTCATTCCTCTAAGAAATTCCATTCAACTGATATTTTGCAGGAAGTTTAGCAGACAAGTTCATTTTTTATTTAATTCGTCAAGCGGAATGAGTTTGTCAATGGCGACACCTAATGCAAGGGCAAGATTAACAATGACAACCAGCGACGGTGAGAATTTACCGCCTTCTATTCTTGCGAGATATTCTGTTGAAATGCCGGCACATTCTGCTAAATATTCCTGCGTATAATACTTGCGGGCTCGTTCGGCACGCAGATTGTCTGCAAAAAGCTTTACTATTTTTTCTCTTTCCATTTGAACATTTTACCTTCCTTGACAAATATGAAAAATGATTTATAATTCATGTATATTGATTTATAAGTCATGCCAATAAATTTATACATCATTTTGGAGGTTAAAGGATGAAAATTGTAAAAAATCAGATTAACAAACAGAATCATGAAATAGCATTTACACTTGCAGAGGTACTTATTACAATGGCGATAATCGGGGTAGTAGCAGCAATAACAATACCTAATATTATGAAAAATATAACTGCAACTGTATGGGCAAATAAAGAAGCTAATGTTGCATATAAAATTACGCAAGCTGTTGATAAAATGCGTGCTCTCGGTGAGTTAGAAACTACATATAACAGTACAGATGAATTTGTGGATAATTTACAAAAACATTTGAAAATAATAAAAAGATGTAATAAAAATAACATTGCGGCATGCTGGTCTACATCAAAAATTATTGATAATGACGGTAATGAGTTTGATGTTAGCCGTGCAAAAACAGGTAAAAATTTAAGTCTTGGCGATGGATATTCCACTGACAATGTTGGGTTAATACTTGCAGATGGAACATCCATAATTTTAAACTATAATACACAGTCATCACCTGTATATGCAACATCAGCACCACAATGGACTAAAAAATCAATAAAAATCAGTAAAAACAAAAGCAAAGAGTATGCATATACATCTGATAGCACAAATATGATAGCATATATTACGGATGTAAACGGCGCAAAATCACCTAACCGAGAAACTAATAGTGAAAATATTAATGATATTAGAAGTTTTAATGGAGCACGTTTTTCCAGTGGATGTGACCTGGAATTTGATAATAAATGTTTTGTTTACATGGGAAAAAGTAGTTGGTATGATTATGAAAAAATATGTCAAGCCGCCAATATGCAAACATTATCATTTAGCTATATGTCAGATTTACACGATGACATAGAGGATAATGGCATTCCTTTTCCTACAGATAGTTGCTATTGGGGTAATGAAACAAGTTATTTTGAAAATTCCAGTAAACGCATGTGTAAATGTTTTAGCTGGCATGGTGGGTATGGATACACTCCTGAAGAAAAGCACAATATATTATGTGCAACAAACTTGCAATAAGGTTATAAATTTATCGAATTATACTATTTTATCGCATGGCGGTGGTTACTAATTCTCCATTACTATTCATTGTTCCGTAAATAATTAATTTTTCCTTAAGGATTTAATATATTTTTCAAATTTTTAGGATGCTGTCACTACTGCGCCAATTGTTCAGTGACCGGTGAACAGTGTACTGTTGTTTTGAAAAAGACATTAGGGCGCTAATACAATAAGTTCGTTAATAAAATCAGGCAATGCAAGATTTAAGCGTTGCCTGATTACTTCGCAACAACGGCACACGCAATACTCACGTTACTTTTCCACAATATAACCTCTCTATTTTTCGTAAGATTAATCATTGTAAATTAATTCTTTCAGATACTTGATTTTTGGGACGAAATCAAGTATAATATAAATGGATTCAGGTGAAATTATGGCACAATTTATTGCAGAATACACAGACGAAGCCCTTGAACAATATAGTGCACTTGATGAAAAAAGTCAGGACAAAATATTGGAGGCAATAAAGGTATTTGAAGAAATAGGCACAAAATACAAAAATATAAATTCGCCAGGTGATGGGCTATATGAAATAAAACCAAGTGGCGTAAGAGCTTACTTTAAATATGCAAAGAAAAAAATAATAATTATAGGATTTATTGTATTGAAAAAAACGCAAAAAGCACCTAAAAGATATATAGAACAAGCGCACCGAAATATAGACAGATATTTAGAAGCTAATAAGGAATTACTATTATGAGAAACAAAATTACAACAGATGATTTAATCAATCAATTACCACTGGAGCGTCAACAAAAAATTCGTGAAAATATAGACAAAGCAATATTAAAATGGGGCGGAAAGCGTGAGAACGCCGGACGTAAACCAAAGACCGGTAATGTTTTGGAATTTCGGATACGAGTTTCCAAAAAAGAAAAAGAATTTATAGATTACGCCCGCGCACATAATATAAATTATGATGATTTAATGCAGGGATAAATGCCATAGTTGAACTGCTATTGGAACCTCAAACTGTTAGAAATTAAAACTACAAAAGCGAAAAAAACATTTCACTTATTCCAATTAAAACAATGCTCAAGTATCATCTACGACTTTGCTAGAATTAATCTATAATTGTCACGCCTGTGGAGCTGCCGCGGCGCACATTGTGTCTTCGCCAGCCGTGATTTGTTCGTACATCGCGGTAATTGCCACCGTCATTGAATTTCATAGCTTCTCTTTGCGCCTCAAAATAATCCATATATGCAGGATCCATCTGCGGTGTTATTCCTGTCGGTACTCCGCCCATCATATAATTCCCGAATGAATGCATTATACTTTTCCACCCGCTGCCTGCGGCTATCGGCGAGGTGTAATAATTATCATAACCAGAGTAATCATATACAGGTTTATTCATATGCGAACTTGCCCTTTTTACTTTCGCAAGCCGCGTTTTTAAATCACCTGATTGCGTAGCTCCGAACATCTGACGTTCTAACCTTGAAATACGCTCTTCCGGTGTGTCATAATTATATGTCCGGTTAAAAACTCTATTCTCCAATCTTGAAATATTTCTGTTTTGACCGGCAAAACTACAATACTGATTTGGATTCTGGCTATATGTAGTCACATACCGCGGTGCTGCTATTACAAGTTGGATATTCATCAACATAACAAGTGCAAAAATAAATCTAATCATATTTAAATCCTCATATCATTAAAAAGGTATCTCAATCTTTCAGAATATCCATTCCCCGTACGGGTAAAAAAACAGTAGTATACGCAAAAAAAAGAGGCTGTTTTTCCAACCTCTAACACACACTAAATTTATTCACACTACTTGGATTTATGATTGTTGTTCAACTACTGTATCAGATTTAACTCCTCCGGCAAGTGCACTTAACCCTGCGAGTACAGCACCTATACCTGCTATAATAAGCGGTTTGCTCTTGCCTAAGAATTTGAAATGTTTGCTTAAACTTAACAGATATGCACCTGTACCGCCGATTACTGCGCCACCTGATGCGCGTCCGAGAATCTTTTTAGTCTGATCGCCGCGTCCCACAGGTTGATGTGTTATATCGGCAATGTTTTCTTCTGCTGTCTTATTATCTGCTAAGCCAAATGTCAACGCTTGTATAAAACCTTGAGTAAATGAGTCTTTGCCGTTTTCACGAATGTCATCAACCATATCTACTCCGAACATTTGTTTATACATACTTCTTGCACGATTAGCAATATCAGCATCTGTTCCGGCTGGAAAAGCTGCTTTTACAGCCTCTTTGTAATGTTCCAGTGCTTGAAGAATTTGTTCTTGTTCATCTTTATGAATTTTTTCTTTTAATGCTGCTCCAGCTTCATGGATACCTTCCATTGGTGAATTAAGTCTTAAATCAGCATTTCTCGTTTGTTCCTGATAGCGGATTCGTCGGTCAATTGAATAATCCTGCCACTTGTCCATGTTTTCCATCCAGGCATCAGTATTAGTTCCGCCCCAGTATGGGAACAAACTTCCGTTCATACTCATCATAGGATCTGTCATTCCGAAACCGCCATATCCCATAGTGTCAAACAAATCATTCATCATTACCTGATTTGCATAATTACTCATCATCCACGGTGACATGCCGGTATAACCTACACTATTTGTTGCGGCTACATTTTCGCCTGCCATAACCTAACCTCCAATTTGAGTCTAACCTACCTTACTTATATAAACAATTTTGTGACTCTTAAATTGCGGATTGTAATAAATATATTAAGAAATTGTAACAAAACTTCTGTAACTCTACTTTTTTAAACAGAGTTATGCTTTACATATTTGCCCATTCTGCACATATTTTATAATATATTAGAAGAGAGGTTTAAATTGAAAAAGTTTCTTTCTTTTTTAGCATTTATAATTACCTGTGCAATTATGGCGGGACTTGTATATCTTTTCCCGAATTTTTTTGAACACCAGTTACATAAGATTCAGGGGATGTATTATGTTCACAAAGGTGATAAAGCATACCGCAAAATGAAATTGCAAAAGGCAATTGATTATTATAACAGAGGACTGCAGTTGTATCCGGAACACTATAGTGCATGGTGCAACCTCGGTAATTTGTATGTGGTATTTGAAGATTACTATTCAGCGGTTGATGCTTACGAACAGGCTATTGAACACAACCCGAAATTTGTCAAAGCAAGGATGAATTACGGGATAGTTTCTGCTGAAAAACTGGGGGATTTTGACGGAGCTATTCAGCAGTACAATGCTATATTGAATACTAAACGTCATCTTTTATCAATTCCTTTTATTTATAACAACAGGCGCAGTACAAAAATTAATAAAGGACGCGCATACTACAACATGGGTATTGCTTATAAACAAAAATCACTTTATTTGAATGATGATGACTGGGGATTGAGACATAAGTATTTGACTGATGCGCTTGACGCTTACAAAAAGGCAGTAAAAATTCTGAAAAAAGATTATGATGCGCGTTACAATTTAGCCTTGACTTATCACCTGCTGGGGGATTATCACAATGCCGGATTAACTTATTGTAAAGCGATTCAGCTTTCTCCAATGAGTTATGAAGCGCATTACAATCTGGCAGTGCTCTTAAGACATTTGAAATATTATAAAGAATCGCTTGATGAAATGGAAAAAGCAACCTCACTTATTACGGACAGCGAAGGCGCAACTAACCGCCAAAGATATATATTTGATGTTATGAACGATGTAACAAGAGAATACATAGCTGAAAAAGGTCAGCAGTACTTTGTTGAAGCCTTAAGTAAAGAACAACTCTTAAATAGAAATCTAACTTATGTAGACGGACGCTTAGTTTCTGCGGATGAACTCGATAAAACTATGATGAAAAACCTTAAAACATGCGGTTCTAAAAAGATTTTCCTTGAAGATATTGATGAAGATTATGTAGAGGCGCAGGATCGCGGCAGGGTATTTTTACCGCCGGTGGAGTAGAAGATGTTTAAATATTACGGGAAATACGCACCATATCTTTTTTTACTGCCAGCAGGAATTGTTTTACTGGTATTTTTCTTTATACCGTTTTTCCAGACATTTATCCTCAGTTTTTTAGATTATTCATCAAATATTTATTCTCCGGAATTTTACGGGCTCCAAAATTATATAAATCTTTTTCACAATCCGATTTTTTATAAAGTTTTGATAAACACATTTTTATACCTTATACTAGCAGTGCCGGTGCTGGCTGTTATACCGCTGTTTCTGGCTATTTTAATCAACCAGAAAATCCGCGGCATAACTTTATATAAAATTTTGATTTATCTGCCGGTAATTGTTTCTATTGTAGTTGCTGCAATTGCTTTCAAATGGCTTTATGCAGATCAGGGGATTTTGAATTATCTTGTTACATCTTTAGGATTTGAAAAAATCGGTTGGCTTACGGATACAAAATGGGCTCTTCTTTCTGTTGTGATTGTTACAATATGGAAGGGTATCGGTTATTATATGATAATTTATCTTGCGGCTTTAATGAGTGTTCCAAAAGAATTATACGAAGCGTGCGACATTGACGGGGCTAATTTTTTAACCAAACATCTAACCGTGACAATTCCGCATATAATGCCGACAATTGCACTTGTCACAACAATCAGTGCAATTTCCGCAATGAAAGTTTTTGCAGAAATTTATGTTATGACCAAAGGCGGTCCGCTAAATTCCAGCAAAACTATTGTTTATTATATATACGAGAAAGCGTTTGAGAATCTGGATTTGGGAATGGCATCTGCTATGGCGGTTGTTCTTCTGGTAATTGTAATGATATTTTCTTGTATAAATATTTTTTGTTTTGAAAAGAACAGGTATCAGTTATGAAGTTAGACGTGATGAAAAAACACATATCAGGATTTTGGACACATGCAGTATTGATTTTTGTTTCATTATTGTCAATTTTCCCGTTTATCTGGTTGATTTCAACCTCATTAAAAGGCAATGCAGAAAATATTTTTGCGTATCCGCCGCAGATTATTCCGTCGGATTTTACATGGAGTAATTATTCCGGTGTATGGCAGAAGGTAGATTTTATCGGGTATTTTGTAAACAGTATGATAGTTGCAGGCGGGACAGTTTTATTAAATCTGATACTTTCTGCAATGGCGGGGTATCCGCTTGCGAGAATGGAATTTAGAGGCAAGAAGGTGACGTTTTTTGCGATACTTGCAACGATTATGATACCTTTTCAGGCGATTATGCTGCCTGTATATTTGATTACGATTAAACTTCATCTTGTTGATAGTGTAAATAATATTGCAGGATTCATCGGGCTTATAATGCCTTTTGCTGTGAGTGCTTTCGGGATATTTCTTATGCGTCAGGCGTTTTTGGGTATACCTAAAGAAATGGAAGAAGCGGCAATAATTGACGGCTGCAATGTATTTCAAATATTTTTAAAGGTTCTTTTACCAATGGTTAAGCCATCTCTGGCTGTACTTGCAATATTTACCTTTATAGGCTCATGGGGTGAGTTTTTATGGCCAAGTATTGTTTTAACTAAAGAGGCAATGTACACGCTGCCTGTTGGAGTGAATAATTTGCAGGGTATGTTCAGTTCCAACTGGCGTTTTATTGCTGCAGGTTCAATACTTTCAACAATTCCTATAATAATATTTTTCCTTGCGATGCAGAGATATTTTATTTCGGGAGAAAACGAGGGCGCAGTTAAATAATTTATCTTGAATGAATGAGGCAATTTTGTTGATATTTAGGATTATTTTGTGATTTTGAGATGGTAGTAAGTTGTGAACATATATAAATTAACAAAAAGGTATTGCATTTTATTTTTTAGCATGTAATATAAGAAAGTAACCTGAAATACGCGGGGGTAATTCAGTGGTAGAATGCCTCCTTGCCAAGGAGGATGTCGCGAGTTCGAGCCTCGTCTCCCGCTAATAAAAAAGAGTCACATAAGTGGCTCTTTTTTATTAGCAAGAAGATAGAGCGAGAAATTGCTATTTGCGAGTTACGGATTTTGGCTAGAGTGATGTGAGCGTAAATATTAAAAGAACAATATCTAACCATGCAGGTGGCAAAAAACAGAGTACCTGATTTTGTTAAGCTTTAACCAAGACCGGTGAACGGTTGTTACAAAAGTGATTAAGTGACTGGGTGATTAAGTGATTAAGCGGGTTACATGAATCAGGCAACGCTGAATTTTCCTCGCCCCTTGCGGGGCGGACAAGTCCGCTTTTACACTTTGGGTGCCCGCTAAAGAAGTACAGGCAATGTCAATACTTGGTGAGGGGTCAAATAATATGAACGTAGTCGTAGGGTGCTGTCATTTCGACGAACCGGTTCTCAGTGAACAGTAATCTGTGAACAGTTGTTACATTGAGCAGCCAACGCCCCATGTCATCCCGCAGCGGCATTTACGCGTCACGCTAGATTCGACGCCTTGCGGGATCTCTCTTGAAAGTTACTAAGTTACTAAGGCACTGAGGCACTGAGGCACTAAGTAGTTAATAAAAATAAGGCAACGCTTGATTCTTGCATTGCCTCATTTTGAAATCCTCTTAATCACCTAATCACTTAATCACCTAGTCACGCCATTAAGAGGCTCCGCCTCTTACTGGTCAAGACAAACCGCGAGTATGATGCTGCTGTCGCGGGCGCTGCTGTCGTACCAGAGCGTGTAGGTATAGCGAAAGTCGCGGTAGTACGCGCCGAGGCTGCTGCTCTCCTGCCCAGACCAAACATAGAACGAATTAGAATATGGGGATGCTGAGAGGAATTGAGAGGCTTTTTCTGTGTCTAAGGTTGCATGTGTTGTACTTGTTCCGCCGTTTATACTGTCTGTATTATATACGTACTTAGCTAGGTCTATTAATTGCGATTCTGTTGGCATGTTGTTTATTCCTCCACATGCTTTCACTGCTCCTGCCCAATAATCATCATTATATTGGCAAGCCTTTACCCCTAATTCTCCGTCGGATACTGCTTGGTCGCATTCTGCTTTCGTCATAGGGCTATAGCCTGTTCCTGGGACGAGTATCTGGCTTATGCACATACCGCCTACTAAATCCGGCTTAATATAACAGCCTAATTTTTTAACATTCGCGTTCTGATTCACGTCTTTACCTAAGGTATTCGGATTTTTGTGTCCGGATACGTCATACAATATTGCCATGCTTGCCTCAGTCGCACTAAACTGATTATTGAACGGTTGTTGGTCTGTCTGCGGATTATATGCTATTAATGCATTTATTCCATTTGCAAACTGCACGCCAACTGTTTCCGTTCCCCAATCCTCTTTGGCAAGTTTGGCGGATGTCTTTAAATTAGTAGCATCTATTTCCTGACCGTCTGCTGTTAAGATTGTGCTTTCAAAGCATTTACTCAAATTGTTGCTATCGCATACGTTGGTTATTTTGATTTTCTTCTTTAATTCGTTTACAAAATCCATTGTCGAACTGTAACCCGCAAGTTTTTCCTCGGTGTTCATTTGGCGGGTTGCGACTTCAAGTCTTTTGGTGAACACATCCTGTGCGGTTAACCATGCATGCTCATTGTAGTTCTTAACAAGGCTTGGTATCGTTATCGCCGCCACTACGCCGATTATCGCAAGGGTGATGAGGACTTCGGCGAGGGTAAACGCGGAGCGTCTTCCAAAGACGTTAAGACGATAAGACGTTAGGACGTTAAGTCCGTTTCTGGAATTGGTCTGAGCCACTGCTTTGTTGTTGTTTAGTTTCATTGTTTTATTCTCCTTTTTTGTTACTACTTTTCTTTTGAGATCCCGCAAGGTCACAATCTCTGTGTATTGCCGCAATCCTGTTGCGGGATGACGTTCTCCTCGCCCCTTGCGGGAGAGGATAGAAAGGCTTGACGAATGTAATGAGGCTAGCCTTTCTTGGTGAGGGGTCACTAATGCGACGACTGTTTGGGTATTCAACTCATCGACCTCTGTCACGTTGGCTAGACCCTGAAACAAGTTGTTTTGGGTCGAATTTGGGTGATTGGACTTCTTTAGCAACCACTCAGTGTATAAATGCGGACTGGTCTGACCCCCTCCTGAATTTGTAAGCTCATTACATTCGCTAACAAATTCTTTTCCTCCCCCTTGGAGAGGAATTTTGTGGTTCTTCAATTGTTGGTTTAATTCTTCATCTTTTGGCATAATTCTTTATCCTTATGTTTTTTCTTTGTCATAATGCTAATTTAGCATAAATTCTATTTATTAAGTAGGTTTTAATAGGACTATTGATTTATTCACAAGTTTTTGGCTTGTGGTGGTGCTGGCGGATTGGGAAATACGGTCTACTGTAAATTTTTGTTTGAGATCCCGCAAGGTCACAATCTCTGTGTATTGCCGCAATCCTGTTGCGGGATGACGGGTTTTGACTATGACACGATTTTGCAATGTGCCGGAAAGCCTTGTGGGGCTTAGAGTTTGGCACCCCCCCCCCCGCAAAACTCAGTATTCATGCGGGTTTCAGCCACTTTGCAAGATGCAAAAGGCTCATGTTTGCACGCACCAAAAGTGAAGGGGGTGAGGATTGTGAGTGGAGTAAGTTCCGTTTGCTGGGAGTTACCAACATTGCGGTGGGCACGCTCTGCTTTGCCCACCCTACGGAAATTGTCGGGGTGGAAACCCAAAACTACATTTTGTTCTTTTCGGTCTGCCAACAACTCTGTCATCCAAATTCCTCAGTTTTTGCCATTCTTATACTCATTATTACATATGTCTCAAATTTTTTCAAGCCTTTAAGTCAGCTCTATTAAAAAATTTTTCAAGCAATACGGGTATAAATTTAGCGTTCAGGGCGCTGAAATCAAATACAAATTCGTTAACTCCGGCTTTGGCGAGTTCTTCTACATCATCAAAATCCGCCAGTATCCGGTCTTCAAACATATGCATTCTGCAAAAACCGTCGCAGGTAAACGGATAGACTTTATCCAGTGACGGGTCATGCAATGCATATCCGCCTCTATGGCACGGTGCTGCACAAGACAGGCGCGAAATTATTGCGCTATCATTATTGAGCGGGCACAAGCCTAAGCTCGGAACTCTGATATTTCCGGCAATTGTATATTTGCGGTTCGGTATAAGATTTTTTATCTTCTTAATAGTTTTAATAGCGCTTTCCTTATCTTTAAATGACGTGAAATCAACTGTATTTAAAGGCGTAAGACTGTTTAAACACTTTATAGAAAGGCTGTTCAACAAATTTATTCCCTGCCCAATTTCTAAAGGCAAATCGTCCATATCCGTATCATTCAGAATCATCCAGAAATACCCGATATTATTGATGATTAAGGATGAAGGTTCAGGATCTGAGAGGATAATCTGTTTTACATACTCATAAACTCTGTCAAAGTCACGTTCTATAAGGATTCTGGGAGTTGATAACTGAAATTCAATACCGTATTTTACGCAAAATTTCTTGACTTTCATTATTATTTCATTGAAACTGCTGGTCGCTAAATCACTTGTTGCAAGTATTTCACCATATTCAATAGAATAAATCGGACATTTGCCAACTTTTTTAATGTATTTTTCTAACTCTTTTAGATGCGCGAGTTCTGATAGGCGTAAGTTTATCCGGTATTTATTTTTTCTGGCGCCTTCATAATCTGACTTTATACGCGGCGGCTTGATATCCCAGTCAAAGTTCTTGATATTACAACTAAATTCAAAGTCATTACCTTCTGCGCTGACAACTTCGCCGGAAAAATGGTTGGTCTGATAAATGCTCTTTCTTACGTGTTTAAAAGGCAGTTTTTGATTTTTGAACATTTTAGGGTTAGCGAGTATTTTTTCTACAAGTTCAATACCTTCAAGAATTTCTTCGGATGTCGCGAATTTTCCTTTTATTACAACACTGTCTATTGCTTTGAGTTTTTGTATATCCTCCGCACACCACGGAAGATTGTCGGAATCTATTGCCAGCGGCAACTTTGTGTATTTTTTGATTTTTGCAATATTCTTCATGTAAATTTCTTCAGTAATGATAACTTCATCAATTTTATGAAAGTTATTCAGAAAATCAATTCCTGCGATATTGTGTATATCAAAATAGCTGTCAACAATTATTTTGAAAGGCAGATTAAACACTTTTATCGCCTCTAGTATTGCAAAACTGTTTATAAAAATGCCGTCAATACCTGCTGTTTTCAGAAATTTAAGCATTTTTTTTATTTCTGCAAGATTTTCTTCTGTGATATCGTGTTTAAAATTAATGTAGATACGACAGTTGTTATTTTTTGCCGCGGATACAAATTCCGTCACATAGTCGAAATTATTATTAAGGAATTTCTTGTAATAAACGTAATAGTCGCGGCAATTCGTTTTAGATGCGAAAAGCTGAATATCATCAGGTTTTTTGACCGGTGCAATAATTTTAATCTCTTTCATTTCTGAATTATAACACATTTTTCAAAATAGCGCCACTATATTTCAGCATAGAGAAATGATATTCAGAGAAATGTTAAATTATGTTAAGGCATTGAGTGAAAAAAAGCAATTTTGCGGGAAAAAAATACTTAGTATATACATAAGGAATATTTAGGATAATATTTTCTCAAACAATCAATAGGAACACGAATACCAGGGAGGACACTTATGGCAATAGGTGCTGAAGATTACATTGATCAACTGCTAGTAAAAAAATATGCAGATGAAAAAGTTGACAATCATGACAATATGGAATCAATGGTTGACCCGAATAAGATGATGGGCGCCATGAATGATTACGCAAGTATGTACAGAAATATGATGGTTTTAAAACAACGTCTGAACATTGCATGTTATGCTATTAATGCCAGAACAGCAAGATATAACAAAACATCAAGATATTAATACATAACAATTTCCCGAAAAAAGTTTGAAATTCAGCTTTTTTTGATATGATAGTCAAAGAAAGAGGAATTGGAAAATGGGAAAAATTATTCTGGCATCTTCTTCTCCCAGAAGAGCGAATATTCTGAAAGAAAGTGGATATTGTTATGAAATTGTACCGTCACCGTATGAAGAAGACCATACGAGGACGGTTTTTTCTTATGATTATATAGAAGAGCTTGCGTATAACAAGGCAAAAGCCGTTGTTCCTTTAGTAGAGGGAGATGCAATAATAATCGGGGCTGATACAATGGTTGTGGTGGATGATGAAATTTTAGGCAAGCCTGAAAACTTTGAAAATGCCTGTAATATGCTTAAAAGACTTTCAGGACGCAGGCATAGAGTCGTAACTGCAATTGTAGTTATTAACACCAAAACTAATAATGTTAAAAAACAATCAGTAACTAGTGAGGTTGAATTTTACCCTTTAAGTGATGAAAAAATTAAGGAATATGTAACGAAATTCAAGCCGTTTGATAAAGCTGGAGCTTATGGAATTCAGGAAATGCCTGCCGGATATATAAAAGAATATTCGGGCAGTTTAAAGAATATTATAGGGTTGTGTCCGGATGCACTGGCTACAATGCTGGAGGCTGTCAGATAATATCGTCATCATCTCCGTCTATCCAGATTATTGTGATATTCAGCGGCTGAGATGCAAACGGATTAAACATATTAAATTCAGATAGTGAATTTTTCGCTATCTCATCGTAAAAATTAATTTTTTCGGCGATTTTTTTAGTGTATGAAAGTAAATTCATAATCACCTCCATCTTTTTCTACATTTCTATTATCGTATTTTTTTTAACAATAATAATCCCCGTAAAGTAGTGAATTGCCCGTCAAAATATAGTTATCCCGGCTAATCTTGTAATCTAATTGAATAAACTCATGATTTTCCATACCATTACAGTGATAGAAAGGGGTAGAATATGTCAAATGAATCATTAAAAGGTACACAAACAGAACAGAATTTAATCAATGCCTTTGCCGGCGAATCACAGGCAAGAAATCGTTATTCATTTTTTGCAAAAATTGCGAAAAACGAAGGCTATGAACAAATTGCCGCTATATTTTTGGAAACAGCAGAAAACGAAAAGGAACACGCTAAACTCTTTTATGAACCGCTCGGTGAAATTCGAGGGACTGTAAATGCGGAATATCCATTTGAATTGGGTACTACAGAAGAAAATCTTGAAAGTGCAGCAGAGGGTGAAGAAGAAGAGTGGAAAATTCTCTATGCAGAAGGCGAAAGAATCGCAAAAGAAGAAGGATTTGATAAAATCGCTGAAATTTTTCACCATGTAATCCACGCTGAAAAACATCATCATCAGAGATATCTAAAACTGCTTGAAAATGTGAAAAACAAAACTGTATTTAAAAAAGATGAAGAAACAAACTGGATGTGTCGCGAATGCGGATATGTACACTACGGAAAATCAGCCCCGAAAGAATGCCCGAACTGCCACCATCCACAGGCATATTTTGAAGTTCTGTGTGAAAATTATTAAATTTCTTATTATAAATCCCGTTACAAAATGAAAAAATATTCCTGTTATTAGTTCAATTTTTACAGTTTTAGTCGTATAATTTACAATGTATGAGAGGTAGTTTCAAAAGTTTAATACTGGCAGGATGCCTTACATTTTTATACGGGGTTTATTACTGGGGAATTCCCGCTGTTGTGAATCTGCCTTCAAGGGTAGAACAGATTAAAACTCTTGCAGCGGCGCAGGGGTATAAAGTCGAGTTAAAAAATCCAAAATTAAAAATGGGACTTCGTCCTGCTGTTATTGTTCAGGCTGATTATTTTGCCCTGCTTAATGATAATGGCAGCAAGGCATTAGAACTTGAAAAACCTTATCTTAAAGCCGCAATTTTACCTTTTATATTTAAAAAAGCTGTGATACGCGATTTTGAAGCAGAGAATATAAATGCTCAAATAATATATGATAAAACATTAAAACTTGGACAATATCCAATAAATATGGAACAAAAACAGCCGGTGAAACTTCAATATGCAAAGGCAAAACTTAACGGCTATACAGTCCATATGAAGGATTTAAATAACGGGAAAAAAGTAGACTTAAACGGACAATATCTGGCGCTGGACAGTTTTAATCCTGATAAAGAATTAAAAATTTCTGCTATCGCAGATATAATTTCAGAAACTCATACCTCTAAAATAAGTGCTGATATAGAAACTAAATTACCTCTGAATAAAATATCCGATGAGAATTTAAAAATAGAAGGGCAGGTAATTAATCTTAATCTGGATGATTTTACGCCATATGCACGCGTGTTCTCTAAAGGGGAAATTCAGAACCTGTCAGGCGTCATAAATTCAGAAGCCAAAACAATAGAAAATAATAAGCATAAAGAGATTATAACCTATACCGAAATAAAAGGACTGAATGTAGCTGAAAAAAATTCTGCTGCAAACATCTATTATAATGATAAGCTGAAACTTAATTCACAGTTTGTAGTTCTTAATAACGGGTTAAATATAAAAAAATCTGTAATTGCCGGAAATAAAATCAACGCAAATGTATCAGGAGAGATTACCAAACTCACCTCTAAATTTCCTGTTCTTGATTTGAATATAAATATATCAGATACAAGATGTGAAAATATTATTCCGCTATTGCCCGGAATTGAAAATTTAGCAGGTGAAATAAATCTTTTAACTCTGAAAAAAACAGGATTCTGGGGAGATATAAAAGGTAATTTAAAAGTAAAAGGTAAGGCTGATTTTCCTGATGTGACAGGGAATATTACTGTTTCAGATGCGTATTTGCTAAAACCTATACCGAATTCTCCAAAAGCGACTATTAAACTTGATTTTATCGGACAAAAACTTGTTCTGGATGCGCATGTTCCAACCACTCCTGTGGAATACGTTGATGTTAAAGGTCCGATAGAACTTTACCGCCAGAGAAATGCAGACTTAAAAATAACAAGCACAAAACACGTGGATTTACAGACTGCTGAAATTGTCCTCAATCCTTTGCATGAAATACTAAAATTTGACCTTGGACCGGTGCCGGTTATGGATATTTACGGAAAAGGTAATATTGATTTGCGGGTTACCGGCAATAAAAAAGATCCGCATGCATGGGGACAGTTTAATTTTTATGATACAACGGCTTCCTTCACAGAAATTCATAATTTAACATTGAAAAATGGCAAAGGCAAACTTACATTTGATGATGTGGATACGCATTTCGTAACTGAATCTGCCTCTCTCAACGGAAAACCTGTTAAAGTCGACGGAACCTGTAATCTACAAGGGGTACTTGATTTTGACGTAACTGCAAATAATCAAAAACTCAAAGATTTATTAAAAGTTATAAAAACATCCCCGATGCTTACTGATATTCAAAAAATGATTGCCCCGATTGAAAACGCAGAAGGCAGTGCTAACTTAAAACTTAATCTTACAGGCAAAGTTAAAGACCCTAAAGATATAGTTTTTAACAAGAATATTTTTGCAAAAGGTGAAATTACACTGCTGTCTGACAGCATAAGAATTCAAGGAATACCGTTTGATATGAAAAATGTCAGCGGAACTGCGAAATTTGAAAATACTAAAGTTAATCTCGCGCTATTGTCAGCATTAAACAAATCACAGATAAAAGTATCAGGTATGATTGATAATGACAGGGCAAACCTTGCAATATCTTCTAACAGAGTTGTTTTGAGTGATTTACTGGCAATGCAGCCACAGATAAAGCTCCCTTATCGCGAAGATTTAACCGGCATTGCGGCTTCATTCAGTGCAAATTACTCAGGACGATTGAATCCGGTTAATTACAATGCAGTAAGTGCAAAAGGGAAAATTTATCCACACAAAGGTAAAAACTTGAGTCTTAATGGCGGAACTTTTGAACTTAAAAATTCAACGTTTAAACTCTCACCTTTAACAGGCAGATTAAAAAACAGTTCGTATAAATTAACTGCAGATGTGCACAATGTATTTGACAAAACTCCTGTCTTTAACGGGTCTTTTGATATAAATAATTTTAACCTCGGCTATCTTAACGATAAAAAATTACTGGAATTTTTGCAGCCGGAGCAGCGAAAACAGTTAGAAAATTTGAGCGGCTATCAGGGCATTTTGAATTTATCCTGCAAGGTTAAGAAGAATAATTTAAGAGCGTTCACTCGTTTGAATGATATTTCCCTAAGCTACGTACCATCACATGTCAAATTAAAAATTTCCAGTGGCAATATATTTTTGAATAACAACACCTTGCATTTGAACAAAATCAATTCACAGTTCGGAGAAATGCCGCTGCTTATTGATGGCAGAATTAACAATGTTTTTGCAAAAACTCCGGATTTAAATTTGTATGTAAATGCAAAGCCGACGCAAGAATTTTTTGACCAGTTCTTTAATAACAAGGCGCTTTATCCTATAAAATTGAAAGGTGATATTAGATTAACTTCAAAATTAATCGGTGCAATTGATAATTTACGCATCAAATCCGAATTAAATTTAGATGAAAATTCCAGTTTGTATTATATGGGCGCCTCAATCGGCGACAGCCAGAATCCGGTAAGTATAAGCATTGATAGCACTATTACACCGCATTCTGCAACTCTGCGGCATTTTCAATATGATAAAACAATTATGTCCCAGAACAACCGCCCGTTTGTTAATCCACAGTTAAATGTCACAGGCACAATAAAATATCTTCCTGATAATAACGCTGAATTTAAGAATTTACGAATAAAAACACAAACACCTACCGATGCCAAAATTTTCAATATTATATTCAGAAAACCTATTATGAAACAGGGGGTATTTACTTCTGATTTACTTCTTAACGGTACAACATTAAATCCAAAGGTCAGAGGGAAATTAGAGGTTACAAGTATAGATATCCCGTTTTTTGATTCAACTATAAAAGATATAAGTTTGAATTTTCTGCCGGATAAAATACTTGTGCATTCCCGCGGGGTTGTTCTGACAAATAATATTGTTCTGGACGCTGTGGCGCAGAATAAATTAACACCGCCATATGTAATTGAAGATGTTGATTTAAAACTTGCAGATTTGGATGTAAATAAATTGATGGCAACCCTTCGGGATATGGAAGCTGAGGCATCTACCAGAACACGTGGCTCTTCATCCGCAGCAGTGCCTGCATTTAATATAGACCAGATTATTCTTAAAAATGCAGATATTACAGCACAAACAATTAGTGTAAGAAATATCCGCGCGCAGAATTTAGTTGCGAATCTTAGTCTGGATGAGAATATGCTGCTTGATATCAATAAATTTAAGTTCAATATTGCTGAAGGGACAGTTACCGGTAAATTCACAAACAATTTACTGACGCGCGCTGTTGTTTTAAATCTAGCATTAGACAGAGCTAACGCACAGATGATGACAGAAGCCCTGTTTGATTTAAAAGGACAGATTTACGGCTCAATGACAGGTAATGTGAATTTGGAATGTAATGGTGAAACTTATGAAAAATGTATGCAGACGCTGGCAGGCGAAGGGGCATTCATTGTGTCTGACGGCAAGATGCCGAAACTGGGCTCGCTTGAATATCTTTTAAAAGCAGGAAACCTTTTGCGAAGCGGCTTTATGGGACTTTCTATAAACAGTATTATTGATTTTATAACCCCGCTTAAGACAGGAGAATTCAACAGTATCAGCGGCGATATAAAAATTAATAACGGTATAGTTAAACCAATAAATATATATTCTGACGGCAAAGATTTGAATATGTATATGACAGGGTCTTATAATATAGTTACATCACTTGCAGATATGCATGTATTTGGCAGCCTTTCACGCAACGTGACGAATGTATTTGGCAAAATTAAGAATGCCTCATTGAATACTCTGCTTAACACAATTCCTGGGATTAATCGTACTGATGAACCGGATGAATTTCAGAATTATATAGAAAAAATTCCTAATAGTAAAAATACAGAAACAATTTCCAGATTTTTCAATGCAGAAATTTACGGTGATATCAACGGGGATAATTACGTTAAAAGTTTCCGCTGGATAAAATAATTTTTGTTTTAAATCATCATAAAAATTCATATATTTTTGACTTAATTTTTCGCCATTGTATAATGATAATATGAAAAAGATTATCGCTATATTTTTGATATTAGTCTTTAATTTCAACACACTTTTTGTTGCTGCTGAAACACTTCAAGGCGGAGTCGAAAAAACAGATACCTATCAGCAGGAACTGCAAAAAGAATTATTTACCGGAGAAGTAGATAAACTTGAGAAAAAAGATGTTATAAGAATGACGGTTTCTCAAGTTCTGGATGCCAATTTAAGTGTGGAAGGCGACGAATTTTTTGCAGAAGTCACAGGAGAAGTTGTTGGAGACAAAGGAGTAATAATTCCCAAAGGCACAATTGCACACGGAAAGATTACTCAGAGTGTTGATCCGAAACGTCTCGGACGCTCCGGCTGGATTGCGCTGGATTTTGATTATTTAATTACCCCTGACGGTCGGGAAATTCCTATTGAGGGTAAAATGTCCACAAAACTTCATCCGGTCGTAGAGACAACAAAAATCATAGCTCAGGATGTCGGATATACCGTTGCAGGCGGCGCTGTAGGCGGACTTATGGCATTAAACTGGCTCGGTATAGAAGCGGCTATTGCCTCACAGGGTTATACGCTTGCCGGAGGAGCTGCAATAGGCAGTGCAGTAGGACTCGGGATGGCGCTTTTGCGAAAAGGAAATGATGTTTTGATTGCTCCGGGGGATGAAATAAGAGTAAAAATTAATACCAGCGTGCCGCTGCCTGTTTACCGCGAAGAGGCTTTGCAGCAGCATGAATTATTCTATCCGGGATTGGATATTTTGATTAGCAACATAAAGCACGAAGAAGATCCGTTCGGAGAACTTAATACAATAACTCTGACCGTTATGATTACCAATATGTCTGACAAAACTTTTTCCGGACTTGATATGGCACTGGTAAATGATTACAATTCAGTATTCCGCCCGTCAATTTTCGGGGATACAAAATTAATGTTTAAACAAATTAAACCGGGGGATAAAATTGCCGGCAGAGTTTCTTTTGCGGTTGATAATATAGATAGAAGTTTCTGGCTTACATTCTATGACCGCCGGAATGGAACAGCATTGTCTAAAATTTCCATTGACAATGCTTACCGCAATATCCCGAAAAAATCTAAAAAACGTAATGAACGTGCCAGAAAAAGTAAACGTGATTACAAAAAAGAACCGGATTTGTTCAATGTAGATTAAGATTTTGTAAAAATTCGTGCTTACCCACTTGAAAAATAAATAATTTATGTTACATTTATAGTAGTAGTTTGTAATAAAAGAAAGTAGAGGAATTTATATGGCATGCGGCAGTCTTGAAATTGATATTTTAAATTCGATTTGGAGAATGACAGAAGAAAGTGAAGACAGAGATATTTCTATTCAGGATATTGTGGATGATTTGGCTGCAAACGGTGTAGATAGAGCTTATACAACTATTAAGACAGTAATGGACAGACTTACTGTAAAAAGTGTTCTTGTTCGTTATAAATCCGGGAAAAAATTCTATTATAAAGCCGCTATGAATAAAGATGAAATGGCTCGTGATTCTATTAAATTAATTGTTAATCAGTTTTTTGGCGGCGACTATTTAAGTATGCTTCATTTTATAGAAAATGAATGCGATTCAATGTTCATTAAATAATGGCTAAAAATGTTAAAAAAGAAGAATTAAAACTGGAAGAGAGAAAATACGTAGCGCAGCTTATCAGATACGTATTGATTGGCGGGATATGTGTACGCGAAGCTCTGTTAAATTATCCTCGCGCGACAAAAGATCCCAGTCTTGTTGCGGCATATCATGCGCTTATCCATTATGAAGCTGACGAAGATATACGCCTCAGAGATGCTTTGTATAAAGAAGAACAGGATGATTATCTGGAAATGCTCGCCAATATACTTGATAACGGTGAAGATTTGCCTGATAATGTAATTAAGAATTACAAAAAATACTACAAATCCGCAAATATTCCTAACGGAAATGACACAAGAGGATTGGTAAAAAGTTTTTTGAGATTTTTGAATATTAGTTAAATAGGAGAACAACTATGAAAAAATTACTACTTGCACTACTTGCATTACTGATGATTAATTCAGCAGTATTTGCATTTCCGTTTGGCAGCAAGAAAGACGCAACACTCACGACTGTACCATTAATTTCAACTTCTACAAATGCTGTAAACACGGTATGGGTCGGAACATTCCAGCTTGTATGGAATGATTTGATGAATGATATTGTAAAAGGCGAAGTTTTTCTTGAAGGCGGCAATGATGACGTTGTTAATGGTTTGAACCTGCAGACTTTTAAGGAAGATATGCTATCACCTTCATCTTATTATAAAACACACGGCGTAATGACTTTGTCTTTGAAAGATACCATTTACAAATCATTACAGGAAAAATTTAATGAAACAAGCGATTTACTCGCAGGTGTTGATTGGAATGGAAAAGATTATCTTTTATACGCAATGCTGAAAAAAGATTTTCAGTTCCCTTATGTTTATGATGTTCTATCTCAGGCTAAATTTGCAAAGTCAAAAGAAAAAGTTAAATATTTCGGCATAAATGAAAAAAGCGATAAAGGCTTAAGAGATACGGTTGATGTCCTTTTTTACGACTCAAAAGATGACTTTGCAGTGATTTTGAACACAAAAGGCAGTGACCTTGTGATGCTTTACAGAACTGATGACAAAATGGCACTTTCTGACGCATATCAGAAGATGCTGGAAGAATCTTTCAAATTTGACGGTAATAAAAAATTCACAGATGCTGATGAATTAAAAGTTCCGTTTATTAAATTTAAAAACGATTACACATACAAAAATTTGTCAAATAAAAAAATAAAAAACACTGATTTTACTATAGGTTCTGCAATGCAGACAATTGATTTTAATATGGACAACAAAGGCGTAAAATTAAAAAGTGAAGCCGCTATGATTATGAAAATGTCAATGGTTTTGCCGCCAGAAAAAGAACAGATAAGAAAATTCTATTTTGATGATAATTTCTATCTGTTTATTCAGGAAGGGCTGAATTACCCTTATTTTGCAATGAAAATAGGAGATGTGGCTGCAATTAATAAATAAAACTTTTTTGAAAAGAGCGGGCGCGCCATAAATGGCGCGCCCGCTCTATCTTTTAACTCCTGTAAATTTATAGCAGAATTATTTCCTTTTTTTCTGATTTTATTGTATAATTTTTTTATAGAAAGAGAATAGGAGAGTAATTATGGGATATAAAATTTTATCAAAGAAAGAGATTTGTCCGCATCAGTATGAGATAACAATTGATGCACCTTATGTTGTCAGAAATGCACAAGCAGGTCAGTTCATTATTTTCCGTGCAGATAAAGACGGCGAACGCGTACCTTTGACTATTGCAGATGTAAATAAAGAAAAAGGCGAATTAACGCTTGTATTTATGGCTGTTGGATATTCAACAAAAAAACTTGCTGCCCTTAACGTAGGGGATGAAATTGCTGACATCGTGGGACCTTTAGGAAAACCAACCCATATTGAAAAATACGGTACTGTTGTTTGTCTGGCAGGCGGCTACGGCGCCGCTCCTTGCTATTTGATTGCAAAAGCTTTTAAAGAAGCCGGTAATAAAGTTTATATGGTTATGGGCGCAAGAACAAAAGACTTAATTTTCTGGCAGGATAAAATGAAAGATGCCTGCACAGAATTGTTTATCACAACAGATGACGGAACACTGGGTGAAAAAGGCTTTGTAACCGGCGTTTTAGACAGAATTATAAAACAGGAAAAAGTAGACTATGTCATAGCTGTCGGACCTATGCCAATGATGAGAGCAGTGGCGGATTTAACCCGCGATAAAGGCATTTATACTGAAGCCAGCATGAATCCGATTATGGTTGACGGCACAGGTATGTGCGGAGCATGCAGAGTTACCGTTGGCGGTGAAGTTAAATTTGCCTGCGTTGACGGACCGGACTTTGACGCGCACAAGATTGACTTTGATGAAGTCATAAACAGAACACGTATCTACAAAGATCAGGAGAAAAAACGTGATGAAAATTGTAATCTCCTGAAACAGGCAGAAGCATTGCAAAAATAGGAGGACATATGGCAGCAAAAAAAGATTTACCATTTTGTCCTTTGCTAAGTGTCGGAACAGGTATTGATATGGTTTGCACCGGCGAAAGATGCGCATGGTTTTTACCTGGTGTAAAAAAGTGTTCTCTTTATGTAATGGCATATAATGCTGTTTTAGAAGCCAATCAGCGTCAACTGGATACAAAGAAAGAAAATTCCTGATGAAAATTTTGGTTTGCATAAAACAGGTTCCTGATACTACTGATATCAAATGGACAGAAAATAATACAATCCAGCGTGAAGGCGTTGAAAGTATTATAAATCCGTACGATGTCTACGCGCTGGAAACAGCGTTGAAACTAAAAAAAAGCACAGGGGCAGAAATTACTGTTCTTACAATGGGACCTGAGCAGGCTAAAGATATTTTAAGAAAAGCACTTGCTATCGGCTGTGACAACGCTGTACTGCTTTCTGATAAAAAGTTTGCAGGTGCTGATACTTATTCGACAGGCAAAACTATTGCCGCAGCAATTAAATCCAAACTTTCAGATTTTGATTTAATAATATGCGGACAATTTGCCATTGACGGAGATACAGCACAAACCGGTCCTACTATCGCAAACAAACTTGATATCCCGCAGGTAACCTATGTGAAAGCAGTAACCGAATGCTCAGAACAGCACCTGACTGTGAAAAGAGAAATAGAAGAAGGAACTGAAATTTTAAAAGTACATCTGCCTGCTTTAATCTGTGTGCTTAAAGGATTTGAAGAGCCCACCAGACCTTTGATTAACGGAATAATCAAGGCTCAAGATGCAGAAATAACCGTGTATTCCCATGAAGATATCGGGCTGCAGCCAGATGAAACAGGACTTCGCGGCTCTCCGACCTATGTAAGCCGTGCATTTCGACCGGAAAGCAAAGGGCAATGTGTATTTGTCAAAAGCAGCGATGAAATTTGTGAAAAATTAAAGGAGTTTGATATAATCAATGGCTAGTGGTATTTTAATTTATGCAGAAGTCACAAAATCCGGCTACATACACCCTGTATTTTTTACTCTTGCGGCAAAAGCACAGGAATTATCAGCGAAACTTGGCGGCGCGGAAGTTTCTGCATTAATTATTACTTCTCCAGGAAAAACGGAGTTTTTTAAAGAAGGCTTTGAAAAGTGCGGATTTGATAAAGTTTATGCAGTTGAAGATTTGAGACTTGCACAATACAATACTGAACTGTACGCCAAAGCTGCTGTTGATATTATAAAAGAAATACAATCCGAAATATTTTTGATAGGGGCAACAACGCAGGGGCGAGATTTGGCGCCGCGAATTTCCTCTTCAATCCCGACCGGCTTGACCGCAGATTGTATAGAACTTGACATAAACGATAAAGGGCAGCTTGCCGCAACCCGTCCGACTTTTGGCGGAAAACTTATGGCAACTATTCTTTGTAAAAAATACCCGCAGATGGCAACTGTGCGTCCGGGAGTTTTCAAGCCGCTTGAACAAGATGTGGTTAAGAATACAGAAATTATTTATAAAACACCTGATTTAAATATAACCCCAAAAGTAGAGTTATTGGAATTTATAAAGGGTGTAGAGGAAGAAATAAATGATTTAGACAGTGCAGAGATAATTGTAGCCGGCGGCAAAGGAATGAAAAATTCTGACGGATTTAAGCTCTTAAAAGAGTTTGCAAAAGTTTTGGGCGGTGCTGTAGGAGCAAGCCGCGGAGCTGTAGATATGGGGCTTGCTGACCACAGTATACAAATAGGGCAAACCGGCAAAACTGTTTCGCCAAAACTTTATATTGCCTGCGGTATTTCCGGAGCCATTCAACACATAGTCGGCATGGATGCATCCAAAAGAATAATAGCAATTAATATAGACGAAAATGCTCCGATTTTCGATGTTGCCGATATTGGCTATGTTGGCGACGCATTTGAAGTAATTCCTGAAATAATTGATAAATTAAGCAGAAAATAAATTTATGACAGAATAACTTCGATAATTCTGTAAATTTCTGTAAGCTGTTGAAAATTTGCGTTTTTTAGCAGCCTGATAATATCTTTTTTAAGTTCCTGTTCTGTTTTAATATGCGAAAAAGCAAAAAGTTCTTTAATATTAACCCCTAATGCATAGGCAAATTTAAGCAGATGTTCATCTTTTGGAAAATGATAGCCTGATTCAATACGACTTATGCTTCTAGGCTCTAATCCTATTATTTCAGCCAGTTCTGACTGCTTTAGACCTTTTTTAAGGCGTAATTCGCGTATTCTTTGACCTATGAGCTTTTTGATATCATCCAATGTAATTTTCTCCTTTATAACAAAATACACTATAAACATCCGGCTTAAAATTTGTTAATACATCATTTAAATAGAAAATAAATGTGGTATCATGTCTTATGAAAGGAGATAAATACATGTTGAAAGAAAATACCCTGCGCGCATTTACTTTGAGCGAAATTCTGATTACGCTGGCAATAATAGGTGTTGTTGCAGCATTGACTATACCTAATCTTATACAGCAATATAAAAAGACATATGTCGAAACACGCCTAAAGAGATTTTACTCATTATCAAATCAGGCTGTTGCATTATCAGAAATAGAAAATGGTCCAGCTGAACAGTGGGAAACATGGATGGTTGAAAATGGTACTCTGACAAGTAAAGAGTGGTGGGAAAAGTATTTCGCCAAATATATAAAAACCGTTAAGGTTGAATATTTTAATTCCAGTAATCGTGAAAGGATTGCAGTTTATCTACAGGATGGCAGTTTTATGTTAATAAGCGATGGATATGATATTTTCTATTATCCTAATGCTAAAGACTTCAATCCTGATGATCTCTATACAGGACGCGGCACTAAAATGTTTTCTTTTTCTTTTAATCCGGCAACTTCGATATTAGGTGATGTTCCTCTTAATGGTAACGACACTCTAAAAGCTAATGCAATAGACGCTTATCGCCAGTATTATACAACCATAGAAACAGATGAAAATGGAAATCAACAGGTAGTTATTCATTCAGATCTTAGTCATGAAGCTCTGCTCAATGATCCGCGATATGGTTGTAAAGCTTCACAATATAAGGGCTATTGTACTGCATTAATTGCCGAAAATGGCTGGAAAATTCCTGACGATTATCCTTTTAAGTTTTAAATTAAAAACTCCCGCGATACTTATTTATACGGGAGTTTTAAAAATTAATATTCATCGGCAACGCTTTTGAATGAAGTTATAAGAGAGATTATTGCGGCTATACCAACCAGAATATAGATTGTTCTTGTGAGAAACGTCATATCACCGAATATGGCTGACACAAGATTAAAGTTGAAAAGTCCTACAAGTCCCCAGTTTAGTGCGCCGATAATAACAAGTATAAAAGAGATAATTTTTAGAATACGCATTTTGACCTCCAATATTATTACAAAAGTATTTTGACAAAAATTGGTGAGTATTTAATCCCGCAAAATGTTAATCTTTTGCAAAGGTTTATCAACCGAAGGTATAATAAGTCGGACGGCTGAAAAATTTTTTTCAGCCGTCCGCTCAATTTCTTATATTGCTTTTAAAAATTATAATTTAGAAGCAACCATCAAAGTAGTTTCAGCTAAACGAGTTGAGTAACCCATTTCGTTGTCGTACCAAGAAATGATTTTAACTTGATTGCCGCCCATTACACGTGTTAATAAAGCGTCAACAGTTGAAGATTGAGAAGTTCCGATGTAGTCAGAAGATACAAGCGGTTCTTCAGTGTAGCA
>CALUQX010000008.1 GCA_944323045.1 Candidatus Gastranaerophilales bacterium | reverse complement strand
AATGGAACCTATAAGATAAAAGATGCGACCGGCAAACTTATATTGAATGCGAAAGATGAAAATGCATTAGCCACATTCATCCTCGGTAAAGGGCTTGAAACGGAAACTGCTGCTGATAAAAAGAATGTTTTGGAAAATGAGCAGATAAATCATATAAATAAACCGGATGAAGGCATTGTTATGCCTGAAAAACCTGTAGAGGAAGAATTAATTGATGAAAACAGAAAATTGCAGCTTGCGAATATTGAACGATACAAAAAAACTGCCAAACCTGAAGATATGACGCTTACAATCAATGGTGAAGAAAAAGTTTTAACAGCTTTTAAAGGTCAAATGTCTGTAGATGGCAGTATGTTATTGACAGATAATAACAAAATGTATAAGTTATCGGGCGTAAAAAAAGAAACAGAGTGTAAAAATGAACTTTTTGCCGGCGATATGTATGAACTTATAGGGGCGCACAAACGTCAGCGGGAACTTGTACAGACAGATAAAGGTACTGCAGTTTTAGGCGAATCCATTACTCTTGCAGGAGGATTTATTGGTGATAAATCTGCTGTTGCAAAGACTTATGGTATGGATGCACTTTTAGGGCTAAGAAATAATATTGTGTTAAAAGCCCGTAATGATAACGGTTCTACGCCGGTTGTTAATATAACAGCACCGTTTAATGTTTGGGGCACAGAACCTGTAGAACTCGTAAGACTATTTGAACCTACAAGTAAGAATTCACAGCTTTTGAAAACAGTTTCCAAGCAGGATATAATTGACTCTTTACAAAAAATCGCTGACATGCCGGATGAAAAAATATCCGAACTTGCAGATGCAAGAAATATTGATGACAAAGATAGAATGGTTAACACACTTCTAGCCAGAAAAGAGTTTATTGCAAAATTTTTAGATAATATGAAGCAGACAGAACAGGAAGGACTGCCTATAAATGAATATGTAAAAAATATATATGACAAGACTTCTGCTGAAATTAAATATGCGAGTATTAAAGAACAAAATAGTACAGGGTTAACAGATTATCTGCATGAAACTCACAATGTACCAACTAAAGATATGTTAAACTATCAATCACTTTTAAAAGATACTCAGATAGCAGATTATCTTAAAACTGAACTTGAACAGGGCAATATCAGCCTTGATGAATTAAATGAAATAACATCGGCATTGTATGGAAATGTACAAATGGGGAGATATCTGCAAGCTTCTCCTGAAATAAAAATGCAATATCTTAATACGCTGATAGATTTAAAACGAAATAATAATATTAGTATGGTCAGTGGAAGTGCCTTAATTAACAACCACGCTCAAGATGCTGAGACAAAAGAAATTAAAACAGAGGTTATTAATCTAATCAAACAAGTTAGTGAACAATTTGATAACAATCCGGATATTACTCCGGCGATTTATCGTATTATTAAAGATGGCAAGATTAATGAAACTGCATTAAAATTGTCAACTGATTTATACAAAAGTGGAGTTGATGCAAAATATATCAGCAGTATTTTGAAGAATGCAACCAATAATGGAATGGTCGATTTAGATACCACCAAAGCTGACTTGATAAATGAATTGATAAAGAGTGGAAAATCTCCACAGGATATCGGTACATATATTAAAGCAATGAATACCCCGTCAGGGCTTGACGCATCTATGACTGAATATGTTGATAAATTTAAAGCAATGGGGCTGGATAACCGGACTATAGACGGTCTGTTTAGTAATATAAGAGTGCATACACAGCAAGGTCCTGTTCAAAGAACTTATGTGCTTGATTGGATATCAAAACTTGCCGGAGAGCACCCTGATTCTAAAACAGTAATATCAGCAGCAAGACAATTAGTCAGATACAATGAAAGCTTTGGACCCTATATAGATAAAATTGCAGCTAACAATAAAGAAGTAAATTTAGGTAATTTAACTAAAATTTTAGAGAGTTTAATAGACCATAATACACCATTTGATCAAAATGGATTTCAGTTTGCCGTGAATATGCTCATCAGAGGTGTTTCGCCGGAAAATCTGGACAATATAATAAAATCCAGCAGATGGGCATCCAATGATCCTGAAAGAAAAGATATTATGGCTGCCCGTACCGCCAAACTTCGCGAACTTGCAGGCACCCTACTGACCGAAAAAGGGAAGTCAACGGCTGAGGTATTTGCGCTGGTAAGAAATTTATCAGATGATTTTTCAATAAATCTTGTAAAAGATAATATTGACAATCTATCTCAAAAAGAGCTGTATGCTGTTTTGACGTTCACCAATATGCCGCCTTCTGTACAAAAAGACAGAGAAAAACTGGCTGATTTTATGCTTGACTTATTAAAAAATAAGGGGTATTCGCTGGACGATGTTACCGGTATCGCGAATAAAATTATAACTACTCAAACAGTTTTAAATAGAGTTTCTGTTACCGGAATTGAAGAAGGAACTCTGGATTTTGCGCAGAAATGTGCTGATGCAGGCTATAGCGGCAAAGATATAATCAAGCTGGCTTATGCATCAAGAATCTGGAACAATGCAATGGAATTCACTCCGGAGCAAAAGACGGCTGAAATTAAAAAGATTACGGATTTTGCAGAAAACTTGCTGTTTGAAAAAGGCTTTCCGCCTAAGAATGTCGCTGAGTTGATGAACGCAGCTGCATTCAAAACTAATCGGACTCCAACGCAAGCTGCTTTGACCTATGGATTTGATGATAAGGCTATTAAATTTATTAATGATCTTGTTGAGGATAAATCAATTACACCTGAATCTGATTCAAATATTTCAGAGCTTATTAAAGTTATCAAATTGCTGGATTATGATACTCAGGCAATTGATACTGCAAAAGACCTCCTTAAAAACGAGGTGACTCTGGAAAATGGTAAATCTTACAAGATTGACTCATATTCAATCGCGGCATTTTTAATGGAAGGCAGGAATTCTAAAACAGAGAAATTTGAACCTGAAAGATTTAATAAGGCAATTCAAAATTATATTCTGATAAAAGATTACGGGTTTACATTTAAAGAAATAGACAATATTACAGGTCTTTCTCAAAATGATGTGACGGTTGAAAGTTTACATATGAGTACAGGTGCCAAGGTAAACTTGTTGAACAAACTGTCTTATGCTCCTAAAGATGCAATAGATTGTATTCAATCTCAAATTTTATCACCTGATAATCCGGCACTTGATAAAATTGATTTGACAAGTGTTGAGCAGATTACACAAAAATTGTTGTCAGGAATAAACATTTCATCACGGCACATTCAAACAACAAATGTTCAACGCCAGCAATTCCTGAACAACTTTATCTCAAACCGCGGTCGTGACAGTGAAACAGGGTTAAATCATATTGAAACTAAACTTTCTGAATATGACTTTACACAATACGGTAAAGAAGGTCTGCCGCTGAAATACAGTCGTTCTGATTTTATAGCAAACCTTAATGATATTTTGAAAGACTTAACTCCGGAACAGCGTGCTGATGTTCTGCAATATCACAATATAGATTTAGATAATAATGTATTCAACTCAACCCCTAGAACTCACCGGTTAGAACCGATTGATGTTAATCTTTCAGATTCTCAGGCTGCAAGTTTGTTTAAAGAACTGGATTCACTGCTTGAGGGTGTAAATGAAAATAACAGACAGCTCTTCAAAGAAAACAATATTGATACAATTATAGAAAAATGCCGCCAGCTTGCGTCTATTGATGAAACAAGATTTGAAAGCATAGCAGGCAGCGCAGAAAACTTAGATATTGATAAATTGAAAGCAATAAGAGATAAAGCTGTAAAATTCGGCGAAACAGCCTATAATACAGATGCGCATAATATTCCGGCACCATTGGGTGTTAAAACTATCAACGCCGAAGCCGCAAGTTATGAAAACTTTACTCCAGAAATGAAAGCCGCATCTCAAAAAATTGAAACAGAATACAACAAATTTATCTACGAAAACGAATTTGTGACCGATGATAAAGAATTGAATGAAATTCTTAACGGAATAATGAAAGGCTTGCCAGATGTTATGCTGACAATAGGCAAACCTCAGCATAAAACTCATAAATACAGCCTTGATGTCCATACAATGACAGTTTTGCAAAAAGCATTAACTGATGAGGATTACAAGAACCTATCTGACAAAGATAAAACTATCCTCAAATATGCAATACTTTTACACGACTTTGGTAAAAAATACGTAAATCCTGACACACCTGATACAGGACACGAAATAGACAGCGCAGAAATTGCCCGCGGAATTCTCACACAATTCAAACTGCCGCAGCAGGTTAAAGATAGAATCATCGGTATAATCAAAAACCATGACTGGTTTGCAAGATTTAATAAGGGGCAATGGGATTCAAACAAAGTCAGTGCACTATTCCGTTCACCTGACGATTATAAAATAGCACGGATTATGGCAAAATCTGATTTATCAAGCATTAACGATGATTTTCATTACAGAGTAATGGGTATGACACAAAATCAAACGCCGGATGGCTTTAAAGCGGCTTTTGATAGAAAACTTGCAAATCTGGATACAAATTATAGTAAATTATATCAGGCAACAAATCTTGTTTATAATACAAAAATCTTGAACAAAGACAAAATCCCGTATAATGAAAAATACGGAGTTAGAATGCTTAATTTGACGGATGAGTCTCTACCTGCCGATAAAGATCTTGGCGAATACGGACTAAACGGCTCAACAAAAGATAATATGCGTTTCAGTGTCCACATGGTTGCAGAGGATAACCTTTACGGCAATATGGAAAGTGCTAAACTCGGTATGGAACAAACAGTTAATGATAATAACGTTTGGAGTATAAGTTTAGTCAAAATGGATAGAACAAGGACTTATATGAACAGAAAATACGGATTTTTGACCGATGTTCCAGCTTCCAATATTGCAATAGCTTATCCAAACAACCTTGGCAGCGGATATGAAAAAACAACCGATAAATTTGTGGAACTTCTGTATTCAGATACCGCACAAAAGAATTTCCTTAGAACTAAATTTTTACAAAGTATGGAACAAAATGGTGTTCAATTTACAAAAGAAGATTATCAAGTGTTGACACAGATGATTTATAATAAACAGTTCTTATCACAGCTTGAAACTCAGCCATATATAAATGTTAACGGCAGAGACATACCATCCGGTGTAATATCTAATGCTGTTTTTGAAAGTATGAATTCACTGTTGACAGGTCAAACTCATTCCGAAATGGTTGCGATAAACCCTAAAATTCAAGGCTTAATAGCAAGAACTAACAATCCGGATTCGCTGCCGGCTGACTTTATTAATTTTGCCCAAAAATATAACCTGCCGATTCTGTTGATTGGTGATAAATAATAAATGTTGTGGAGCGCAGAAATATTTTTGCAAATTTTTGTGTTATAATTTTGGTATGGCAAAACAGAAAACTAAAAAATTTGAGGAAAAACAAAACTATATATCAGAAATATCAAACTTGAACAAAGTTATAGGTCAGCTTGAAGGTGTGAAAAGAATGATAGAAGCACGCAGATATTGTTTTGATCTTCTTATTCAGATAAAGGCTTCCCGTTCTACACTCAAGCGTATCCAAAGCAATATTCTGTGCAAGCATCTGGAAGATTGTGTTGCCTCTTCGTTTGCAAATCCTGATGAAGCAAAACAAAAAATAGAAGAAATGAAACTCCTTATTGATAAAATGCAAAGTTGAAAATTTTTGTTTCCAGTATCCGACTGCCAGACTAAAAATCAGCAAGGTCTTTGAATTCAATATTCAAAATATCAGTAATTTCAAATAGTATTTTTACACTGGGATAAGCAACTCCGCGTTCAATTTTCGAGAGGTGTTCTCTTGTTATTCCTAATTTTACAGACAGATTTAGCTGCGAAAATCCTTTAGATTTGCGCAGTTTTTTGAGTTGCCGTCCGAGCAGTATAAGTTTTTCATCGTTTATTGACATTACTAATATTTTCGCATACAATCATTGTAAAAATGGAGCATGTCATAACCCATTTTTATAAAAGGAGAAGATATGAAAAAAGGTTTTACACTTGCAGAAACATTGATAACACTGGCAATTATAGGTATAGTTGCGGCTATTACATTGCCATCTTTAATTAACAATTATCAGTCCCGGGCGTGGAATACAGCGGCGCAGGTTTTTGAAAAGAAATTGGAAGATGCTTTAAAGGTTATGAATTCTCAGGAGGTCTTAGCCGGATACAGTTCTACAGGAGATTTTATAAACGAATTAAAGAAATATATTAAAATAACAAAAGTATGTTCTAATAATAAACTGGATTCTTGTTTTGTAGATAAAATAACCTGGAATATAATAGATATTTCAAATGGCACAGAATCACAAACTATAATTAGTAAAGAGCTTAAAAATTCATCGGATCTCGGGCATGATGACTGGAATACTGAAACTGTAGGAATTCAGTTTGCAGATGGTGTATCAGGAGTGCTTGCATACAATCCTGACTGCGAACAGAATCCTTACTCAAATCAGGTTGTAGGCACTAATTGTATTGCATTAGTTTATGACACATCTGGTTTCAAATCACCTAATACTTTTACAAAAGATATCCATGGAGTAAATTCTTATTTAGGAAATTGTGCATTTAAAGACGGCGGAACATGCTTTGGAGCCCCGTTTCTTCCTGATTCAATGGGTAAAAATGAGTGTGAAGCAAATAAGGATGAACTAGGAATTAATGACTGTTATGATATTGATGATTACTGGGCGGGAGCTGCTAAAGTCTGCGGCGGTGTAAATAATATGGCAACAGAGGCACAGATAGCAAGGATAGGTAATTATCTTTATAACACAAGTGTAAGCGGTTCAATGTCAAATGTAACCCGTGATAATGAAAAATATAACAAGCTTGGATTTAATGATAACCACCATTATATTATAACGAACCATGAAGAACCTTCAATTACCGGATTTGCCCTAACACGCGGCTGGTGGTTTCAAGCAAATCGTATAAATAATGCTTATACAAATAGATACAGCAGAGATTATGCTATCTGTCTGGTTGATTAATATTTAAAAATTATCCACGTATTTTCATGGTACAATCGGGTTATGAAATTATGTGTTTTTCAAGGTACTTTTAACCCTATACACCGTGCTCATCTTGACATGGCAGAATACGTTCTCAAAAATTTCGGGTTTGAAAAAATACTTTTTATACCTGCAGCAGTTCCGCCTCACAAGGATTATGACAGTGCTCTGGCGCAGCACAGGCTGAATATGGTGCGGCTTGCAACTGCTTACAATCCGAAATTTGAAGTTTCAGATATAGAATACAAATTTAAGGGGAAATCTTATTCGTATTTGACAGCGTGTGAACTTTACAAACAGTATAATATTGATGGCAGGATAAATTTTATCATCGGTACTGATGCGTTTGAAAAAATTGAAACATGGTATGAAACTGATAAGTTTAAAAAACTGGTTGATTTTATTGTTTTTGTAAGAGAAAATAATTTTGACGAAAAAAGATTTAAACGGCTGAAAGATAATGGCTATAATTACAGAATATTATCAATGCCTTTTGAAGATATTTCGTCAACTGAATTAAGAGAAAAAATAAAGAATAATCAACCGGTAGACAATTTAGTTACAAAAGAAGTAGAGGAATATATTAAAAAAAATGGTTTATACAAAGATTAATGAAGAACAGATAAAACACTGGCTTAAGGAAAACCTTTCAGAGGAGAGGTATTCTCATACATTAGGAACAGCCCAATGTGCAAAAGAACTTGCACAGCAATTGGGTTTTGACAGTGAAAAAGCTTATTATGCCGGATTATTGCACGATTGCGCAAAGTGCTTTACTAATGAAAAATTACTTGAGATTATTAAGGAAAATCTTGATGTTGATGAATGCGAATTGATGAACTACAAAACATTGCACGCGCCTGTGAGTGCATATATTGCAGAAAGACAGTTCGGTGTGAGTGATAAAGAAATACTGTCTGCAATACGTTGGCATACTCTCGGACGTATTGATATGACTGATTTTGAAAAATTGATTTTTCTTGCTGACAAGATTGAACCAAATACAAGAGACAAAAATTATTCAGAAAGACTTAGAGCATACTTAAGAGAAGATAACGGATTGAATAAAGCACTGCTTGAATGTTACCGTTCAACTATTAAAAGTCTTGTCGAAAGAAACCTGAAAATTTGTCCGGTGACAATTGATATATATAATAAACTTCAAGATATTGTAAATCTATAATTCATAGAGACATTGAAAAAATATATATTTATGGTATTATATATTGCAAAGAGAGGACTTAATTGATGAAAGTACTGGAGATTAAGAATAATTTAGTAAAAATTTCTTACGATATAGATGATAATTTACCGTTATCAGGATTTGTAATAATTGAAGATACAAATTGTCCTTATGTCGCGCAGATAGTTAATTTGAAGGCTGACAATGCCATAAATACCGCGATTGTTAAACTGCTGTTTACTTTCGACAATGAAGGCGTTTTGAAGAATTATAACGGTACAATCCCATCAATAAAAGCTTCTGTTTCTAAATTGCCGTCCAATGAACTTCTGGATGTGCTGCCTGTAGAAGTTCCAATAAAACTTGGAGCCGTTGCCCAGCAGGGGATTCCGCTTTTTGTGGACAAATCAATATTTGAACATAATTTTGTTGTCTGCTGCAACAAACAGGAAAATATAAATACTTTTGTAAACTATATGATTCCACAATTGGATTCGCTCAAACAGAAAACGGTGGTCATTGATGTTGACGGTGAATTCGATTATGATAACAAATTTGAATTCGGATATGATTTTAAATTACCTCTGAATTACAATACATTAAATTACATTTTTGACCATGATTTAGAAGATGTAGATGTCAAAAGTAAGGCTGTAATTCAGGATATTTTCTATGAAGTTCAGGAATATTCAAAAACACTGCCGCTTGGATTTATTCCATTTAACACATTTTTGGATGTTGTTGATGCACAGTATAAAGAAACACAGATTCCGGAACTCGTACTTTTGAAAAATAAACTTTTGAAATACAGAGATGACAATGTTTTTGCGCTTAATGCCGCTGAAATAACTGATTTGTCCGAATATATTCACAATAATAATATATCTGTTTTAAATATATCAAAAGTTGACGGCGATTTGCAAAGACAGGTTATTTCTTATCTTTATGAGGTTATGTCTCAGGCAAATGCATCAGTTTATTCAATCATTAAATTGAATAACTACAACGCCAGCAAAAAATTAATAAAGAGATTTCTGGCAGGCGGTAATATTGCAACTACTGTTATTTGCGGGCATGAGTTCAAATATCTGCAGGAGTTAAAACAGGTTGCAGAAAACTTTGTGTTCTTTGCTCCGCTTACAACCCAGCATGATTTTGCCGCATATAATACTTATTTGAATAAACTTAATCCTGAAGAATTTGTCGTCTACGGCAATGTTACCCAGGAAATACCATTTATAGCTGAATTAGAAGCTTTTAGTCAGGAAGATTTGCAGCCAAAAACTTACTATGAAGAAAAACCTAAACCGGCTGTAGATACTGAACCTGAGGCGGTTGAAATTAACGCCCCTGAAATTCCTGCTGCTCCGATACCTCAGACCGTTGAACAAGATGAGCAAGGAGAACAGGAAGAGGATGAATCTGCTGCCACATTTCCGCAGCCAGTAACTTTTGAACCTGAATATCAGCAGGAAGTAGAACAGCCGGAAGATTCCGTTGCAGAAATTTATCCAATGCCTCCTGTAGAGGAAGATTCTGCACCTGTTGAATTTCAAGAGGAAGTTTCGCAGGAAGAAGTTGTTGCGCCGGAGGAATTTACTGAGTCCGGTGATGATGTAGTTGTTACTCCGTTGGAGCAGGAACAAATTCAACCTGAAACCGGCATTGACGATGATACAACTCCTACTGTTGATGAAGACCTTCCGGATGTCGTAACTGAACCTTATGAAAATGTTTTGCAGGAGATGCCGCAGGAAATTGATCAAGAACAAATTGTCCGCGATGTAGATGATATTCTTTACAACAAAAAAGATGTGGAAGAATCAATCCCGCAGCTTGAAGATGACGAAGAAATTACCGAAGATGATTTAAATATGATAGATAGTCTCAACAATGCCGTACCTGCCGCAGAAGGTGAAGAAACTGAACTGAATATAGAACCGGTAATTGTTGAAGATGAGGACGAACCTGCAGAAAATGCAAATATTGAAGAAATAAATGAAATGCCGGATGGCACACCTGAAATTGTGGAAGATATTGAAGATGATGAGGATGAAGACGACGAAGATGAAGATGAAGCACCGTCGCCGTCCGCTCATGAGGATATAGCAGAAGAAACACCAAATGTACCTGTTTATCCGGCTGACGATATTCCGCAAAACTCTTCTGAAATATTTGAAGCAGGAGATCAGGTCTCTCATCCAAAATACGGCACCGGCGTTGTAGAAAAAATGATTAAGTACGGAAATAAAGTCCTCTGCTCAATCAATTTTGAAAATATCGGCAGAAGACTCCTTGATCCGGCTATATCTGAGATTACAAAGTTGTAATTAAATAAATCGAAATTTGGAGAGGGGCGGCGGATTTTCATCCGCCGCCCCTCTATATAAAACCATATTATCCGGTTAACCGACCTGATTTCTGCCGTTATTTTTGGCACTGTACATTTTTTTATCTGCGCATTCGATGAGGGAAGATGCATCAGTTCCGTCAAACGGATATGTTGCAACCCCGAGACTTATTGTTACATTACTTTCTTTCCCGTTGCTGAGTTTATAGGATTTTTCTGCAACACGGCTGCAGATTTTTTGTGCTGTGGAATACGCCTCATCTTTGCCGATATTCGGGAGAATAATACTCATTTCTTCCCCTCCGTAACGACAAACTATATCCGTCGCACGGACATTCCGTTTTAAAGTCATTGCAACCTGCCTCAAAACAGCATCACCTGACTGGTGCCCGAATGTGTCATTAAACCTTTTAAAGTGGTCAATGTCAATAATTATTAAAGAAAAATTAGATTCGTAACGTTTTGCCTGCTCAACCTGCATTTTCATCTGCTCTTGAAAATATCTGTGATTATATAATTCAGTAAGCCCGTCGGTCGTCGCCAACTTGTATTGATGCTCAAAATCCCTTGATTTGATGAGATATTTTACTATTAATGTGCTGATAAATGCAAGCAGTGAGAATATCAGCGGGTAAATAATTTCAAACCATACATTCCCGTATCTCATTGCATAATATGCAGCAAGTACATATATGAAATATATTGCAAGTGAAATTACAGATGCATAAATGGCAGAGCTTGAGCGAATAACCACAGACCCGATGATAAACGCTAAAATAAGACTTATTACAATGGTACTGAATCGCTCTACTTTGTTTATAAAATTGTTGTCAATCAGGTTGTTGACATATGTAGCCTGAATCTCAACCCCTGGATAAATTTTGTCTGTAGGAACAGATTTTATATCAAATAGACTTGCCGCTGTTGTGCCGAAATAGATAATTTTGTTATGAAAATTGTAATCCAAATCAGTAGGTTCATTGTTTATGGCTTTGATAAGTTTGTAAATAGGAATTTGAGTGTAAGTCCCTGCAGGTCCATACCAGTTAAGAATGGCAGAACCGTCTTTTTGAAGCAAAATGTCGCGTCCGCCAAAACTCAATACAGAATTTGCATCAATTTCAAAATCTTTAACTTTAATCCCTTCAACTTGATTTAAATAGTCTAAACCAACTTTGAGTGCGAGCTGCGGATAAAATTTATCCTGATATTTTACAAATACCGGCATAGAGCGTAGAATTCCGTCATCCGAACGCGAAACATTGATGAATCCTATATGAGAAGAATAATTGAGAATTCCGTCAATGATTGTGCGGCAGTTTGTGAAGGTTGAATCATCAAAGTTTATATCATCAGAATAGTTCGTTAGACTTACAGACAGTTCCTCAGGCAAAATAGGCGGCTGCCTCAAATCTTCTGACTGATTGTCCAGATTCATTGCAGTGTAAACATTATCGTATTTTTGGAATAAATCTGCAAGTGCCTTGTCTGCCTGATTTGCACTTTTTAAAGATTTTACAAACATTAAATCAAATGCGACAATTCTAGGTGACTGCTTTTCTATATAATCAACTATTCTGGCGTAAATATCACGCGGCAAAGGCCATTCACCGTAATGATCAAGTATATATTCATAACTCGCGTCATCAACCACAACAATGGCAATGTCTTTAGATGCTGTTTTGGCTTTTGAATTAACCATAATATTCTGGCGCAGGTCAAAAGTTTTGTTTTCAACTGTGTCAATAAAACTGCTTAAGTTCGCGTTTTTTACACTTAAAACTACCAGCATAAAAAATAATGCCAATCCTAATATATAAGTTATCTTTTTGAACATATCCAACCCTCAAAGTATGTTGTATCTTCAGGACACACACCTATTCAGCATGTTTAGTATAATTGATTAAAGATGACTTGGCAACAAAATTTTTCAGCAAAAATTGCTTTTCAAGTATAAAATTGTTCAGTTTTAATACCTGTGTCGAATAGGATAATTCATCCGGATTTTGTAAATATCTTAATAAGCATTCTTCATGTAAATTCATTGCAATAACCTGTAACCAATTTTTTAGCGATAAAGAGATTATGGCAGATAAAATCAGAATAAACATCACCCTTTTAAATAATATGTAGAAAAAATCTAGTACAAATAAATTAAATATATTGGCTAAGAAAGTCGTACTTTAGATTCAGAATGCAGTACCAATCATGCGCAACATATTTTGTTAAATTAAAAATGAAAATATTTAAAATATTAAGAAAAATTTACAAAAAACGCTGAAAGTTAAATGTAACGGCAGTTTTAAACTATCAATAAATGAGGGATAGAGTGCCTTTTTTATAAAAACAATCGAAAATGCATGTAATATTTTTGTATTAAAAACACTTATAATCACTTGCAAACATTTATTTTCCGGATATGATAAATATAGTGTGATAAAATCAACACATGTTTGTCCGCAAAAAGGGCAGCAGATTACACAAAGCCGATTTTAAAGACAAATATAAATACTTAAGTATCAAAAAATGAGGAAAATATGTCAAAAGACGTCATAGAAATAGAAGGTACCATTATAGAATCCATGCCAAATGCCATGTTCAGAGTGAAATTGGAAAACGACCACGAGATACTGGCACATATATCAGGCAAGATTAGAAAGAATTTTATAAGAATATTACCAGGTGACAGAGTAAGAGTTGAAATGACACCGTATGATTTAACCAGAGGAAGAATAACCTTCCGCCTCAAATAGAAAAATTAAGCACAGAAAATAAAGGAAAAACAAAATGAAAGTAAGATCATCAGTAAAACCGATTTGCGACAAATGCAAATGTATTAAAAGAAAAGGAAGAATAGCAGTAATTTGCGAAAATCCAAAACACAAACAAAGACAGGGTTAGTTTTTGCTTGAGTTTGCGAGCACATGCGAACTCAATGCGGCGCACAGCAGAGTATATATGACTGTAGAGCCACAAACAACAACCTGATTCAATTTCTGCCGAACCTGCGGGCACTCATCAGCAGGTGGAGAGGAAGTATTTAAGCCTCTTACCCAAAAAAATCTAACAACAAGAAATAAAGGAGAAAATTCAAAAATGGCAAGACTATCAGGGGTAGACTTACCTCGTAACAAAAGAATGGAAATAGCATTGACCTATATTTATGGTATAGGACCAACCAGAAGTAAAAAGATTCTGGCAGCAACAGGTATATCACCTGACTTAAGAACAGACGATTTGACAGATGAAGATATCAAATTGTTAAGAAATGAATTAGCAAACTATCATATAGAAGGTGACTTGAGACGTGAAGTGACAATGAACATTAAACGTTTACAAGAAATCGGTTCATACAGAGGGCTGCGCCACAAACGCAACCTGCCTTGCAGAGGTCAGAGAACAAAGACAAATGCAAGAACACGCCGCGGCAAGAAAAACGGCGCAGTAGCTAAGAAAAAGTAAGATAGCCGTTGGCGAACGTAAGTGAGTCTTACGGATATCTTATCCCGAACTTGTTTCGGGATCTCAAATAGACGAATTGAAAATTGAATTTGAGAATAGTACAAGATTAATGTTGGCGAACGTAAGTGAGCCTTACGGATATCTTATCCCGAACTTGTTTCGGACTGTTATAAAAAATTTATATTAATTAAAATGTAAAGGATAATTAAAATGGCAAGACCACAAAAAACAAAGAAAAAAGAAAAGAAAAATGTATTGCAGGGTGTTGTACATATACAATCTACCTTTAACAATACAATAGTAACTTCAACAGATACTCAAGGTAATGCTATTGCATGGGCAACAGCAGGTGCAACCGGGTTTAAAGGTGCAAGAAAAGGCACTCCGTTTGCTGCTCAATCAGCAGCAGAACTGGTTGCTAAAAAGTCAATCGATCAAGGTATGAAAAAGGTTGAAGTTCACATTAAAGGACCGGGTTCAGGTCGTGAAACTGCAATCAGAGCGATTCAGGCTGCAGGCTTGGAAATTACATTGATTAAAGATGTAACACCAATCCCTCACAACGGATGCCGTCCGCCTAAAAAACGCCGTGTATAACGGTTAACAAAAAGCTGGATTCTGTCCGGCAAGAAATGTTGTAGACGCGGGGGCTTGCTTACAGCCAAATAAGCAAACCATAGATGCCCCGCACAAGTAAAAGGAGAAAAAAATGGCTAGATATACAGGACCTAACAACAAATTATTCCGCAACAAGAAAGTTAATGACCTTTCTAACAGAAAATTAACTTCTTCAATGCGTCAAACAGCTTCAGGTCAACACGGTGCAGTTAGAAAAAAACTTTCTGAATATGCACTTCACTTAGCAGAAAAACAAAAAATCAGATTTACATATCTGGTTAGCGAAAAACAATTTGCAAAATATTACGCAGAAGCAGCAAGAAGAAAAGGCGTAACAGGTACAATTCTTTTACAATTACTGGAATCAAGACTGGATAACGTTCTTTATAGAGCAGGTTTAGGCGTAACACGTAAACAAACAAGACAAATTGTAAATCACGGTCACGTGCTTGTAAATGATAAAAAAGTTGATATACCTTCTTACCTTGTAAAAGCCGGAGATGTTATCACAATCAAATCAAGAAGCACATCATTTGTAAAAGGCGTAACAGAGCTTATCGATATGGCTTGTGCTCCTGCCTGGATGACAATCGACAAAGATGCATTAAAAATTACGTTCGATAGAATTCCTGAAAGAGAAGAATTAGATCCTGACTTTAAAGAACAACTTGTTATTGAGTACTATTCAAAATAATGTGTAGCACTTAGATAATAAATGTTAAAAACTTGAAAGTCACCAAACGGAGAAATCCAAAATAGTTAATTAAACAACTAGGAGAAAAAACATGGAATTGAAAATTAAATGTGTTAATACAACAACAGATTCAGACGGTTCACAGTACGGAAAATTTGTCGTAGAACCTTTGGAAAAAGGATTTGGTACAACAATCGGGAATTCACTCAGACGCGTATTGTTATCAAGCCTTGAAGGAACTGCAGTAACATCTGCCAGAATTGAAGGTATAACTCATGAATACACAGCAATACCTGGTGTTTTAGAAGATGTAATTGATGTAATGCTGAACTTAAAAGGTCTGGTTGTAAAAACAGATTCAAAAGAACCACAGCATTTAAGAATAGATGTTGATAAACCTGGTGCAGTTTTGGCAAGTGATATTCAACTGCCTGCCGGTGTAAAAGTAGTTAACCCTGACTGGTTAATTTGTACAGTAGCAGATGGCGGCAGCTTCCACGCTGATATTATTGTTGAAACAGGCAAAGGCTATGTTGCAAATGATGTTCCTAGAGATTCTAAAGTGGTTGCAATCGACGTATTGCCTATCGATGCTACATTCATGCCAATCAAACGTGTAAGCTACAATGTAGAAAACACCCGTGTAGGCGATTCAATTGATTTTGACAAATTGACTTTGGAAATCTGGTCAAACGGATCTATAGATGTAATTAATGCATTAAGTCAGGCTTCAAACCTGTTAATCGAACATTTTATGCAAATATCAGCAATAGCAGGTCAGCCGCCTGTATCACCAATTGCTGCAGTTGATGAAGAAAAAGATGATGATTCAAATGTACCTAGCATGACAATTGAAGAATTGGAATTGTCTGTTAGAGCATACAACTGTTTGAAACGTGCAAGCATTAATTCAATGGCTGAATTGCTGAAAAAATCAGAACATGACTTACTGAATATTAAAAACTTCGGTAAAAAATCATCTGATGAAGTAATAGAAAGACTTCACCACTTTGGTTTAGACCTTGCTCCAAATCCAGAAGTGGAAGAAGAAATAGGTTAATAATAAAACAAAAAGATAAAATAATATAAGGAAAAATAAAAATGAGACACATGACAAAAAAACATACGCTTGGAAAAGCGCAAGACCAGAGAAAAGCCTTGTTGCGTTCTTTAGCTACTGAACTTTTTGTACACGGTGAAATCAAAACAACTATGGCACGTGCAAAAGCATTGCGTCCGTATGCTGAAGAAATTATCACTCTAGCCAAAAAGGGCGGTTTGCATAACATCCGTCAGGCTGCAAAATTTATTTTCAATAAAGAAACAGGCAGCTATATAGACCTTGCAACAGGCGAAGTTTTTGATGCTCCTCAAGCAGATAAAAAACTTGCATCTCAAACAGTTTTGAGAAAATTGTTTGTAGTGATAGGTAAAAAATATTCAAATCGCGAAGGCGGTTATACAAGAATATTCAGATTACCACCGAGACGCGGCGACGCATCAGAAATGGCATTAATCCAACTGGTGTAATCCATGCGTTATGCACTTCAGGTTCAGTATGTCGGCAAAAACTATGCCGGAAGTCAAATTCAGTTTGAAAATGGTATGGAAAAAGCTTTGACAATACAGGGTGAACTTGAAAAAGCACTTCGAACATTGATATGCGGGAATACCGCAGATGAAAATAATAAACGACCGGTTAAAACATACTTCTCCGGAAGAACAGATAAAGGCGTAAATGCATACGGGCAAGTTGTTCATTTTGACACAGATAAACAATTTGTTGCTTCAAAGTTTCTCTATTCGTTGAATGAAATTTTGCCCGATGACATTTCAGTATCTGAGATGAAATTGGTTGACAAGTCGTTTCACGCTCAAAAATCGGCAAAAAGTCGTCATTACAGGTATGAATTTATAACCCGAAAATCACATAATGCCTTTGACGGTGATTTGATGAGAGTGAAGTTTGACATAGATATTGAAAGAATGCAAAAATCTTTGAATTATCTTTTAGGCGAACATGATTTCTCTAGTTTCAAAAGTTCCGGAACGCTGAACCCGAGCAGGGTATGTTTTATTGAAACGGTGCAAGCCGAAAAGGTCGGCGACAGAGTTGTTATTAATATTGCAGGAAACAGGTTTCTATACAATATGGTAAGAACTATTGTCGGTACCCTTTTAGAAATAGAAGGGCACAACCTGCCGCCAGAGCATATGAAAAATGTACTGGAGGCAAAAGACCGCAAAAAAGCGGGCAAAACAGTCAGTCCTTACGGTCTGACGCTTGTAAAAGTAGATTACTAAAATTAAAATATATGGAGATAAAGCATGAAAACTTATTCAGCAAAACCTCTGGAAGTAGAAAGAAAATGGTATTTGATTGATGCTGACGGTGAAATTCTCGGCAGATTAGCTACCAGAATCGCTAATATTTTGAGAGGTAAAAATAAACCTGAATACACTCCAAACGTTGATACCGGTGATTTTGTAATCGTTATTAATGCAGAAAAAGTTCGTGTATCAGGCAATAAAGAAACTGATAAAATTTATTATCACCATACCGGTTATCCGGGTGGCTTGAAATCAGCAAGCGTAAAAGAATTACGTGAAAAAGACGCAAGATTGCTAATCGAAAAAGCAGTAAAAGGTATGTTGCAACACAATACTTTGGGCGATCAACAGTTTACTAAACTTAAAGTATACAATGGAGCTGAACATCCGCATGCTGCACAAAAACCGATTGTTCTTGAAAAAGAAGGAGGTAACAACTAATGGCTAATAATGAAGTTATGGCAACAGGACGTAGAAAGACCTCTATCGCGGTTGTAAAATTAGTTAAAGGTCAAGGCAGAATTTTTGTTAACGGTAAAAAATTAAGAGATTATATTGGTAATAGACCTGCTATTGAAATGTTAGTTTACAGACCGCTTGTCTTGACAGACAATCAGGAAAAATACGATGTTAGAGTAAAAGCAGTCGGCGGCGGTATTGTTGCTCAATGCGGTGCTATCAGACATGGTATTTCAAGAGCACTTGTTCAAGTGAATGAAGAATATAAAAACGTTTTACGTTTAGAAGGGTTACTGACCCGCGACCCACGTGTTAAAGAACGTAAAAAATACGGTCGCAAACGCGCAAGAAAACGTTTCCAATTCTCAAAACGTTAATATGTGTATTTTTTATATATCAAAAGCCGGTTTTCAAAGCCGGCTTTTGTATTTTCATGACCTTTGTAGGGTTTAAAAAATTATAACTTAAAATCAAATAATTCAGACATAGTTAACCCGAGCGCCTCAGCTATTTGAAAAAGGTTTGTGTAGCGTATATCTGAAATTCCCCGTTCAACATCACTTATTGTGCGTATGGAAACTTTAGCCATTTCCGCAAGCTGTTCCTGCGCCAGATTTTTTTTCATGCGTTCTAATCTAATTTTATGCCCGAGTGCCAATAATCTAACGTCTTTCATAATTACTATTCTAAATTATTGACAGCTAAAATAACATGTGCTAATATGTTTATATATGTGGAATATCACATATAAACATTGAATGACACATGATGATAGCAGTGAAAAACAGATTTAACATAACAGCATTAATAGCAGGTAAAAAAGAGAGAATAAATATTGTGCCAGAACGCAACAGCAAAAAATTGCGAGGTATCGAACGCAGTGAGCAAATGACCCCTCACCAAGAAAGGCTAAACTCACAGTGTTCGTCAAGCCTTTCTATCCTCTCCCTCAAGGGGCGAGGAAAAAATCCATTACGTTATCTCTCAATTCCTCTCCGCGGGGGAGGAAGAAATTTGTTGCCGAACGGAGAGAGGCTAGAAATTTCAGGAGGGGGTCGGACCAGTCCGCATTTATACACTGAGTGGCTGCTAAAGAACTCCAATCACCCCCACCAAACTCAAAACCGTCACCCTGGAGGATTTTCGGAAGGGCGCCGTGTTTGCGCAGCAAACCCAGCCCGTATGATCAAACAGCCAAACGAAGCGAAATTTTGCGAAGGCAAAATGAAGCGGAGTGCTTTGGCTGTGAGTGCCCGAATAATCCGATACAACTTGTTTCAGGGTCTAGCCAATGTGGCAGGGGTCGATGACTTGAATACCCAAACAGCCGTCAATTGTGACGAGTGCCAGATTCTGAAACGAGTTCAGAATGACAACTTATTAAAATCGAGAAAAACAGAAGAGTTACGTGGACTAAAAAATGAAAAGGACTTAACGTCTTCTAAAGTTGCGTTTACGTTAGCCGAGACCCTCATAACGCTTGCAATAATTGGCGTAGTAGCGGCGATAACGATACCAAGCCTAGTAAAGAACTACAATGAGAAGGCATGGGAAAGTGGACAAAAAGTTTTTGAAAACAGATTACTTGTGGCAACTCGCCAGATGAACACCGAGGAAAAATTGGCAGGTTATTCTTCAACCATGGACTTTGTGAATGAGTTGAAAAAATATATTAAAATCACAAGAGTCTGCGATAATGACAATATTACAAAATGCTTTAACAAGGAAGTTATTTGGAGTGCAGATGAAGAACCTGTGGACATGTCAAAAGTAACAGACGCATCAGCATTCGGTCTGGATTGGGAGACTGATACAGTTGCTGTGCAGTTTGCGAATGGTGTAAATGCAATTATTGCCTACAATCCGAATGCAACACAAGACCCATATAATAATCAGTTTGCGGCGACCTCAAAATCTATGGCAATATTATATGATTTGTCAGGGAATAAAAATCCAAATACAAATGGTAAAGATATAAAAAATATAAATGTAGACCAGTTAGCCGGCGTAGAAGGCTGCTTGATACCTGAATTAAAAGATACAATGTGCATAACGAAAATTATATCTCCAGCAGAATACGGAGCTTTATCATATTCTGCATGTACCGAGGCGAAGGATAATGGAGAAATAGACGTCTATGCATGTTATAACGGAGGTGATTATTTTGTGGGCGCAGTAAAAGCATGCGGCGGAAAGAAGGCAAACATGCCAAGCCAAGACCAGCTAACGCAGCTAGCAAAATATGTATATGGAACAGACAGTATAAACTCCAGCGGCTATACAGATAACCTAGTCCTAGACACAACGAAAGCCTCCCAATTCCTCTCAGCCTCACCATATTCTAATAATCAATTCTATGTTTGGTCTGGGCAGGAGTACAGCAGCCACGACGCGTACTACCGCTACTTCGGCTCTACCCTCACGTACTGGACCTACGACTACCGCAACCACAGCAGCACACTCGCGGTTTGTCTTGACCATTAAGAGGCTCTGCCTCTTAATGGAGGCACTAAGGCACTAGGATGCTAAGGCACTAAGGAATTACAAGAATAAGGCAAAGCAGATTCAAGCGTTGCCTTATTTATTTTTTGTCATGCTGAACTGCGGATTGCGAGCTGAGGCTGTAGGAGCTTTCTTTGGAGGCGGCAAAGCCGCTGAAAAGAAAGTCCGGAACGCCGTTACACGCGAGCAACCAAGACTGTTTCAGCATCTAGCCCATGTTGCACTTGTCGGTGTCTTGTTATTCAATTTGTCGAACTTTGCCGCATTTGCTAGCCCCTGAAATAAATTCAAGGTGACGTCTGCTTGACAGTGTAGCATTACCTCTCCGAGGGGGAGGTCACAACACTTAACGAACGCAAGTGAGTTTAGTGTTGTGGGTGGGGGTTGGTCATAGGCGTATTTAGATTAGCTGTGGCTGTTATGAAACAATTGGCTGGATTGCTTCGCGTTCGCTGTCTTGGATTGGCTCCACGCTCGGAAAGTTTCGCTTTTGAACCTGCGGTTCAACTCCGCTCAATTTCCTCGCTATCCGGATTTGCTCACTTCGTTCGCGCCATCCGTCCGCAAATCCGCTCGCAATGACGGTCTTATTTTTATTCCCCAATTCCCTTTCAATTTGAGATCGCGCAATAAATGCGCGATGACATAGTTGCGTTGCCTGATTCATGTAACCCGCTTAATCACCTAATCACCCAGTCACTTAATCACTTTTGTAACAACCGTTCACTGTTCACCGTTCACAATTCACAGAGAACCGGTGCGTCGAAACGACGGCACCCTACTTTTCTGAGATCGCGCAACAAGTGCGCGATGACATGGTTGTGTTGCCTGTACTTCTTTAGCAGACATCCAGAGTATAAGAGTAGGCTACGCCTACCCCCTCCTCGAAATCAAAGATTTCGGTCCTCCCTCCAGGGGAGGACATGAAGAAACAGGCAATGTGGAAAAGCCCACGTTGTCTGTTGTTGTAACTACTTAGCCCCTCAGTGCCTTAGTAACTTAGTGCCTTTTATGAGTCAATGTGGATATTCCACGTTGACTGATGTTTATTAACTTAGGACAAATTCTCAATATCTTTAGTTATCTGTTTTTTTAGTTCATCTAAGGATGCGAATTTCTTTTCTTTTCTAATCATTTTTATAAACTCAACCGTAATATTTTCGCCATAAATATCTTTGTCAAATTCAAGTAAATGTACCTCAAGCAAGGCACCTTTTCCGTTTACTGTCGGGCGCACACCGAAATTTGCAATACCTCTATAGATTTTTCCGGCATATCTGACTGCCGTCTCATAAACCCCGAATGGTAAATCAATGAGTTCCGGCGGGTAAATGAGATTCGCTGTTCTAAAGCCTATTGTTCTGCCGATTTGCTGTCCTTTTATTACTTCTCCTGTTATTCCAAAGTTATAGCCGAGCATTTTATTTGCTTTTTCAATTTTACCTTGAGAAAGAAGTTTTCGTATTTCAGTACTATTTATTACTTCATTGTTAAGTTTTTGCGGCGGAAGTTCAAAGTATTGATATCCAAACTTTGCCGCCTGCGCCGCAAGAAATTTCACATTACCTGATTTTTTGTATCCGAAATTGTGATTGTAACCCGTTGAAATTGCTGACGGAGTAAAATATTTAATCAACACATCGCGCAAATATTCTTCTGCCAGAAGCCCTGAAATACTTTCAAAATCCAGTTCGTAGAGATAATCAACGCCGAGTTGTTCAATTTTTTCTTCGCGTCCTTTGCGTGTTAAAAGATACTTTGGACATACTCCGCGAAAATAGCAGTATGGGTGGTCTTTGAACGTTATAACAGCAGATTTTGTGTTGTGTTGTTTTGCAAATTCAACGGCGTTATTTATAACAGCCTGATGACCCTGATGAACTCCGTCAAAATAGCCTAACGCAAGGGATAAATTCGGATTTTTAGTTAATTCGGTAAGTATCTGCATACTCAAATTATATAACAAATATTATTATTTATTTTGTTCTTTTTCAATCATTTCTTTTACATATGCAAAAGTTTTCGGGAAGTGTTTTGCAAGTGTATATTCAGATTTTGATGTGCCTGTTGTCAATAGTGCATAACTTTCTGCAACTGCTTCGTAAACACTTGCCGTGCAGTATGAATGGTCTCCTTCTTTATACTTTTCATCAGAATTTTGAAATGCTTTTAACTCTTCATTAAACAGATTTTCTAGATGTTCATCTTTTACCTGTTCTTGTTCGTTATAAAAAGTATGCCCTACTTCATGTGAAAGCGTGCGTTTTAATATATTGCCGGTAAGTGTTTCAGAATTTAGATATATTTTATTTTCATCCGGTATATAATATCCGTTAACGCTTTCATCAGGCAGTCCGGTTCGTCCTATATTGGAATACAATTCCAATTCAGTGCCTTTTTCGGCGAGCCTGTATAGAATATTTGCATCCGCATTATACAGAAGGTCTTTAATATTCTTATTCAAGTGTGAAGTATCTATTGTAAAACTTTTGCCGTTTTTTTCTACTGCTATTGAATTTTCATCTCTTGAGACCGTAATTTGTCTGCCATCTGTTGTTTCTACATATTTATTATCGGATATTTTTTCTTTTGAACTTTGTGGTACAAGTGCACCTATTTGTGAATTTTTAACATCAAATTCATCAATTGCTTCATAAGCCTTTATTCTTTCGGCAAAGCTTTTTATAACATCTTCACGTGTCACAAATCCGTCAAATGGTTCGCAATAGGATGCTCCCATTCCTAATGGTGAGGCATCTCCGCTTATAAGCTTAGTATAAGTTTCTGCATCAATTTTTTTGTTATCATAGGCTTTTATAAGTTCTTCTGCAAAGTTTTTGCCGGTTAATTGCTGGTATTTCTTATACATACCCATAACTTTAAAATCGCGTCCTGTCGGTCTTATATCACCGAGCAGCATAACAGCCTTGTCAAATTCTCCTGATAGTATTTTTTCCATAAAAGCATCTTCTCTACTCTGGTTACTTGTTGTTTTATGGCTACCATTTTCTACAGTTGTGGTGACAGTGTCACCATTTACTTTCGTAGTTGTTTTTGTTTTACCGTCTTTTGAAAACCCTATTCGAGTTTCATCAGTTGCATTATCGCGACCTTTGGCTGTGTTAAAGTCTATTTCAAAGCGTCCGTCTTTGGTATATTTGACAGTAAAATCACGATTATTTCTCAAGCCTTGTTTAGAAAGATTTAGAATTTCCTCCCGTACATTATCAGGCACCGGCGGCATTTCTCCTTCTGAATCATTTTGTATCATAGGATTAATTTTTACTTCATTGTTTTCAAGGTCAATACTAAAATCTTCACCAAATTTTGCGCCTGAATTAATAAGGTCACTTAAAGCTTTTTTATTTTGGTCATTCATTTTTATCGGAGTATCAACGGTCATAGTATACCCGTCAGAATTTGGAATATATGCATCTTGTTTTTGTATCATTTTAATATCTTTGAGCTTGCCGTTATCATCATACTCACATTTTAATTGGGTTTCGTTACCTAGTCCCTTATTGATATTAATAGAATCAAGTTTATTATCATTTGTGTAAGCCGCAATACTTTTCCCTAAAAGGCGCTGTTTACGTCCTGATTTGTAATCCTCTATATCAACAACTCCGTTACTGTATTTATAACGTGAACCTATCTGTTCTCCGTCATCATTTAGATAAACCCACTCTTCAGCACCGCCGAGTGTATTATAATAATCAGCAGATTCGCCCATTGCAAGAACTTCTGATTTAAATACAACAGTATTGCCTTTTTCATTCAGTCTGCGGTAATTCCCTTCTTCGTCTGTTACGTCATAAAAAGTCTTTCCGTTCTTATTTACGACTTTGACACTTTCATTATCGCTAATACTGTTAATAATTTCATCCGGCAAATCGGGATATTTCCCTTTAATCGCCTGATATGTTTTTTCGGCTTCTTCGTGTACGACATTGTCATGTGCAGCAATTACATTGTTCAAAAATTCATACACATCCTCTTTTTTCACACCTTTTAAATCAGGGTTATCGGCAATATATTGTTCTAGTTTTGCATCATTAATAATAAAGTCGATATCTCCCAGAACTTTGCCGCGGTCTTCGCCTGTGTGGATTTCTTTTGTAATAGAGCGTAAAAACTTGCTGTCCACGCCAAAAATTGTCGCTGTCTTAAGGTTCATATCCGATTTTCTATCCAATTTGTCGAAATGATTGAATATCAGTTCAAAATTTTTAGAATTATTTGATACTTTTTGAAGGTCTTCTTTTTTAACATCATAAATGAGCATTAGTAAATTTTTACGATCTATTCCTTGCATAAAAAAATCTCCGTTATTTACACACCTGTACTTAAACGGAGATTTTTTGTCGAAACTTTAATATTATTAAAAGTTGTTACAATTATTTATGCGTTACAGTGCTTTTCAAATGCAACTCTCTTAATTGCTGCAATGATGCTTCGCCCGGCGCATCACTCATAAGGTCTTTTGCGCCGGAGTTTTTCGGAAACGCAATTACGTCTCTTATACTGTCTGTTCTGCAAAGCAGTGCAACAAGTCTGTCCAGACCGATTGCAAGACCGGCATGAGGCGGAGTACCGTATTGAAGTGCATTCACCATAAATCCGAATTTTTCAACTGCTTCTTCTTCAGTTAAGCCAAGCGCTTTGAAGATTTTCTTTTGAACTTCAGAAGAATGGATTCTGACACTGCCGCCGCCAAGTTCTGTACCGTTGTATACAATATCGTAAGCAATGGATTTGACGTTGCCCAAATCACCTGAATCCAGTTTATCCAAATCTTCAAGGTTAGGTGATGTGAACGGGTGGTGCATTGCCATATAACGACCTTCTTCTTCACTCCATTCAAACATAGGAAAATCAACAACCCACAAGAGGTTATGTTTGTTTTCATCAATCAAATTAAGTGTTTTACCAAAATGAAGTCTTAATCTTCCCATAATGTCGTAAACGAGTTTTGGTTTATCAGCGACAAAGAAGATAATATCGCCTGCTTGAGCGCCTGCACGTTCTTGAATTTGTTTTGCCTGATCTTCTGTAACGAATTTCAATACAGGAGATTTTGCAGTGCCGTCTTCGTTATAAATGATATTTGCAAGGGCTTTTGCGCCGAATGATACTGCAAGTTTTGTAATATCATCAATATCTTTTCTTGAATATTTAGCGCCGCCCGGGATTCTTATACCTCTAACGATACCGCCGTTTTTCAATGTGTTTTTAACGATTTCGAAATTAGATTCAAGAATAATATCGCCGATATCAAACAGTTCTAATCCGAAACGTGTATCCGGTTTGTCTGAGCCGAATCTGTCCATTGCTTCCTGCCAAGGCATTTGAATAAACGGAGGTTTAACATCAACTCCGGCAGCTTTAAATGTTTCAACAATCAAGCCTTCAACAACTTTGATTACATCCTGTTGTTCCACAAATGACATTTCAAGGTCGATTTGTGTAAATTCAGGCTGTCTGTCTGCGCGCAAATCCTCATCGCGGAAACATTTGGCAATTTGATAATACCTTTCAATACCACCGACCATTAACAACTGTTTAAAAATCTGCGGAGATTGCGGTAATGCATAGAATTTGCCTTCCTGAACACGTGACGGAACAAGATAGTCTCTTGCACCTTCCGGTGTTGTTTTAATCAATATAGGTGTTTCTACTTCCAGAAAATCTTCGCCGTTTAAGTATGCACGTGCTGCCTGACAAATTTTGTGGCGTAATGTCAAATTATGCAGCATGTTTTCGCGTCTAATATCCAGATATCTGTATTTTAAGCGTACATCTTCTGAAACATTCGGGTCATCAAGCACAAACGGTAATGTTTTTGCTTCAGAAAGTATTTCTACACTCTCAGGATACATTTCTACCTGACCGGTTGCGTATTTTTCGTTATAAGTTTCTTCCGGACGTCTTGTAATCTTTCCTTTTACACAAATTACATATTCAGAACGAATTTTTTCAAAAATTTTGTGCACTTCAGGGTTAATCTGAGGGTTTGCAACAAGCTGAAATATTCCGCTTCTGTCTCTTAATTCAATAAACAAAATACCGCCGAGATCACGAATTGTCGCAACCCAGCCTGATAATGTTACTTCTTCATTAATGTTGTTTAAGTTTAAATTTCCGCAATTATGGGATTTTAATTTAGTTGTAATCATTTTTTATACATCTCTCCTATATTTCGTAGTGTCTGTCTCAAGTGTAACAAAAACATAATAAAAAAGACATGCTTTTTTAAAAAATGTTATAAATAGATATATCAAAGCTGTTTTATTAAGCTTTTATAAAGACACAAACAACGCGTGCTATACTAATATTAGCGGGTAGTATAAGAAGGAGATAACAATATGATACCTATTTTAGATTCAAAACGTCAGTATGCACAAATCGGTGCAGAAGTAGAAAAAGCAGTATGTGAAGTTTTACGCTCAGGCTCTTATATTTTAGGACCTAACACAAAGGCTTTAGAACAAGAATTGGCAGATTTTATCGGATGTAAATACACTGTAGGATTGAATTCCGGTACAGACGCATTGCATCTGGCATTACGTGCTCTGGATATCGGTGCAGGTGATGAAGTCGTTACTGTTGCATTTACATTTGTTGCAACAACAGAAGCAATAGGTATTGTAGGGGCTAAACCAGTATTTGTTGATATTGATGCAGATACATTCAACCTTGATGCCTCAAAATTGGAAGCTGCAATTACCCCGAGAACAAAAGCTATTATACCTGTTCATTTATATGGTCAGCCTTGCGATATGGATGTGATTATGGATGTTGCAAAACGCCACAACCTTCACGTAATTGAAGACTGCTGTCAGGCTATAGGCGCTTTATATAAAGGTAAAATGGTTGGTACATTCGGTGATTTTGGATGTTTAAGCTTCTATCCGACTAAAAACTTAGGCGGTATGGGCGACGGCGGCTTAATCATGACAAGCGATGAAAAATTACGTGACAGAGTTGTTGCCTTAAGAAACCATGGCGGTGCAATACGTTACCACCATGATGAAATAGGTGTAAACAGTCGTCTTGATGAAGTTCAGGCTGCAATTTTACGTGTAAAACTTCCTCACGTAAAAGAATGGAACGAAAAACGCCGCGAACATGCTTATTATTACAACGAACTTTTCAAAGACTGCAAAGATGTTCAAACTCCGGTAGAATTGGATGATACATACTGTGTTTACCACCAGTATACTGTAAAAGTTCCTAACCGTGATGTTGTTCATAAAATGCTGCAGGAAAACGGCATCGGCGCAATGTTATACTACCCTATTCCATTGCACCTGCAAAAAGTTCATGCTTACTTAGGCGTTGGAAAAGGTTCTCTGCCTGTAACTGAAAAAAATACAGAATTGGTAATTTCTCTTCCTATGTTCCCTGAAATTACAAAAGAAGAACAACAGACAGTTGCTAAGACTTTGATTGAATGTATAGAAAAATCAAAAACAGCCGCTGCTGTATAATTTAAACAATATTTATAAAAAAAATAAGGCGGAACTTTTAATGTTTCGTCTTATTTTTTATCCTATAAACTGTTTAGTTGCGGTTTCCGGAAGATTGTTGTTAAATGGATTGAACCCGACAGCTCCGGCATCCCTGAAAGTAAAGTCAAATGCCTTAGAATCAAACGGTGTTGTAGTATGTTGGGAAGTAAGCCTCAAAAATCCGGTATTGTTGTTTACAGAATTGGTACGATTGCTGTTGTAGTCCGAATTCGGCAGAGTTTGCGGAGTAACACCAATGTCTGCGCCTTCCATGCCCATGGAATACGAATCTGTATTTGCTGCTATTTTTCCTATTCTTAAATCGTCACCTGCTGGCATGTTTACCTCGCTTATGCAACCCATTCATGAGTTGAGTTTATTTCCTTTAATACATTATCGTTCGGATCGACCTTATAACCGATAGTATTGTTATATCCGAATTTTTGATTGCCTGTAGTAAAATCATAACCGCTGCCCATAAACAATCCGAGGTTTCCTGACCCTTTAAACGGGTTTTCAACCGTTCCAGCATCTAATGCTTTGCTGTTTATATTACTGTATAATGATACTGCTTCAACCGGTAATGTTTTTTCACGGTATATTGCGTCGATTTTACCGAAACTCATGATATACTTTTCCTATTTAAATACGTTATATATATAAAGTATATATAAGTTTTAAAATTGCCTTTTGCTTTGATATTTAATTAACATTTGTTAACATAAAATATCTAATTAAATATCCTCCCGCGCATGTTAATATACCCTGATTAAACTAATCCCTAACACAATATTAAGTTTTGTAAAGTGTAAATTCTACACTATATGGGCATTTGAGACATTTTGCAAAAAAAATATTGAGTAGGTGTATTGACAATCATTTTGTTTTAGTGCATAATAAATGTATAAGATTTAAGTGTAGTCGAAACACTAAATATAAATAGAATTCATTAACCCCAAAACATATAAACTCCTAAATAATAAACACTAAAAGAGACCATTAGGATGCAGAAAACGACCCACTCAGTAATGAGTGGTTTTTTTTATGCTAAAATGTGCGGGCTTGACGCTAAATTGTGCGTAATTATTATGCTCCTTCTGCATTCCGGCATTGTAGTTTCTGCAATTAATCAATTTTAATTTCTTTTTCTACAACAGGCGGAATTGGGGAAGTTATCAATTGTTCCATATATTTATCGTTTTCTTCACGGATTTTATTACCTACTGCGGCTATTTCTTCATCATTATTACAGAAATATTTAACTGCATATTTAAGCATCATTGTCCCTTTGTCAGGGTGTTTTTCGTACTTATAAACGTTGTATTCAAAGTAATTTCTGCCATTTTCCGTATTATTTACGAGAAAACTGACAACGGCTTTATCCTGTTTTTTGTTTTCGATAAATTTTATCAGGACGCTGTTTTCAGATGTTTCAATAGTTTTGTCCATTTCTTTTGCGAACTTTATTGGCGATTTTTCGTTTATGTAATAGTATATACCAATCATTTTTGTCCAGTTGGCACGATTTTCTGAGGCAGGGAAATACTCGTTCATATAACCTTGTGATGTCGGATTATATATGCTGTATTTTAATATATATTTAGTGTTGTCAAAATGTATTTCTTCTGCAGATGCTTTGTTAGAACAAAAAACAATTATTATTGCAAAGATTACGAACAATGAAAAGTATTTTAAAACATCAGTCAGCATGATTTTCTCCTTTTAGAAACACTTTAGCATTTTATTTTTGGCAATAAATTCCCGAAAGGTATAAGATTTTAGACTATTCAAATGATGTATTGCAGGGAAATGCAGGCTAGAATATAATGCAGATTTTAAAATTAATTGAGGTTTTTATGAGTGATTATTCAAATATTCCCGGTGTTAAAATTAAGGGTGAAAACAATAAAATTCAGATACTGGAAAATGGTGAATTAAAGGAATACCGTGAAATAAAAGGTATGTCTATTACAATTACCGGCAACAATAATCAGATACTGATTGAAATGCCATCAAAGTTTATCGGAACAGCGATTGTAATGAACGGGGATGAAAATTACTGCTCAATCAAACCTACACGCCACAGATTTATAAGACATACAACTTTTGGCATGGAACATGGCGGAAAAATCACATTTGGCGGCGGAATTTCTGTTTATAAAAATCTTAATGTTGTTGCAAAAGCCGGCAGAAGGGTTGATGTTGGTGATGAATGTATGTTTGCAAGAGATATTATTATCAGAAATGACGACGGACATACTATTTTAGATGCAACAACAAAAGAAATTATCAATGCTCCGGAGAATATTAAAATCGCGGATAAAGTATGGGTTGGAACGCGCTCCATGATATTAAAAGGGGCTGAAATAGCAGAAGGTTCTGTTGTAGGTGCCATGTCACTTGTGAATAAAAAATTTAAAGAAAAAAATATTATAATTGCCGGAGTCCCTGCAAAAAAGGTTAAAGAAAATATTATCTGGGACAGAACTGACTACTTTACCTACTGCGAAAAATTATGTGATTAATCCTGTACGGGAATGTATATTTTTACAGATGAAAATATACTTAATCCCGGAGGATTTATGTTTAAACACATGTTTGCCTTAGTTTTATATATTACATTATTTTTGTTTGCGGTTGGTACTTTGATAAAGAATATTCCGCCAAAGACATATGTAACCGTGCAATTTGAAGAGGCAAGACCAATACGACACAGAATGTCAGTTTATTATAAGGGATTCAGGATAGGGCGGACTATCAGAATGCGTCCGAGTAAAGATTACAAAACGACTCTTCTGACTGTTGCATTGAATCCGCAGGATTTGCGGCTGCCTGTGAATGTCAAAGCGCGGCTGAACAGAGAAAAGAAAAAGTGGAGAGAACATGATTTTATAGAAATTATTTATCCGGATAGTCCTTCTTTGTATTATTTGAAAGATGGTGATGTTATTGAAGGAAGTACGGTTGTTGATTTGGATTCATTTATTGCGGAAACTGCAGATTCAGGGTATCTGGAGCAGTTGAAGGATAATCTTAACGGAACGGTCAAAAGTGCAAATGAAACTCTGGAGACGCTAAACGGGCTGTTTATTGTATTAAAAGATACTATAGAAGAAGCCAGACCAAACATTGTTGCTGCTTCTAAAAATCTTTCTGACACAACAAGAAACTTATATAATGTATCAAACAATTTAAATACTTCACTTAATGAAGAGCGTATGAATAATGTTGGTGAGGATTTGAACGGGACAACAAAAAATCTTAATGAAACAATTGAGAATATAGAAGTTGTTACAGGCGGATTAAAAGACTCTGTCCCTCAAATGACTTCCATTATAAATAATATAGACGGAACAACATGTAATTTGAATGTAATAACAAGCGGAATTTCTGCCACATTGCAAAAACGCCTCGGACTGTTCAGACTCCTGTTTGGCAAGCCGGTTGACTGTAAGTAACGACTTGTTAAGAACTTGAATGTGCTGAAAATATATTGTTTAATAGAAATATGCACACAAACCGGAGGGGTTATGTTAAACGAAATTCTAGAATGGGCAGATAAGATTGGAAAAGTTTTTTCAACATTCAAAATAGGCATGATTATAGGGGCGCTTGTAAACCTTTTAATAATTATTGTCCTGTTTAAATTAACGGATATTTTTATCCGAAAACTTCAGAGTCGAATTCAGGCGACAAATGAGAATGCCGAATCGCTTAAGCGTATATTTTCAATTTTAGACAAGATTATAAAATTTTTAATAGTATTTATTATTGTTGCATCATTTCTTCAAAGCCACGGGTATTCACTAACCTCTCTTATTGCAGGTTTTGGAATTACAGGTTTGGCAGTGGGCTTTGCTGCACAGAATACTATTGCAGCAATGTTTGGAACACTGGGAATTCTTTCTGATAAAGTCTTTAAAATCGGGGATTACATAAAAGTAAACGGGGTGGAAGGAACTGTTGAGAGTATAAGCCTGCGTTCAACAAAGGTAAGATCTCTGGAGAACTTTCTCGTAACAATCCCGAATGATGTTGTCGCAAATCACATTGTGGAAAACGTAACCCGTGCTCACAAAAGAAGGATGGATATAACTGTCGGAATAACTTATGATACAAGCAATGAAAAAATCGAACGAGCATTGGAAATACTTAAATATGTGGCACAGGTTCATCTGGATGTTCATGGCGATTTTGTGGCAAATGTTGAGGAATTGGACAGTAGTTCTATAAATTTAAGATTGATTGCATATGCAAAAACACGGGTGTATAACGAATATTTAAGAATTAGAGGGGAAGTTTTGCAGGATATAATTAAACAGTTCCGTGCAGAAAATATTGAATTTGCATTCCCGTCTCAAACTGTTTATATGGGCAAATGAACATAAAAATAATAGCAACTGGCAAAATCAAAGAAAAATTTTTGAAAGATGGAATTGATGAATTTCTCAAACGACTCCGCTCATATGCAAGCGTAGAAATTGTTGAACTTTCGCCTGTAGAAATTAAAGATGAACATCTTATATCAAAAGCACTTGATGAGGAGGCTGAAAAAATACTTGCACATATAAAACAGCAGTCTTATGTCATAACCCTTGAAATTCAAGGGAAAATGCTTTCCTCTGAAGAGTTTGCGGCAAAGATTAATGAACTTTCAAATGACGGAATAGGTGAAATTATATTTGTCATAGGTTCTTCATGCGGGCTTTCTCCAAAAGTTTCTGCGCGGTCGAACTTCAAACTTAGCATGTCCAAAATGACTTTTTTGCATCAGTTTGCCAGACTTTTGCTGGTGGAGCAAATTTATCGTGCATTCAAAATCCTTAAAGGCGAGACCTATCATAAATAGAAGTTTATTGCAGAGCTTCAATTATTCTTAGATATTCTTTTTGAGACTCAAGTACCATTTCTGAAATGAAATTGATAAACGGAGTAAAATTATTTTTATTGGAGTCCTGCAATGCGCGTATATAATCGGCGCGGACAACCGGCGGAATAATGGTGATATTATATCCGGATTGTAAAAGTGCAAGATTCATCAGTAATCTCGCAACCCTTCCATTGCCGTCAATAAATGGATGAATATTTACAAGCAGTGCGTGTACCATTGCTGCGTATTCAACCGGATGCGATTTTTGTCTTAATTCGGGAAGTTCTGCTATAAATTCTTTCATTCGTTCATCAAGTTCTGCAGGTAAAGGAAAATCCACATCGGCACCGGTTACGATAACAGGTTTTTGTCTGTATTTTCCGGCATTTTCGAGGTCAATTTTTGAATAAAATAGTTTATGCAGAGTTTTGATATCTTCTTCCCTGATACAATCTTGTTTTATAAGTTCAAACAATTTGTTGTAAGCCTCTGCGTGTCCGAGAGTTTCAAGATGATCTTTTAAAGGCTTGCCGCTTACTGTAAGTCCATCTTCAAGCACAACTTTGGTTTCCGCTAAATCCAATGTATTTCCTTCAAGTGCATTAGATGTGTATGTCAGTCCAATTTTATAGTATTCTCTGATTTGTTTTAAAATATCAGCGCTTAACGGTCTAAAACTGTCAATTTTAACTTTCAATTCGTCAATTGCTTTCAGTCTGTTTGGATACATAAACTTACCTCATATCTATATTATCATAATAGCATAAAAAATATTGCATATTTACTCTATATAATATATTGAAACATCCTGCCTGAATGCTATAATATTAACTGAATTGTACAATATAGGAGAATTTTATGGCTGAATTTGAATTGAATTTAACAATGGAAGAGTTGGAAAAACGTACAAACAAAGATTATTTGATGACTAAAAAAATGTTGGCGGTTGATGCTCCCGAATATCTTGAACTTGCAGACGGCGACAAAACTGCATTGAAACATCTTGTCAAAGCCGCTGATATTCTGGAAAAAATTAATATGCAGATTGACTGCCACGAAAATCTTGCGTTCAAAGATTTTCTGGAAAAAGAAGTCGCTGCAGGCAATAAGCAGGCGGAATTAACTAAAATCCTCTTTGATGCACAAAAAGGAATTAATGCGATAGATTCGCTTTCTCAAAAAATTAATCTGGCAAAAGGCATCACCGAACTCCCGGGCAAAGGTGTGTATCCGGAAGATTTGTCTAAAGAAGAATTCCACCGAATACTTACAAATATGCTTCAGGAAGGAAAAGTAGATAAGGTTAAAAAAATTCTTACCCAGCGTTCTGTTGTAGAACGCGATGGCAATGAACTTGTCGGAATAGATTATATTGATAAGTTTAAAGAAGATTTTGCTAAAATGGCTGATGAACTGGAAAAGGCAGCAGAAACATCAACCAATTCGGATTTTAACGAGTACCTGCATCTTCAGGCAAAAGCATTGAGAACAGCAGACCCGATGCTGGATGCTTATGCTGATAAAAAATGGGCATCCCTGCAGGATACTCCGCTGGAATTTACCATTACCCGTGAAAATTACGAAGATGAAATGACCGGCACTATAGTTGAAAATCAGGAACTTAAAAAATTATTGGATGAAAACAATATCTCTCCTATTCCGAAAGATTTTCTCGGCGGGCGCGTTGGTATTGTAAATAAAAAAGGCACACATGACCTTCTCGCTATTAAAGAATTTTTGCCGGAACTGGCTAAACAAATGCCTTACAATGATGAATATACACAAAATATTTCAACAGAAGGCGACGTAAAACAAACTATGGTGGATGTTGATTTAGTAGCTGTAAAAGGTGATGTCGGGGCTTATAGAGGCGGTATTACACTTGCAGAAAACCTTCCGAATGATGATAAATTATCACTTACCATAGGCGGCGGCAGAAGAAATGTTTACCACCGACAAATCCGCTTTGTCAGTGATTACAAAAAGCTGCAGGAACGCCTTGATGCAATTTTAGACAAAGAGCAGCACCAATACTACAATAACGAAGCTGACCACTGGTTTACTATCGGACATGAAAATGCGCATTCTCTTGGACCGCGTGAAGGCAGTGAAAAACTCGGCAAATACAGAAATATCATAGAAGAAAATAAAGCCGATATGGGCGCACTGGCTTTTGTTGATTTGTTAACAGAACTCGGCATGTATACAGAAGAACAGCGCAAACAAATTATTGTTACTACTATTGCGGATAATTTCCTCAAATCAAAACCTACACTCAGTCAGGCTCACAGAGTTAGAACTGTAATGCAGAATAAATATTTTGCAGAACGCGGGGCATATGATATTATTGATGAAAAAATTCACGTTAATATTGATAAAGTTGTCCCGATTGCAAAAGAAATGCTTGCAGAAATTGTCCGGATTCAAATAGACGGAGATTTTTCTAAGGCTGAAAAATATGTGACAGATAATTTTGTCTGGACAGATAATATGGAGCTTATTGCACAAAAACTCCAGAAGGTTAATAAAACGCTTAACGGCAGAACAGAATCTCCGCTGGCAGATAAATTACTGGCTGAGTAATTTAATTAAATATATATGAAGAGGGGCGGGCGATTTCATCGCCCGCCCCTGCTTTTTCAATAATTTTATTTTTCAAAAGTAAATCCGTCAGCCTTCATTCTGTCAATAACTTCCTGCAATTGTTCATCACTGCAGACATATGACAGCCTGAAGAATCCTTCGCCGTAAGTCCCGAAGGCATTGCCTGGAACAAGTACAATACCTGATGTTTTCAGTAAATCTTCACAGAATTCAAATGCTGAGTTGTATCTTGGCGGAATTGGCAGCCAGAGATAGAATGTTGTGTGCGGAACTTTATTTTCATCTATGTTCCAGCCGAGTTCTTTAAAGCCTTTGACCATAATCGCCTGTTTGCGTTTATAACCTTCATTTCCGGCTTTTATGTATTCATCGCCTTCTTTTGAGTTTAAAACTTCTGCACATGCTTTTTGCAGAGCTTTGAAAATACCGTTGTCGATAGTTGATTTTGCTTTGCCGAATCTTTGTACAATTTCTTTGTTGCCGCATACCCAGCCAAGTCTCCAGCCGGTGAGCGCATACGGTTTTGAGAAACTGTAGAATTCTACGGCAATATCTTTGGCGCCTTCAATTTCAAATACACTGAACGGTTTTTCGTTTTCGTCAAAGTACAAATCACAGTATGCTGCATCTGAAATAAGTAGAATTTCATGTTTTTTACAGAATTCTATTACTGATTTAACATATTCTTTTGTTGTGGTCACACCTAACGGGTTGTTAGGGTAATTTATAATCATAGCTTTGACGTTTTCCGGTTTGTAACCGTCTTTTATTAAATTATTCCAGACCTCCTCCATATTTGGCTTGTAGTCATTTTCTATAGTAAGTGGTATTGGATAAGCTTTACCGCCTGAACATTTGATAAATTGTAGATAAGATGCATACCCGGGATCCGGCACGAGAATAACATCTTTTTCTAACTCTTCTTTTTTAGAAGTTATAAGTGCGCGCATTATGTTTGCAAGCCCTTCTTTAGACCCGATTAGAGAAAAGATTTCGGTATCAGGATCAAGCTCCACGCCAAAACGATTTTTCATACGAACAGCAATTGCATCTCTAAAGTATTTTTCGCCTTTCGGAGTTGAGTAGGTATGAATCCCGTCTTCATCAAGGATTTCTTTCAGCCGGTCTATTACATATTTGGGAGGGTTCGCTGTAGGTGCTCCCATTGCAAGTGAAATAGGGGCACGATTTTTTGCTTTGAGTTCAGGAGTCAATCTGGCGGTCTCTTCTTTTAGTTTAAACATTATATATGTGTCCAGTGACATTACATCATCATTAAATAAATTTCTCATCTTCTTCATCCTCATATTTAAAACTACTAAGCCATCATTTTCATCGGTCCTTCCAGTGATGCTGTTACAAACTGTTTAGTGTAATCATTATCCTGTCTCAGCATATCATCAGGAGTGCCCTCAAAAACTATTTTTCCATCGTAAAGCATAATTACTCTATCTGCTGTTCTTCTGATTGTTGACATCTGGTGGGTTACAACAATAGATGCCGCTTGAGTTTCTTCTTTCAGTCTTACAATGTAATCTTCTATCAAAGTTGACGATATAGGATCCAGTCCGGAAGTTGGTTCATCATAGAGAATTGTATTAGGTTCAGTTACAATAGCGCGTGCAAAACTGACACGTTTTTGCATACCGCCTGACAATTCTGACGGGTATTGTTCTTCTATACCTTTGAGCCCTACCAGTGCAAGCTTTTCTGTTACAATTTTTCTGATATCACTTTCTGTATATTTGTTGCGCAAATCTCTTCTTTCATGAAGCGCAAATGCTATGTTATCCGCAATATTCAAAGAATCAAACAGTGCAGAATATTGAAATACCATGGCAATATCGCCTTCTGAGGTGATAATCTCTCCGCTGTCAGGCTGGATAAGCCCGCAGATTAACTTTAAAATTGTACTTTTGCCAGAGCCGCTAAAACCGACAATAGCAAGAGTTTCCCCGTTATTAACACTAAAAGAAATGTTGTTAATAACTGTTCTGTCTCCAAAAGTTTTTATTAAATTTTTAACTTCTATACTCATTCTTATACCTTATTATACACATTTAAAAGAAAAATGCCATAGCAAAAATCATATCTAATATTACAATTGCGACAAAAGACCAGACAACGGCTTTTGTTGTGGCAAGCCCTACGCCTTTAGCCCCGCCTGTTGCGTAGTATCCGCAAGAACAGCTTATCAGGGCAATAACTCCGCCAAATACAAATGCTTTTAAAATGCTTACCCACAGGTCTTTCATATATATACCCAGCCACATTGAATCAAAATATGCTCTGAAACTTAAATCAGCGGACAATTTTGCCGTAACAGCTCCTGCCAGCACACCGACAGTTGAGGCGATAATTGTTACAAAAGGCATCATTATAAAGCCTGACAACACCCGCGGAACAAATAAATAGCAGATAGGATCAACTTTTAACACCTGAATCGCATCTATTTGTTCTGTAACCCGCATTGTTGCAAGTTCTGACGCCATAGAAGACCCTATCATTGATATCAAGGCAAAGCCGGTCATAATAACCCCGACTTCTCTGACAATTAATATTGTCATAAGCATTCCGACAAAATTGCCGCCGCCCTGTTTAACCATTTCCAGTGCAACCTGTGAGGCTACAATTATTGACGTCATACCTACAATTGAAAGTGTAATCGGCAAAGAAGAAATTCCGAATCTGCTGCACTGTTCTATTAACTCCTGTTTGTTGATTTGACGTTTCAAAATACATTTAAAAAATCCTATCCCGTTTTCTGTAATTTTCCCCAGTGTATCCAGAAAATCATTGCAGGTTTCAAGAAGTCCAGTGAAAATTTTATATGTTGCTGATTGTTTAAAGTATTTTTTTAGATTATTCATAGAGTGATTATACCACACGAAAATGGGATAGTCCAGTTTTGTAATACAATTTATAGCATAATAGTTAAATTTTAAGCCGGATTAATCTATTTATATGTCCAGTAATTTTGTTTATGCTAATATCATATCGGAGAATCTGAAAATGCTGCAAGCTCATACAAAAATACTTACCGGTGCGCAAATACTTATTAACACTCTGCAAAAATGCGGTGTGGATACAATTTTCGGTTACCCCGGCAGTGTTGTTCTTGACGTGTATGACGAACTTTCTAAACAGAATTCTATAAAGCATTATCTGGTACGTCATGAACAGTCGGCAGTGCATGCGGCAGAAGGTTATGCAAAAATGTCCGGAAAAGCTGGAGTTGTTCTGGTAACTTCAGGTCCGGGGGCAACTAATATTGTAACAGGCGTTGCTGATGCTTATTTTGACGGCATTCCGCTTGTTATAATTACAGGTCAGGTAGACAAAAATTTGCTCGGGCAGGGGGCTTTTCAGGAAATTAATATCATTGAAATGACAAAATCCTGCACAAAAGCCGGTTTTCAGGTTACTGACGCCCAGGAACTTGAGGTCGTTCTGACAAATGCATTTAACATTGCTGTTTCCGGCAAAAAAGGACCTGTTATTATTGATATAACTAAGAATGTGTTTACAGAAGCCGCGCAATACAAAAATATTCCACAACAAAAGACAGCCGGCAGCACTTATGCTCTGTCTGATTTGAATTATGCGGAAAAGTTAATAGAATCCTCTCAAAGTCCTGTTGTTGTCTGCGGCGGTGGTGTAAATAATTCAGAGGCACAAAATGAATTATTCAAATTTGTCAAAATACTAAATGCGCCGGTTGTATCTACAATGATGGGACTTGGCTCATATCCGTCCAATGATGTAAATTATTTCGGTATGACAGGAATTTACGGTCATAATTCAGCGAATGAAGTTTTAAAAAAATCTGATTTGATAATACTTCTTGGCGCCAGATTTAACGATAGAATTACATCAATTTTTAAACCTGAAGAATTGAATAAAAATATTATTCAAGTTGATATTAATCCCGGCGAGACAGGAAACAATCTGCAGGTGAGTGTTGGCTTGTGCTGCGATATAAAAGAGTTTTTAAATCGAGTTACGGTGCAGTCTAAAAGTAATGAATGGCTTAATTCTGCATTACAGTTGAAAAATTTGAATACTAATATTGTGCGCAAATCCAATCTTTTGCATTCTGTGGATATAATAGATGAAGTTTATAAACATACAAATATAGTTACAACCGAAGTCGGGCAGCATCAGATTTTTGCAGTGCAAAATTTACCAGAAGGTGTCAAACTAATCACTTCGGGCGGATTCGGTACAATGGGATTCGGGCTGCCGGCAGCAATTGGTGCTGCGGTGGCTGCTGATGAAAAGCCCGTTGTCTGTTTGGCAGGCGACGGCTCAATTCAGATGAATATTCAGGAACTTGCAACCATTAAAGATTACAATCTGCCTGTCAAAATTATTATCTTTAACAACGGATATTTAGGAATGGTCAGACAGCTTCAAAAAGACCGTTTTAATGCCAATTATTATGAAACAAAAATTAGTAATCCTGACTTTGTAACACTTGCCGGCAGTTATGGTATAAATGCTGCAAGAGCACATAATAAAACAGAATTGCATTCTGTTTTAAATATGGCGTTTGCCGACAACGAACCATTTGTCGCTGATTTTATTATAGAACCTTTTGAAGAAGTATAGAAATACTCATCAAAATACAGAATTGCATCATTAAATTTCTCGCCTGAAACAGAGTAAAATAGAACCCGAAACTGCCTTCTTGCAAATAAAATTTTTGGTTTTCAAAAGGCAGATTCCACCAGTGAACATGCGGTATGCGGCTTTTTTCAAAAATTGCAGTTTCGTTATAAGTTATTATAGCAAGCGGCAGTGTTAAAAAAGTGGTCAAAACATAGAAATTATGACTTAAATAAGATAAAACGGCAGTCATTATATATCCAATCCCATAAAAGAAAACAAGCAGTTTCTGTGCTTTATTTTTATCTCCTATTCTACAGCAGAGAGTTTTTTTGTGCGAAGTCATATCCCCGTCAAAATCAAGCAGTGTATGTACATACAAAAATCCTAGAGTAAACGATACAACAGCAAATGACAACAGCAAAACTTCAAAAGAAAAAGTTTTAGTCATCACAAAATACACGCCCTCAAACATTAAAGGTCCATATGCAACAAATACTGCCAGTTCACTTAATCCTACAAGAGAACATTTCTGGTAAAGAAGTGTGACAGCCGCCCCGATTAAAGCAAGCCATATAACAGTAAAACCGGCTTTGAATGTCAAAATCAATCCGATTATCGAGGCAACAAGGCAGTATAAAATTATCATCCTTCTAATTGCCGGCAAAGTTACACGACCTTCAAAAAGATGTGCGCATTTGCATTTTTGCGCTGATTTTATATATTTTTCATCTTTACAGAGAATTTTATAATCACAGTAATCATCAATAAGATTAGTCGCAAGATGTGCAAAAACTATGCCAATAAGTGCAAGCACTCCGTTTAAAATTGAGCCGTTTTGTTTTATTCCCCACAAAAATACAACAAGCCATGACATAACGGTCATTGGGAGGGCAAAAGCGCGTGAACAATCCACCCAGAATAAAAAGCGTTCAAAGAGTTTTTTCATTTAATCAGGCATCCCATTTTAACTACTTCTTCATAATCCGCGCCGCCTTCAAGTAATTCTTCGGCAGTTAAGCCAAAAAGCGTAATAAGGCTTATTGCATTGTTATCGCTTTCTTTAAGCAGTTTTACAGCCTCTCTTACGGCCTCTTCTCTGGAAAGCTTGTAAAAATCATCTAAATCACCGCGTCTAAAACCTCTTTTTTTTGCTTTTCCCATTAGTCTTTTACTCCTAATGCTAAAAGTGCTGCCCCGAGCATACCGGAATAATTACCTGTTTGCGCTTTAACGACTTTTGTCGGAGTTGTAACAATTTCAGAGTTAACTTTTTCTGTTAAATATTCTGTATCAACAAATTCAGCCATAGAACCGGATAATACAAGCACATCAGGATCAAAAATATTGGCAAGTCCGATTAGTCCTTCCAGAATGTCATTCTGCCATTTATCATGTATCGCCGTCATTTTTGCGTCGCCGTTTTTCCAGCCGTCTATAACATCGTATGTTGTAACATCTTTATTATTAAGCATTTCTTCTGCTGTCCGTTTCAATCCTGTACCGGAGGCATAGCTTTCAAAGCAGTCGTAGGCGCCGCAGGTGCACTTACGGTGTTTATCCGTGCGCATTTTAAAGTGCATTTCACCTGCGGCGCCGTTTTTACCTTTGTATAATTTATTATCGAGAATTATGCCGCCGCCGACACCTGTTCCCAGCGTAATCATAACAGAATAAGGCATTCCTTTGGAAGCACCGAGAATGTGTTCTGCCCAGGCTGCAGCATTAGCATCATTTTCTACAAAAACTCTTTTGCTGCTTAAACTTTTAAAATTCATTGTCGGATATTCTTTTGCAATGTTACCGGTAGAACCGAGAATTCCGTCATTAGTGTTGTTAACTGCTCCGCAGGTCGCAAAAGCTATTACATCAACTTCATTTTCGTATTTTTTTATGATTTCTTTAAAAAGCGATTCTATTTCAGCAAAAGTTTTCGGGGTATGGCGTTTTTCTATTTCTGAAATAATTTCACCATTTTCATTAATTACAGTATTATAAATTTTTGTACCGCCGACATCAATGGCTAAAGCTTTTTTCATAGAACCTCTTATTTTTTGCGCTGAACAAATCTTTTTGTTATCAATTGCGGACGGGTTATGGCTGAACCTATAACAACGCAGTGAGCGCCGAGTTCAAAAGCTCTGTCAACCTGTTCCGGCTCCCATATTCTTCCTTCCAGAACAACAGGGATATCTACCTCTTTAACCAGATTTTCTAACAATTCAAAATCCGGTCCATCCCCTCTGTTTTGAGAAAACTGTGTATAGCCTGATAATGTGGTAGAAAGCATATTTGCGCCGAGTTTTGCACAGTTTACACCTTCTTCTACAGTTGAAATATCAGCCATAGATACACGTTTGTTTATTTTTATGTATTTAATAGTTTCAGAAAGCGTGCTATTGTCAGGACGCGGACGGGAAGTTCCGTCAAAGGCTATTACATCAGCCCCGACACTAATCAGACTTAAAACGTCATTTATAGTCGGAGTTATGTAGACAATTTCCTGCCAGTTTTGCGGAATAATATCAGGTTTAGTTATTCCTATAACAGGAATATCAAAAAGTGTTTTGGCATTTTTTACATCACGGGTGCCTGCAACGCGCAAGCCGCCGGCTCCGCCTTTTACAACGGATTTCATCATTGCAGCCATACATTTTTCTAGATATAAAGGCTCACTCGGCATTGCCTGCACTGATACCACTACTTTATTTTTTAATCTGTTAACTATATTATCCATATGTTTATTGTACAATAAAATTGCAAGATTATACAAGAATTTTAAAGGGGATTGTAATGAATTTTATCAAAAAGCATAGTTTAATTATTGTACTGGCAGTTGCAGCATTAATGCTGAGGCTGATGAATCTCGATAAAGCCGGCGGACTCTGGTATGATGAGGCAACAATTTATTCTATTGCATCCAAAAGTTTTCCTGCTGGCATGATGCAGGCTGATGCGCATAGATTTTTGTTGTTTCCGATATATTATTTCATTTACCATTTATGGATAAGTGTTGTTGGAAATTCCGATTTTATGATTCGCTTTATGTCTGTATTTTTTGATGTGTTAAGTATTGGTGCAGCCTATTTTGCCGGCATGGCGCTCGGTGAATTTCTTAATAAGGATGAGAAATTTAATCAAGGAATAGGTGTAACTTATGCATTACTGTATACACTTAATTCTTCATTCATATATTATGCGCAGGAAGCAAAATTTTATTCTCTGACATTCCTGCTTGTAAACCTTTTAATTGTTTTCTGGCTGAAATTTTTGAAACATAGGGATACAAAAAACTTTATACCGTTTTATCTTGCAAATTTGTTTTTAATCTATACTTATACTTCGCAAATATTGCTTACAATAATTGTTCTTGTTGTAACAGGAATTTATTTTTTGAAGGAAAAAGTTTTTCGTGATAATCTGAAATATCTTCTGATACTTTTAACCGTTTATATTCCGCTTGTTTTTTTCTGTTTTTATATAAAAAATTATTTCTCCGGCAATTTCAGTGCCGTAAGTTACGACAATTCATTTATATTAATTGCCTTGCAGGATTATTTTAGTCCGTTGCTTACAGGTGTACAGAATAATGCATTGAATTATCAATCAGTATGGTTTAAGGGAATGCTTAATCCTGTGTTCTGGATATTTGTATTTTTCCCTGTGATTTTTGTACTTTCACAGATAATCAATGCCTGTATTAAATCAAAAGAAGCACGAATGATTTTGTGTGTGCCGGTTGTATATCTTTTAATTCATATTTTGCTGTCAAATTTCACTGAATACAAAGTTCTTGTAAGATATACCCTGATGATTCTGCCGTTTCTATTACTCATCGCATCTTTTGGAATAGACAGTATAAAAAATGATATACTCAGAAAAACATTATTGGTTGCGTTTGTAATAGTATCTTTTCTCGGCATAAATTCAAATTACGGTGCAATAAATATTCCTCGCCCTGACGGTTATAGATTACTCGGGCATGCACTGCGCCAGTATGCAGTTAATCCGGATTCTAATTTCGTTTTGCCGATAAGACCGGATCTTTTAGACAAATATTTTACAATTACCGGTGATAAACTGAGTCTTTATTCTCTGAATTCAGAAGATGCTCAAAAAACTTATATGACGGATTCTGAAATATCAGGTATTAAAAATGACAAGTCTAATCAGTATAAATATTACAAACGTTATCTGCTATCAGACAAAATTAATAATGACTTTGTTAAGTATGTGAAAGATAATCTGGTAAAAGATGAACATCAAATTGTAATTTTGTCTGATAAATCAATATCAATGTATACTGATGAACAGATAAAAACAATTGCTAACTCACAAAATTACGAAAGTTATCCGCTGCAATTCTTAAGACTTTCAAAACTGAACAATGACCTTTTGAAAGTTTTGCGCAAAGAAGGAAAATTGCAAAAACGGATTATGGTGAATAATTGGGAAATATTTGTATTTGATATATAATGAATTTAAAAGAGGAAAAAATAATGAAAAAAAGTTTGATAAAATACCCGTTTTTGACAAAAGAAGTTGAAGTATACGAACGCGAGAACGGACACAAAATTGTTCTTGCACACAAAGAAGGTGAACTTGTTAATGTCAGTACATGGGTAAAAACAGGTTCCATAAATGAAGATGACAATAATAACGGTATTTCGCATTTTCTGGAACACTTGATGTTCAAAGGCACTCACAAACACAAAGCCGGCGAATTTGATAGAATTCTGGAATCTAAAGGCGCTATAGTAAACGCTGCCACCTGGAAAGATTACACCTTCTATTATGTAACTCTTCCAAAGGGAAAAGAGGATAAAGATTTATATCTGGCAATAGAATTGCATTCTGATATGATGCTTGATCCTGTTTTGCCGGAAGAAGAAATAGGAGCCCCGTTTGACCTGAATGACCATACCGTAACCGACAAACGCGAACGCCATGTTGTTATTGAAGAAATAAGAATGCGCAAAGACCAGAATTGGACAAAAGTTTATAATACATGTAACTTTAATATGTATACAAAACATCCATATAAACGCGATGTAATCGGTACACCGGAAATTATTTCACAGGTTACACAGCAACAAATTATGGATTACTATAGAACATTCTATTCTCCGGAAAATATGACAACAATTATTGTCGGGGATTTTGACCATGAAAAAGTGCTAAAAGCAGTTGAAGAAGGCTTTGAGTTTAAAGGTCGTCCGAATGGAGTTAAAAAGATTAATGAACCTGATAAACCGACAGATAAAACTATATTTGTAGAAAATACAACTAAAGCAAGTACGGCATATTTAATGATAGGATATCTCGGTCCAAAAGCAAGTTCTTTAAAAGAAAATATTGAACTCGATTTAGTCAACATTATTCTCGGGGATGGCACAAGTTCAAGATTGTATCAGAATTTGATAGAAAAACAGCGAGCTCCGATTTTTAATTTTGTTGGCAGCGAGCATTATCAATTCAAAGACGGCAATAATTTCTTTATACAGGCGAATTTTAAACCGGAAAAGAAAGAACAGGCGCTGGAACTTGTTAAAGCTGAAATAAACGGTCTTCAGGACAGAAAAATTACTGAAGAAGAACTGTTAAAGGCAAAGAAGAAAATTAAATCGCGTTTTGCACAGGAAGCAGAAACAGTTTCAGAGATAGGCGAAAATATCGGATATTACATGACAGTCTGCGAGGATTTGAAACTGATAGAAGATTACCTTAAAGATGTAAATGATATAACGATAGAAGACTTAGAAAATGCTGCGAAAAAGTATTTAAGTCTTGACCACGCTGTAATATCACTGCTCATGCCGGAAGACTAGTCAAGAGCTTGCAAATAGAACTAAAATGTGTTATTATAATATAATGAAAGGGAAATTATGACTTTAGAAAATTATAATAAATTAAAAGAATCAGCCTCAATTGTGCTGGTAGGGTATAAAAGTACTGGTGAAGAATTTAATGCCTTAGTCAAATATAAACTATCTAATAATGAATTAAAATTTGAAGAAGAAGAACAAAATATAATAATAAAATCAGATATACAACCACCTAAGGAATTTATTGATAATTTAAAAAAACAACTACCAATCAGGATTTATAAATCGGATAATATTAAAATTAATCAATCTATTTCAGAACAAAAAATTATAATTGAAGCAAAAGAATTTGAACAGTCTGATTTAGATACTATTATAAATATTACTAAAGCATTATTAGAAGAACAAAAACTCCCTTTTATTTTTGCAATAGGTATTAATTTTTCTATATCATACGAGCTTGATTACAAATTAAAGTTGTTTAACGAACAAATTAATCAAATTGCAAACTGGGAGCAAAATAAAGGATTTCAGATAATCATACCTCTAGAAGAAGGTTCTAACATTCTCGCCACTTATAGAATAGAAAAAATAAGTGAAAGAACTAATGAAAATAACGAAAAAATCAGGACTTATACAACAGGTGTAAATTTTAATTACAACTTGCCTAAAGATAAGAATTTGGATAATATTACTATGTTTATCGATAAACTATATGAATACTATAAACAGTTTATTGAAGCAAACGAAAAAATTCAACAAATAGGGCAGGTGCCAAATGATTAATAGCCCAACTCAAGATTCCAATTGTGTTGATAATTTACTTGAAAATCCAACAGGTGATAATAAATCAACTGTTCAACCGGAAACGCCCGGCTGGCAATATTATCAATTATGTAAAGAATTAAATAAAATATCTGAAAAATTAGATAATATAGAAATTCAGATTAATAATACCGAACAGGATTCTATTAATCATGTTAGATTAGATGGAGAAGAAAAACTAATGAAAAATAGTTTTACAGATATTAATAGTATAATTTTAAATGAAATTAGAGATTTAAGAGCCGAAAATAAAATTATTAGTAATACTCTAGAGCATGTAAAAACAGAAAATGCATTAAGGTACGAAAATTTAGAAAAACAGAATAATAATGTAAAAAATACTGTTACAATTCTGATTTCGGTCTTCGGTCTTATAATTAGCGTTTTCTTTGCAGTATTAAATATAACAGTTAATAGTATTAATAAAAATATTGATTCTTTAGAAAAAAACAATTCTATGCAGATCCAAAGAGATGTAGCAGTTGAAGTAAAAAATCAATTATCAAAATAGGATTAAATTTCATGCCGGAAGACTAGTCAAAGTCAAAAAAATCTTTTACCGGTACATCAAGCGCATCTGCCATAATGAATAATTTGCGAAGACTTATGAATTCTTTGCCTGTTTCAATGCAGGCAACGTGTTCGCGCGAAAAATCAAGAATTTCAGCAAGCTGATTTTGCGAAAGCTTTTTCTGCTTGCGGTATTTTTTTATATTTGCTCCTAAGAGATTAAGTCTTGACATATTTTTATTTTGCCTCAATAATAATAGTAAATATGTAAGGTGATACATTACAAAATGGAGGTATAAATGAAACATATAGCTTTTACATTGGCAGAAGTATTAATTACGCTTGCTATAATAGGAGTCGTTGCGGCATTGACAATACCAAATCTTGTACAGCATTACAGAGCAAAAGAGCTGGAAACAGGGCTGCGCAAAGCATATTCAACTTTAAATCAGGTATTAAATATGTATCAGGCAGAAAACGGTTTCCGGCTAACTCCTGAAAATACGGAATATCGTGAACTGAAGAAACATATGCTAAAATATCTTAAAGTCGCAAAAGATTGCGCATATGGACAAAATGAGAATGAGGCTTGTATAAAAAGCGATGAACTTAAAAATATATATCACAATTACATCGGTGTACCCCTTGGCGCTTCTAATATGTTTGATGATGGTCAGGCATTACTAAATGATAATATGTATATTTTGATTGAAAATCACACCAATCAAAATGCCGGTGGATTATGTATTTCTGTAGATGTTAATGGCGTTAATAAAAAGCCTAATCAACTTGGTAAAGACTTGTTTATGTTTCAAATTGATACTAAAGGAACCTTATTACCTATGGGCGCAAAGGGTACATCTTTTTACAGAGCAGATAATAGTTTGTGTTCCTCAATAAATGCGGATGGTATGAATGGGGCTGGTTGTACTTTTAAGGCGCTTTATGATAAAAATTTCTGGAAAGACATATAAAAATTACTTCATCTCTGCCTGAATTTTTTTCAGACTGACGGATAGAGTTGAACGGTTTTGCATGGCTAATTTTAAATATTCTTTGTATTCCTCTTCTTCACCCTGCAGTTTTTCCAGTTGTGCATATATGTAATAAAAATCACCTGTATTTGCCCCCTGATCTTCAGCCGTATCCAAAATCTCATCAGCTTCTTCTAATCTTCCGAGTTTTGCCAGAATTTTTGCGTAAACTATATATGCATCATAATCTTTAGGGTTAAATTCCAGAGTTTTTTTCAAATTTTCAATTGCACGGTCATAATCTCCGCGTTCATAATCAATTGATGCAAGATTGAAATATGCCCAGCTGTATTCCGGTGATATTTCTAAAACTTTATTGAATTTCGATTCCGCCCCATCTAAATCGCCTTTATCTTTTAAGATATTCCCGATATAAAAATGAGCATAAATATCTTCATCATTCAATTCTACAGTGCGCTCAAAATAATATTTAGCCCCGTCATATTTGCCTTCTTTAAAGTAACATAATCCTATACTGAAATAGGCGTTTGAATCATCTTTATCATATGTTAAAACAGTTTCAAAACAATCAACGGCTTCTTCATACATTTTTTTGTCCATATAAACAAGCCCGAGATTATAATGCGCATCAGCTTCTTCCGGTGAAATTTCAATTGCTTTTTTATATGCGTCAACAGCCTTATCCAATTCTTTTAATTTTTCGTATACAATACCCAGATTGTAATAAATTCCGCTGTCATCTTCAAAAAATTTAGAAAGATATAAAAAATGCTGCAATGCCTCTTTAGGAAACCCCGAATCTAATAATAGCACTGCAAGCTGTCTGCGCGCCTGAAAATTTGAATGGTCTTCCTTTAGAATATTTTGTAACTCTTCTATCTTATCTAATTTGGACATATTTGAATTTTAACAATATTTTGACACATTTGCAACCTATTGCAAAAACTTCATCTTTTGGAGTAAAATATATATGGTCAAAATGACAACAGGAGAGTATTTTATGAGAATGAAAATTTTAACAATAATATTGGCAATGTTTATGCTTATACAGACTGTAGTAGCAGTACCTTTTAATGCTAATGCAAAAACAAAACGTATTCCGGCAGGTACAAAGTTTGAATTAAAATTACTAACCCCGATAGGTTCAGCCCCTGAATATCAGGGAAAAGAGTTTCAGGCTGTTCTGATGACAGATCAGACTTCTGATACGGATGTTATTTTGCCGATGGGGTCACTTGTCAGAGGCAGTATTGTAAAAATAGTCCCTTCAAAAAGATTTTCAAAAGGCTCTGTTATGTATTTGAACTTTGACCACGTTGTAACACCGAATGGTCGCCAACTACCAATTTCAATGTCTGTTGTCGGCAGAACAGAATTAACCTATGACGGCGGTTTGACAGCGTCAAAAGGTTATGGTGATGCACTTTCTCAAAATTGGGAAAAGACAAAAGAAATAGCAAAAACAGCAACAGATTGGGGCAATGATACTTTTGAAGATGTTGCAGGCGGATATTTTAGAATTCTGACTCTTCCGCTTTCTGCCATAGGCGGCGGTATCGGGGCCGGTGCATATTACGTTTATGACGGCGTTGCCGATATGATAAGAAAAGGAAAAGATATTTATTTAAATAAGGGTGAAACTATAAAGGTAATCCTTGTTGATCCTATTGATGTACCGGTAATATAAATAGTAAGGAAAATAAAATTATGAAAATGTCAAAATTGTTTGTTCAAACACTTAGAGAATTCCCTTCTGATGCGGAAGTCGTTTCTCATAAAATGCTTGCGCGCGCAGGTTATATAAGAAAATTAACAAGCGGTGTTTATAACTTTTTGCCTCTGATGTGGCGAGTTTTGAAAAAGGTGGAAACAATAGTTCGTGAAGAGATGGATGCCGCCGGTGCTCAAGAACTTTTAATGCCGTTTGTACAGCCAAAAGAATTGTGGGAAGAATCAGGCAGATGGGATGCTTACGGTAAAGAATTAATGCGGCTTAAAGACAGGCATGACCGTGTTATGTGTCTTGGACCTACTCACGAAGAAGTAATTACTGCAATTGCACGTGACGGTCTGAAATCATATAAACAGATGCCTGTAAATTTATATCAAATTCAATCAAAATTTCGTGATGAAGTAAGACCCCGTTACGGACTTCTTCGCGGACGTGAATTTATTATGAAAGATGCATACAGTTTTGATGTTGATGAAGCCGGACTTGATAAAGAATATGAAAACATGGCTCGTGCATATAAAAGAATTTTTGACCGCTGCGGACTTGCCACTAAAATGGTTCAATCTGACTCAGGTGCGATCGGCGGCAGCGTAAGCCACGAATTTATGGTTATTACAGATACAGATGCAGGCGAAAATGATGTTTTCTATTGTGATAACTGTGATTATTCGGCAAATTCTAACCATGCAGTTTCAAAATTGCCTGAAGCCGTTGTAGATGGTAAAGAATATTTTACGCAAACTAAAGTTATGGATACGCCAAATACTCATTCAATTGAAGAATTGTCTGCGTTTTTAAATATCCCTTCAACATTAATTTTGAAATCGCTTGTTTATATAGTGGATAAGAAACCTGTAATCGCATTGATACGTGCTGATAAAGCTGTTGAAGAAACTAAGTTAATGAATGCTGTTGGCGGTATTGATATCAGAATAGCCTCATCTGCTGAAATTGCCGAACTAATGGCTAATCACGGATTTGATGCCGTTCCGGGATTTATCGGTCCTAAAGGAATGGATGATATTCAAATTATTGCTGATGAAACAGTTAGAGACATGAAAAATTTTGTTGTAGGTATTAATGAAACAGATAAACATCTTGTTGGGGCTAATCTTGAAGATTTTGGAATAAAAGATTTAAAATACGCTGATATCAGACTGGTACAGCGCGGTGAATTTTGTCCTGAATGCGGCAGACCTCTTCTTGTCACACGCGGTATTGAAGTTGGTAATATATTTAAATTAGGTACTAAATATTCAAAACCAATGAACGCTGTCTATACGGATGTTGACGGTAAAACAAAACCTTTTGTAATGGGCTGCTATGGTATCGGAATTTCAAGGACAGCTGCTGCTGCTGTTGAAGCTCATTACGATGAACACGGAATTAAATGGCCAATTTCAATTGCGCCATATCATGTAACAATAGTTCCTGTTAATATTCTGGATGAACTCCAGATGAAGATAGCAAATGAATTATACGAAAAGTTGCAAAATGCCGGCGTTGAAGTTGTAATTGATGACAGAGATGAACGTGCCGGTGTTAAATTCAAAGATGCTGATTTGATAGGATTTCCTTACCGTATAACAGTCGGTAAAACTATTAACGAAGGTCTTGTTGAATTTAAAACACGTGAAACCGGTGATATTGAAAAAATTACACCGGAAAAAGCAGCGGAAAAAATGATAGAAATAGTTAAAAATATCAAGTAAAAACAATGGCAAAAGTCAAATCAAAATGGGTATGCACTGAATGTGGATATGAATCTGCCGGATATCTGGGAAAATGTCCGGAATGCGGGTCATGGGGTACTTTTCAGGAAGAAATTCAATATGCTGCTAAACCTGTGGTAAATACATCTGCAGTGAATGAATTTGTTAATACAGAAAAACCGTCCCTGCTAAAAGATATTCAAATTGGTGAAGAAGTTCGTGTAAGTACAAATATTTCCGAATTTGACAGAATTTTGGGCGGCGGATTGGTACAAGGGTCACTTGTACTGATAGCAGGCGATCCGGGCATTGGTAAATCAACAATACTTTTGCAAACCAGCGGCGAACTTTGTAAAAATAACAAAAAAGTTCTTTATGTGTCCGCAGAAGAAAGCGCGAGCCAGTTGAAACTTCGCGCTCAAAGATTGAATATAAATTCTGATAATTTGTTTGTTTACCCGCAAACAAGCATGGAAAATATTAAAACAGAGATTGAAGAGATTTTGCCTGATATCGTGGTGATTGACAGTATTCAGGCGATTTATTCTCAAGGGGTTGCAAGTTCTGCCGGCAGCGTTTCCCAAATCCGTGAGTGCTGTAATCTTTTGATGCATATTGCCAAAACAAAGAATATTACGGTTGTTGTAATAGGACATGTGACAAAAGACGGAAATATTGCCGGTCCTAAAGTGCTTGAACACATGGTTGATACCGTAATTTACTTTGAGGGGGATAAATATAAATCCTATAGAATGCTTCGTGCAATGAAAAATCGTTTTGGCAACACATCTGAGGTTGGAATTTTTGAAATGCATTCGGATGGGTTACGGGAAGTAAAAAATCCTAATGAACTGTTTTTAAATGAACGTTCACAGGTTGCAGTGCCAGGGAGTGCAATTATTGTTACTAACGAGGGCACACGTCCATTGCTTGTGGAAGTTCAGGCACTTGTAGGTACAACTCCGTATCCAACCCCTCGTCGTGTTACAAATGGAGTGGATGCAAGCAGGCTTCTGCAAATTCTGGCTGTGCTTGAAAAACGTGTGGGGTTAAATCTTTCAAAACAAGATGTGTACGTTAATATTATGGGCGGGATTGAGGTTGATGAACCTGCGGCTGACTTGGGAATTGCACTGGCAGTAGCAACCTGCGCAAGAGATGTTGTGGTAGACAGTCAAACGGTTATTATTGGCGAAATTGGTTTGTCTGGAGAAATACATCCTGTTAATAACATAGAAAAAAGATTAAATGAGGCTGCAGCATCCGGATTTAAAAAGGCCATAATTCCATTTGCAAACAATACAGAATTCGATAAAATTGAAATAGTACCTGTAAAACGTCTGATAGACGCAATAACGGCTTGTGTTGCTCCTGCATAAACTCATATCGATATTGATGCCTCGCAGCTAGTGAGCTTAAAAAGAGTGACTAAAGTGAGTGATGTGAGTATTGTGAGGTGGTGATTAATTAATTAATTAGTCAAAAAGGAATGCCTCATTGCCTGATTTATTGTAAATACTTTACTCACTTATTTACTCCACTCACTTCACTCACTTTTCCCAAAAAGGACTTGCAAAATTTAGCAAGATATGTAATAATAAAGATATAGATGTTATAATCGAGGAATTTGGATGACAGGAAGTTTGCAGGAACGAAAAGATGAAAATGTAGGTTGGAATTACCACCTAACCAGAAACAATATATTAAATAAAGCCATAATGGAATCTTTGCGTAGCCAGCTTTCAGATAAGAACTCAACGTCTTATCGTCTTAACGTCCTAACGTCTTTTCAATGTAGTAATGTTTGTAACTCCCAGCAAACGTTACTCACTCCACTCACAATACTCACCCCACTTACTTTTGCGCCATGCGACAGGGCTAAAACCTGCATGAATACTGAGTTTTGCGGGGGGGGGGGTATCTAACTTCAAGCCCCACAAGGCTTTCAAGGCACACGAAGTGTACTCTTACACTCAGACTTTCGCTAAAGAAGTGCGGTCAACTCCAATTTCGTCATCCCGCAACAGGTTGCGAGCAGAGGGCAGACCAGTCCGCTCTTACACTCAGACTACCGCTAAAGAAGTCCAGTCAACGCCTGTTCCGTCATCCCGCAGCGGTTTTGACGCGATACCCTATAGTTGTCGCCTTGCGGGATCTCAAACAAAAATTCGACACAAGCTAAAAGACTTGTGCGAAAATATATAACCCTTTAAAAGGTAACCTGTAGAGTATAGTTAATGTAATAATATAACCCAAAGGAGGTAAAAAATAAATGGGAAAAGATTTAAAAAGTATTGTTAATCAGAACGTAATTAATCACGTAGAAACAAAGCCTAAAAGATGTAAAGGACTTAACGTCCTAACGTCTTATCGTCTTAACGTCTTTAAACACAAACCCGCCTTTACTCTCGCAGAGGTCCTCATCACCCTCGCGATTATTGGCGTAGTGGCAGTGCTGACATTACCTGCATTAATCCAGAATTACAATGCAAAGGCATGGGAAACCGCACAGAAGGTATTCACCAACCGCCTTGAAGTAGCAACCCGCCAGATGAATACCGAAGAAAAACTTGCAGGCTATTCTAATACCATGGACTTTGTAAATGAACTTAAAAAGTACATAAAAATAACAAGAGTATGTGACAACAGCAATATTACAAAATGTTTTAATAAAGAAGTAATCTGGAACGAGGGTGAAGACCCAGTAGATATGTCAGAGGTGACAGATGCATCAGCATTTGGCTTGGATTGGGATACAGATACAGTAGCAGTACAGTTTGCGAATGGAGTGAATGCGGTAATCGCCTATAATCCAAATACCACGCAGGAACCATTTAATAATACATTTTCAGCAACAGCTGCAAGCATGGCGATATTATTTGATGTTTCAGGTTATAAGAATCCAAACACCAATGGAAAAGATATCGCACATAATACAAATATAAAACAACTTGCAGGAGTTACAGGCTGCTTGTTGCCAGAAGACGAAGTAGGATTTTGCATAACCCAGATACTAGGACCACAGAATGGCGGTTATGGACCATTAACAAGAGCTGAATGCGAGGCACAAAAAGGAGACTTAGGCATAAGTGCATGCGACTATGACGATGACTACTGGGCAGGCGCAGTGAAAGCATGCAGTGGTACAAAAAACATACCAACACAAGCACAGATATCTCAATTAGCTACCTACCTATATAATCACGATGGCGCATTAGGTGCGGAAGACATGTTAGAAGCAGAAATAGACACAGCAAAGGCAAGCCTATTTTTATCAAACTCACCATATTCGTTCCAGTTTAATGTGTGGTCAAGTGATGAACAGGACAGCAGATACGTGTCAGCTCGTTACTTCTACTCTTTCGCTGTGTACCTTCCATGTAGCTACTATCGCTCCAGTAGAGACGCGATTGCGATATGTATTAAATCGTAATTATATTTGTATTGTGCGTCATTTGACGCACTTTTTTAAAGTCATAAGGTGGGCAAAGCGATAGCGTGCCCACCATTTATAAAGTCTGGTTGAAGCCCGACCTATGTTTGAAACACCTTTTGCCCCCTCTCCCCAACCCTCTCCCTCGGAGGGGAGAGGGGATGTAGCGTTGCCCGCACTTCTTTAGCGGTTACGCATAGTGTAAGAGTAGGCTGCGCCTACCCCACTCCTCGAAATCAGAGATTTCGGTCCTCCCTCCAGGGGCGGACATGAAAAATTATAGCCAATGTGACATTCCGCGTTGCCTAATTTATTGTAAATACTTTACTCACTACACTCACCTCTCTCACTTTACTCACTTCATGTAACAACTGTTCACTATACCCAATATAAATTACTCTCCTGTCTACTTCATTTGTATGATATTTGATGCAAATAATAAAGTTTGAAAAATCAATCACGACAATAATATTATCTACATATTATTTGGAGCTTCAAATGTCAGAACAGATTTTAACAAGGGCTGTATCGTCCGACAAAAGAGAAAGTAAAGCAAAAGAATCTTTAGAAAAAGCCAGATTGGCGCATGAACGGTATTTAATCCGCCAACACCACGGTGATCTTGAAGAGGCTATAGAAAACTATATTGAGGCAGTTAAATTAGACCCGTCTTTGCCGGAAAGCTATTATCGTCTTGCAAGCCTTATGTGGGAACAGGGGCAAATTAGCGTTGATACTGCAATTGAACAGTGCAAAACAGCAATTTCTCTCGCCCCGAAAAATATGAATGCACACCTATATACAGGTTTTTTCATGAAGCTGGCGCAGGATTACAAGGCTGCTGAATCTGAGTTTAAAGAGGCGATTAAGGCAAACCGCCTGAAATCTGCCCGCCCGCGTCTGGTACTTTCGCAGACACTTTTGCAGAAAATTAACTCTAATAACGGGTCTGTTGGTGACTATTTGAACTTCTTGTATTATTTCTTGTCCGGAAGTCTCATGCTTGCGTGGGACAAGCCTTCAATGAAAATGTTCTATAAAAATTTGTCTGATGATTTTTCCGTGTTTACATATAATACTGTAGGAAAATTCATGGAAACTTTTAAAATGTATCCGGCGGCTGAAAATATTTACAAAAAAGCCGTAATGGACACCAATCACAGCGAAATTTTTTATAACAAAATGGGTGATTTGGCGCTTAAAAACAATGAACTTGAATTAACAGTTGACTGCTATAGAAAAGTTCTTGAGGCAAATAGTTTAAACAGAGAAGTTTTAATAAAACTTGCTACTGTTCTGCAGACGTATTTCCCAGAAAACACTGACGAGGCAATAGACTGCTATGAAAAACTTTTGCAATTCGATATAGACAGTGCACAAATTTATTATGAACTCGGTCACCTGTATTTGAGAAAAGAAGATAAGATTAATTCTGTAAGTGCATTTAAACTCGCGCTTGAGAGAGATCCGGAAAATCCTTTCTATAATAATTCACTGGCTTATGCTTACAGCAAGGCTGATTTGTATGATGATGCGATAGAACATTACAAAAAAGCAATTGCGATTAATCCTGATGCTGAATGGACATCCATTGTCTGCCATGCGCTGGGCTCATTGTATGCAGAAGTCAAAGGCAATATTGAGGCGGCTGTTTCAACCTATCAGGCGGGCATTATTTTAGACCCGAACAATTATGATTTATATCTGGCACTGGGTGATGTACATATGGCGGAATACGATTTAGATAGTGCTATTCGTGCTTATTGCGACGCAATTACCTTGAATCCGGATAATTACCGCGCGTATTCAAAAGCCGGTATTGCACTGTGGGAAAAGGATTATGTTGAAGAGGCGCTTGTTTCTTATCACAAGGCAATTGAATTGAATCCGGTTAACGAATTTGCACATAACAATTTAGGCATAATTTATCTAGACGGATTGGGTGATGCAGAAGAAGCATTAGAGTATTTTGAACAGGCAATTGAATTGAACCCGAGTTATACACTTGCTTACTTCAATGCCGGACGCGCAAGCCAGATTATGGGCTTTATTAATGATGCGGCAAATTATTATCAAATGTCTATTGACTTAAATAAAATCACACATGATCTAGATGAGGACGATGTAAGAGAACGCTTGCACAAATTGTTTGATGTTTAACATCGTTTTATAATGCATAGTTATTTTCTGCCGGCGAGTTCATCGAGCGAGACCTCAAAAAGTTCTGCTATTTTGATAAAATTTTCAAGTCCCAAATTCAATTTACCGTTTTCAATGCGTGTGATATGTTCGCGGCAGCAGTCAATTTTTTCAGCAAGCTGTTCTTGAGACATTTTGTGTTGCTTGCGGAGCCTGCGTATATTATTACGAATTGTGACGTTATAGTCTCTATTATCTTGCATAAGACTAATTATATGTGTATATTAAATAATATTTAGTGACTAATTAATAACATTTTATGGAGGAGAATTATGAAGCATAAAGCGTTCACACTGGCAGAAGTCCTGATTACACTTGCAATAATCGGAATTGTGGCGGCAATTACTATTCCCGCTGTTGTTCAAGAATATAAGAAAAAAGTTACTTCCACAAAATTAAAAAAATTCTATAGCGTAATGACGCAGGCAATAAAATTGTCAGAAATTGATAACGGAGAATTATTAAGCTGGGATTTTGCTCCTAGTGTTAATGATGAAAATAATAATTATGATTATCCAACTAATTTTAGATATACAGAAAACTGGATAAAAAAATATCTGTTACCGTATATGAATTACACCCGTATAGTTGAAGGATCTTATATCCCGGCAACAGATACCGAACCTGAACAAAAGGAGTTGGTCACAGTGTACATGGCTGACGGATCAAGAATACTTTTTCATTTAGGCGGTTGTATGGATATGGTTTATGATACAGATGGCTTAAAAGGAGCTGATAAAGGTGGAATTGACCGCTACAGATATACTATATGTTATCCGAATAGCGGAGGATCAGCGGTATCTTCCGGATTTAGACCATATAATGCAGGAGCAATAAAAAATAGAGGTGAAGCATTACAAAAATGTAAAGAAATTGGGGCATATTGTTCTGTACTGCTACAATACGACAACTGGGAGTTTAAGAAAGATTACCCATATAAGTTATAATTTAATTAGCAAACTGGCAGAGGTGAAACCTCCGTCAGTTCTATATTTAAAACAAACTCAACTGTTCCTGTTTAGCAAAATGTTTTTTCAAAAACGAAGGTCTGTGATATGGAGTTAAGCCGTATTTATCAATTGCGTCAAGATGTTCTTTTGTCAGATATCCGGCATTTTTTGCCCAGCCGTATTGCGGGTATTCAGCATCCAATTTTTCCATATATCTGTCGCGTGTGACTTTGGCAAGAATACTTGCTGCTGCAATTGCAGCGGATTTACTGTCGCCTTTAATCACACATCTTTGCGGATATGTGTAATTTTTGATTAATTTATTTCCGTCAACCAGTGTCAAAATACGTGTGTCCTGCGGCAATTTTTCCGCAACCTCAAGGCATGCCAGACGCATTGCTTTGAGTGATGCGTTTAAAATATTGATTTTCTCAATCTCTCCAACTTCAACACAAACAATTGAATTGAGTGAATTTTCAAGGATTATGTCATACAAAGCTTCCCGTTTTTTCTTTGTTAATTGTTTGCTGTCATTCAGCGGCATGAGTTTTTCGATTAAGGCGCGGTCTGTTTGATTAAAACACACAGCGCTTGCAAAAACTCCACCTGCGGCAGGTCCTCTGCCGGCTTCGTCAGTGCCTATAACAGGGCGTTTCTGGTTATAATCGAATGTAAAAAGCTGTATGATATGGTCATCTACTGTTAAATCGGTTTTAAGCCGCTTTTTCACAAGGTTATTTGTTTTTTCCTTATTTATTGTTTCAGTTTTTTCCATCAGACCCGCCTTCAAATTCATCGAGGATGAATTTCCCTATTTTGCCTTCTCTAAAGTCACGTAAAATATAAATGGCTGTGCGTTCTAGATCCGGATAACCACCGGAAATAATCCAGTTACGCGCAAGTGCAATATTTTCAACAGTTAATTCATCAACTTTATAGAACGATTTTACCTCTGCTGGATAGAGCTTTTCTAATAAAGTCAGAAGTTCATTTGCAACCGGAATATTTGAGTAAGCATTTTCTGAGACGGCGTTTACAAATGCGAGTTTTTTTGCGCGGACTTGATCTTCCTGTTTCATTGGAATAATGCCCGGTGTATCCAGAAGTTCTAACTGCGGATTGATTCTAACCCACTGCTGCTGGCGGGTAACCCCTGCTTTTGCGCCGATTTTTGTTTTGGATGAGCGGGTTAATTTGTTGATAATACTGGATTTGCCGACATTAGGCATGCCCACAACCATGACCCGCGCCGGTCTACGTAAAAGACCTTTAGCCATAATTGCTTGAATACGTGGTTCTGAAAGTTCCACTGCTTTTTTTACTATCCGGCTTAAGTCTTTTGAGTTTTTAGCGTCAGTTGGAATAACTGGAAAGCCTGTTTTTTCTTCCAGAAGTTTAATCCATTTTTTCAACTCGTTTTTATCTGTTAAATCAGCTTTATTAAGTAAAATTAAACGGGGCTTTTCGCCTAAAAGCCCCGCAATATAGTTATAAGTACTTGATAAAGGTAATCTTGCATCAACTACTTCAATCACTGCATCAACTAATGAAAGCTGTTGTTTCAGTTGTTTCTCAGCTTTAGCAATATGTCCTGGATACCAGTGAATGTGAAGTTTATCTTTTTTCAATTTTTTCCTTAATACGAGTTGCTTTACCTGAACGTTCTCTTAAGTAGTACAATTTAGAACGTCTAACATCACCGCGTCTGAGAACGTTAATTTTTTCAATTCTTGGAGAGTTAAGCAAGAAAACACGTTCTACGCCAACACCCTGGAATACTTTTCTAACGGTAATAGTTTTGTTCAAGCCTGCGCCGTGTTCTTTGATAACAGTACCTTCGAAAGCCTGAGTTCTTTCTTTATTACCTTCAACGATTCTGACGAAAACTTTAACGGTATCGCCCGGATTTACGTCAGCGATTTCTTCTTTTAAATAAGTTTTTTCTAATTCTTTGATAATAGGGTTCATTTTACTTTTTCCTTTATATTTTATATTTCGTACTTTTTTCTTAAAATTCCTTAATCGGTGAAAAACGTTTTTTCCACACAAAAACACACCGACGCACGTTCGTAGATTAATGTTAGAACAAATAATTTAAAATTTCAAGTAGCTTTTAAGATTTTGTAATATAATAAAGTTATGGCAGGCGATTACAAAAAATTGTTAAAGAAAAAGAAGAAGGTATACGCGAACGTAAAGACTATGGGCGTGAATATTGATAAGAACGAGTATTATGAGATAGTACTTTCAAATTCTGCGCATCCGGAAAAGCGTTAATCTGTGCGTGAAGTGGCAAAGTTTGAACATTTAGAGATACATAAAAGGACTGATTGAAGACCTCAAAAAGTCATATAAGTCTTACTTTTAGAACGTTATTTTGTATTTAAGCAATCAGTTAGTTTGTCATGCTGAACTTGTTTCAGCATCTAACCAATGGTAAATGTTTAGCAACAATCCCAATCCAATGATAAATCTTTAAATTGAGAATTTATTTCTTTAATCAAATTTATTTTCAGAAGTTTCTGAATGCAGCATAAGTTTTGTTCATAGAGTAATTATAACACGTCACACCGGCAAGATCCCGAAACAAGTTCGGGATGACAGCACGCTAAAGAGCCATTCTGACTCTTTTGTTAAGTGGTGGGCGTGAAGAGCCGTCTTGCTCGTTCGCTTGTAACGGCATTACGGACTTTCTTTTCGCAAGCGTTGCTAGCTTCAAAGAAAGCTCCTCCAGCCTCAGCTCACTCGCGCTCGAACTCCAATAAGGCGTTGCCTTAGGGAGTTCTCGTCTCTATGGCGTTATTTAATGTTCAATAATAACTGGGCGTGAAGAGACCGTCTTGCTCGTTCGCTTGTAACGGCATTACGGACTTTCTTTTCGCAAGCGTTGCTAGCTTCAAAGAAAGCTCCTCCAGCCTCAGCTCACTCGCGCTCGAACTCCAATAAGGCGTTGCCTTAGGGAGTTCTCGTCTCTATGGCGTTATTTAATGTTCAATAATAACTGGGCGTGAAGAGACTCGAACTCCCATGCTTTCGCACTAGTTCCTAAGACTAGCGTGTCTACCATTCCACCACACGCCCCTGTTAAAATTTTCAATAAGTACAATATAAATAAAACAGAAAGGAATGTCAATATTACCCGCCGCATCTTTTGCAGGCTCTGCCGCCGCGGCGTATGGCTTCCTGCTTATCTATTTTTATGCAAACTTTGCATATCTTTGCACTGTGACAGTATATCTTGTGGTAAATCTTTGAATTCGGATTGTACACAACAGTCTCTGCAAGTACTGAACTGCTTGTCATAATAATTATTATTAGTGCTATTATAATCTTCTTCATTAACACTCCAATTGCATTTATTTTATTAATTTTTATTGTAATTTAAAAACTTATTTTTGTAAAATTATTTTGTTTGTGCAATAATTCTATAATAGAAATGATTTAACCGAAGGGATAGCTTACATGGATTATAAATTACAAAATACTGTTTCTAAAGACGCTTTTAAATATGGATATCTTTTAAAAAGAATATTCCCGTATATTAAACCTGTGTTGGGTCGCGCTTTTATTAACCTGCTTATTGCAATACCTCTGGGATTACTTGACGGGGTTGTTGCACTTTCGTTGAAACCATACCTTGATCTGGTTGTTAACGGCAATCCTGAAATGACTGTTAAAATACTCGGACAAACTGTTCATATTCAGGCATGGTTCGCTGCTATTATTCCTTTTGGTATTGTAGGCTTTGCACTCTTTCAAGGCATTTTGAAATATTTGAGTAATTATTTAACGGATTGGACCGGTAATAAAATATCCAACTCTTTAAAAATAGATTTGTTCAAACGTTTAACCTGTATGGATCCGCAATTCTATGACGTAAATTCATCAGGTCTAGTATTAACAAGATTCTTATCCGATCCGGATGCTGCATCTAAAAATATTATTGAAGCTTTAAAATCGTTCATTGCAACTGCATTCGGGGTTGTCGGTCTTGTGGCGGTATTATTGTATAACTCATGGCAGCTTGCACTTATCGGGGTGACTGTCATGGCTATAGCTATCACACCGGTTACTTTTATAAGAAAAAAAATCAAATCAGTTTCTAATGCGGCAATGGTTGTCGGCGGAAATATGACAACGAATTTCAATGAAACGTTTGCCGGCAACAAAATTATGGCGGCTTATAACCTGCAGGAAACACAGAATGAAAAGTTTGAAAATCAAATACACCAGCAATTTGATTTAGCAATGAGTCTGACAAAACGTGTCGGCTGGATGTCACCAATTATGTACTTTGTCTGCTCAATCGGTATTGCTATTGTTATGACTTACGGTAACCATTTAATCCTGTCCGGTCAGATGACTGCCGGTAGTTTTGCATCGTTTGTAACTTCTCTATTGCTGCTTTATAAACCGACCAAAAACCTCGGTAATACGCTGACAAGTTTGCAGGGTACTTTTGTTGCTATGGGACGTGTTTTTGAATTGTTTGATCTTAATCCGCATATCACTTCCCCTAAAGACCCTATCCCGCTGCATAATCTTCATAATCTTATTGAATTTAAAAATGTTAGTTTTGAATATGAAGAAGGCGTTCCTGTATTAAAGAATATAAATCTTAAGGTATACAAAGACGAAACTATTGCACTAGTTGGTAATTCCGGCGGCGGCAAGAGTACTATTGTTAATCTTATTCCGCGTTTTTATGATGTTAAATCAGGCGCTATTGAATTTGACGGTGTAGATATTAGAAAATTTGACCTTCATTCATTGCGCGATAATATTTCTTTTGTATTTCAGGATAACTTTTTATTCTCAGGTACAATCAGAGATAACATTATGATGGGTAATCCAGATGCAACAGATGAAGACTTGCAAAAGGTTATAGCAATGGCTCATTTAAACGAATTTATTGATACTCTGGATAAAGGTATTGATACTTTTGTCGGCGAACGCGGCACAACCTTGTCCGGCGGACAGAGACAACGCGTTGCAATTGCACGTGCGATGTTAAAAGATGCGCCGATTGTTATTCTTGATGAGGCAACTTCTGCTCTGGATAATAAATCAGAAGCAATTGTACAAAAAGCACTTGATAATTTGATGAAAGATAAAACAGTTTTTGTCATTGCACATAGACTTTCCACAATCAAAAATGCTCACAGAATCGCTGTAATTAACGAAGGTGAACTCGCAGAACTCGGTACTCACGATGAATTAATGCAGATAGATAACGGTGTTTACAAAACTCTGTACGAAATGCAGTTCAAAAATCAGGAGGAAGCAATAGCATAATATGAAAGGTTATATTGTTACCCGCTGGTTAGAACCCTATGTTTTACTTGAAACAGCAAAAAAATTTTGTCAGATGAAAGACTATACATTCGACGGATTTAATAAAACAATTATAAAACAATCTTTTCTAAAAGCATTAGAACAATCAGGTACTTTTGGATTATACATGAAAAATGTTAATAAATTTTACCTCTTTACTCCGGATTCAACGTTAAGTGTGCAGGAGTTGCTAACCTCACATTTGAATCTTAAAGATAATGATTTTTATAAAAGCGAAAATGCTGATGAACCTTTCGATGTTATCGATCTTGGAAAGGCAGAAGCCTCTTTTATCACTGCTTAAATTATTAAAAAATGTATATTTTTACAAAAAAGGATTTATTTTAAAACATTTTTTGCTTTGCTCAGGTTAAAATATAAGTACAACTATATGGAGATTTTGTACTTATGGTAAAACTGACAGAAAAGGAATCAGAAGTATTGAAATATCTGGTTAAAGGTTACACAAATAAACAAATTGCAGATGCAATGTTTGTGAGTATCCATATAGTCAAAGCACATCTGATTAATATTTTTAGAAAACTGGAAGCCCAAAACAGAACTCATGCTGTTTATCTTGCAGGAATTCTCAAGTCTAAAAATGAATTAGAGGATGCATAATCGTTTGGTTTAAAAGTTTTTATACTTTCTGAAAAGGAGCAGCGCGAAATTGTTTACAAACAATTTCGCGCCGTCATAAATTCCAACATGTTTTTATTCTACAGTTACAGATTTTGCCAGATTTCTCGGCTGGTCAACGTCTTTACCCAGAAATTCAGCTATATAGTATGCAAGTAATTGCAACGGCACAATTGCTACGACCGGAGACAAATATTCATGAACCTCCGGTACTCTGATGATAAAATCAAATAAATCATCAAGTTTTTTATCAGTTGAATTAGTAAGTGCTATCAGTTTTGCATTACGAGCCTTGGCTTCTTCACTGTTAGAAAGAATTTTTTCATAAACACAGCCATGCATAAGAATTGACAATACAGGCATTGTTTCATCAAGCATTGCAATAGGTCCATGCTTAAGCTCACCTGCTGGATAGCCGGTTGCGTTAATATAACTTATTTCCTTAAGTTTTAAAGCGCCTTCAAGTGCTGTAGGATAATTTATGCCTCTTGCTATGTATATAAAATCTTTTGTATTTGCATATACTCTTGCGCATTTTTGAACAATTTCTTTATGAGAGAGAATCTGTTCAATTTTTTGCGGAATAATCATCAATTCATTTTTCATTGTTTTTAATGTTGATGAATCCAGACTGTCTTTAATTTCAGCCATATATATAGCAAGCAGATAGAATGAAATTACTTGCGCAACATAGGATTTGGTTGCGGCAACAGACACTTCAATACCTGCACTTACAGGGATAAGACTGTCGGCTTCACGAGCCATTGCACTGTCCGGACGATTGGTTATAATAAGAATGTGTGAACCTTTGGCTTTTGCCTGCTTAATTGCAGTCAGCGTATCTGCAGTTTCTCCGGATTGAGAAACACCTATAACAAGCGTGTTTTCATCGGTTACAGTTCTTCTGTAAATGTATTCGCTTGACGGCTCTACATCAACAGCAATTCCGCAGAATGTTTCTATTATATATTTGCCAATCATGGCGGCATGCAGTGATGTTCCGCAGGCGATTATTTGTATTCTGTTTAGATGTTTTAAAGTTTCACGGGTAAGCTTTACTTCATTCAGCACAACCGGATCATCTGTTGTATGCAGCTTGCCGACAAGGATATTTCTTATTACATCCGGCTGTTCGTGTATTTCTTTGAGCATAAAGTGCTTGTAACCCATTTTGCTCAAGGCAACCGGCTCCCACGGCAAAACTTCTACTTTGTAATCAACTTTTTTACCTTCTGTATCAGTAATGCTTAGTGAATTTGCAGTCAGAACGGCAATTTGGTTGTCCATTAGATAAACAGCGCGCTTTGTGTGCTTGATAATCGCTGGAACATCAGATGCTGCAAACATTTCACCGTCACCAATACCAACAAGCAGCGGGGCATTTCGTTTGGTTACAACAAAAGAATCAGGATAGTCTTTGTGCATAACACACAGCGCATAAGCCCCTTCCAGTTTTTGAGTTGCGAGTCGTACAGCTTCTTTAAGGTCTTGGACTTTACCATAAATGGAGGCTATTAAGTGCGCAACTACTTCCGTGTCGGTTTGAGAACGGAATACACAGCCTTCTTTTTCTAAGGAGGCTTTTAATTCTTTAAAGTTTTCGATTATACCATTGTGCACAAGCGCCAGTTTACCGCAGTTGCAGGTGTGCGGGTGCGCATTCAATAAGGTAGCAGCCCCGTGAGTTGCCCAGCGAATGTGCCCGATACCCATTTTAGCAGTTTGAATTTCTGTGGTATGTTCACGTAGAACTTTTTCAAGGTTTTGTAATTTCCCTTCAGCTTTGTATATTTTAATATCATTTCCGTCAGAAATAGCGATGCCGGAGGAATCATACCCCCTGTATTCAAGTTGTTTTAATCCGTCAACAAGAATATCAACAACCGGCTGTGAGCCAACATATCCAACAATTCCACACATTTTATATCTCTCCCTTTAATAGTCTGTAGTCTTATAAAGGTATTATATCATCGAAAAATGCAAAAATAAAATTCCTTATAAAAGTTTTACATGTTTGCTCAAGGACTTGCAAAATTTAGCGATATATGTCATAATGAAAATGTGAACAAAAACCGAGGAATTTGGATGTCAGGAAGTATGATGGAACGATTAGAAGAAAATAAATTCTTAATCACTCAATCACCTGTCTTGAATTTGCTTCACGCTCACGGAGACTCGCCTAAGGAGCTCTGCTCCAGTCGGCTCGTTCCGTTCGCTAACCGGACTCGTTTCACTCCGTCCGTCCGCAAATTCGCTAATCACTTAATCACTTTAAAAAATGTATGTTGTGGTTTCCACCCGAACAGAAACAATATATTAAATAAAGCCATAATGGAATCTTTGCGTAGCCAGCTTTCAGATAAGAACTCAACGTCTTATCGTCTTAACGTCCTAGCGTCTTATCAATGCGGTGCCTTGTGCATTCCACGAGTCAAAACGGTTGAAACCCGCATGAATACTGAGTTTTGCGGGGGGGGGGGCGCCAAACTCTAAGCCCAGCAAGGCTTTCCGGCACATTAATCCAAAACGCATACGTTTCACAAAGACTAAACAATGTAACGGACTTAACGTCTTATCGTCTCAACGTCCTAACGTCTTTAAAAGTAGACCGTATTTCCCAATCCGCCAGAACCAACACAAGTTGAATAACTTGTGAAAAACATATAACCCGCCAAAAGGTGGATTACAAATAAGAAAAACTATTAAAATAGCACTATAGGATATAGCAAACGGAGGTAAAAAATATGTTAAACAATCTTACTAGCAGAAGACAGAAAGAGACCCTGAAACGAGTTCAGGGTGACAGATTATTATGGAACAAGAAAAGTAACAAAAAAGGAGAATAAACAATGAAAAACAACACAAAAGAAGCAAGTGTAAAGCCTAATCAAAGAAACCACGCTACTCACTTTACTCACAGCACTCACTTCCTCACTCGCGCCAACGCTTTCACGCTCGCCGAGACCCTCATCACGCTGGCAATCATCGGCGTGGTAGCGGCGATAACAATACCGTCATTAGTCAAGAACTACAACGAGAAGGCATGGAGCACCGCACAGGACGTGTTCACAAAACGATTAGAAGTCGCAACTCGCCAAATGAACACAGAAGAAAAACTTGCAGGCTACTCAAACACCATGGACTTTGTGAACGAATTAAAGAAGTACATAAAAATCACCCGCGTATGTGATAACAAAAACATTACCAAATGTTTTAACAAAGAAGTAATTTGGAACGAAGGCGAAGACCCGATAGATATGTCCACAATCAAGAACGCCGCAAGCTTAGGTCAGGATGACTGGGATACAGACACAGTAGCAGTGCAATTTGCAAACGGAGTCAACGCAATTATTGCATATAACCCGAATACAACACAGGAACCATTTAATAATACATTTGCGGCGACAGCAGCAAGCATGGCGATTCTGTACGATGTGTCAGGCAATAAGAACCCGAATATGAATGGCAAAGACATCGCCCATAACGCAAATGTAACCCAACTAGCCGGCGTATCAGGATGTTTGTTGCCAGAAGACGAATTAGGATTTTGCATAAGCCAGATACTAGGACCACAGAATGGCGGCTATGGACCATTAACCAAAGCACAATGTGAAGAACAAAAGGGTGACTTAGAAATAAGTGCATGTTACTATGAAGATGACTACTGGGCAGGAGCAGTAGCAAAATGTGGTGGCGTTAGTAAAATGCCAAGCCAAGACCAGCTAACCAAACTAGCGAATTATATCTACAACACGGATAGCGTAAGTTCAAGCGGAAGAACCAGCAGCTTAGCAATGGACCCAGAGAAAGCCTCCCAATTCCTTTCAGCCTCACCAGGTTCTAATTACTTCAATGTTTGGAGTGGACAGGAGTGCGGCGCTCTCAGTGCACATGAACGCAACTACGTCTCCACCTATACGTACTGGTACGGCGGCAACGGAAACACCCGCAACGAACGCAACTTACTCGCGGTTTGTCTTGACCAGTAAGAGGCGGAGCCTCTTACTGGGGTGAGTAAAGTGAGTGCAGTGAGTAATGTGAGTAAAGTATTAACAATTAATCAGGCAATGTGGATATTCTACATTGCCTGATTTACCTCTCCGAGTGGGAGGTCACAACACTTAACGAACAAAAGTGAGTTTAGTGTTTCAGGTGGGGGCTGGTCATAAGCGTATTTAGATTGACGGTGGCTGTTTGAAACTATCGGCTGGATTGCTTCGCGTTCGCTCGCAATGACATGTTTATTCAATAAGACAATGTGGGTATTTCACGTTGCCTGATTTTGAAACGAACTTAACGTCCTATTGTCTTTTGGGGAGATCCCGCAAGGCGGCAATACATAATGCCGCTGCGGGATGACGTTAGGAGTGATTAAGGTCACTGCGCCCAATATATACAAGCGGACTTGTCCGCCCCGCAAGGGGTGAGGAAAATTCAGCGTTGCCTGATTCATGTAACCCGCTTAATCACTTAATCACCTGTCTTGAATTTGCTCCACGCTCACGGAGACTCGCCTAAGGAGCTCTGCTCCAGTCGGCTCGTTCCGTTCGCTATCCGGACTCGTTTCACTCCGTCCGTGCGCAAATTCGCTAGTCACTTAATCACTTTTGTAACAACCGTTCACTGTTCACCGTTCACAATTCACAGCGAACCGGTTCGTCGAAACGACGGCACCCTACGACTGGTCACCGTTCACAGGTCACTGAGCCCATATATAAAAGCGGACTAGTCCGCCGGTTCACCGGTCACAGAATAACTATACTTTGGTGTTCATTTTAAAATCACGCGAATCTCATTTCTTCACTATCATAACATCTGCCATGGTGTTTTCCAGCACTCTCTGGCTTACAGAACCAGTTAAGAATGCGTCTAATTTCTTCTTACTCTTTGTGCCTGTAATTATTAAATCAATTGATTTTGCCTTTGCATAATTCAGTATCTCCTGCGCCGGTATACCGACAAGTATTGCGCTTTCTATTATTTTTATCCCGCCGTTTGAAAGAAAATTGCGTATTCTGCTTAATTTTTGTGCGGCGTAATGTTCCTGATTCTTTTGTATCTGTATCAGCCAGTTTGAATCTATATTCCCCTCAAGAAACAGTAGATTTGGATCTTCATTCACCATACATACATAAATTTCTTTGTCTGCAAGATTAAGTTCTGGCAGATGCGTTTCTATGGCGTCTAATGCGTCTTGAAATCCGTCTATTGTAATAAGCAGTCTTTTACCTTCATTTGCGTGTTTTGAGACATATGATGAAACTATATTGTTGTCGATTACGTCACGGGAGACTGAACCTAACCACTTTTGCAGTCCCTTTTTTCCATGTGAGCCCATTACCACAACATCATAGTTGTTGCTTTTTATCTGTTCTATAATCGCTTCAACTGCGCCGCCGCAATGCTTTATCCTCTCGCCTGTCGTGAATCCGTATTTCTTAATCTCGTTTTCTGCATAATTCAAAATGTTATCTGCAATATTTGCACAGGATGTCGCAAAACCGCTTGTTTCTATACTCACCTCCTCCGGCAAAAAACTCCAATCTATTATGCATATGCTATCAACAACCGCTTCATTAACCCAGTTTGAAAAATTTTTCAATGCATTAAAACTTATCTTTGACCCGTCTGTACAAAATAATATCTTCATATTTTCTCCTTATTTTTTTATATTAATAAAATATGTTAAGGAAAATTACATTGTCTGGTATTCTATATTTTTTTCTGTTATTATGCAGGTAGGAATAATATTTTTTTAAAAAGGATTGACAAAATTCCATGCCGGCACAACAAAAGGTTAACCTCAGAGATTATAAAGACTTAATAGAAACTATTGCCAAGGTTGAATACCAGAAGTTTTCAACATCGCATTTGATTGATTTGCCGGAACTTATTAATATCGGTAATCATACTTTATATATTTTGTTCAAGAATAAATCGCCGGATCATTTTAATAATACTTACCTGTCAACTGCTATCAAATGGGCAATCCGCAATGAAGTAAGAAGACGGTATAAATGGTATTCTCTGAAAAACCGTAAACAAGAAATGGCTGAAGAAAGCAATGAAGTCCGCGTAGAGATGTATAAAACGATACTCTCTATTGATGAAATGCAGGATGCAGAAATTCCAACCCAGATTAAGGCAGAGGATGCGACACCGGAAGAAAATATTGAACTGGCTGAATTGAAGGCTGAAATATTAGAATCTATGAAAAAACTTCCGCCGCGCGAAAAAGAATTAATTGAATATAAGTTTTTCAAAGAAAAAAAATTACGTGAAATATCAGAAGAATTTAACATTTCTCAGTCAAGAATTTCGCGTATAATTCAATCCGGATTAGATAAGATTAAAAAAGACTTAAAAAGGCAAGGGATTCTATAATGAAAACAATATTTGAAAAAAGTAATGGTATAGATGGGATATCTCTATGCGATAATACTGATGATATAAGTTTTTTGAATAGTAAATTTTTACGCAGTGAAAAAGCAGCCCTGCCGCAATTAAGCGAATTGGAAGTTTTAAGACATTACAAAGAACTTTCTGATATGAATTTTTGTATTGAAAAAGGCTTTTACCCGCTTGGCTCCTGCACGATGAAATACAATCCTAAAGTTAATGAACTGCTGGCAAACCTTGAAGGCTTTACAAATTTACATCCGGATATGGCAGACGAAGATTGTCAGGGCGCGCTGGAATTGATGTATAAACTTCAGGAAAGCCTTAAAAAAATTACAGGCATGGATGCCATAACCCTGCAGCCTGCAGCCGGTGCACACGGTGAACTTACCGGCATGATGGTTATAAAAAAATATTTTGAAGTTAAAGGTGAAAATCGTAAAAAAGTTATTATTCCGGATTCTGCTCATGGAACAAATCCAGCCAGTGCACATCTTTGCGGATTTGATATTATTCCTGTTGCATCAAATGAAAAAGGGCAGGTTGATATTGATGCATTGAAACTCATTCTTGATGAAGATGTAGCGGCAATTATGATGACCAACCCGAATACGCTTGGAATTTTTGAAGAAAATGTTCTTGAAATATCAAAACTGCTACACGATAACGGGTCACTTTTGTATTACGACGGTGCGAATTTTAATGCCATTATGGGATATACAAACCCGAAACTTATGGGATTTGATGTTGTGCATTTAAATCTTCACAAAACATTTGCAACACCTCATGGCGGCGGCGGTCCGGGTGCTGGTCCTGTTGCTGTTGTGGAAAAATTAAAGGATTATCTGCCGGTGCCGGTTGTTGAGTTTGACGGTGATAAATATTACAGAAATTACAATTTAGAACATTCTATAGGACAGGTTAAAAGTTTTTGCGGTAATTTCGGCGTGCTTGTAAAAGCTTATGCATATATACTTATGATGGGAAATAATTTGAAAAAAGCAAGCGAAAATGCTGTATTAAATGCAAATTATTTAAAAGAAAAGTTAAAAAATGCATACTTGCTCCCTTATGATGAGCCTTGTATGCATGAGTTTGTACTGTCAGGAGACCGGCAGAAGGAATGCGGCGTTTCTACTTTAAATATCGCCAAAAGTCTTATGGATGAGAATACACATCCTCCGACTGTCTATTTCCCTCTGATTGTTCACGAGGCTATGATGATAGAGCCGACAGAATCTGAAACTAAAGAAAGACTTGACGATTTTGTAGAAGTTATGCTAAAAATTGCAGATGAAGCAAAACTTAATCCTGAAAAATTGATGTCAGCACCGCATACAACACCGGTGAAACGGATTGATGAAACACTTGCGGCGCGAAAACCGGACTTGAAATTCAAATTAGAAAAATAGAAAGACAAAAATTATGGCAAAAAAGAAGAAAATCACAGTAGCATTTCCGCATATGGGAAATATATATATAGCCTGGGCAGCAGCACTTAAAAAGGTAGGGGTGACGCCATTTATTCCGCCTTATACCAGCAAAAAAACATTATCACTAGGTACAAAACATTCACCGGAAGCGATTTGCCTGCCTTACAAACTTATTTTAGGTAATTTTATAGAAGCGATTGAGGGCGGGGCAGATTACGTTGCAATGATATCTTCACCGGGGATTTGCAGACTTGGCGAGTATGGAAACTGTATTAAAAACGCGCTGACCGACCTTGGTTATCACACAAAATATATTGAGTTAACTCTTTATGACGGAATTCAGGGGATGTATAGATTTTTGCGAGAAATTACCGGCAAAAATGACCCTATTTTGTTTATGCGGGCAATTATTATTGCAATGCGGAAAGTTTTTGTAATGGATGATCTTGATGCACGTCTTTCATATTTACGCGCAAGAGAAAAAGTTTCAGGTGAAGCTGAAAAACATTTTCATAAAGCCGTACAATATATAATGGATGCCAATTCTAACCGCGCACTAGATAAAGCAAAAAAACTTGCATTTGATGAGTTGAATAAGACTCAAATTGATGAGAATAAAGAAGTTTTGCATGTCGATTTGACCGGCGAAATTTATATAGTCTGTGATGATTTTTCAAATCAGAACATTGTCAGAGAACTTGGCAAAATGGGAGTTGAAGTCCGACGCAGCCTGACTGTCAGCAGCTTTTTGAAAGATGCGATTATACCGAAAATTTTCAGAAAAGGCGAAACACACCTGCAGCGTGCAAACAGAATGGCAAAACCTTATTTGCAGCGTGATATCGGCGGCGACAGCCTTGAATGTGTATCCGATGTCGTTTATGCGGATCAACGCGGTATTGACGGTATTATACACGTAAGTCCGTTTACCTGTATGCCGGAAATTATGTCACAGAATATTTTCCCTGCAATGCGGGAAAATTGTGATATTCCTATCCTTCCTTTAATTATGGATGAACAAACAGGAAAAGCCGGTTATCTGACACGATTGGAAGCGTTTGTAGATCTTATGCGGCGCCGCAAACGTAAACTCGCGCAAAATAAAAACAATGAAATACCGGTTGAAATAACTAATTAATCCGGCGGTTAACTTTTGTTATAACTTGTGAGGACAATAAATTATGTTAGAATATTTAAAAAAAGCTTTAAAAATAACAAATGAAAACTTTATTATTGTATTGCCGTTTGTTTTGTTTTATATACTTTTAAATTTATATCTAGGATATACAAAATACATGCTGGATACAGTTCTAGAAGCATTGATAGCAATGCTTACAATAACATTTATGTTTGCAGTTTTTCTCGCCGGCTGGAACTATATGGTAAAAAAAGCGCTGGAGCTTTCTCAAAAAGTATTTGTGTTTGATGAAGAGGCAGTGAAAGCTCATTTAGGGCTTATCAAAACTTTTCCGACAGGGGTTGGAAAATATTTTCTCTCTTTTGTTGGTGTGGTTGTAATTTTTGTTGTACTTTTGATTCTAATTAGTCAAATTATATTTTACTTTGGTATTAATTTTATAGGAAAAGTTGATTTTACTCTTGACCAGATTACGGCATTGACTTCATCTACTAAAGGATTGTTGGAGTTTGTAGAGAATTTGCCACCGGAACAGTATGTGATACTTGCAAAATGGAACCTTTTATTAATGACTGCAAGCTTTGTATTTTCATACCTTTTGATGTTCTGGATGCCGGAAATAGTTTACAGGACAAAAAATCCGTTGATGGCATTGTTTAAAGGAATTGCGAAATTATTTAGAAAGCCGCTGAAGTCATTAGGATTGTTTTTATTAATAACATTTATAAACTTTGTTCTGTCTTTTGTCATGACATTTACACTGTTACTGCCAATATTGTATTTCCTGTTTGCGGCAGTTTACCTGTATTATATTGTATATGTAATAGTTCTGATATTTTCTTACTATGAAAATGAATTTATAAAAGATGCAGAAGAAGAATAAAGTTAAAATAGTTGCAATAGTTGGACCAACAGCAAGCGGCAAAACAGCGTTTGCTGTTGAATATGCTAAAAAACATAATGGTGAAATAATTTCTGCTGATTCAAGACTTGTTTATAAAGGATTTGATATTGGAACCGCCAAACCGACACCTGAAGAAAGACAGGGGATTAAACATTATTTAATTGACATATTTGAACCTGATATTGATTATTCAGCAGCACAGTATGTAAAAGATGCGCATAAGGCAATTGATGAAATATCAGGAAAAGGGAAATTGCCGATTGTTGCGGGCGGCACAGGATTTTATATTAAAGCACTTCTTGAAGGATATGATTTTCCGGAAATGGAGACTGATTATGAATTGCGTTCGGCTTTGTATAAAAAAGAACATGATGAACTTTATGATGAACTCTACCGGCTTGATCCTGTTACGGCATTGGAAATAGAAAAAAATGATAAGAAAAAGGTTATACGTTCACTTGAAGTTATAAAAGCATTAAAGAGACCTTTGAGTGAAGTGAAAGGGAAAATAGCGCCTCCTTTTGAGATAGAATGGATAGGTCTGAATTATCCGCGGAATGAATTGTATGAAAGAATTAACCGGCGCGTTGATTTGATGGTGGAACAGGGCTTGATTGAAGAAACTAAAAATCTATTGGAAAAATACGGACGGATACAGAATCTTACCTGTACAATAGGCTATCAGGAAATAATAGCGTATTTAGACGGAGTTATGACACTTGATGAGGCGCTGGATAAATTAAAACAAAATACAAGAAATTATGCAAAACGTCAGCTAACATGGTTTCGAAAAAACGAAAAAATCAACTGGAATTGCTATCCGGAAAAGTTAAAGAAATAGTTTTTTAATTATTAACAAAAAGTAATAAAACCGTTCAAATATTAAAGTCGTTGCACAACCGTGCCGATAAAGATAGAGTAATCACGGTGTGTGGAGGCTTAATGTCTGAAGTACAAATAACAAAATATATTCAGAGCCTAGGCTTAAGCGGCGCTTCAGCCGACGCCAAACGCGCAGAATTGGAAAAATTATCCAATTCCGAATTAACAGCGCTGCTGTCCGGCACAACCGCATCATCTTCCAAAGGCACAACACTTGAAAATACCTCCACCAATGAGAAGAAGATAATTACCCTCAAATCCGGTCGCCGTATAGAACTTCAAAACGGCATCACAAAATACTATGCCGCCGATGGCACTGAATTAAACGAAAAATACTTTACATCCAAAGAAGGTCAAATAGATATAAAAAAATCAGGTCGCTACAGTATAAATCTCAACGGGCAGATAAAATACTACGCTGCAGACGGCACTGAACTTAAAGAAAATTACTTCAAACAGGTAGAAAGCAACGATGTTCAAATCAAACTCTCAGACGGCAAAACATACAATCTGAACGAAACATTAGAATCCCGCATAAATAATGTAACAAAAGACTTATCTAAAGCTGAAGACTCAAACGGTTTCATCGGTAAAACATGGAGTGGGTTTAAAAATTTGACAGGAATAGGTGATAGCTCAGACAAAGTCCGTGAACAACAAGAATTAGAACAAAAATTATTGACTCAATTCAATAATAACGAACAAACCCGCGCAAAAACTTTTAAAGATTTGACCGGAGTCGATTATACTCAAGAAAATATAGAAAAATTCATTAAAGGCGAAATAAAACTAAAATCAGAAACCGCCCTGCAAGGCTATAATGAAGGTCAAGAAATGGCAGTAGATGTGGGTGCTGATATAGTTTCCGGTATAGCCTCAGTGGGAATATATGCAGCCGCAGTCGCAGCAACTCCATTCACCGGCGGAGCATCAATAGCCGTGGGTATAGGTGCAGCAACCGCAAGCGGTGCGGCTATAAAAGCGGGTTTAAAAGGTGCTGATGCAGCAAGTGCCGGTAGAGAATATAGTTTAAAAGACGCAGGTCATGATGCCGTAACCGGAGCATTTTCAGGCGCTTTAGCTCCTGTTACCGGAGGTATGGGCGGCGCTGTAGGGAAAACAGTTGCTACAAAACTTGGAATACAGGCGGTAAAACAAGTGGGTAAAGAAGTAGCAGAAGAAGCAGCAGTTCAGACCGCCAAAGAGGCAGGAAAAGAATTAGCCTTGGATACCGCAAAACAGCTTGCTAAACAAACCGGTAAAGAAATAGCGGCAGAAACAACACAACAGACAGCTAAAGAGGCAGCAGCGGAAACCGCAAAACAATTAGGTAAAGAAAGCTTTACTACAATGATGCAGAATCCGACAGGATATCAGTATATAGGCGGAAATGTGTTAAAACGCGGCACTGCAATGAGTGCAGAAATGGCAACAGACGGTGCTGTAGGCGGTGCTGTGGATAATGCGTTTAGAACAGCTTATGATGGCGGAACATTGGAAGAAGTTGCTAATTCCGCAGTCGAAGGTTTTGTCGGCGGCGCGATAATGTCACCACTTATAGGCGGAGGCATGAAAGCTGCCGGAAAAGTCGGTCATGAATTAGGAAGTAAGTTGCATAATCAGGCGCCGGAGGCAGATATTTCTACAGCAAAATATATAGATCCAAATGAGCAGATAAACCACATAAATAAACCGGATGAGGGCATTCCGGCGCCTAAAGTTCAGGAAACCAAGCCGGCTATGCCGTTACCGCAACACATCATTGAACAGCCGGACGGAACAAAAATTTTGACACCCGAAGGCGAAAAAATTGTTCGTGCAAAGGCTACAGAACTTCATAACGCAGCAGTTGACAAAGAAGCTGAAATAGTGACAGCAATGCAGGAGGCTGGATTTGGCATTGATAAAGAAACAATGACGCATCGCCCTAAATCCGAACAAAGTATTTATGATAAAGTATCCTCTTCAATGACAGATAAAAAATATCCGGCTACTTTTGAAAAGGCGGTTAAAGGTGTTTATGATGCGGTTGGCACACGTACCAGATTAGATGATTTTGATTACAAGGATTATCCGGATATTGTAGAAGTATATAAAACTGATCCGGAAAAGGCATATATTATGGCTGCAGAACGTCAATCCCAACAGTTTGCCAAAAAGCTGGAAAACTTGATAATACAGCAATCTCAAGGCAAATCCAATATCTCAGCTGCAAAAATCAGTAATTATATGGGCAAAGACGGAATTCCGTATCTATCCAAAGAACAGATAGAACACATAAACTTTGTCGCTGCACAACACGGGGTTGAATTGAACATAAAAGACCCTTCGCCAAAAATTCGTCCGTCCGGTTATACCGCTTACCAGATGAATTTCAAAACAAAAGACGGATTTACTTTTGAATGGCAGTTACGCGGCTCACAGGTTAATGATTTTGCAGAATGCGAACACGTGCCATACGACATCCGTCAGGGAAAAGATGTAACCGGCGGCAGAAAAGAACTTAAAGCACTTTACCAGCCGATTGAAGATATTATACATAATCTTTCCGATGATCAGTTTAATAGATATAACCAGTATTTGACAGACCACTACAAACATCTGCGTAAAATTGAACTGGGATTTGACAGCACAGCTCCGAAACTGGAAGCTTACGGGGATTTTGGTGCACTGGACAAACGCTTGAGTGCTGAAAATCTTGAAGCCCTTCATGATAATGCCGCCAAACTCAAAGACGGTAAAATTTCAGAAGAAACCGCACTTAAACTATATAATTATGAACTTGATAAAGAACCATATTTTATAGAGGCACCGCCATATACTGAAACTGAAAAAGCAGAGATTTTAAGTAAATTAAATTTGACAGAAAAAGATATGGATAATATCACTAATCCAGACGCAATTATTGCATATTTTGATCTGGCATCAAAAATCCTCCCTGATTCTGTAGAAGATGTTAAAGCTATACCTAAAGATGAACTTATTGCAAATTTACAGTCAGGAGACATCGGTAAAATAAAAGATACATCAATATTAAGATATGAAAATATTGAAAAATTAATGACTGATTTCAATATGGATGCAGAAGATGCTGGTTATATGCTGCTAGAACTTGCAAGCAAACCGGAGAATAGTAAATATATAAGTAATCTAATATATTATAACAAGTTAATTGATCAAAAGTTAAGCACAGAGGATATAACAAATCTTATATTCTATAATAAACCTGCTCTGAAAGGGCTTTCGCCAGAAAGACTTGAAAAAATTGCTTATGTTGCAAATGGACTGGATGTAAAACTGGATCCGCGAATGTTTTATAAAATTGATGATGTTGAAAAAATCACTCCTGAATTTGTACAAAATTTAAAGATTGAATATGAAAAAGCCCAACAAAACGGCGTGCGTATTGAATTAGGCGAAAGAAATTTTACTACTGATTATGAGGTCATGAAAAAAATCAATGAAGCTTGTGAAAAGTATGAAATTTCCTTTAATGATATAGAATCAACATATTATTCACAGATTGAAGAACTTGTAAACCTTGAAAACTTTGATAAAGTAGCGGAATTTATCAAAAAACTTTCACCCGAGGCAAAAGCAAGTAAAATAAATCCTTTCTATCATATTTTAGCAAAAGAAAATGGTGCAGTAAAACTTGAACCTGATGCTTCGCTTGCCGAACTTTATAATGCAATGGCAAAATTCAAGGACGATTATTATATATCCAACGGATTTGTTGAAGACCTGAGTAAATTAGGAGTGCAGGATTTCAGCGGACCTGCCAAACTGCTTGATGCATTTGCAGATGTCGGAAAACTCCCTTCACCATATGTAAATGGTTCCAATATGGCCTCTAATTTTATAGTTGCAAACGGTGATTATGACGGGGCAGCAAAATACATCCGCTCCCTTAAAGATCAGGGAAAATTCACCAGCACAAATATAGAAAGATTTTCAAGAAAAGCATCTAACAAAGCATTTGATTTTAATTATGCCGCAGATATTAACAAAACTCTAATCAAAAATGGTTTGTTAGAAAATTTTGATGGTCACCTTGATGTAATATACTACAATAAGGAATTAGATATTACTAAAATTACAGAGCTTATTAATTTTATATTAGATAAACATCCAAGCCTTGATCCGTTTGATGGTCACATTGAGGATTTCATCGAATTGACTAAAAACATGCCTTCCATGGAAAAAATTAAAGAAAATTCTGAAATTATAGAAGCTCTGTTTAATTCCAGTGAGATGGACGATATAACAGATGTTTATTCCGGCTACAAACAAAATGATTACTATAAATTTTTAATAAATAATGTTGATAGTAATATTATTAAACATAATATAGAATTTTTGAAAGGGAAAATGACTCCTTTTAATATTGCAAAATTCGCGACTATTAACAAAAAAATTACTAATGAGAATTTGGTCATAGACGGAAAAACATATGGGCAGGTTGATGGAAATTTATATGATTTCTTGAAATTATATAATATGATAGAGAATAATCCTGAATTATATGAATATATTAAAAAATCCGGAATATATGATAAAAATTATCTTGACGTAAATAAATTATATAATGCTCTTAGTACTCTGACACAAGTAAAAAAAGATTATCCCACTGCTGTATTTCAAAAAATATTAGAACGAGACTTATTAACGATAACAACGGATTCGTATGAATTACGTAAACTCGCGGATATTGATGATAATTCGTTTAAAATTTATAAAACTTTGCTGGGTAATGGTGTTAACAATGCAGGACTTAATTTTGAGGAATTTGAAACATTGATTTCCGGTAATTTAGTTAATTCAAAGTTGAATGTTCGGGCTAGCTTACTTGAAAAATTAAACAATTTATCGGATGATGCTGTTCAGAATATTGCTAAACAAGGTATTGATATAAATATGTATAAAACAAGATTGGCTGAAAGTTTAGGTATAAATCGTCCGGTTATAAAAACGGAGATTCATAAGCAAAAAGACTTTTTGCATGAAATTGTTGCAAATAACAATCCGCAGGCTGAAAATGTCTTAAAAACATTTGATTTCACGCAATATAATGATGGTATACCGCTCAAATATCCGCGGAATAAATTCAATGATGATATTGAGATTCTGCTATCACAGCTTTCTGATGAAGATCAGTATAAAATCCGTAATCACTTTAGACTGGAACAGGGAGAAGCAGGTTTTGAAGGTCTGCCGGTTGTAACAGAATTTAAAGACTTTGAAAAAGCCGAATTATCAGAACGAACTTTATATATTGCTGATAAAATTGCAGACAGAATAAAAGAATTCACGCTTAACAATGAAGTTTTAATTAATGATAAACAGACTAAAGAGGTTTTTGATGCACTTATACAGGGCTTGCCGGAATTTACCACAATTGTCGGCAAAAAACAGCATGGAACCCACGCATACACAGTAGATATTCATACTCTTAAAGTTTTGCAAAGTGCAATGAATGATCCTATGTACAAAGAGCTTTCTGAGCAAGACAAGACTATTCTTAAAATAGCAGCCATTCTTCACGATACCGGTAAAAAAGGCGGAGTTGTTGACAGAGGTCATGCCTCATTGAGTTCTGATTACGCACGCGCTGTGTTAAACAAATTCCAGCTTAATGATGCGGTTAAAACAAGAATTATTGATATTGTCGACAACCACCACTGGTTTGAAAAATATAACACAAGACAGATTTCAGCAGAAACAATGGCTGCAAATTGCAGACGTCCGGAAGATTTCAAAATCTCTATGATTCTGGCTAAATCTGATCTTTCAAACGTCAATCCTACATTCCACTTTGAAAAAACAGGTACTGCTAATCAGGCTGAATTTGACGCATACATGCGTGACAAAGCGCGTCCGATAGAAGAGAAATTAGAAGAAATGCGTGAAAAAGCAAATATAGTTTTTGATACACAATTTACCCGTGCAATGGAAAAATTCCCGACTCAAAAAGTCAATATTAACGGTGAAGAAGTTGATTTAAAAGTCCTTAATCTCACTGATGAAACTATAAATGACCTTGAACAATATGGCTTTGCTCCGGGAACAACTAAGGACAATGCAAGATTTACCGTACACATGACAAGACCGGATGAATTCCCGACAGTTGAGGCATTGCTTGCCAATACTTCAAATAAAAGCACATGGTCAACATCTTTGATTAGTCTTGATAATAACAGAACTTACACAAACAGAAAATACGGGTTTATTCTTGATGTGGACAAACCTAATGTTGCGCAGGCTTATTATGGAAACTTAGCCTCTGGCATGCAGAAAGATATAAGCGATTTTGCCAGCATACTGTTTGATCAGAGTGGAGAAACAAGAACATTTGTTCGTGACGGATTTATTGAAGCTATGAAAGAACGCGGTCTTGACATATCATTACAAGATTATGCCCAAATTTCAAAATACATTTTCTCTAAAAAGTATACAACTCAGATTAAAGATATAAAAATAGGTGATAGAACATTCAAGGCAGATGATTTAGTCTACGCTTTTGAAAAATCACGCGATGCCCTGTTTCAAGGTTATGAACACAGTGAAATTGTATCTATCAATCCGCGTATCAAAGGACTTATTGCACGAGTGTCAGATATAAATGATGTGCCGTCTGAGTTTTTAGAGTTTGCACGGAAGAAAAATCTCCCGATTGTTCTTATAGGCTTTAAAAATCCACAATAGTATGTTATAATAAATGAGAGGTAAATATGACTGAAATTAATCCTGTGAATCAATACAATACAATCAATTTCAAAGGAACCCAAAAAATGGATACTCAACCTGAAACAATAGAAGATTTTGCCAAAAGTGCCGTAAAAAATCTCTCAAACCGTGCAGAACGCGAAGTTCCGCAGGATGGTGATTTTGCACCTGTTATAGAACGCTATGTTAATCATAATCCGGATGTCTATGCAAACGAAATGAGATTACAAATAGTACCATTGCCGCAATCATTAAAAAATGAACCAAATTATAACCAACTAAGATATCTTCAAGCTGTCGTAAAAAGTCCGCTGGAGCAGCCAAATCGCTGTGTGTTGGCTTGCGGCACCAAAAATGATATTTTAAAAACACTTAATGAAGAAAACTTTGCAGAACATGTAACTGCAAAATTCGACGAGCTGGCAGAAGATTTAAGGATGAATTAATTTCCTTTTTATGGTATAACACTAACATAAAAGAGTTTTATGTTGAGAGGGATATGCCATATGAATATAAATACTGTAAAAAAGACCGGAATTGTACTTGTTTCAATTATTGGAGCAATTTATGTTATCTTTTTAATGCTTCCTTTATTTTTGAACGGGCTGTTAAATTCCTATCTGCCGCAGATAACAAAAATTGCGGAAGATGCCGGATTTAAACTAAAACTAGAAGATGTACAATTAGTTACTACTCCAAAGCTTACAGCCGGTATAAAAGTCGGACATGCTGATGTTATGCTCCCAACTGATGACAGCATATTGAATGCTGATAATTTCCAGCTTACTTTATCTATATTCCCTCTCCTGGCTCGAAAAATTGAACTTGATAATATTGCAGCACAAAATATCATAGCTACTCTAAAAATAAAAAAAGACGGTAAATTTTTACTTGAGGATTATCTGCCGCAAGCTGAAAAACAGGATGACTCTCAAGTTCAAAGTGCGCCTGCTGAATTGCCGTTCGGGTTTAAATTGTCAAACCATCTGCCTGATATTAATATCAGAAATTATAACATATCTTTTATTGATATACCAACATCTAAAGTTTATGCAATTACCGGTTCTCAGGCAAAAATCGCAGACTTTATTCTGGACAAATCAATTAAAATAACCGCCGACGGAAAATTTATTCTGGATAACCGCACCCAATTTAATTATGATTTAAAACTGTTTAATAAAATCATGCCGGATTTGAATCTGCATGATTTAGTATTCAATCCGCCGGTTGCAGAAGAAAAAGAAGACAGTCAGCCTGTCATGTTTAATGTCATAGATATTTTTAAAGCCCTTTATCACAATCAATTAACAGCAAATCTTACCACTGATTTAAAAATTTCCGGCACTGCTGATGATGCAAAATTAAACGGTACAATCCTCGTTGATAAATTGGGCATTGCTGTTGACGGTAAAAAACTCCCTGACAGCACAATCGGTATGGAATTTAAAAACAATCATATTAAACTTAATACAAAACTCTATTCCGCCGCAAATGAAATTACTCAAATTCTCGGGGATTTTAAAACAGGAAAACATCCTGCCGTTGATTTGAATTTTAAATCCAACGCAGGTATTAACAGCCTTATTGCAATAGTTGACAGTGTCGCAAAATCTTTTAATTATAACGATTTAGACTCATTAAGCGCAACAGGTCAAATCGACGCGGATTTTAGCGTTAAATCAAACCTCAAAAAAGTTGAATCTTCCGGATATTTTAAAATTCCGTCAGCCGGTATAAAATATCCTTTGTATAATATTGCTCTGGATAATATAAATGCAGACGTTGATTTTGCAGACTGTATGGTAAATATAAAAAATGCGGGACTTACCGTATTTTCACATCCTTTAAAAATTTACGGTACAGTAAAACCGGATGCAGAAGCAGATTTGCATCTTATTGCAGACAGATTACAAATAAAATCTTTAATCGCTGCCGCAGGTCAACTTGCGCTTTTAAAAGACAATGAATTCAAAAGCGGTACACTCTCTGCTGATGCAGCCCTAAGCGGAAAACTTAATAAACCGGAACTCACTTTGAATTTAACTGTAGATGATTTTAATTTGAAAAATAAGCCATCCCAAACATCAATTGTTCTTCCGGATGCAAGTGTCAATTTTAAATCCGCCGAACAGTCAGGCACAATCACATCACAGCAGATTAAAATACTTAACCCGATGCTTACGGTTGCTGTGCCTGCCGTAAAACTTAATGCAGATAAAAAAGATATTGTGATATCCGATACCTATGTTCTATTGAATAATTCGCGTATTGATGTTGCCGGAAAAATTGCAGATTATCTTTCTGATATGAATATAAATTTGACTGCAAACGGTAATATTATCGCCTCTGACATAAAAAATATGCTGCCTGCTGATTTTAAATCAATGGTTCGCGCTAACGGAAAAATGCCGCTGAATCTTTCTATTACCGGCAACAGTGCACGACAGAATATTACTGTTAAATTGAATGCAGACGCCGCAAATTATCTTTCTATAGTTGAAGTCGACCAGTTAAAAGGTCAAAAAATGACATTGAACAGTTCAATCAATCTTGCCGGTTCTACTCTTGAATTTGCAGACACATATATAAGTGCAGGCACAAATCCGCTTGTTGTGCTTTCAGGAAATGTAAGTGATATTTTCACTAATCCGTATCTGAATCTCAAATTGTTTACAAACAAACAGTTAGGGATTGTAATCCCGGGATTTAGCGATTCCAAAATGCAGACAACAGCAAATCTCGCTATCACAGGCACTTTGAATAATCCTGCTATGAGCGGCAGTGTCAATATGAGTTCTATAAAAATACCGTCAATGCTGGTGGATATTTCTGACCTTAAACTTGACCTTGCGGGTGCAATAGCAAACGGAAAGGGTACATTGAAAAAACTAAAATCCGGCGGTATAATTGCGGAAAATTTAACATCTGATTTTTCTTTAAAAAACTATAATATTCTTTATCTGAATAACATAACCGGCGAAGCTTTTTCCGGCACAATTAACGGTAATGTTGCTTATAATATATCAAAGAATAGTGCGGCAATTGACTTAACCGGTGCAAATATGAATGCAGTAAAAGCAATAGAAGGCGCTGCAGGCATCAAAAATGCACTTTCCGGCACATTAGGATTTGATGCTGATTTGTCGCTCAATCTCGCGAACGAAACAGAAATGATGAAGTCCTTAAAAGGTGCTGCCGAATTTAATATTCAGGACGGTTCATTCTTAAATATCGGGCGTCTGGAAAACTTCCTGCTTGCTGATAATATAAAATCAAATTCAATAATGAACGCCGCTGTGACATCTATCACTGCACTGCCTACAGTAAAAAATACTGCACAATTCAAAACTATTTCTGGCAAAATGTCATTTAACAACGGCTGGGCAAATATCCAGAACATAAAAACATCAGGACCATCAATGAGCTATTATATTACCGGTAAATATAATTTACTAAACGGTACTGCTAATCTGGTTGTGCTAGGGCGCCTTTCTGCAGAAGTGATTAAATTATTAGGACCAATAGGAGAACTTTCTGTTGATAAATTAACCTCATTTATACCAAAATTCGGGAATTTGACATCTGCTGTTATAAAGACTATGACAACTAATCCTCGTGGTGAAAAGATATCTGAATTACCGGCACTTTCATCCGGTGAAACTAATTATAAAGACTTTAAAGTTGTGTTTAACGGCGGGATAGAGAGCAAGAGTTCTGTAAAATCATTCAAATGGCTTTCAGAATGTGATACCTCTGCAATAGAGTCTGTCAGTATAAAGGAACAGATACAAAATACAACACAGGCAATAAAAGATGTTCACCAGAGTAATGTGGAAAATTTTAAAAACAGTATAGAAGAGGTGAAAAAGCAGAACGAAGCTGCAAAACAACAGTTGCAAAATATACAAAACAATCTAAAGAACTTATTTAAATCTAAAACAGAAGAAACACCAGCAACTACCACCTCCACACCCGCACAATAAACAATAATGTGGCAGTGAACTGTGATCAGTGAACGGTTGTTACAAAAGTGAGTGAGGTGAGTAAAGTGAGTATTGTGAGGTGGTGATTAATTAATCAGTCAAAAAGGAATGCCATATTGCCTAATTGATTGTAAATACTTTACTCACCTTAGTCACCCCACTCACCTCACTCACTTTTCACAAAAAGGACTTGAAAAATTCAGCAACATATGTAATAATAAAGATATAGATGACAAACACATAGGAATTGTATGACAGGAAGTTTGCAGGAACGAAAAGATGAAAATGTATGTTGTGGTTTCGACCTCAACAATTTCCGTAGGGTGGGCAAAGCGGAGCGTGCCCACCGCAATGTTGGTAACTTCATGCAAACGGAACTCACTTCACTCACAATACTCACCCCGCTCACTTTTGGTGCGTGCAACCATGAGCCTTTTGCATCTTGCAAAGTGCCTGAAACCCGCATGAATACTGAGTTTTGCGGGGGGGGGGGTGCCAAACTCTAAGCCCCACAAGGCTTTCAGGGCACACGAAGTGTGCTCTTACATATGGGAACCTGCTAAAGAAGTGCAGCCCCTGCCACATTCATGTCATTCTGAACTTGTTTCAGAATCTCCTCAGCTGTCAAATCACAGCCAAAACCCGTCATCCCGCAACAGGATTGCAGCAATACACCAAAATAGTGACCTTGCGGGATCTCAAACAAGAATTTATAGTAAACCGTATTTACCAATCCGCCAATCACAACACAAGTTGAAGAACTTGTGAAAAACATATAACCCACCAAAAGGTGGATTATAAATAAGAATAAATGTAAAAATATAATTATAAGACAGAAAAAAGGAGAATAAAACAATGAAACTAAACAACAACAAAGCAGTGGCTCAGACCCATTCCAGAAACAACGGTACTCACCGTACTCACTTCACTCACTTAGTCACTTTCCAAAAATCTGCGTTTACTTTGGCAGAAGTGCTAATCACCCTTGCGATAATCGGCGTTGTGGCGGCGATAACGATACCGAGCCTTGTTAAGAATTACAACGAGAAGGCATGGGCAACGGCACAGGATGTGTTTACGAAACGTCTAGAAGTCGCAACCCGACAAATGAATACAGAAGAAAAACTAGCGGGTTACAATTCGACAATGGATTTCGTAAACGAATTAAAGAAGAAAATTAAAATAATTAATGTATGTGACAGCAATAATTTAAGCAAATGTTTTGAGAGTACAATCTTAACAGCAGACGGTCAAGAGGTGGACGCCACGAACTTGAAAACTTCTGCCAAACTTGCAAAAGAGGATTGGGGCACAGAGACGGTTGGAGTACAATTTGCAAATGGTATAAACGCCCTAATTGCGTATAATCCTAATACAGACCAACAACCATTCAATAATCAATTTAGTGCAACAGAGGCAAGCATGGCGATACTTTATGACGTATCTGGACACAAAAATCCAAATACATTAGGTAAAGATGTAAATCAGAACGCTAATGTAAAAACACTTGGGTGTCTGATTAATCCTGATTTAGTAGGCGGTATGTGTATAACACAGATACTTGCCTCTGGAACAGGGTATGGCTCGATGACGAAAGCTGAATGTGAAACTCAAAAAGAAGCCTTAGGAATAAATGGCTGTTACTACGAGCCTGATTATTGGGCAGGCGCAGTGAAAGCCTGCGGTGCTAAGAGTAATATGCCAAGTCGAGAGCAGCTACTGGAACTAGCAAAATATGTATACAGTACCGACAGCATAGATTCCAGTGGAGCAACACGTAATTTAACATTAGATAAAACAAAAGCAGCTCAATTCCTATCAATTTCGCCATATTCAGACATGTTTTATGTCTGGAACGAACAGGAAGGGCGTACTTATGCATATACACGTGAATTCAGCTCTACTTCATCCGACTATGGTAATTTTTATAGTCGTCGCGACAGAGCTACTCTTGCAGTGTGCATAGGTGACAACTAAGAGGATTTTGTCCTCTTAGTTGAGTGAGTAAAGTGAGTGCAGTGAAGTAATGTGAGTAATGTATTTACAATTAATCATGCAATGTGGATATTCCATGTTGCCTGATTTTTTTACATGTCATCGCGCACTGGTTGCGCGATCTCTGTTTTAAAGTGATTAGGTGACTGGGTGATTAGGTGATTAAGAGGATTTCAAAATAAGGCAAAGCAAGATTCAAGCATTGCCTTATTTATTTTTTGTCATGCTGAACTGCGGATTGCGAGCTGAGGCTGTAGGAGCTTTCTTTGGAGGCGGCAA
>CALUQX010000007.1 GCA_944323045.1 Candidatus Gastranaerophilales bacterium | reverse complement strand
GGCGCAGGGCGCACACGGCGGCGTGGAGCCGGCGGAGCAGCCCGTAGACCCGTTTATTGCGAGCAACCAAGCAGTTGGGCGATCTCAGTTTTAAAGTGACTAGGTGACTGAGTGATTAGGTGATTAAGAGGATTTCAAAATAAGGCAAAGCAAGAATCAAGCGTTGCCTTATTTTTATTAACTACTTAGTGCCCTAGCCCCCTGTCTTGGATTTGCTCCACGCTCGGAAAGTTTCGCTTTTGAACCTGCGGTTCAACTCCGCTCAATTTCCTCGCTATCCGGACTCGCTTTGCTGTCTTACTCGCCGGCGTTAAACGGGTCTGCAACGCCGCCGCCTTCGCGTCGCCGTTTCGCCCTCTGCCGGCTCGCGCTCCGTCCGTACGCAAATCCGCTCTGCTCGCAATCCGCAAGTGCGCGATGACATGTAAAAAAAATCAGGCAACGTGAAATATCACATTGCCTGATTAATTGTAAATACTTTACTCACATTACTCACTGCACTCACCAGACTCACCCCAGCAAGTGGCTCTGCCTCTTAATGGTCAAGACAAACCGCGAGTCCGCCGCTGCCGTAGCGGCTGCTGCGGTTCAAGTCCGTGCTGGTAGAGGCGAAGAAGCGGTAGTACACGTTGCTGCTGCTGTACTCCTGCCCAGACCAAACATAGAACCATCCAGAAGATGAACCTGGGGAGGCTGAGAGGAATTGAGCTGCTTTGGTTGTGTCTAGGGTTAAGCCTGATACATCCTGCTGAGCGCCTATTGTACTGTCATGATTATATACATATGTCGCTAGTTCGCCTAGTTGTGTCATTGTTGGCATGTTGTTTATTCCTCCGCATGCCTTTACTGCTCCAGCCCAATAATCACTACTGTAGTAACAAGCCTGTATACCTAATTCTCCGTCGGATACCGCTTGGTTACATTCTTCTAATGTCATTGGGCTATATCCTGTTCCCGGGGCGAGTATCTGGCTTATGCACATGCCGCCGACTAAATCTTTCTTAATCATACAGCCAAGTTTTTTTACATTCGCATTCTGATTTACATCTTTACCTAAGGTATTTGGATTCTTATGTCCGGATACGTCGTACAAAATCGCCATGCTTGCCTCGGTTGCGCTAAACTGATTATTGAACGGTTGTTGGTCGGTCTGCGGATTGTATGCTATTAATGCATTTATTCCATTTGCAAATTGAACGCCAACGGTTTCTGTGCCCCAATCCTCTTTGGCAAGTTTGGCAGATGTCTTTAAATTCACAGCGTCCACTTCCTGACCGTCCGCTGTTAAAATTGTTCTTTCAAAGCATTTGCTTAAATTATTGCTATCACATACATTGGTTATTTTGATTTTCTTCTTTAATTCATTTACAAAGTCCATGGTTGAATTGTAGCCTGCAAGTTTTTCCTCTGTGTTCATTTGTCTGGTGGCAACTTCTAGGCGTTTCGTAAACACATCCTGTGCGGTTGCCCATGCCTTTTCGTTGTAGTTCTTTACTAAGCTCGGTATCGTTATTGCCGCTACCACGCCAATTATGGCAAGGGTTATCAACACTTCTGCTAACGTAAACGCGGCTTTAGCGGTCGCCTGTGTATTGGTGCAGGCTAGCCTGCCTTTCGCTAAAGTAAAAGCTTTTTTCATTTCCATAAGTTTTCCTTTCATATTTTTTCGGACAAATAGGTCACTGACATGGTTATGATTTTAGGGCAAAATAGGTCACATGTCAAGGCTGAAAAAATTAGGTAAAAACATAGCATATTTCCGGCAGCAGAAAGGCTGGTCTCAAGAATTTCTGGCAGAAAAAGTAGACCTCTCCCGCGAGTACATCACGCGCGTAGAAAACGGTCAGAAAAATATAAGTTTAAAGAAATTGTTTGCTATTACAGATGTTTTAGGTGCAAAATTTTCAGATTTGACAAATTTCGATTAATCAGAACATTTTTGTTTGCCTGTCCAGCTTAAGTCGTCACAATGCAAATATTCCATGTTACCCTTTTCAATAACCCATTTTGCACAGGCAAATCCATCTCCGGTCGGAGCAAGACAGCTTTCCTCAACATTACCCGACAATGACCCGCCAGGTAATAATTTATCCCCTATGACAAGAAATTCAAACAAGTCATGTCCCCATTTATTAGGCGCTTTTTCACCGTTAACATCATAGAATATATCTGCATAAAACTCTTGTTCATTATTCCCTCCAGCCCGAAACATTATCCCTGAACCGTCACTTAAAATGACTTTATAATAACGACTATCATAAGGCGTATGATAACCCCCATTCTTTTTTGTATAATCTGTGGGAAAACATCCAGACTTTTGTGTATTACAATCTTTTATTACTTTCAGATAAGGTTTAAATTTTTCATAAGTGTCAATTGCTCCGGCTTCATCAAAAATATTCAGCCATTGAACATTATAATTGTTTTCATAAAGGATATAACTATGAGCATTAGTCAGAGTATTGTACATTTTCTTTAACTTTGTCACCGTAACTTTTTCCTGATAGCGCTGTATCAGAGCCGGCATTGTCAATGCTGCAACAATTCCGATTATTGCGAGTGTAATAAGCGTTTCAGCAAGTGTGAATGCAATCTTGACTTTATTATTCATAATTTCTCCTTAAACAAGATGTTTTACATCACTATTCTAATTTTAAAAATCATATTTGTCAATATAATGTGATTTATTGTGTCATAACTTAATAACCATAAAAATTGTAATATATTAAAAGGAGAATCTCATGGACAATTTAAAAGAGTTATTAGGTAAACGAATACGCGAACTTCGCAAAGAGAAAAAACTCACGCAGGAACAGCTAGCCGAACTCGTCGGAATTGAACCGCGAAATATAATCAAAATTGAAAATTCACAGACATTCCCCCGGGTGCAGACACTTGAAAAAATCCTTGAAGTCCTTGATGTTTCTCCGCAGGATTTATTCAGGTTTACACATCTGGACGATACGGCAAAATTACGAAACAAAATTATACAAAAACTCGAAAATAACGATGAGCTTGTAAGGCTTGTTTATAAAATGCTTTTTTAATCAGACATTTGCCAGATTTTTTATCGGATGAATTATATCTATAACATTCAGGTCTCTAAATGTTGAAATAATTTTTATATTATCAGGATTGGTAACAGTTTCTTTTGCAAGAATAGCCCCTACAATTGCTTCTAATTGTGACATTGGCATCATATTTACCGGCAAATCCATTCCCCATTCGCTTCTTAGTGTTTGCTGCAGGAATTTGCAATCTGCAGGTGAACGCTCCTTGTAACAGGAATTAAGATGCATACTCTGGCGGGTCAAATAGAGTTCAAAACGGTCTATTTCTACCCCTTTTTCTGTTAACGATTTAAAGTACTCACTGCCTCTTGTTGTATATCGTTGAGTCCAGTTATCTAAATTTGGCATAAGTATATTGGTTGCAACCATTTGATAAGACTTGCCTAAGACCCGCCATTTTCCGTTAAGCATTGTTCTATCCCACGCAAGTGATACGCATATTTTGGAATAATTCAGTGACGAAAAATTGTCAAAAAAATGTATTATATCGTTGACTTTGTACAGTTTATCAACAAGAATTAAGGTATTGTTTTCATCAAGAACAGCCAGTCCTGAATCCATACTAGATCCTGATGCTAAAGATAATCCTACATAATATTTCATATTTGCTCCTCTAAGGGTTGAAAAATATTTTAAATACTGCTATAATATATATATAGGGCAAGCGGCTCGCAACCGCTTTTTAAATACCCTATATTTGGTTACTTTTTAAGAGTTGCTACGAGAAACAGAATCAGTAGCAGCTCTATTTTATCTATAACCATTCTATCACCTCCCTTCGCTGTATGTGCTTACGCCAACGTCACTCAGGGAAATAATCAGGGTATGCCCTCATATTCAATTGTCAATGTTTATGTTGAACTTAATTTTAGCCCTACCACACCGGCTATTATTATTACAGTTGAAACAACTTTTATCCAGTTAAGGTCTTCGTGGAAAAAGAAAATGCCTATTGCAGAGATTATAACAATGCCAATAGCACTCCATATTGCATATGCTATACTCATTGGAATTGTCTTCAGTGCAATAGCCAGAACTGCAAAGCATAATATATAGCAGACAAACATCGCCAATGCCGGCATCAACTGTGTTAAACCGTTTGACAGTTTCATCATAGTCGTACCTAACACTTCCAGCAATATTGCTGCAATTAAGCAAATCCAGCCCATACATCCTCCTTTTTATTGCATCAATTGTGTTATGATAAGCGGTTCATCTTCGGTCGCCAGCACAGTATGTTCAAAATGCGCAGAAGGCTTTTTATCTACTGTACTTACTGTCCATTCATCATCAGCGACCACAACCTCATCACCGCCAAGGTTAAGCATTGGTTCTATTGCAATTACATAACCGCGTTTAATCAGAGTGTTATCCCCGACTTTGTAATTAAACAAAAACGGTTCTTCATGCATATTATGCCCCACGCCGTGACCGCCGTATTGACGAACAATTCCCAGTTTTTCGCGATTGGCAACTGCTTCTATAGCGCTTGAGATATCATCAAGCACATTACCGTCACGCATCTGTGCAATACCTGCGAATAGGGCTTCTTCAGTTGCGTTAAGGAGTCTTTGAACTTCGTCACTTACTTTTCCGACCGGATATGTCCAGGCTCCATCGCCGACCAGCCCGCCATATGTTGCGCCGACATCAATACTTATAATATCGCCTTCTTTGACGGTTACTTTTTCATCCGGAATTCCGTGTACAACCTGTTCATTTATTGAGGCACAAATACTTGCCGGAAACCCGTTGTAACCTAAAAAGGTAGGAATTGCGCGTTCTTTTTTAATAATATTATATGCAATATTATCAAGTTCTTTTGTGCTTATTCCCGGTTCTATAACTTCTTTCATTTTTTGATGCACCAATGCTACGATATGACCGGCATGGCGCATATGTTTTATTTCATCTCTAGATTTTCTCTTTATCATCGACAGCCTTTCTTACTATCATTCAATTACTTTTAACAATCTGTCCCAAACTTCGTCAATTGTGCCATTGGCATCAATTGTTTTTAGTACGCCTTTATTTTGGTAATAATCAATCAAAGGCGAGGTTTCTTTGAAATATGTATCAAATCTTGCCTGAGCGACTTCTCTTGTATCGTCTTTACGCTGGGTAAGTTCTGCCCCGTCATTATCACAGTGGTTAGGAACTTTTGGCGGTTTTGACTGCAAATTATAAATTTCGCCGCAAACAGGGCAGGAACGACGGTTCACAATACGTTCAACAAGAAGATTTGTGTCTATATCAAAATATATCGCTCTAAAATCTACTTTTTCGCCATTATTAATTTCAGCATTAATAACTTCTAATTTGTCTGCCTGTTCTACACTTCTAGGATACCCGTCAAGTATAAAACCGTTTTTACAGTCATCTTGAGACAATCTGTTTTTAATTATTTTGGCGACAAGTTCAGCCGGAACAAGCTGCCCTTTATCTATGTAATTTTTAGCCTCTTTACCGGCTTCAGTTTCGTTTTTAATTTCGTTTCTTAAAAGTGACCCTGTGTCAACATGCGGAAAATTCAAAAATTTTGCCAGTTTGTCGGTTTGAGTTCCTTTACCACAAGCCGGCGGTCCCAAAAAAATAAGTTCTTTTTTCATAATGTACTCTTTTCTTAATTATACGGTAATATTACACTATGATTATATTACAAATTTGACAGGAATTCAACGGGCTTAATAAAACTAATTTTGAGTGAGCATTTTGGATAAGCAGTTTTTAGCGGCATTCAATTGTGCATCATTGCGGTTTCGCAAATCGTTCAGACTGAAAGTAACTTTTATATCAGGTTCAATACCTTTTTTATTGATATCAGTGCCGCTAGGGGTAAGGTATTTTGCGATAGTCAGATTTAAGCCGGTTTCATTCTGCATCGGTATAATTTTCTGAACCATACCTTTGCCGTAAGTACGTGTGCCGACGAGTTTTGCTTTATGGTAATCTTTGAGCGCACCGGAGAGTATTTCACTTGCACTTGCACTTGCTCCGTCAATAAGTACAACAAGCGGTTTTTGCACTCCAAATTTTGTATCCTGCGCGAGTATATCGTATTTATAACCGTCACGCCCGACAATACTTACGAGTTTACCTTCCGGTATAAACAAGTTGGCGATAAATATTGCATTCGGCAAAAGTCCTCCGGTATTGCCGCGCAAATCTATGATAAGTCCTTCGGCATCTTTTGTTTTTTCCAGTGCGTCAAGAAATTCATTAGGAGTTGTTGCTCCGATAAAGGTAGAAATTTTTATATAGCCGATATCTTTTTCCATAGAACTTCTTACTGTTTTAATTTTAATTTCTTTACGCATAACTTTTTTAACTAGTTTGTCGTTGTTGCGCATTACAGTAAGTTCCACAATACTGTTTTCCGGACCTCTGACAAGATTAGCCACATCAGAAAGAGGCATGCCGCTTACATCTTTGCCGTCAATAGCAACGATTATATCGTCAGGCAGAAGATTTGCGTACTGTGCCGGAGTACCTTCTATGACATTTATAATATGTATTTTACCGGCTATTGAAGCGATATTAACACCTATTCCGGTGATTTTAGAATTTATAGACGTATTTTGGTCAGAGTATTCTGATTTTGTCAAAAATCTTGAATAAGGGTCGTCAAGACTGGCAAGCATAGAGTCAATAGCGACTTTTGCATCTTCATCAGTTTTGATTTTGCCGTGGTAATGCGATTTCCAGCGGCTCCAGTCCTGATTGTTCAAATTAGCGTCGTAATAATTGTCTCTAATTTCTTCCCATACATTATCAAACAATCTCTGAGATGAAACATGGTTGTGATTGACCATTTCCGGCGCATCAGCAACCGGTATACTGCTGTTTTTCAGCATTATAAACTTGTTTAATGCAAGCAGCATAACCGTTAAAACTATAAATATTACAACCTGAAATTTTTTCATACCAATATTTAACATCAAGAAATTTTTATAATCAATATACTTTTGGTTAAGAGATTGGAATTATAAAAAAATCATCTGATAAATGTAGATTTTTCAACAAATTCCGCCTGACGCGCCGGTAAAATTACAAATCTTCAAATCCAGGAGAAGTAGAAGGCAGGTCTTTGTATCCTGGGTTAGAATAGACTGTTTTTTTAATATATTGGTTGGTATACTGTCCGCGTTCAAACAGTTTTTTCAGAGTATTTTCGCGGTTTACCAGCGGATGCAGATTTTCATCGCCGCTTTCCGGATAAATTTTCAATAATTCACACCATACAGCAGCTTCCATAGTCCATGCATAAGTTTCTTCTGCAAGTGAATTGTATTCATCCTGATGCAATGCTTCATGCGCAAGTAAAGCCGCTATTGCTGCAGGCGGGGCATCCTGATGTTTCGGGTTTATATATATATATAAGTTCTTACCCTTTTTCCAGCCTAGTGCGTCAAATTCTGCATATTCAGGGTTTATCGCTCCCAAATCTCTGAATTCAACTTTGACAGGTTTGCCGGATAAATTGTTACCCATAATCGCTTTTCTTGAAAAATCGCCGTTTGTGCCTCTCAGCATATCTAGTGCCACATATATAATATGTTCTTTGCTGACATTTTTATACATCGGTTTTAATTCAGTAATTTTTTCCGCATTGTATTTTTCCGGATAATTCTGCGGTATAAATATTTCATCTTTTGCAAATACAGGTAATGCCAGCCCTGCAGTTAAAACAGCTATTCCTAATATTTTATCTATTTTCATACGACGTTTCATCTCCTCATTTATAATCCCGTATTATATATTATAATATTATTTTTTTTGAGGACAAATTTTTTTGCTATTTTTGTTTACGATTCAATGCGGCAAGTTCTGAATACAAAACTTTGTATTTTGTTGAATTGTCGAGTGCAGAGGCTTCATTAGCGTATTCCAGTGCTGATTTATATTCTTCTTTAAGCCTGTATAATTCACTCATGCCGGCATAATATTCAGCATTGTTCAAATCATACATAATAGCTCGTTTCATACACTCAATAGCTTCATCATAATCTTTTTCTTCACGGCGGACAAGCGCAAGATAATAATATCCGGCGGCAAAATTCATATCAAGTGAAATTGAACGCTGTGCATAATCTTTTGTTGATTCCAGATCATTTTTGTTAAATGCGGCTCTGGCTGCCAGTTCGTATACCGGAAGATAATTTTCGTTTTCTGCAATAATCTTTTCTATAAAAGCAAGACTCTCATCAAATTTCTTTTCTGATACAAGAATCTCAGCATATTCATATTTATATTGCAGATTTTCCGGTGAGTTTTCTATTAGAGGTTTGATAAGCTGTTCTGCTTTTTCAAACATTTGCAGTTCTTCATATACTTTAACCAGCGAAGTTATTGCAAAATCATCTTTTTTAATTGCGATAAGCAATTCCAAATCGTTCTTTGCCCCGAGATAATCTCTGTTTTGAAATTTTAAAACAGCATTTAAAACCCGTGTCGGATAATGATTCGCATCCTGTTCTAAAATATAGTCAACTTCATTTTGTGCTTTATCATAAGCTTTTGTCTGATAATAGAGGTATGCGAGTGAATACCGGTAATCTAAAATTTCCGGTGCCAGACAAACAGCATCAAGATATGATTTTACGGCTTCTTTTATCCAGCCGTTGTAAAAATACGCATTTCCAAGGTTGTAAGCATAACGTGCATTTCTTTTATCAAGATTTAAGGCTTTTGAAAAATCTTTTATTGCCTCTATAAAATTCATATCCTCAAGTGCAAACAATCCGCGATAATTGTATAATTCAGCGTTTTCATAAAACTGAGGCAGTCTGGAAAAGAGCTCCTGTGCTTTTGAAAAATCACTTTCATCAAAACTAATTTTACCAAGCAGCATTAGTGCATCTTCATTTTCCGGTAATTCAGCCAGAATTTTTTTGGCTTCATCAATTTTACCGTGGTTATAGCATATCTGCGCTATTGCAAACATAACGCTATCATCTGCAAGGTCAGAATTTTTATATTCTTCTATTTTTTCCGGTTTGTTTGTCTTATCAGCAAGCAAAATTAATTCTTTTAGATTTTCAGATGATTTATCCGTCTCAAATATTTTTTCGGCATATATTTCAGCTTCATCATACATATTCATGGAAACATAGATTTTTTTGAGGAGATTAAGCGTTTCAATATGTTGTGGCGATTTTAATAGAACTTTTTCAAGATATTGAATTGCGCGCTGATTATTCTGCATTAAATAATACAATTCGCCTATCTGGAAAAGAATTTCAATATTGTCGTTTTCTTCCTCAAGCACTTTGTAAAGCATTTCTATTGCCTGTTTATAGCATTTTTGTTCTTTAAGTTCAAAAGCGTGTTGAATGTATTCCATAATTTCTTTATTTTGCATTATGCTTACCTACAATTTTTTTAATTTTGTCTAATAGATTTTTTTGTTTAGTAGTTTTTTCAGCCGGCGGATTGTTAATAAGAATCAGCACTTCGTCTTCACTAGCCATTTTAAGGTTGTTGCGTGCAATGCCTTCAAGACTTGTGGCAGAAGAAAACATTTTTATTTCCTGTTTCAAATCGTCATTTCTGGTAATCGCGGCATTTTTAATTTTTTGCATGGTGAATATTTTTGCTCTGTAAGAGATTGTCTTAGACACATTCAATATTACCCCGAATCCTACTTGAATCAGACAAAACAATAAAACCAGAGTCAAAAACGAATAATAAAAGCCTGTTTTTTTATCAAGTCTTTGTTTCAGCTCTTCTGAAGTATTATTATCTGTTTGAGTTTTACGAATCTGTGCCAATTTTACAACCTCGGATATTCAAATTATAATAGAAATAAGTTGTTAATACAATTCCGTTTAAGTAAATTTACAATTTAATATTGGTATTAAAACGGAATTGAGTTTTAAACAACGCATTATTTTCGTCATAAGTCTGCCCTGCCCCGAATTCTAGATTAACGCGGTCGTTGCCTTTGTTTGCGAAAGGTCTTATTTTGAGTACAAGTTCATTTGAGCGGCGGTTTCTGGTTGTATCAGCCTTTAGAACACTGCCTATGGATACGCTGTTTGTAAGCTTAAATTCCGGAGAAAGGTAGAAATTATCGGTGGTTAACCCGTAGGCAGTACCCTGATTTTTTTGATAAGCCGTGGAAATAGCAAATTTTTCACGTTCATAACGTGTGAATAAACCTGCATTGTATTCAAGCTGGGAAGTGTCAATGCCTGAACTATACAGAGTTCCGAATGAAAAGTTTCCGGCTTTTTCTTCCTGATTACGGCTCAAAGGGCTTATTCTGTATTCCTCAGGCATATATGTAAGCGGCATAACAGAACTCTGCGGCTGAATAAACTTTGTTTTTTGCGCATTCAATTGAAATACATTTGCAGAATATGGATTACTTAAATTCAAAGACTTTGCATTAACATCCTGCAGTGTTATGACATCATCTCCTTCTGTTTCAACTTCATATCTTGCAACAGAACTGTCATCATAGCGTACATTATGGTAAGGATTTTCAGAATCATTAACTTTGACTGTGTCGCTGTCATTGAGTTTGACCTCATCCCCTGTTGGAGGCGGCGGTGAATATATAAATATATTAGGGAGAACCATGTCATCTTCCTGTGCCTTTCCTGCCTGCTGTCCGTCAGAAGCTAACACACTTTGAATAGAGAACATTATTAATAAAATTGTTAAAATAATCTTCTTCATACTTTTATTTTAGGGCTTTAAAGCATAAGTGTCAAATCAAGCGAACCTAAAATCTTGATAACAAAAATTCATATAATATATATATTTATTGACATGCCTGCAGCGTTTATTTTAGGATTTTTATAGAGGAAATGAAGTGAATATCTTCAACTGTAGCCGCAGCCGTAAAAGTCGGAACACTCGAAAAAAGCTTTAGTCACGTGCTTTTTGACTATTAGCAAAGATTTTTCAGTGTCCTCAGGCGAAAGTAAGAGGACTTTTTTATGTCACTGGCGACAATACAGACAAATAGTGCAAGAGTTGGAACTTGCCCGCACGGATTACCGCTCGGGGCGTGTCCTATTTGTAATGGCATGGGCGGCGGAGGCAGTATGAGAAAGGCTGATTTTTCTGCCAGACCGGGTGAAATGAGCTGGAATGAATGTGCTGCCATCGGAGCTTTTTTAAAGGCTCAAAAAGAAGCACAGCTTGCAAGACAGCAGGATGCACAAAATTTTGTCCAAAATATGCAGGTATTTCAGCAAACCATGACCAATGCTCATCAAAGATTGTCGGCTCTGGCTCAGTTTTTTACAGCCAACACACCGGCAATTGTGGCAAAACCTGTAAATTTTGTTCTGAATACAGTTCTAGGCGGGGCGATAAATACCTTGCGCAGCATGCCTGAAAACATCGCGAATTTTGCGCAAAATATCTTTCAAAAACTGGCTGATATTTCTGACAAGCTGACGGCTGTATACGGTGAACTTAAAGCCGCCGTACAGAAAAAAGTATCCGAAACATTCAATGAATTCAAGAAAAAAGTCAAATCTCTATTCGGAATATTTGAGCCGCTGGATATTGACAACGATGACAAAAAAATTGATGAAACTAAAAAAGCTTTTGAATTAAAAACTTTTATACACAAGCTGTATAGTAAGTTATCAGGCGAAACTGAAAAGGATTTACAAGAATGAACATAACGCCGTTTCACGACAATGAAACAGCAAGGGCGCAAAGGAATTTGACTACAACCCAGAAACGCACAAATTCCAACACAAAAGAAGGTGTTCTTGTTAACAATTTTATAAAAGATGCAGGCACAGATACCTGTGTTAACCTTGATAACACAGTGGATATGCTCATCATATCCGATCGCGCAAAGCTGCCTCAAAAACTCGATGAAGACAAACTCCCTCAAGAAAAAAGTCTTTTGCCGATTAGTGCTGCGGCACTCGGTGTAATGGGCGTTTTTGCCGGTGTTACAGCTTTCATAAGCCATAATACTAAAGTCGCGACAAATATGGCTAAAAACATGGTTAAAGAAAAATGGCTTCCGACTCTCACACGTAACATTTCGATTAATGATGAGACTTCGCAGGCTATTTTCCAGATGGTAACAAACCCGAATAAAAAAACTATAATTGCGGGAATAGGCGTATTATCACTTACTGCAACCGCGTTTATGGGAAAAACATTCTTTGACGGATTTAAAGAAATATGGGTTAAGAAACGCGAGGCAGATATTCAGAAAAATCTGCAGGAAAAACTGATTGATGTTGAAACCCAGTCTTTTTCAGGCAAAATCCAGATTATAAGAAACACGCTTTCAGACAAAGCAAAAGAGTTGAATAAATATATAACAGAAGAGGATGAGCCGATTCTGCCGAATTTTGGCAAATCTACACAAATAGCATTTATGGGTAAGCCAGCGGCAAAACAGGAAACAGCGGCGAAAAAGAATAATCCTATAGCATATTTTCTTCTCGGAGCGGCAACTGTCGGCGGTATAATAGGGCTTTCTTATCTGTCATTAAAGAATTTAAGCCGGAGCAAGGGGCATTTAAAGGATTATCTGGAGTTCACAGAAGACATAATATCAAAAGTTGTTAAGAATTCCACAGAAGAAACACGTAAACAGGACAGCGAAAATCTCGCCTTCTTGTTCCAATCAATTGATGCCTCGCCGGAAACCGTAAAAAGGCTTATGCAGGGCATAAAATGGGAAAAACCGGAAGCCGTGGAAGAATTTATCAGCAGCACAATATCTAAAATCCAAACATCTGCTGTCAAAGTTAACTCCCACATCGGTGGTGACGGCACGCCAAAACCCGCATTTTCATCATTTGTTGACGATTACAGGGCATTTCTTTACAACTGGCTTTTAGACACTGATAATGCGCAATTCAGACAGTTGTTCTTTGGAATGACCGGTGCTGCTGCGATTTCTTATGGCGGAAAGTTAGCCGGAGACGCTATAAAAGAAGTACAGGTCAAAAAAATCAATGCGCAAACCGAACTTGATTTGCAAAAACGCCTTGTATCAACGGAATTGCGCAATTTTAAGTCCAAAAAAGATGCTGCAATACAGCCTCTAATGGATGAGTTCTATAAGCAGGTGCAAAACGGCAAACCTAAAGAACAACTTAAAACAATGGCTGATAACATCCTGTTTGAAGTCAAAAACGGTCCGCCGTTTGTGTATTCTTAGAAGGCACTAAGGGGCTAAGTTACTGAGGCACTAAGGAGTTACAAAGAAGTAATCAATGACATATACAAAAAATAACGCAATGAAAAGAGTATAATATGAGTGTACAAACAATATATCCTCAAATAAATAATTTATATCCTTATAGACAACAGACCAATAGAGCACAGATTTCTGCCTTAGTGCCTCAGTGCCATAGTGCCTTAGTGCCTTCTGCGGGTCAGGAGAATGTATTCATTCGTCGGGACGCAAACTACTGTACCTTCAATCAGCAGAAGGTAGATTATTTTGTAAAGCAAAAGGAACAGGCACTGCCGTATTTGTCCGATATTCTGGCACATTCAAACAATGAAGCACAGATAACCGAAACATTATATATTGTAGATAGAATGATAGAAGGCGGCACAAAAGGTGTTGATAAAATGTATCCTGTTCTTTCCCGCTTTAATCAAACAAATTCACCGTTTATACAAACATTTCTGGCGGGAATTTACAGAAAAATCCAGGTTCCGGACGCTTTTGGTCCCTTAGTAGCCATGCTAATCCGCAATTCTGTTAACCCTCCGCAAACAAATTTCGACCCTAATGAAGAGGTCGGAGGAGCAATACTGGCGTACCTTTCAGACCGTTTCAGAAAATAACAAAAAATGCGAATTGTAACGAAATTGTAACATGATTGAAGACATGTTTAAAGTTTTTGAAAACATGTGCCGACATGAAAACTACGAGTTACGAAAAGCAAATGAAAGGAAGACAGAATTATGGGTATGGCAGCATCTCAAGCAAGATTTTTAGGCTTGACAGCAAGAAAGACAAATCTTGAATATGAAGGGCAACAAATTAACCAACAAAGAACAGCATTGTCAAACCAATCTGCGAATTATTACAACGACTTGTTAGGTATGTCTGTTCCGGTACCGCCTTCTGTCGATAACTATACTAAGACAGTTTACTCATTCGAAGACGGTGCATTAACAAATACCATCACAAGTATGATAGCAAATCCAAATGGTAATTACACCGTAAGTTACTTAAGACAATGGGTTGATGATTTCTCAGCAGTATCAGCAGCAACAAGCGTCATTACAAGAAACGGCGCTACCTACTCAATCGGTGCAACAGATCTCCGTATAATGAGTGATGCAGGCACAAAACCTAATGATACCGTAATTAAAAATGATCCATACTTAAGCACATTAGAAGATGACCAGTTAGACGGTTTGATGAAAGAAGAACAGGCTTACATTCAATTGTTGAATGACAAATACAACGGTGGTCAAGATGCTGACTGGTATGTAAGATATGTTCAGGATACAACAACCGGTGAATGGACACCTTACTTCTACAAACAACAAGATGTTACAAACGCACAATATAGTGATACCAATGGTGCATCATTGTCTAACATTCCTTGTTACACAATCGGTTCAGAACAAAAGCAGGAAGAAGTTAAGGCTGTACCAGACTGTAAAGTTGAAAAAGATTCTACAGGTCGTTACATCAGCATATCAATCCCTGATGCAAATGGTCAACTCATCACTTATGCACTCACAACAAGTACAACAACTGACCAGGCTGCATATGATGATGCTATGAACCAGTACGAATACGAAAAATATCAATACGATCAGGCTATTGACGAAATCAACGCTAAAATTGAAATCGTTCAGGCTGAAGATAAAAACTTAGAATTAAGATTGAAACAACTTGATACTGAACAAGATGCAATTTCAACAGAAATGGATGCAGTATCAAAAGTAATCGAAAAGAACGTCGAATCAACATTCAAAACATTCGGGTAATCAGTGAACTGTGAACAGCGAACAGTGAACTGATAATACCTGAAGTTACCTGGAGAAAGGTAATGGACTTAATTAATAACACCGTTCATTGTTCACAGTTTATTGATTACAAAAACAAAAAAATTTCCTTTCCCTTTTTCCTTTTTCCTATTGATTTTCCAACGACCAGCTTACCGCTAGTCGTTTTTTTTAACTTCATGACTTGAAAAATTTCGATAGCTGTAGTGCGCAGTCACTACTGTAGCAATTGTTCAGAGGTGATTGGGTGACAAAAGTGAGTGAAGTGAGTATTGTGAGGTGGTGATTAATTAGTCAAAAAGGAATGCCTCATTGACTGATTTATTGTAAAAACTTTACTCACCTTAGTCACCCCTCTCACTCCCCTCACTTTTCCCAAAAAGGACTTGCAAAATTTAGCGATATATGTCATAATGAAAATATGAACAAAAACCGAGGAGTTAGGATGACATTAAGATTGAAAGAAAACATAGAGCAAGAAAATTTCTTAATCACCTAGTCACCTAATCACCTAATCACTTTTGTAACAATCGTTCACTGGTCACAGTTCACAGCGAACTAGCCTTGCCCGCACGTCTTTAGCTGTCACCCAGAGTGCATGCAATTGCCCTAACAAGCTCTCTTGTTGGACTATTTCATTATTAGATAATTTTATGTTATTCTTACTCATATGAAAAGAATTTTTTATATTATCTTTGTTCTGGCAATTGTGATTTTTATCACCAAAGCCTGTATAAAAAAGGATATGCCGCAGGATGCCGCTGTTCAATTGCGTCCAAAAGCACAAATAACTGATATTAACTATCCGGCAAATCAGAAAAATATCACAATTAACGGCATTGATTATCTGCAATCACAGGCGCCAATTGGAAAATTCGGCGGTGCACTGGTAGCTTCAACTATCGGCGAAGGTCCCAAAGCTTTTAACCCTTTTAATTCCAAAGATAATATATCTTCCCAGATGTCTGATATTATGTATGACGGGCTTTTGACAACACATCCGGTTACCGGTCTGCCAATACCAAAACTGGCTAAATCCTTTGAAATAATTAATGGTACAGATTATATAATTCATTTGCGCCGCGGGATTAAATGGTCTGACGGCAAACCGATTACTGCAGATGATGTTGTGTTTACATGGCGTGATATAATCTTTGGCGGCTACGGTAATACTTCAATCCGCGACAGTGTAATTATTGACGGCAAACTGCCGGAAGTTTATAAACTTGATGATTATACTGTAAAATTTGTCACCCCGCAGCCTTTTGCGCCGTTTGTCAGTCTTTTATCTTCACCAATTGCGCCGAAACACATCTTTCAACCGGCAGTGAATAAAGGAAAAGCATATTTTGACACTTTTCTTTCTACAAACGCTGACCCTAAAACTTTTGTCACTTCTGGTGCATTCAGGCTTAAAGAATATGTTCCGGCTCAGCGGGCTGTGTTTGAACGTAACCCGAATTACTATTTGATTAACACAGAAAACAAAAAACTGCCATATTTAGACAAACTTGTTTATCTGATAGTTGGTGATATCAATAATGAAGTGTTAAAATTTGAAGGCGGAGAACTGGATGTAATCGGTCTTCGCGGGGCGAATGTCGCAAGATTTAAGGAACTGGAAAAACATTCTGATTTTACAATATACAACATTGGTCCAGACACCGGCACAATGTATCTTTCTATGAATTTAAACACACGCCGCAATGACAAAGGTGATTTTTATGTTGATCCGATAAAACAAATCTGGTTTCAGGACAAAAATTTCCGTACGGCAGTTGATTACGCGATTGACAGAAAAAATATGGTGTTGAATATCGCAAACGGACTTGCGCAGCCGCTTTTCACCGCTGAAAGCCTCAACTCTATTTTCTTAAATAAAGAACTCAAACCTTATGACAGAGATTTAAATAAATCACGCGAATTACTAAAAAAATCCGGATTCTATTGGGATAAAAAAGGCAGACTTTATGACAAATTCGGTCACCGCGTAGAATTCAATCTAATAACAAATGCTGGCAACACCGAACGCGAAGCAATAGGGGTTATGGTTAAACAAGACCTTGAAGATTTAGGGATGAAGGTAAACTTCAAACCTGTTGAATTTAACTCGCTTGTGAATAAACTTGTTTCCACACTTGACTGGGATATGGTAATTATGGGCTTTACCGGCTCACCTTTAGAACCTAATGGCGGCAAGAATGTCTGGCTGTCTGACGGAACTTTGCATGTCTACAACATGCGTCTGGAAAAAGATTTGAATTCAAAACGCTTTGACTGGGAAAAACGAGTTGATTATCTGTTTATTCACGGAGCACTGGCTACTGATTTTGAAGAACGAAAAAAATTCTATGATGAGTATCAGGAAATTATTTACAATGAAAAGCCAATGATTTATATTTATTCACCGCTGAGAATTTATGCAATAAGAAACAAATTTAAAAACATCTTTCCGTCATCACTCGGCGGCATTACCTACAACATAGAAGAAATATTTATAAATCGGGAGGGTAAATAATGGAAATCCTGAAATATATTCTGAAACGTATTTTACAGACAATACCACTGTTAATAATAGTATCATTGATAAGTTTTTTCATAATCCGTTTATCTCCGGTTGACCCGCTTGCAGAACTTCGCCTTAATCCTTCTGTTTCAAAAGAAACTTTGCAGAGAGAAACAGAACGGCTGGGGTTGGACAAACCTATAATAATCCAGTACGGCAAGTGGGCAAAATCGTTTGTAAAAGGTGATTTGGGTGTGACGTCCAACGGAGAACTCGTCAGTGCAAAATTAAAGGAAAGAATACCGAATACACTGCTTTTGACGGTAATTGTAATCTTTTTATCGTGGAGTGTCGGCGTGCCGCTGGGAATACTGGCGGCAATAAACTGGAAATCGCCGCTGGATAGACTATTAACAGTTTTGACAAGTATAGGCATGGCAATTCCGTCATTTTTCTTTGCTGTTTTACTTTTGATTTTTGCAGTCAAAACAGGCTGGTTTCCGGTTGGCGGGTTAACTTCTTCAAACTTTCTGGAGATGAGTTTCGGGGAAAAAGTTTTTGATATTACAAGGCATTTAGTGCTGCCTGTAACAGTTCTTTTTACACTGTCGCTTGCCGGTCTGCAAAGGCAGATGCGGGCAAATCTTCTTGATGTACTGGACAGTGATTACGTAAAATTTGCACGCGCCAAAGGGTTGAGTGAATTTAAGGTTATTTTTAAACATGCCTTGCGTAATGCGATTAATCCGATGATTACATTGTTAGGGTTTGAATTTGCAGGACTTTTGAGCGGGGCTGCACTTACTGAATACGTTTTTCAGTATCCGGGGCTCGGGCGATTAATACTTGAAGCAGTGTTAAAATCCGACATAAACCTTGTTATGGCATCATTAATGATGGGGGCAATAATGCTCGTTCTGGGCAATTTAATTGCTGATATTCTTCTAATAATCACTGACCCGCGTATCCGTCAAAAAAATGGAGGGCAGGCATGATTAGAGATTTATTCAAACAGTTAATGAAAGATAAATTTGCAAAAATTGCCCTTATACTTCTGGGCATAATATATTTTATGCTTTTGTTTGCTGACTTTATTGCTCCATATACAAAAGATTTTTCTGATAGAAGTATGGCATATGTGCCGCCGTCACAGATTTTTACAATAGACGAAAACGGAAAATTTTCACGTCCATACACCTACAACTACAAACGCGATTTTGACATGGACGAATTGCGTATTGTCTACAGTTTGGACAGAAGTCAAAAACATTATCTGAAGTTTTTTGCCAAGGGTGAACCGTATAAATTTCTGGGGTTAATCCCTATGCAGCGGCATCTTGTGACTACAGATGTGGACGGACGGCTATTTTTGCTGGGGACAGATATTAACGGGCGCGATGTATTTTCGCGGATACTGTTTGGCGGCAGAATTTCTATGACAATCGGTTTTCTGGCGTTGTTTGTACTATTCCCTATCGGGCTTTTGTATGGCGGTATTGCAGGATATTTCGGCGGCAAGGTTGATGCTGTGATGATGAGGTTTGCAGAAGCTGTCATGTCTATTCCGAGTTTTTATCTTTTAATAATTCTTGCATCGATTTTACCTGCCGGCATGACAAGTATTCAGAGGTTTATGCTGATTGTGGTAATCCTTGCTCTGATTGGCTGGGCAGGGTTTGCCAGAGTTGTAAGAGGTATGGTTTTGTCTGTCAAAAATCAGGAATTTGTTCAGGCAGCAAGGTCAATTGGCGCATCCCGCTTAAGAATAATAGTTAAACATATTCTGCCGCAGACAACGAGTTTTGTGATTGTGGCAATGACTTTATCAGTGCCTTCTTATATATTATCAGAATCCGGCTTGAGCTTTTTAGGGCTTGGCATTCAGCAGCCTGATGCAAGCTGGGGTAATATGTTAAAAGAGGCGCAGGAATATACAAATATCATTTATCGTCCGTGGCTTTTAACACCTGGATTTTTGATATTCATCGCTGTACTGTCATTCAATCTTATCGGCGATGCTGTAAGAGATATTCTCGACCCGAAAAGCAAAGTGCGGTAACAAAGTAAGAAAATTCGCCTAGTGATTAAAGACATATATAGCGCGTACCGAATTTATAGTAGCATCAATAGTTTTTCCTATTGGAGTAAGGGTTTTATCTATCCCTGTCCAAATCCCCTGGCTTACTGGTTTTATAATGTGGTAAACGCTGTAGTCTATTCCTTTGCCAACAGTTTTTGCACCATGTCCTACACCTTTAGCTACAGGCACAATAGTGTATTTTGCCCCATTCTTGATTTGTTTGTACACAGGCGGACCTATAAATTTTGCCCCTTCATAAACTCCTTTTGTAAAAGGAACAATAACATAGTCTACACAAATATCTGTTCCGTAGTAAATACCTTTTGCAACCGGAATTATAACATATGTAAAAGACACATCTAATATCGGATTAACAGTATAATCAAAGGTTTTATCGACAACCCAAAATGTATTTTTTGCCACAGGGTAAATAAGTTTATCTATGACAATATCAATAACATCAATTATACCGCTTGACGCCGGTTCTATAATGTGATCCCAACACCAATCAAAAGTATTGAAAACAGGCTCTGCCGTCCATTGAATAGCTGCATCAACTCCGTCTCCAATAGGAGTGATAATATTATCCCAAGTCCAGACAACAGAACTTTTTGTAACGTCTACAACTACGTAAACAGGAGCAACCACACCTCCAATTGTCCAGCCAACAGGTGCAAGTATCTTGTCCAATTTACTATCTAACGGCATATCAACAGCAGCATGTATATATTCACTAATTATTGTTTGTTCAGGATTGCCGGTATAATTTTCCTTCGGTGCTAATACAAAATTATTAATTGCATTAGAAATTGAAAAGTAATTTTCATCAGTAATTGTTTCTTCTACTAATATAGTGCTAGACAAATCCTCATATAAATTTACAGGTTCTGCGAAAGTTATTGCCGTTGAGCAAATATAGACAATTACAAAAATCAAAAAATAAATACTTCTTATTTTCATATTCAATTATCCGAATTTGTACCTGCAAGTATTATAATACATAATATTAATTTTGAATATAAAAAACTAAAACAAACTTGGCTTTTGGCAGCTATGCAATAAAAATTTTAAGATAATTATACAAATTTTCTATCTGACTATCGGAAAGTTTATTAATATTGTCAACAATTGAAGCCCTTTTTTCCTCAATAGTTTTTTCTTCAGTAAATTCAAAGAAATTTACAGGTTCCACATCAAGCGCCTTTGCAAGCCGCTCCAGAGTGACAAGCGAAGGAAATGCACGACCAACCTCGATTGAACTCAATGACGCCGGTTCCAGTGCCACCATTTCTGAAAGCTGTTCCTGTGTAAGTCCACGCATCTTGCGTATATATCTGATTCTTTTGCCTAATAATTTTTTCATAATGCTATATTAGTGTTTAATTAAGTAATTTTTAACTGTAATATTTACATAGTATTTGTAAAAAATATGTAAATATTTCGTAATACTATGCAATATTTACAGTATTATAAGTTATAATGTAAATACATTACATAGGAGGCGATTTATGAAACAAGCTTTTACTCTGGCAGAAACACTGATAACTCTCGCTATAATCGGCATTGTAGCAGCAATAACAATACCTAATCTCGTTATAAAATACAAGGAGAAGACCACAGTAACAAAAGTTAAAAAAGCTTATTCCATGCTAAATTCAGCATATAAAATGGCGCTCGTAAATAACGGAGAATTCAATACCTGGGGATTTAGCGAAAACAGTGAATTTGAAACGGATGAAGACGGAAATGTTTTACTTACAGGCAGTACAACTAAAAATTCAAAATTATTCTGGGAAAAGATGGGTAAATCTTTAAATATTATTGAAAAATGTATGCCGGAACAAAGCAATTGTTATAGACCTGATGTACTTTACAATTTGAGTGGACAAAGCAGAAAAGCAGAGGTAAACAAGTATGCATTTTTAACACTTAATAACGGAATGACGTTAATAGGTGGCTGGATTAATAATGCATCTTGTCAAAATAAAGATGATATATGTGCTGATTTTTCAATTGATATTAATGGAATACACAATCCACCAAATTCTACAGGACAGGATATTTTTTATTTCTATGTTTATCCCGATAGAATTGTGCCTCTGGGGACTGCAGCTGATACCGGTGCATTTGAGCGCGACTGCAACAGAACAAATACATCAAGTGTTCAAAACGGTTACCAGTGTAGTGCATGGGTTATTGAAAACGAAAACATGGATTATCTTCACTGCGATGACTTAAGCTGGGAGGGCAAGCATAGCTGCAAAGAATAAAGATATAAAAAGAGGCGGCGCCGAAGGCGCCGCCTCTTTATTAAACACATATTTAGCAGAGTTCTGCAAACAAACTTCTATTTCATATAGAACGGCTGCTGGTTCATGCCTGCCGGCAATTGAGGACCATTGTATTTTTGATACAATGCCATTACATCATTTGAATAGTAACCGCCATTTAGCACACCTGCATAGACATTTGCGATGAATATGGCAGGAGATGTGTTTCCTGTTCCGGTTACACTGTTTGCAATAAGTTGTTCGTTTTCATCCGGAAAACTCTTCATCTGCAGTTTTGAACTGTTTTCAGGTCTTGAATACAAATGCAAGCCCTGCAATTTATATATTTCATTAAACTTGTTCTCTTTATATGATTTTTCAGGGTCAACATATGCTTTTATACCGAGTTCATTTAATTTATCGAGTATTGAATAAAATTCTTCTTGCTGAGCCTGTTTATCCAATCCCAAAATATCATCGAATGTTTTGAATTCACCGTTTTCTATTACATTTTGAAGTTTTGGATTGTAATACAATTCTTCAATCAATTTTATCGGGCTCTGACGCAGAGTTTCGTTCGGCGCAAGCAAGGTTTGGATATCCTGATGTAATTGTTGTGTTTCTGAGATATCAAAACTGTCCGGATTATTCTTATATTCTGTCAATTTTTCAGCTACCTGTTTCTGGAATTTCGGGTCAATGAATTCTACCTGAGAAAAATCACCTTTAACTGCTTTCTGATACCAGCTTGCCAGCGTTTGTTTATCGCCTGACACAGGTTTATCTATATCTTCTATTATATTTTGTAATTCCTGTGCCTTACTGCTTGTATCAGAATTTATAATAAAGGTATCAGGTTAATAACTTGTTTGACCTTTGAGAGTATTTATTACCTGCGAAGGCAATGAAACCTGTCCTTTATACATATTATAAATATTAGTTAATCCTTCATTGACATAATTTACAAAATCAGTATTACTGTTTAAGGATTCAATATGAGTATTAAAGTTATTTTGAGCGTATTGAATACCTTCTTGAGGAGTTTGCGCTGTCTGGAAGGACAATCTTTCCGGTCTGTATCCCTGATTTGCAGAAGTCGTACTCAAATTAAGCCCCGGATAGAAATTTGTCACCGGCAAAGCTTGAGGTCTAAATATTGATTGCCCCGGGGTCATGAAAAACGGCATTGACATATCATATACTGATTAGACCAGAATGGTATAATTGTACTGAAACCGCTATTCAATATATTATTCAAATGAAACATATGAGCATATCCTCACTTTTGTGCTTATATATATAAAGAAAATTTATCTTGACAAATTGCGCCTTTATTAAGTTTTATGTATCTGGGATAATTAGTACATTTAAATAATTACTTGACAAAATGAGTGTTGTAGTACACAATATAAATATGAAAAAAATACTTTTCTACACAGACCCAAAAGGGAAATGCCCATTTAAAGATTGGTATAAAACTTTGGACAATAACATAAAAGCTCGCATTGATGCTCGACTTGTGCATGTGTTAGAAGGAAATTATGGTGACCATAAACGAATTGACACAAATATTTCAGAATTACGTCTACATTTTGGTGCAGGATACAGAATATACTATACCGAAATAAATAATACTCTCGTTATTTTATTATCAGCCGGTAATAAAAAAACACAGCAAAAAGATATCAACAAGGCTAAAATATTTTACAATGAAATGAAAGGTTACGAATATGAATAATAATTTCATAGATTTTGAACAAGATTTAATAGAAAGATTAAAAGATCATGAATATCAGAAAGAATTTCTAAATGTTACTTTAGAAGAATATGCTAATGATAATGATTTTAAATCATTTTTTAGAGCATTAGAGTTAGTTATAAAGGCGCGGGGGACAGTTAGTGAATTTGCTAAAAATTCAGATTTAAACAGACGTAATTTATACTCCATGTTTAAAGGCGAACAAAAACCGCAACTTGAAACTATAATGAAAGTTTTGAAAGAATTGGGGTATACACTAAAAATAGCTTAGCTATTGCGGCAGTGGCGGTCCGTTGTATGTCTTATACAGCGCCATGACTTCCGGTGAATATTTTACACCGTTCAACAATCCCGCATATACCTCTGCAACAAATTCCATTGGTTCACTTTTCGCATAACTGGAAACCTGTCCTGCTGTCTTTTGCTTTTTGACATTTGACACAAATTCGTTTGTGCGCTGTTTTAAAGCCGTAAACGATGTTGTATTAAAATGCCTGAAATGACCGTATTCATGGAAAATTACGTGGAAGGAATTATTTTCTTCAAATTTCTGCGGCTCTACATAAGCATTTATACCTTTTTTCTTGAGTTTATTGATTATGTTATAAAATTCTTGTTTTTGAGCGTTCCTATTTAATTTCGATATTTGGGCAAGTGATTTGAACTCAAAACCTTTTATTGCCTTTTTATACTTTGGATTGTTGTAAATATTAGAAATTAGTTTCAGCGGATTTGTATCCGGCATATTTTTGGTTTCAAGCAATGCATTTATTTCGTGGTACAGTTGTTTAACTTCTGAAACATCCATCCTGCCTGAAAAATTCTGGAATTGTGTAATATGTTTTGCTACCTGTTTTTGAAATTTCGGGTCTATATATGATATTTGCGAAAAATCATTTTGCAATACGCCTCTATACCAGCGTACAAGCGGTCTTTTGCTGCTTTCCCACGGACTGTCTATATTATCCAGTAATCTTGATAATATTCTTTTTTTGTTATCAGGAGCAATTGCAAGGGTATCACGGCTGCAACTGTAATAAGCATCACCAACCATTTCCTCGCCGCCGTCTTTTATTACATTAGAAGGCATAGGTGCTTTGCCATTGTATTTGTTGTATATTTCAGTAAGTCCTTCATTAACCCAGTTTGCCAGTCCTAAATCCCCGTCCATATCAAAATTCTTTATCCCGAGTTTGCGCGCGTATGCAACAGCCTCACGCATATTTTTTGCTTTTTGAAATTCTAATTTTTGCGGCTGGGTGTTAATATTATACCGCCTGTATTGCTGCAAATTCTCAACTACTTTTTCGTTATCTAATTCTATTTTAGGAAATTGACTAACAGGATTTGTGCTGAAAATTGATGCCGTGTTTTGCGGTATACTAATCGGCGACGCATAATATGCCGACTCCCCGCCATTCAGCGGCACGCCAAAGTTCCTGATCCAATTCAAAGATTGGTCCAACCTTTTCCAATAATTTTCATTCATAGATTTATAATTATCCCCTAACTATATATATAAAGTTTTTATAGTTCGGAATATTGCGCAAATTATGAAGTTTTATTACTTTTCAAAATCAAATTTCGGTTTTTCTTTGTGTTTTTTCATCAGATAAGCACTTATTATTGCGGTCAATGGCACACAGGCAAGAATTGCAATACTGCCGACAAGTGCTGATGTTATTTCTGTTGCAACCTGATTAAGGTTGAAGAATTTGTTTAAATCAATGTTATTTGCCAGTAAAACTAAAGGCAGTGCACTGCCTAAATATACAAGGATAAGCGTGTTTGACATTGTGCCAATGACATCACGTCCAACATTCATGCCGGAGTGAAAAAGTTCTCTGATGCCAAGTGAAGAGTCTGTTTCATGAATTTCATTAATTGTACTTGCAATAGAAACGCCGGTATCCATAAGTGCCCCGAGTGCCGCAATTATTATAGAAGCGGCAAGTACTCCTGTGAAATCTAAATCAGGTCTTGCCGTGTATAAAAACATACTTTCTTCTCCTGCAAATCCTGTTAAATGGGTGATTTTTATTGTCAGAACTGCAAGAAAAGCGGAAACAATCAGGCTTGCGGTTGTGCCGAGAATTGCCGCCGTACTCTTTGCATTAAACCCGCCCACAAGATAAATTGTAATTATTGTGGAAAGTATTCCGACAAGTGCTGCCGCAAATATCGGGGAACATCCGTTTAAGACAAGCGGCATAAGCATATAGAAAATTAAGCCTACAGTTGCCGCAATAGAGATTAAACTGTTGAGTCCCTTGCGTTTACCGATTATTAATACTAATAGTGCAAAAATTCCGAATGTCAGAAACATTGAATTGTCGCGCTTTATATCCGCAATAAAAATATCAACGTCATCTGCCGTAATCACATCTTCTGCAACCGGTTCAAAGTGCAAAACTACTTTATCACCCTTAGTCAGTTGAATATCATATGCAGGATTTCCGGTAAGCATATTATCGACAATCCTTCTGGTGCCTTTGAATTCGCCGGTTAGAACTTTTATGGTGACCTCTTGTTTTTCGGTCTGTTCACCTTGATTCAGTCCGTCAGCATCTACATAATTTATATCTTCCACAACGCCTGTTTCAGAAGGCAAAACTTTTTTATCCTCTGCGAGTACCGGATTGACCAGTCCTAAAATCAAAAACAAAATAACAAGTATTTTTTTCATGCACATATCTCCTCAAGACAAGTTTAGCATAAAAAACTAATCAGAAAAATTAAACAGTCGGCAGACTTCAATCTTTAATGCGTCTGCAAGGCGCCCGATTGTCTGCATTGTAATATTTCTTCTGCCGCGTTCAATATCACTGATATAATGCGGCGCAACCAGCAGTTTTTCCGCAAGTTCTTCCTGTGTTAATTTACGTTTTAACCGCCAGTATTTCAACTTGATACCAAAATTTATGAGTAATTCTTTCTGTTCCATAAAAATATTTTAATAATATTTAAATAGGGATTAAATAATATTGACATATTATAAATTGTATATTAAAGTATACATAAAGAAATTATTGTAAGGAGAAAAGTCATGAAAAAAGCATTCACACTCTCAGAAGGCGGACAAGTTCGCTCTGACAACAGGACGTCCCTTAAAGTCGCGTTTACGTTAGCGGAAGTACTGATAACCCTGGCTGTAATCGGAATAGTAGCTGCCATAACTATTCCCGGCATAGTCCACAAATACAAAAAAACTGAAATTGAAACGAAATTGAAGCGCTTTTATTCTATGGCAAATCAGGCAATACAGCTTTCTGAAATTGATAACGGACCTAAAGAAAGCTGGGATTTTGTGACAGGATGTTCTACAGGATATGAAGAGAGCTGCATAAGAGCATTCTGGGATAAATATTTAGAAAAGTATTTTAAATATAATAAGGTAGAATTTGTACCAAGAGAAGACTTAGGTGTGAGTGAAGACGGTGTCGTTTTAGGCGGGTTAAAAGTTTCGTTTGCCGACGGTTCATGTCTTTATATAGGCTGGCGCGGACATGATTACTCTTATTATATAAATTGCGGCAAAAAAGCTGAATTAGGCAAATCTGCATTCATGTTTGGGCTTTATCCAGTACCTACAGATATTACTGAGTCACGATATGAATATTATTACAAAAAAGGAATAGTACCATACGTTTCTTCTGAATGGGATGGTACAAAAGAAGATTTATATAATCGTACGACAGATTACACAAAAATAATAGAACTCAATGGCTGGAAAATTCCGGACGATTATCCGGTAAAATTGTAGACATTTTCAAGAAAAAATGCTATAATTGGATTATGGAAAAATACTATGAACTAAAAGTATAAAAAATGCATGAAGAACTTTTACAAAATATACTGTTGGGGATATTAATAATTGAGATAGCCATATGCGGACATTTTTTCTCTAAATCAATAAGCCAATTTACAAAAGATTCTAAATCTAAAAAGAAGATTTAACCTGACAGAATATTAATTAGATGAGGATAAATAAAAAAATGAATGAAACACTTATTCAGGAAATTTTATTAGGGTTAGTTCTTGCTACACTGGCATTTTTCGGTCCAAAACTTTCTAAATCTTTTCTGGGCGATCGCAAAAAGAATTAAAACAATCCCTGTTGTTCCGGCGGAGTGTTTTTGTAGCCCAGATGCCTGTAGGCAGCCGGAGAAACTTTTCTGCCGCGCGGGGTTCTTTGCAAAAGCCCTGCCTGCAACAGATATGGCTCACAAACATCTTCTAGCGTTCTGACATCTTCGCCTATAGCTGCAGCAATTGTTTCTATTCCGACCGGACCACCGTCATATTTTTCAATAATCAGTTTTAACAGGGTTCTATCGGTTGTGTCTAAGCCGAAATGGTCGATTTTTAGTATATCAAGTGATTTGTTTGCAACATCTTCTGTTATTTTGCCGTCGTGTTTTACAAGCGCATAATCAGAAACTCTTTTTACAAGCCTGTTTGCAATACGCGGTGTGCCGCGTGAACGTCTTGCTATTGCGTGTGCACCTTCTTCTGTTATTTCTATGTTTAAAATTCCTGCAGTACGCGTTATGACCTGTGCCAGCTCATCTTCCGTGTAGAACTCCAGACGGTGAATTATCCCGAATCTGTCACGCAAAGGTCCTGAGAGTTCTCCTGCTTTTGTTGTTGCACCAATTAGCGTAAACTTTGGCAGCGGCACACGTAATGTCTTAACTGTCTGGCTTTTGCCTGTTGTCATATCAAGAAAAAAGTCTTCCATTGCCGGATACAAAATTTCTTCTGCGACTTTGTTCAAGCGATGAATTTCATCAATAAAGAGAATTTCTCCGCCTTTGAGAGACATTAAAATTCCGATAATATCACGCGGACGTTCAAGTGCCGGTGCAGAGGTGATTTTTATTTCAACACCCATTTGTTCTGCAATAACTCCTGCCAGAGTGGTTTTCCCAAGCCCCGGAGGTCCGTAAAATAAAAGGTGATCCAGCGGAAGTTCTCGTTTTTTCGCCGCTGCAATGGAAATTTTGAGGGTCTCTTTGAGCGCTGATTGACCGATGTAGGTATCAAAACTTTTCGGGCGGATACAGTTTTCAAAATTTTTATCAAATTCTATTGATTCAGCCTTAATAACCGGATTTTTCCCGTTATGCTTTTTTATTGCAAAATCATTGTCATCGGCAACTATACTCATTTATAAAAAACCTTTTAAAATTGTTTCACTTTTATCTATTTTCATGTTATCATAAAATTAGCCTTATGAAAAGAAATTATGGGAGAGAAGTTATGAAAGTTTCAGAACGTTTAGAAAAAATTCCACCGTACCTGTTTGCGGAAATTGACAGAAAAATAGCAGAAGCAAAGGCAAAAGGTATTGATATTATAAGCCTTGGTATCGGAGATCCTGATACACCGACACTTGCTCCTGTTGTTGAAGAAATGCACAGAGCTATTGATAATCCGAAAAATCACGATTATCCGCCATACAACGGTACTGAAAAATTTAGAAAAGCTGCCTGCGCGTGGATGAAAAAACGTTTTGGCGTAGAACTCAATCCGGATACTGAAATGCTTGCAAATATCGGGTCTAAAGAAGCTATTGCACACATATTTTTCGCATTTGTTGATGAAGGCGATTACACTTTAGTGCCGGATCCAGGATATCCTGTTTATAAAAACGCAACGATTTTTGCAGGCGGAACTCCTTATGCAATGCCTTTATTGGAAGAAAACGGATATTTGCCTGATTTTGACAAAATTCCTGAAGATATTGCAAAAAAATCAAAATTGATGTTTTTGAATTACCCGAATAACCCGACCGGCGCTGTTGCTGATCTGGAATTTTTCAAAAAAGCTGTTGATTTCTGTAAAAAATATGACATTTTACTCTGTTCAGATATGGCATATTCAGAAATGACTTATGACGGCTATGTTGCACCTTCTGTGCTGCAGGTAGAAGGCGCAAAAGATATAGCTGTTGAATTCTACTCCCACTCAAAATCCTACAATATGACAGGATGGAGGGTAGGATTTGTCTGCGGTAATGAAAAAGCCGTTAAAGCGCTCGGAACTATCAAAAACAACATTGACAGCGGCACATTCAAAGCTATTCAAGATGCTGCTACAGTTGCTTTTGATATTGACAAATCAACAATTGATAAGTTAAATAAAATGTATCAGGAACGCCGCGACGCTGCAGAAGAAGGGTTCAGAGAACTTGGCTGGAATATTAAACCTTCAAAAGCAACCTTCTATCTATGGCTGCCTGTACCTAAAGGAATGACCAGCGAAGAATTTGTTACAATGATGCTTGAAAAAGCTCACGTTGTAGTTCCTGCCGGCAATGGTTACGGCAGATGCGGCGAAGGTTATTTCCGCGTTGCCTTAACAAAAGATGTTCCGACAATAAAAGAATGCATTAGAAGAATGAAAGAGGCAGGCATTCACTACGAATAGTTCTTGCCAGTTTAAGAAAGTGTGATATAATTTCATTATGGAATGTCCAAAATGTGGTTTAGAAATTGATGATAAAGCATTAGTTTGCCCGAATTGTAAAAAGGTACTTAAACTCGTATGCCCTGTTTGTAAGGCTGTAAACGAAGGAAGTACCTGCAAAAAATGCGGGTATGTCATTGTGACCAAATGCAACAAATGCGGAAAAGTTAATCAAACCGCTAAAAAGAAATGCGCAAACTGCGGATTCTCTCTGGAAAAAAGTGTCATTCTGAATGAATCAAACACTGACAATTTTGTTATTCTGACGATTGACTTTCCAAATATGGCTGACATGCGGACTCTACTGGGTTCGGCAAAACTCGTTAATAAATTCAAAATTAATCTGGATAAAATTATTTATGATTACGCAAAATCAGTAGGCTTGAGACGTCAATTAATCGGGAGCACATATGTAATCCGTTTTGATAAGGATTACACAATAGGAAGTTCCGCTAACAATGCAATTACAGCCGCTGTTGAGATATTGAATCTTATATCCAAAACAAATGCGCGCCTTACAAAGAAGAAAAACGCAACCGTACGATGCAATATGTTTCTTTTGAAACGTTCTGTTGAGGATGATCCGTATAATATTGATTCAGGATTTAACATCAACCTGTTATCTCACGGTAAAGGCGGCGCCGAAGAAAAAGTTTTGAGTGCGTTTCAGGTGCTTTCAGATTCAGAAGTTCAGGATATACTTTCGAAAGATTATGAATTTGCACCATTGAATTCTGTCATGATTAACGGTGAAATGAAAATGTTCTACGAGGTTAACGTAAAAGACTTGATTACAGTAGAACAAATTCCTGATGAAGAAAATGAAAAAGTTGAAATACCGAACTTTGTCCAGAACATGCTTATAGAACAGGACAAAATCGACGGTATGGCATTGAGAAAAATGGATACGCCATATGACCCTGACGCGATTTATGATATTGAAACAATAAAATTCAGCGAAATTCAGGCTGACTTTGTCAGAACAGAAAATATTGACGTATTTTACCATGTTATAAACAGGCTCCAATCTGTTCCTAAAGGAATACTGGCTATCAAAACAATGGAGCTTTACAAGCCGTATTCGCTGAAAATTATTAATACAATTGATGATTTGAATCTTTACAGCAATATTATTAGTGTCACATGTTATGACGAAATGAAATACTCGCCGTATTCATTCTTTAGAGAACTCGTTTCTGCTATTTTCAGTTATACGGTATCTCAAAAATTATTCTCACAAAATGACTTTTCAATGTTTGCATCAGTAGACCCTGATTCAATGGTTAAGGATTTAATTACGTTTACCAAACGCAACACAACTAATGCTGAAGATACACGGTATGTTTATTTTGATATTTTCTTAACGTTATTGAAAGCTATTCCAAACAGTTTGATTTTTATTGAAAACTTTGAAAAAATAGATGCAAGCTCTTATGATGTATTGAAACATCTGTTTGCTGCATTTGACCAGTTGGATATAAGCTATTTGATATCTTATGAAAGTTCATTCTCACTTCATAGAGACTGCTATTTCTTGCTGGAACAGCCTTATTACACGGAAATGGCATTAAAGCCGACGCCGTTTGAAAAAATGATTGAAGAAAACAAAGAATATTATAAAAATATTCTAAATGACTTCTATTTCCATAGAATTGCAAAATATTCCTGCGGCAGTATTCTGTTTTTGGACTTTGCACTGCAATATTTGATGGAATCCGGAGTGTACAGGGCTACAGAAGACAGTATAGAACTTGATACAGCAAAAACTATAATTATACCTTCCAGTCTGCCAAAACTTTTGAAACGCCGCTTGAATCTGCTTGAAGATGAACCGGATACATTAAAATTCCTTGCCTCTATTCTGCTTTTAGGAACAAGAATTGATACTGCAACAATTGACAGTCTCGGATTTGAAAATATTGACGAAATTATAGAAAAACTCGGGTCAATGGGATATATTTACCAGTATAACAACTGTATTTATTTCCCTAACTACAACCTTCTGCGCCAGAATCTGCTAGAATCTGTTAAGCCTGAATTGATAAAAGAAGTTGCAAATGAACTGTTTGAAAAAGTATTTATAGACGAAATGCCAAGCCCGACAAAAGCTTATCTGTATAATCTCTTAGAAGATTACGACAAAGAGTTTGCAGAATGGGAAAAACTGGCTGATATTGACCTTTCAATGGGTGATTTCAGTGCATATTTGAATTGTGCTAACAAAATTATTGATATGATGGAAACTAAAATCAATGAAGATAATTTTGAAAATATAGAAAATTATAAAATGGAATTGTATGATAAAATTTCAAACAACCTGTATCAATATATTCCGAGCAAAACATCCGATATTGCCCAGATAACACTGGACAATCTTGAAAGATCTGACGCTGAAACAGGCAAAATCATTGAACTGTGTAACAAAATGATTCTTGGCTCACTTGATGTAGGAAATTATCATAAGGCGCTTGAACTTATGCATAAAGTTCTGTCCCTGCTGCCAAATACATCTCTAGATCCAAATGCCTCTAATTTTAACAACTATTTCTTCCTGATGTCATTTATCCACATTGAAATACTGTTTAATATAGGAGCGCTAAAGGACTGCCTGGATGTAGGCTACAAAGTAATGAGCGTTGTGAAAGAAGCTAATCTGGACAAACTTCGTCCGCCTGAATATACACCGGAACAGTTCAGAAATATGTTAATCGGATCTGTGGGGTTTGTAGCCTTAGCAAATGTATTAAATTTCAGCGGCAATGTTCAGGAATTTCTGGATATGATAGGTGCAGATTTGCAGGGAATACCGGAATCTTACAAGATATTTCCGCTGCTTGAACAACTTTTGCACGGGCAGTTAACAGAACTGCCTGAAATGGAAATTGCACCAAATGACCGCTTTGCAACGGCAATTTATCATATTATGTCAGCGTTTATGTATCTCCGTCCAGATCCAGTTAAATTCGCTGAAGAAATTTACATCGCAAAATTAACGGCAAAAGACAACAATTTACATCAGATTGAACTGTTCTGTGATGTTTTAATCGGGTCTTCTTATATGGATATGGAATCCTATACAAAAGCTGTTAATATTTTCTACCGCATAATCAGCGAAACAAGTGAAAACGGTATGACAAATATCCTGTATTTTGCATGGTATCTGTTGAGCGAATACAATTTACGAATGAAAAAGTATGATGTTACTTACGGTATTGTAAACAATGCAATCATTCAATTGGAAAAGAGTGATTATGCAAATGAATATTTAATCTTGCTGTTCAAATACAATATGTTTAAAGTGCTTATGTTTATGAAACAATATGACAGCGCCAAACTTTGTATTGAACAGGCTGTAAATATGGCTCAGAAAAAAGGCATCAACATTGAATTTGACCTTGATCCGGCACATTACGAAGCCGAAGACATGGAAGAATCTTCAGAAGGCACAGAGGGAACTGAAGGAGCAGAGGGGGCATCTGGAGAAAATGCTTTTGCAGAAGGCAGCATTCAGGATTTAGACCAGCTCCAGCCGAATAATGAAAATTCGCCTGCACAAAAGCCATAAAAGGACAAATGAGTTTAATATCCGTAATATAAGGAGAAATATATGAAAATATTATTTGCATCAGCAGAGGTAGCGCCATTTTCAAAGGCAGGCGGGTTGGCAGATGTTGTTGGAAGTCTGCCTAAATATCTGGAAAAAGATGCGGAAATAGCTATTTTTACACCGCTGCACGGTTGTATTGATGTTAATAAATATGGTATCAAAGAGTTGGAAAATTCTGAAATGTGGCTGATGTTCGGCAATCAGGGGCACAAATTCAGATTATTTATGTGTAAACTGCCGGATACGGATATTAACGTATTTTTTGTACATAATGACTGGTATTTCACATGTTTTAAAGATGTTTACCCGAAGTGGCTTGACACCAGATATGAACACGAAAGATATGTGGCGTTTTCACTGGCAGTGATGGAATATGCTAAGGCATTGAACTTCCGCGCCGATGTAATTCATGCAAACGACTGGCATACTGCAATGCTGCCTTTATATTTGCATAGCAATTATAAGTTTGATGAATTCTGGTCAAAAACGAAATCCGTCTTTGAAATACACAATCTTGCGTATCAAGGCGTCTGGTTTGAAGATATATTGGACTTTGCCAATATGCGCAAAGATATTGTTTATAACGAATGGGGCTGTGAACATTACGGCAAGGTCAACTGGATGAAAGGCGCCATAAATTACGCAGATAAAGTTATTGCAGTGTCACCGACTTATGCACGCGAAATACTGACAGGTGAATACGGCGAAGGCATGGATTACACCCTGCGCGGGGCGCAGCATAAACTTGTCGGGATACTTAACGGCATTGATTACAGTGTATTTAACCCTAAAAAAGATAAATTTATTGTAAAAAATTACGATGCTAAATCACTTCAAAATAAAGAAGAAAACAAAAAAGCTGTCTGCGAGTTCTTCGGGCTGAAATACAATCCGAACCGCCCGCTAATAGGCTTTATATCAAGACTTGTGGAACAAAAAGGTATTGATTTAATCAGACAGGTTGAAAATGAATTAAAAGGACTGGAGGCTGACTTTGTATTTTTGGGAAGCGGCAGTCAGGATTACGAAAATCTTTTGATATGGCTTTCTAACAATTCCTCAAACATCCGTGCTTATATTGGCTACAAGGCAGAATTGGCAAATCAGATTTATGCCGGTGCAGATTTCTTCTTGATGCCTTCAAAATTTGAGCCATGCGGCTTAAGCCAGCTTATTGCAATGCATTACGGCGCATTGCCGGTAGTCAGAGCAACCGGCGGGCTGGAAGACACTGTAACAGGTTATCCGCTGGATAATTCTACAGGATTCAAATTCTGGCGCTATGACGGTTGGGACATGTTACAGGCAATAAATTGTGCTCTCGGTGTTTATAAAGACAAGTATACATTTAATGCAATGCAAAAATCAGCAATGGAAGCCGATTTTTCGTGGGCAAAAAGCAGCGAAAAATATCTGGCATTATACAGGGAGCTTGTCGGATAAATGTCAAAAAAAATTATTGCATCAGTCATCTTTTTGGTAGGACTCGGTATATTTTTTCTGGGAATGCTCCAGACAAATCTTGCCTGCAATAAAGAACAAAATCTATGCAGTTTGGCATCAAGCATCCCTGCCCTGCATTTAACTTTAGATAAAATTACATTCAAATTTTCTGATATCAAATACATTACCTGTGAGCGGCGTGTACAGGCAGCCCGCGGCAGCGGCAAACGTGCGTATTATGAATTGACGCTGGAAGTTAATAAAGAACCATATGTCATAGAATCTTGTCCGAACAGACGTATTTGCAGACGTCATGCAGACAGACTGCTTGATATGAAAGCTTTTCCGCAATATAAAACTATTGAGTTCAAATCCAGTATTGGTGTATCTAATGTAATGGGGATCATACTAGGCGCTGCACTTCTTATTCTGGGCGGTAAAATGTTCTTTGACAAGACTGCTGAAGAGGAACTTGATGAAGAGGAAAATAGTCAGGAATAACTATTTTTTAATCAGTAATGCAACCATTTAAAAAACAAAAGCTCCGTTTTTCGCGGAGCCTGAAAATTATTATGTATGCATCAAATTAATTATTACTCAACACTAATCTGAAAGTGGCAAGATTTTTGATAGAAAGCATTGTGTGTTTGTTATGCTGTTCTTTTGATATATTGAAGATACGAATTATACGTTGAATTTCTTCCAAATCCTTACGTGAATTGATTTTATATACGTTATTGATTGGATCTGAAACTACTGACATTAAAGTATTTAATTCCTGTTCTTTCATAATCTTAAATCCTCTTTCCTGTATATTTATATAAAGGATTTTTTGATTTGAAAATTGCTTTTTTGAGTTAGTCATACGTTACATTTCTTTACATTTATTCTAAACACAGTTACACAGCGGCTTTCGCCTGTTTCCAGAGTGCATCATATTCTTCAAAAGAATATTCATTCAGTGGTTTTACTGCAAGCTCTTCCATTTTACGAAAACGCGCCATGAATTTTTTGTTTGCTTTTAAAAGTGCCTGTTCAGCATCAATTTTGTTCCACCTGGCAAGATTTACCACAGCAAACAAAATATCACCGAACTCTTCTTCCATATTTTCACGGTTTTGGGTATTTTCAGCAGCCTTAAATTCTTCAAATTCAGAATTTATGCATTCATATAAAGAATCTTCATCCGGCCATTCAAATCCGCATTTTACAGCTTTTTTGCTGATTTTTTGAGCACTCATCAATGCTGATTGAGATTTTGAAATACCGTCCATTGCCGATTTGCGGTGAGTTTTCTCTTCCTGCTTAAGTTTGTCCCAATTATCTATAATATCTTGAGTTGAACTAACTTTTGTATTGCCGAAAACATGCGGATGACGGTGAATAAGTTTATCAGTCAAGCCCTTTGCCACGTCTTCAATTGTAAATTCGTTTTCATCCGCCGCAATCTGTGCATGCAGCACCACCTGCAAAAGCACATCACCCAATTCTTCTTTCAAATGTTTCATATCGCCGCTGTCCATGGCATCAACTGCCTCATAAGCCTCTTCAAGCATGTTCGGTTTCAAAGATTTGTGTGTCTGTGCTCTATCCCACTGGCACCCTTCAGGCGAACGCAGTTTCTTTACTACTTCAATTAATTTCTCTAAATTTTCATATCCCATAATATTATTATACCATGGAAAAACTGCAACTAAAGTATAAGATTTTCATTTAATAATCATCCAAAAGGTTGAGCAAATTATAAAATGAAATGCTATTCTAGATATGTAAATTAAAGAGAAGAGAGGACTACATATGGCAAATTTATCAATTTCAAACATTCGCGAACGTATCTTCAATACTTCTAAACACGAAGCAAGTGTCGCAAGACCTGCAAATAGTGTTTCTAATCCGTTTGCGGCAAACACATTCAAAGGTAATGTATTAACAGCAGATGTTTTCGAAACATCTAAACCAAAAGAACCGGCTTTCACTGGCGCAACTAAATTAAAAGCAAGTGCACTTGTCGGCTCTTTAACAAACTTAGGCTCAAAAATTCAAGCCGGTATTGAATCTATAGCTGCATTCGGCAGAAGAATGAAAGAAGGCATTACTAACACATGGCAGAAAATGAGAGATACTGAAATATCTTTTGCTCCGCTAAAAGATGCTTTCAAAGGCGCTGTTTCTAACGCAAAAGAAAACGTGGCAGCTAAAATTAATTCTATGTTTGAAAAAGGAATAACTGCAAAACAGGTTGAAAATATGAAAATTTCTGAAATTAAACCTTTACTTGCAGGTGAAGTAGCAAAAGCTGAAGAATCAGCAAAACTGGTAGCTTAAAGGGGAGGTAGAAGATGACAGCATTAATGGCTAAAAATAATAAACACTTAAAAAATGTAAGCAATATAATCGAAGGATTGGGCAATCATAAAGACCCTGAATCTATCCAGCTTTTAGAAGAAATAGGTACAAACTCTTCACTGGATGTGATTCGCGAAATGACTTCTCGCGCACTGGTTAAGAAAAATGACCATGATTCATTAGCAGTTGTAATTACTCATAAAGGTAAAGGTATTAATGACCTTTCAACAATGGTTGCGATGAGCACTATTAATGAATTGTTAGGTCTAAAAGACAAAACTGAAGCTATTAAAATTTTGTCAGACACTGTAGAAATGCATTCTGATGAAGAAGTAAGAGATAATGCACGTTCCGTAAAAGCATTAATGGCATTAAGCTAAGTAAATACTTGTTGATAATTTGCTTGATTATATATAAAATAAAGGCGTTTTCAAATATTTGAGAACGCCTTTTACAAAGAATAATAGTCAAAAATATTGACAGAAAGGAGTCTAATTAAAATTGCTTTAAGAATCTTTCGTCGTTGTTGAAGAACAGACGAATATCATCAATAGCATATTTCAGCATAGCGAGTCTTTCTACCCCCATGCCAAAGGCAAATCCAGAATATACATCTGGATCAATGCCAACATTTCTAAGTACATTAGGATCCACCATGCCGGAACCTAATATTTCAAGCCAGCCAGTGCCGGAACAAGTTCTGCAGCCTTTGCCTTCACACATAATACATTGAACATCAATTTCAGCAGACGGTTCGGTGAACGGGAAGAAACTGCTTCTGAATCTTGTCGGGCGGCTTGCACCAAAATACAATCTTATAAATTCATTTAAAACACCTTTTAAATCCCCGAATGTTATGTTTTTGTCAACATAAAGCCCTTCTATCTGATGAAAGAAGTTGTTTTTACGGGCATTTATATTTTCGTTTCTATAAACTCTACCCGGTGAAATTACCCTGATTGGCGGGTTTTTACCTTCCATAGCATGGATTTGTGCTCCTGATGTCTGACTTCTCAACACAACATTTGACGCAATTTCAGTATAGAAAGTGTCCTGAACATCGCGTGCAGGGTGGTCTTTCGGTACATTAAGCGCATCAAAATTGTAGTATTCAGTCTCAACTTCAGGTGAATGTTCATCTGGAACAACAGAAAATCCCAGACTCTGAAATATTGAAACTATTTCATTTGTTGTTTCTGTCAGCGGATGCACTTTGCCGCGCGGGATGAATTTCCCCGGAAGTGTTATATCAATTCTTTCTTTTTGTAGTTTTTCGTTTAATTCTTTTTTATAAAACTCATCATACTTAGCTTTTAATGAAGATTCAAGTTTCTGAGTTATTTCGTTTGCAAGCGAGCCAACGATGCGTTTATCTTCGTCAGATAAATTTTTTAGATTCTTTTTAATTTCATTAAATTCACCTTTGCGGCTCAAATACTTTGCTCTAATTTCTTCTATGTCGCTGATTGATGACGCATTATTAAGGTCATCTGCTGCATTTGCATAAATTTTTTCTAATTGTTCTTTCATTATTTCCTCGTCTGCTAAAAATGTATAATTTCGTTATTTTTCTTTTCATACCCGATTGTTGTGGACGGTCCGTGACCCGGATATACGGTAATATCCTCATCAAGATTGAAAAGCACTTCTACAACACTTTTGTGTAGTTTATTGAAATCTCCACCCATAAGGTCAGTTCTTCCAACACTTTCACAAAATAAAGTATCGCCCGAAAAAAGTTTGTCGTCAATAAGGTAACAAACCCCGCCTTCGGTATGTCCGGGAGTTTTCAGTATATTAATTTTTGTATCGGCTATAGTAAAATTTTCATTCTCATCAAGAAAATGCGTAATCTCAGGATTTTTAGCGACCTGAATGCCAAAAGCAGCCATAATTGCCGATGTATTTTCAACCTGCGGAATATCTAACCTGTCGACATAAGCCGGCGCATTAAGTTCTTTTTGCATATCGTTTACGCCTAAAACATGGTCAAAATGTCCGTGAGTCAGGAGTATATATTTAACATTCAACCCGAGATTTTTGATATCGTCCAGAAGTTCCTGTTTTTTTTCAGAACAGTCAATAAGAACAGCTTCTTTAGAGGTTTCATCATACACTAGATAATTATTTGCCTGAATAGGTCCTGCAATATATGTTTTAACAATCATTTTTAAGCTCTCACAAGTTCAAATATATCTTTGCAGATCTTAAACAATTCTTCTGCTTTATTTAATGGTATCATGTTTGGTCCGTCGCATTTTGCTGAATCAGGCTCAGGATGAATCTCAAAGAATAAGACATTTGCCCCTGCCGCCATAGCCGCTTTAGCAAGTACCGGAACAAATTTTCTGTCGCCGCCTGAACAGGTTCCGCCAGCCCCCGGAAGCTGTACACTGTGCGTTGCATCAAACACTACCGGATAGCCGAATGACTGCATAATCGGAACAGCGCGGAAATCGACAACAAGGTTGTTATAACCAAAAGTTACCCCTCTGTCAGTTACCAGAATTTTATCATTGCCTGAATCTTCTACTTTTTTTATTAAAGTTCCCATTTGTTCAGGTGCCAGAAACTGACCTTTTTTAATGTTAACAATTTTACCTGTTTTTGCTGCAGCCACAAGCAAATCTGTCTGACGGCACAAGAATGCAGGAATTTGTATTATATCTGCAACCTGCGCAACCGGTTCTGCCTGATCCGGCGTATGAATATCAGTTACAACCGGCAAATCGTATTTGGACTTAATTTCAGAAAGCATCTCTAGCCCTTTTTCCATACCCGGTCCGCGGAATGAATTAATAGAGGAGCGATTAGCTTTGTCAAAAGACGATTTGAATACAAAATTTATACCGAGGCGGTTAGTTATTTCTTTTAAGCCCTTTGCAGTTTCATCAAGAATTTCCATACTCTCAATTGCGCATGGACCGGCTAAAATCGTTAATTTATCCCCGCCTATTTCAAAATTTTTAAGTTTGATAGTTTTTACATTTTCCATACCTGAATTATAACAAAAAACAAATTTAAATACAAGTTAACAAAGCATTGGATATCCACTTGTTTCGGTTAAAAGTTTGTGGTATATTAATTATGTATAGAAAAACAAGTGAGGGAATAAAATGGCAAGATTAATAAGACCAACATGGGCAATTAGATGTGTACAATCTGGATGCAGAACACTGTTTGAAGTTGCACAGCTTGAGGAAGGCAAACAGCAGGAAGTTGTATGCCCTAATTGCGGTGAACACTATGTTTATCCGATAATTGAAGAAAAAGACAATGCCTAATTGGTTATGTGCACTTACGGAGATAATAAACGCTATAATCAGTTTAGCCGGCTCTTAAAAGAAAAGTTCGGTGCAAAAGTTTATAAAATAACACTTGATGCCGGATTTTCCTGTCCGAACAGAGACGGAACTATATCACAAGGCGGATGTATTTTTTGCGATGACGGCGGCAGCTTTTCGCAGGCACATTCAAATCTCTTATCTATAGAACAACAGATTGAAGAAGGGATTAAAACTCTTTCTACCCGCTTTAAAGCTGAAAAATTCATGTCCTATTTTCAGGCGTTTTCAAATACTTACAAACCGGTAAACGAACTTGAAAAAATATATAACTCCGCCCTCAATAATGACAAAATTGTCGGCATTTCAATCGGCACAAGACCTGACTGTGTGGATGATGAGAAACTCTCGCTAATAGCAGGGTATAAAGACGATTATTACACATGGATTGAATACGGATTACAGTCAATTCATGACAAGACACTAAAAAAAATTAATCGCGGTCACGATTTTGACTGCTTTTTGAAAGCATATGAAAAAACAAAAGAAAAAGGCATTAATGTATGCGTACACGTTATCTTAGGTTTGTGGGAAACACATGATGAAATGATGCAGACCGCACAAAAACTCGCGGAATTAAAAGTTGACGGGGTTAAAATCCACATGCTTTGTGCTCTCGAAAACACAAAACTTGCAGACCTCTACAACAACGGCAAAATTGCTTTTATGAGCGAAGAGGATTACGTAAATACAGTATGCGACTTTCTGGAATATCTGCCGCCGCAAACCTCTATCCACAGGCTTGCAGGAAACGGCTTAAAAAAGAACCTCATAGCCCCGCGCTGGCTCGGTAAAAAACTCGACTGCCTTAATAAAATCGACAGAGAATTTATTAAGAGAAATTCACATCAGGGCTCAAAATATTCTTTTACATCTTTACAAAATTGATATCATGTGAAATAATATAAATGAAGGTAGTGTATTTTGTAAATATTTCTTAATATTATTTGTGTAACTAGCAATAAATATTTTTTAGTGGTCTTATAGTTAATGCAAATCAGTATTAGAAGGTAGTGGTGAAAATATGTTAAACATTTCCGGTATTTCAAAAAATTCTGCATCATTCGGCAACAATCCGAGAATTATTGTTATGAATACGCAACATAAACCATCCGCTCCGGATTGGGAGGATGTACCTTCTACGGATGAATACGGTGATGTTGTTGATATAACTGATACAAATGATGTTGCTAATGAATTCTCAAAAGAAAATGTTTCCGACCCTATCAATGAAAAAGCAAAATACGAAGAACAAAAAGATTTTTTAAACAATGCTAAACGCAATGTAGAAGAAACGCTTACCAATGTTGAAGATATGGTCGGCAATTCCAAAATGGGAAAACCAATTAAAACAGCCGGTAAAATTATTTTAGGTGCAATTAGTATTGCAATGGGTTTTGTGTCTATGAAATGGGCAACTCTCGGTACTATGAAAGTCGGTGAAAATATAGTTAAAAGCCCTATCGCAAAAAATATCGCTAAAGAAATCTCCAAACCTTTCACTGCCGGATTCGGACTGGTATCAGATGCTATGAAAAAAGGTAAAGTCGGCGAAAGAATTTCCGGCGCAGCATCTAATATTGGTGAACGATTAAATGATACTAATGCAGCTCAAAGGTTAAACCAATTTGTTGATAATCTTAAAAATAAAGATTTATATAAACGCGGTGCTAAATTTGTAGGTAATACATTTGAAAAAATCACAAACTTTACAAATGCGGCTAAAGAAAGATTTTCCAAACTCACTGGCGAAAAAGTAAAATCTGTCATTGCAAACTTCTTCGGAGTAAGCGGAGGCGTTACAGCCGGAGTGGAAACAGTTCAAGCAGAGCATGCTAAAGCATAAACTAAAAACAGGATGTGTGTGCAAATGAAAGTCGATGCTGTTAATTACAACAATAACATAGCTTATGCCGGACGCAACGGCAAAGATGATGACCAGAAAAAAGTCACCACCTCTGAAGTTGCGGCAGTAACCGGTACTTCTGCAGCAACCGCAACAGCCTCTCGTACAGGTGCATGGAAAACATTCAAACAATTCGGATTTGACACTCAAAAAATGAGAAATGTGTCCGCCGAAACTAAAGAAGCACTACAATTTGCACAAAAAACCGGACAGGAAGCAAAAGGACTCTGGGCAGGACTTTCAAAAAACGCAAAACGCTTTACTGATGCAATTATTGACTGGGGACACACAGTCAAAGCTAACCGCTTTATCAAACCTATTTTAGAAAGCGGAGTCTACAAACGTACAGCAGGTCTTATCGGCGGCGCTGTTGCATTCTTTGTATTCGTAACAGGCGTTGGCAATATGACTAAAAAAGTTGTTAACGGAGTTCAGGACAGATCTGATAAATTTATGAGAATGGCTATCCCTGATTCCGATAATTATTCCAGTGCAGCTTAATATTTATAATTTAACTTGTTTATATACTTAAATCGTGCTACATTTATTGTATGCACGATTTTATTTTGAAAAGTATTGTATATTCTGATATACAGACCGAACTTGAAAATATAGGGTTCGACAAATCTTATGTGCATCGCGCATGTAACAAATTCTGTTATCAAAATATAAAAATATATAATTTATCTGTGGCACAGGCAAACATCCTGAAACAAACCGCCCTGACTGTTGGTGCAGACTGTGCAACACATAGAGAAACAATTACCGGCAGGGTTGAAAAATCTGACTGTATACTTGGCGGCAGTATTTCCCAACTATTTAAAATAGCTGAAAAATTACAGTGCCAGCCTTTTGGATTAAAAAATCTTGGTGAACAGATAAAAACTTTTACAACCGGACAACACATCAGCAGGACAAAAATTGTCGGGATTTTAAATATTACAGAGAATTCATTTTCCGACGGCGGAATGTATTTTGATATAGATAAAGCCTGTGAACATTTATCCGAAATGGTTAATGACGGGGCTGATATAATTGACATCGGTGCAGAATCGACAAAGCCGTTTTCAAATCCTGTTAGTGCAGAAAATCAGTTAGAAAAACTTTTACCTGTTTTAGAATTTATACAAGAGCAAAATATTGAAATACCAATAAGTATAGATACGCGCTCGGCAAAGGTTGCACAGGAATGTATTAATGCCGGAACTCAAATTATAAATGATGTTTCAGGGCTTGAATATGATGAAAAAATGGCTGAAGTCATAGCCCAAAGCGGTGTAAAAGTGATAATTCAACATACAAAAGGAACTCCTGAAAACATGCAGATAGCGCCGCATTATGATTGTTTAATGGATGAGATTTATCTTGACCTGAGAAAACGAATAGAATATGCTGTTGCAGCCGGCGTGAATGCGGAAAATATTATAGTAGATCCCGGTATCGGATTTGGTAAGACAAGAGAAGACAATTTTGAAATTATCCGCCGCATTGAGGAGTTATACGGACTTGACTGTCCGGTAATGCTCGGTGTTTCAAGGAAAAGTTTGTTGAATATGCCGGATGAAGATAATTTGACAAAGGACATATTTACGGTTGCATTGAATACACTTGCCGTTGAGCGAAAAGTTGATTATATAAGAGTGCATAATGTAAAATTGCATAGAGAATTACTAAATCTCAATGTTTAAGTTTAAAAGTTTACCTAAATCAACATTTAGAACCTGAGCAATTTTTCTAAGATAAAGAATTGAACAGTTTGCCTTACCGCATTCCAGTCTGCTGTAATACGCCCTGTCAATATTCAATTCCCCCATAATATCTTCTTGCGAGAGACCGCGCAGTGTACGCAGGATTTTTATATTGTGTCCTAATTTTTTTAGAAATTCTTCGTCATTCATTTTTAAATAATAAATGATTGACAAAAGCACAACAATGGTATATAGTAAAATTATTGTAGTTTATATAACACAAAATAAAGATTATAAACAATATTTGTTTGAAATAATCCAAAATATGAAAGGAGAGCTATATGGAAAAAAGATTATCCGCATTTACACTTGCCGAAGTGCTAATAACGCTTGCAATAATCGGCATTGTCGCAGCAATAACGATTCCTTCCCTGATTCAAAAACATCAGGTACGTGCTACTGTAACACAATTAAAGAAAATGCATTCCGTCCTGAATAATGCCCTGCGGCTGTCGGTTGTTCAGCATGGCGAAATAAATACATGGGGTTTGTCTTTAGCTGGGGACAAAGAATATCCAGAAGATACGCCGCAAGAAGAAATAGATGCACAACGTGAAAAGCAAGCATTTATGATGCATCGAATCTCTGAAAATTTAAAAGTAATCGATCAGTGTGAAGATGTTGAAACCGGCTGCGGATTACTTCAAAAAAGATATACATTGGACGGACAAGAATATGGCAATTGGGCAACTCGTATTGTTCTGGCTGATGGCAGCATGATTCGTGGCGCTACAGTCATTTCTGCAGACTGCACACAGGTATATGGAGAAAGTAAAATACTGCAAAATGTATGCGGACAAATATTTGTTGATATAAATGGAATTAAAGAACCTAATACACAGGGAAAGGATGTTTTTTTATTTGTATATTCTAAAGACGGTAGTGTCACCCCTATGGGTACCAGAGATGCTAAAGGATATAATGGCTTTAATGAATATTGCAAACGAAACAACGGTCATCATATAACAAACGGTTATAGCTGTACGGCATGGGTTATTGAAAATGAAAACATGGATTATCTGCACTGCGACGATTTAAGCTGGGACGGTAAACATAAATGTTCCGATAATTAAGTTTTTTATTTGCGGGCGGCGCCGAAGGCGCCGCCCCCTCAATTCAATTATTTCACTTCTTTTTGATAAGCCCACGCTGAATGGTTGTGAATACTTTCAAATGCTTCACATTCAACTTCAAATTCATTTACTACAGGGTGCTTGCGCAGTTTTACAACAACATCACGCAGAACATCTTCCACAAATTTAGGATTTCCCCAGGCTTTTTCAGTAACGTATTTTTCGTCTTCACGTTTCAAAAGCGGATAAACTTCACAGGAGGCACAGCTTTCTATCAATGCAATAAGATCCTCCAGCCAGATTTGTTCGCTTTCGTCGTAAGAAACTTTTACAGAAATAAATGCCCGCTGGTTGTGCGCCCCGTTGTCTGATATTTCTTTTGAACACGGACAGAGCGTTGTAACCGGAACTACAACACCGAGGATAAATTTGTAATTGCCTTTTTCTATTCTGCCTTCAAATGTGCATTCATAACTCATAGGGGCAATATTTCCTGTAACAGGAGATTTTTTGTCGATGAAGTATTTGAACTTAAACTGTAATTCGCCGCTTTGCGCGTCCAGATTAGTTATAATTTTTTCAAGACATCCTTTGATATCAACACCAAGCAGGTTTTTGTGCTGCCATTCGGTCAAAACTTCTACAAATCGGGACATATGAGTTCCTTTGTAATCCCGCGGCAAGGAAACACTAACACGTGCTTTTGCGCATACTATCTGATTGGAATTGTTTTTTCGCTGGATAATCAGAGGCAAATCAAGGTGTTTTATACCTACTTTTTGAATATCAACTTCGCGTGTATCTTTTAAATTCTGTACGTCTTTCATAATTTATAAAAATCTTCTTAATATTTCTTAATAAATCGCCTGTTTTTAGCAATTTTTGTCTCCACCGATACTTTATATAAATATAAAGCTCTCTCTTCTTATTTAAACGGATAGGCCTTGAATACCAAGGTCTTTTTTTTTGACTATTTTTGCGGCTCTGTACAAGTACAGCCCTGAGCAGAATCCAGTTTTTCTCTTATCATTAAATATCTGTCAAGTTCTGCACGCAGCTTTTTCAAATCCATATAAATACCATTGTTGAGATGAACACGGTTGTCATATTTCGGGTCAAAAATGTATAGTGTCGGAAGACCTGTTAATGCAACTTCAGAGACAAGTTTCTGATTATTTTCAGCCTCACCATTCAACATTACAAAGTTAAAATCATCCTTGTATAACTTGTTAATGATTTTGAATTTAGGCATAAATTTTTTGCAGTAACCGCACCAGTCAGTGTAAAAAAGGACAATGGCAGGTTTGTCAGACTGCATAGCTTCATAATACGGTATCCCTATTTTATATTCTGACGGCGACATGCCAGCCGGATTAAATGCTCCGTTTGCAAATCCCCAGCCGACTGTTGTGCACACAGCCACCAGCAACAAACTCAATATAATTATTACTTTCTTTTTCATAATTTCCTCCTGACAATAAATATAGCACAAATTTGTAAGCGCATAAAGCGGCTGTTATATAATTTTTCTTTCAATCTGTAATATAACTTTACAAAAGGGTTGACAAAGTATATATTATAGTATATACTATTTATATAAAGATGCATTTTCAATATATACATTTCCCGTTGTCCTAAAATATCGTGTACGTCTCAAATCTGAACAAGAAGAGAAGGAGTTAGAAGTCTATGAGTAAGAATGCCCCGATTAGAATGAAAAAAACAGAGTCCTCAAATCCAGCCAAATACGAAGTATTAGAAGCAAACACAAATAGTGATTTAGCCGGATACATCAGAGAAATTTCAAATTACCCGCAGCTTACTGCAGCAGAAGAAAGAGAGCTTGCCAGACGCGCAAAAGAAGGTGATGAAGACGCTAAAAAACAGCTTATTCAATCCAACCTTAAACTTGTTATTATTATTGCTAAAAAAGCAATACATATGTCTAAACTGCCAATGGTTGACCTGATTCAGGAAGGCAACCTCGGGTTGATGATTGCCGCAGAAAAGTTTAATTACAAACTTGGTTACAAATTCGCCACATATGCAAGCTGGTGGATTAAACAATCAATGTTCAAGGCAATATCAGAACAGTCTCACTGCATGAAAATTCCTGTTTATATTCAGGAAACACTTTCTAAATTTTCTAAAGTTAAATCCCAGATGGAAAAAGAAAGCAACAGCCAGGTTAAGAATGAAGATGTCGCAAAACGTATGAATATTGATAACGATAAAATAGAAACATTTTTATCAGCCTACAGCAAGAGCATTTCATTAGAAAGCGGTTTTGAAAACAGTGACGGCAAAGACATGAGTTTTGCTGATATTATTGAAGACGAAAACGCCTCAGTTGTTGCAACAGTTGAATACGAAGGCTTGAAAAAAGATATCTTGAGTGTTGTTTCAACATTAAAAGAACGCGAACAGGCTGTAGTAAAAATGCGTTACGGACTTGACGATACAACAAGAAGAACACTTGAAGAAATAGGCAATATTTACGGCGTTACAAAAGAATGTATACGCCAGACAGAATTACGCGCACTGAAAAAAATGCGTATTTCTGCACTCGGACAGGAAGTCCTGTCCTGTTATATGGATTAGACCATTTTTTTACATCAAAATTATTACATATGTGCTTAATTCCGGTTAACCAACCGGAATTTTTTATATAGTTTTTGTTCGTGCTACAATTTAATTAGAGAAAAAGTAAAAAGGAGAAAAACATGTCAGGACACTCAAAGTGGTCAACCATTAAACATAAAAAAGCAAAAGTGGATTCACAACGCGCTGTTGTGTTCCAGAAATATTCAAGAGAACTAATAGTTGCAGCAAGACTTGGCGGGGCTGATCCTGCAGGAAATTTCAGACTTAGAACTGCAATAGAAAAAGCAAAAGCCGCAGGTCTGCCAAACGACAATATTAAACGAGCAATTGAAAAAGGGGCAGGCGCAGGTGCATCTGAAAACTATGAAGAATTAATTTATGAAGGTTATGCAGCAGGCGGCGTTGCTGTTGTTGTTGAGGCAATGACAGATAACAGAAACCGCACTGCAGGTGATATAAGAAGTTACTTTACAAAATACAACGGAAGTCTCGGGGCTACAGGTTGTGTAGGCTGGATGTTCGACCAAAAAGGCGTTATTTCATTTGAAAAATCCGTTGATTATGAAAAACTCTTTGAAGCCGCAATTAATCTTGATGCAGAAGATATAACTGAAGAAGATGATGAATATAAAGTTCTTACATCAGTTGAAAATTTCCAGAAGGTTGTCGAAGGACTGGAAAAAGAAGGATTCAAAAGCACAACCGCTGAACTCACAAGAATCCCGCAAAATACAGTAGAAGTTACTGATGAAAATGTTGCAGGACAGGTAATGAAACTGCTGGAAAAACTGGAAGAACACGATGATGTGCAAAATGTTTATGCAAATTTTGATATTTCAGATGATATTTTGCAAAAATTAGAGGGATAATGCAGGAAAAAATTAAAAATCTTTTGACTATATTTAATGATACTTTTAGCGCAAAGAGTATTATTACTGCGTTATCTGATTTTCTTGTGCAAAATTTCGGCATAAACGGACTTGATATTTATATCTTTGATGATACGACCAAAAGTTTGCGCGACTTTTCAAAAAACTGGCTGTATATAGAAGAAATTTGCACTAAATCTACAGCCGCATCACTGTATTCTCATTTTGAACAACTCAAATCTAAAACTTGCCTTGAAGATAACAAAATCCTGTATTACGGACTGTATAAAGGTTCTCAAATTATCGGAATGCTCAGAATCGATGTGAGTTTTATAGATACAGAAAATCTCCTTAACTTTCTTGATATTGCGGCATATATAATTTCACTCAAAATTCAAAATGTTATACTTTCAGACAAGATGCAGAAAAATGTTGAATTCCACGACTCTATGAAAAATATTGCCAAAATCATAGAAACACAATATGAATTGAGTTATATAATTCCACTCATCGGCGAAATGATTGACAAGTTTGTTTCAAATCATTTGATTTACATTTTCCTCAGAGATGAAGAAAACGAAACCTACAATTTGTGCTGGCCTAATTCCTGCCGCGATGAAAAAATTCTGGGACTTTTGAGTGTTTTGACGCCGAATTCAGATTGCGTAATGACTGCCGATAAAAAGACCGGTCTGTTTCCACTCGTAACAGAAGGAAAATTAATCGGCTGCGTTGTAGCTAAAAGTACAGAAGGCAAACTTAATGAAAAAGAAGTCGAATATATAGAACAGCTCACGAATCAAGCCGCAACAACAATAGACAGGGCAAATGTATACGCGGAAATTCTTAAACACGCAACACTTGATGCACTAACTGGATTCTACAACCGCCGCCAGTTAGAAGAACGTATCAAACAGGAAGTTTCTGGAGCAAAGCGTAAAAATAATGCACTATGTGCAATTATGATTGATATAGACTTTTTCAAAAACGTTAACGATACCTACGGACATGCAGCCGGCGACCTTGTGCTAAAAACTGTTGCACATATAATAAAATCACAACTTCGTGAATATGATATTGCAGGACGCTATGGCGGCGAAGAATTTACTGTATTGCTGCCATTCACACAGATTGATGCTGCAAAAATAGTTGCCGAAAGGTTAAGAAAGGCTGTTGAGCGTAAATCTATTGATATTTCAAAGATTGTAGCAGATAGTGTGACCAAAACTATTAAGGTTACAATCAGCCTTGGCGTTTATCAATTAAATAATAATGATGAAGATGCAGAGTTGCTCCAAAAAGCTGATGAAGCACTTTATCAGGCTAAATCTAGCGGAAGAAATAAGGTAGTGGTTTATGAGATTCAGTAAAACATGCAAAACATTAGATGATACAAAAAAATTAGCACAAGCGTTTGCCCAAACAGTTACTGAGGGCTGCTTTGTAAGCCTTTACGGGGAAATAGGCGCCGGCAAAACAGCTTTCGTAAAACTTGCAGCAGATGCACTTGAGGTAAAAGAAAAAGTCACAAGCCCGAGTTTTGTAATCCTTAATGAATACCACAGCGGCAAAATACCTGTTTATCATTTTGATTTATACAGACTTGAAAACGAAGGCGTAAGCACAATTCTGGATGAACTCCGTGAATACTCAGAAGGACAGCAGCTAACTTTTGTGGAATGGGCTGAATTCTCTCAGGATGAAATTCCTTTTGACCACCTGAAAATAAATGTGACTTATTCTGATGATGACGCCAGAATTTATGAATTTGAAGGTGTTGGCGAAAAATCAAAAAAAATTGTTGAACGCTTAAAAAATTTGCTGACTGAATAAGCGTTGCAGAAAGGATAAATATGACAACGATATTAGCTTTTGATACCTGTTTGGATAAAATGTATGCTGTATTAAAAAAAGACGGCAGAATACTTGTTTCAGATGTTGTTGAAAATACAGATACAAAATACCATTCTGCATTTTTGATTTCAACACTGCGCGACATTATGGCAAAAAACAGTGTAAAACCTGACGATGTTGATTTAATAGCCATAAATATAGGTCCCGGAAGTTTTACAGGAATACGTGCCTGTACAACAGTTGCAAGAGTAATGGCACAGCAATTGAATTGCAAAACTATCGGAATATCTTCACTTGAAATATTATCGAAACTTGCGGATAAAAATCCTTTAGTAGCGCTTGACGCCCGAAAAAATATGGCGTATGTGTGGTGCGATAGCGAAGTAAAAGGTGCACTGCCGCTTGAAAAGGTGCAACAGCTTGTACAATCAGATAAGTATGAAGTGATTACAGATGACAAACTGCAGCCGCTGCTGGGCGGAATTTCATATCAAAAGGGCTCTTATCCGCTTGGTGAAATTCTTACAGAACTGGCGGAAGAAAGAATAAATGACGCCTCCGGCAACTGGGGAGAACTCCTCCCGCTTTATATTCAGCCGCCTCCAATGGGTTAAGCGATACAGTTGGCATCTATGGCTTTTCGGCAGTTTTCAAATACGAAAAATTTCAAATTTGCCGGTAATATTTCTTTACAAACCGGCAAATTTTTTTATTAGAGAGTTTATATGAATATGAAGATATTAGGGGTACTCACATCAAATATATTTCAATATAAAAGCCAGCCGGCAGCCGCACGCAAAGATTATGCAGACAGCAGAATAGCCTTTGCAGGAGTGCAGCCGCCTAAAGATACTTTTGTAAAAACCCAGCCGTCATTCGGTATTTTGCGCAGCGCCGGTGATTTTCGCAGTATTGCTAACATCAGACCTATCCATTGCCTGTATTGCGGGCGCCCTATGCTTAGCAACAAAGTAGCAGGCAGACTGAAAAACAGCGGTATTTTCTCCGGTCCAATTAAAAATTTTGTACAAGAAATGTTCAATTACCTCGACTATCTGCATCCAACAGAAAAAGAAGCCCTGAAAAGAATTACCCTGATGGCTTTTGATTCTCCTAATATAAGACTATCAGAAGCAATAAAAAGACTCTATCCGGAAGCTAATAAAGAACTCTTAAAAGAACAAAAACCGATTTTAAAAGAACTTTCAGCACTCGGTGACGAACTTCCGCGCGGCTGGAAAACTAAATTCAATAAATTAATGAAAATTTCCCGCTACAGATTAGAAGAAAAAGAATACATCCCCGATGAGTTCAGCGGAAAAGAATTTTCCTACAAAATAGGAAGAATAAGTGATACTATAAAAGATGAATATCTGGCGACAAGAATCTTGAAACTGGCAGAGCCGCTTACGCATCCTATTTTCAAATCAAAAGATACACCTTTAAATGGCAAATTTGTTTCAAAAATACTTTCAATGACTGAAACCAGAGATGTTAGTAATATGATGGTCGACAAAGTTTATCTGCAAAAATTGTTGATTAATCAAATAGCACGTTATGGCGAAATTTTGAACAGAAAAGACCTGTTAAATTTATGCGATACCGCAATTAAAACAATAGACAGACAGCCGGTAAAAGTCAAATTCAGTAACAAAGCATTCAGGTATGACCTGAATGAAGCGCTGGAAGGTATGCCGGATGAAGCTTTGCGCAAAAAAATAGATGAGATAGTAAGCAGACTGCCAAATTCCCAGACAAGTGTAAATTCATTTATAACAAAACACGAAAATTCAGCGTCAGACGCTATCGGCTACAATATGCTTAGACCGTCTCTGGCAACAATCGAACATATGCAGCCGAAATCACTCGGCGGCGCTGATTCGCTGAGCAATTACGCGCTTGCCTGTGGACGGGACAACAACAACCGCTCCAGTGAAGATATGCATCATTTTATCGAACAATTTAAACATTCTGACCAGCAGCGCTATTTTATGGACATATGGCAGGAAGTCAAACGGAAAAATCTGCCGCGTGAAGTGTTCTTTAAAATGATTGACACCTTTACAAAAGAAAGCGGACGAAAAATAGACACCTCAAAATTTAAATAAAATATTAACATTTGTAAAAATAATAACCAAACTTCTAAACTTTTGACAGAATTATGCCGAATAAATAAGTGTAATTAAATAAAGTCGATAAGGAAGTAACGGATATGACAGAAGCAGGTGCATCATTTAATCGCCCATATAAACCTTTCGGTATGAATGTAAAAGTACCGGAAAGAACACTGAAACTTGCAGGGGAAACTCTCGGTAATCTTGCAAAATCTCCTGCTGATCCATTGTTTAAGTTTTTGGAAGAAAACGAAAACGTATTCAATGGCGATATCAATTATCAGATAAATAAATTGTTTGCAGAAAGCTTTACAATAGGTTCTGCAATGCGTATGGAAGATGAAAAGATGAACGGAATGCCGCCAAGCTTTGATATGCATTTTTAGAATTAATAAACACGGATTTAATATTTCATTGTCTACATTAGATAGAAAGCCCCGACGAGGGGCTTTTTAGTTTATTTGCTAAAGGGGGACTTGAAAAATTTAGAGACATATGTAATAATAGAAATATGAACAGACAAACACAGAGGATTTGTATGGCTGGAAGTTTGCAGGAACGAAAAGAACAAAATGTAGTTTTGGGTTTCCACCTCAACAATATCCGTAGGGTGGGCAAAGCGGATTTGCGCACTGATGCAGCCTGTATGGAATGGAAAGCGGAGCGTGCCCACCGCAATATTGGTAAATCCCTTCAAACGGAACTCACTCCACTCACAATCCTCACCCCACTTACTTTTGCGCCATGCAACAGGGCTAAAACCCGCATGAATACTGAGTTTTGCGGGGGGGGGGGTGCCAAACTCTAAGCCCAGCAAGGCTTTCCGGCACATTACAAAATCATGTCATAGTCAAAACCCGTCATCCCGCAACAGGATTGCGGCAATCCACAGAGATTGTGACCTTGCGGGATCTCAAACAAAAATTTACAGTAGACCGGATTTACCAATCCGCCAGAAACAACACAAGTTGAAGAACTTGTAAAAAACATATAACCCACCAAAAGGTGGATTATAAATAAGAATAAATATAAAAATATAATTATAAGACAGAAAAAGGAGAATTAAAACAATGAAAAACAACACAAAAGAAGCAAGTGTAAAGCCTAATCAAAGAAACCACGCTACTCACTTTACTCACAGCACTCACTTCCTCACGCGCGCCAACGCTTTCACGCTCGCCGAAACCCTCATAACGCTGGCAATCATCGGCGTAGTGGCAGCGATAACGATACCAAGTCTCGTTAAGAACTACAATGAGCATGCATGGTTAACCGCAAAAGATGTCTTTGAAAAACGCCTTGAAGTCGCAACTCGCCAAATGAACACAGAGGAAAAGCTTGCAGGCTACAGTTCGACAATGGATTTTGTAAACGAATTAAAGAAGTACATAAAGATTACAAGAGTATGCGACAATAACAATATTACAAAGTGTTTTAACAAAGAAGTGATATGGAACGAGGGCGAAGACCCAATTGATATGTCCACAATCAAAAACGCCGCATCACTTGGTCAGGATGATTGGGATACGGATACAGTGGCAGTACAATTTGCAAACGGAGTCAACGCAATTATTGCATATAACCCGAATACAACACAGGAACCATTTAATAATACATTTGCGGCGACAGCAGCAAGCATGGCGATTCTGTATGATGTGTCAGGCAATAAGAACCCGAATATGAATGGCAAAGACATCGCCCATAACACAAATGTAACCCAACTTGCAGGAGTAACAGGATGTTTGTTGCCAGAAGAAGAATTAGGATTTTGCATAAGCCAGATACTAGGACCACAGAATGGCGGTTATGGACCATTAACCAAAGAACAATGTGAAGAACAGAAGGGAGACTTAGAAATAAGTGAATGTTTCTATGACGATGATTATTGGGCAGGTGCAGTGAAAGCTTGCGGAGGAACAAAAAACATGCCAACAGAATCGCAATTAATAGACCTAGCTAAGTATGTATATAATACAGACAGCATAAACGGCGGAACAAGTGTAACCTATGCAACCTTAGATACAGAGAAAGCAGCTCAATTCCTCTCAGCCTCCCCAGGTTCATCTTCTGGATGCTTCTATGTTTGGTCTGGGGAAGAGCGCAGCAGCAATGGCGCGTACGGCCGCGACTTCCGCTCTATCCTCACGCGCTGGCTCAACGACGGCCGCAACTACAGCTACAAGCTCGCGGTTTGTGTGGACAACTAAGAGGACTTTGTCCTCTTAGTTGAGTGGGTAACGTGAGTGCAGTGAGTAACGTGAGTAAAGTATTTACAATTAATCAGGCAATGTGGATATCCCATGTTGCCTGATTTTTTTACATGTCATCGCGCACAGGTTGCGCGATCTCTGTTTTAAAGTGATTAGGTGATTAAGAGGATTTCAAAATGAGGCAAAGCAAGATTCAAGCGTTGCCTTATTTTTATTAACTACTTAGTGCCTCAGTGCCTTAGTAACTTCTGTTTCTGAGATCGCGCAACTGCTTGGTTGCTCGCAATAAACGGGTCTGCGGGCTGCTCCGCCGGCTCCACGCCGCCGTGTGCGCCCTGCGCCCTCTGCTCGCAATCCGCTGCGCGATGACATGGTGGCGTTGCCTGATTCATGTAACCCGCTTAATCACTTAATCACCCAGTCACTTAATCACTTTTGTAACAACCGTTCACTGGTCACCGTTCACAATTCACAGAGAACCGGTGCGTCGAAACGACGGCACCCTACGAATAACTTCTTCAGCAGTCACCCAAAGTGTAAGAGTAGGTTACGCCTACCTTTGTCTGTACGCAAATTCTTAAAAAAAAGAGGTGAAAATTCCACCTCTTGTATTTAACTATCTCTTCTTCTCTATTCCCATGGCTTATTGCAGAGGTGCTCTCCACAATGAGTCATTAAATTTATTTTCTGTTGTGTTAATGTCTACTGATAAAGTTACATTGCTCGGGGTAAATACAAAAACTAAGTCGCCGACTTTTTGCGGGTTGCCATTAAGTGCGTGGGCAGCTCCACATACAAAGTCTATTGTTCTTTGTGATTGTTCTTTATCAAGCAAATGCAGATTCAGAACAACTGTTTTTCTATCTTTAAGGTGTTGTGCAATAGTAGCAGCATCTTTGAATGAACGCGGTTCAATTACCATTACTTCATATCCTTTGTAATTTGGATGATTAATTACTTTCAGATCGTTTGTTTTGTCCATTTTAGGTGTAAAAGAATATGCAGGATCGATTGCCAGATTGTCCTGAACTTCATAATCGCCTTCAATTTCCTGTGCCATATCGTCAAATATGGTCTCTCTTGGTTCAAATCCTTTTACTAAAAAGTCTACTACTGATTTAATTTTGTCTGTTACTACTGCCACCGTTATTTCCTCCGTTTAATTATCTTACCTTTATTTTACCTGTTACTACTTAGATTTTGTTGAATAATTTTCTGCCTATTCTTAGCATTGTTGATCCGCATCTTGCTGCAATTTTGTAATCCTGACTCATCCCCATGGACAATTCTTGCATATTACAGTGGAAGTCTTTGTTCAAAGTGTCCTGTGTACTTTGAACATCGCTGAATAATGTTTCCAGAACTTTTTCTTCTGCATTTATCGGCGCCATATTCATAAGCCCGAGGACTTTTATATGTGAAAGCCTTATGATATCTGCGAAGTTCGCAAACAGTTCTGCTTTTGAAAAACCGAATTTCTGTTCTTCATTTGCATTGTTCAACTGCAGGAATATGTTTTGAACTTTGTTTATCTTTTCAGCTTCTTCTGAAATACATTGAGCGAGTTTTAGCGAATCTACAGAATGGATAAAATCAAAATGTGCTACGACTTTTTTGACTTTATTAGTTTGAAGGTGTCCGATAAAGTGAAAATGTGAATTTTGTTTTACTTCATCAGGCAGACTATTGATTTTTTCAATGGCTTCAACTGCTCTGGATTCTGCAAAGTCTCTTATACCTGCATTATATGCAGAAATAATGGCATTTCCGTCAAAGTATTTCGTCACTGCAATAATATTCGGATTATAAGGTGCGATTTCTTCTTGTATTTGTATAAGATTTTGTTTAATTGTGTCTTGCATAAATCATCTTACCCTCTACAAGAAACACTTAAAAACTAAGTATATGTTAATTTTACATTAACTGTCATGTGTGGACAACTATTTTTTTATTTATAAGTTTTCCTCCCGTTTATTTTACCCCTGAAACCATGTAGGCATCATGATTTCAGCCTAATTTAATATTTCTTAAATTTTGGTTACATTTTGTAATACTGTTTAAAACTGTTAAGTTTTGGGCATGCCCGTTTAAAGTTTTTATAAGTTTTTTTTACAAAATGCGGATAAAATATTTAGTTTTCAAGTTGGATTTATATTAATAAGATAAACTATAACTTTTAGTATTTAATCCTTTATTTGGAGGAGATTTTGTTTTTATGTTACAATTGTCGGGTAAATAAGGAGAAATGGCATGAAAGCAGTAGTATTTGATAAACAACTTAAACTGGTTAATGATTATCAGAAACCAGTCCCGAAAAAGGGTGAAGCATTGATTAGAATAACACTGGCAGGGATATGCAACACAGATTACGAGATAACAAAGGGGTATATGGGTTATGTTGGCATTCTGGGGCATGAAGCTGTTGGTATTGTTGAAGAGATTAATGATGAGGATCAATCACTGCTTGGAAAACGTGTTGTTTCAGAAATTTCTTATGGCTGTAAAGAGCCGGATTGTCCTTATTGTGCTGAAAAATTGTATCGTCACTGTCCAAACCGTCACACACTCGGTATTTGGAGAAAAGACGGATGTTTTGCTGAATATATGACTATGCCTTTAGAAGTGCTTTTTGAAGTTCCTGAAAATGTCACTGATGAACAGGCTGTTTTTGTGGAACCGCTTGCCGCCGCCTGTGAAATTACAGAGCAGCTCCATATCAAGCCGTTTGAAAAAGTTGTCGTTTTAGGAGACGGCAAACTAGGACTTATAACAGCTTTGACGCTTAATGCTCAAAATATTGATGTTATACTTGTCGGCAAACATCAAAACAAACTGGATATTGCCAAAGCTCAAGGCGTTCAAACTTATTTACTGAATGATTTTGCGATTGAGAAAAAGTATGATGTGGTAGTTGAAGCAACCGGTTCAATTTCCGGTTTTGAAACAGCACTGGCGCTTACTAAGCCGCGTGGTGTACTTGTTTTAAAAAGCACAGTTGCAGCATCAAAAGAATTCAATCTCGCGCCGATTGTTATTGATGAAATAACAGTACTGGGCTCTCGCTGCGGACAATTCGGAGCAGCATTACGTCTTTTGAAAAATGAACGTATAGATTTTTCTCCGCTGATATCCGCAACATATAATGCTGATGATGCAATTGAAGCTTTTGAAAAAAATAAAGAAAAAGATGTTTTAAAGGTTCTTCTGCGTTTTTAATGCAGAGGAAAGAGCAGGTTAAAGCTATATTCTCATTAGTTAGTTTATTTTAACAAAATCATCTTTTGCCTGTATTCCATTTTGTAAAAAATATGATTATAATCTTTACATAATTTCATGTTTATTATTAAAATATGGTATACAAAAAAGGATTCCTAAATTGTTAAATAATAACTTCGAAAGCTTTGATAATTCTGAAACTTCAGCGAGAAAATCAGCCTTGCTGCAGGAGAGGGTAAGCCTTGTTTCCGCTCATATGTACAAGCAGTTTTTGGATTACCAGCGTGCGACTGTCAATACAAATGAAATATTTTTGAGAATGATTGACAATTTGCAGGCGGTTGCTGAGACTTTAAAAGAAGCTTTTTCTTCACGCGGTGTTACGACACAGAATATTTATGTGGACACTGACCCGCAAAAATCTATTGTTATTATAAACATTTTATGGCACAAAATGAGCTTTACTACCAGATGTAATTTTCAGCCGCAGGCGCTTTACAGGGAAAACGGTCAACATATATTCTCCGGTCGAATTATGGCGATTAAAGGCAGCTATAATGAACTTATGAAGGGGGTTAATGACCATGACGAAGAAATGGTCAGACTTCTGGATAACGAAGTTGCCTCTTTGTTTGTACCGGCTGAAACTAACCAGAATTGTGTTATGAAAATCCGTCATTTAACGAACAGGGATTTCTATCTAAATCAGCTTGATGCCCCGCGTGAATTTGTACTTAAAGTTGTTGAAACCATATGCGGCGGCGGTTTCTATCACGAAGAAGGTGCCCGAAAAAGCTTTAATATCTAGTATTTATCACGTTTGAAATAAGCTGTAACAATATATGATGTCAGACTCTTTAAAAAGTTGACTTTAAGCAAAAAATGAATAAAATATTATTGTAGAGGATGTAGGTATTAATTGATGAGACTATTAGAAAAGTTAAAGGAACATGAAAATCAATATATGTTTATACGCTGGGCGACAGGGGGAGAGTACGGAAAACTCATTTATGCCGGCGAGGACTTTATTGAATTTAATATAATAGATGTTGATACTATGGAATATAGAGAAACTGTTTTAATACATTCACCTCTGATTCTTGAAGTTGCAATTGGAGGGGCTGATATAGCAAGAATTGTTGCAGAAGTATCTTCCAAAATCACTTACGAATAATAATTACTATTATTATTTTTGTATATATTGTTTCCTTTCGTTCATAAAAAAAAGTCATACGGATTCGTATGACTTTGAACAATAATCTTGGGAGGAGATTTGGGGATAGTTTGTACATGCATGATAAAGCAAGCATGAAAAAAATGTTACATTTACTGTCAAAAAATTAATAAAAATTTACAATTCCTTGATTTTATATTATAATTGTTTTGAGGTGAGGCATGAAAATACTTGTTATAAATGGCGTAAATATGAACATGCTGGGGCTGCGAGAACCTGAAAAATACGGGCATGTGACACTTGAACAGTTAGAAACCAGCTTAAAAGAGTTCGCGCGGAAGCTTAATATAGAGCTTGATTGCTGGCAGAGTAATATTGAGGGTGAGATTGTTGAAAAGATTCAAAAAAGCCGCAATGACTATGATGGTATTGTATTAAATGCTGGGGCTTACACTCATACAAGTGTAGCAATAAGAGATGCAATAAATGCTGTTAATGCTAAAGTTGTTGAAATACACATGACAAATATACATGCACGGGAAGAATTCAGGCATATATCACTAATTGCACCGGTTTGTATAGGGCAGATTTGCGGTTTTGGAATAGACAGCTATAAACTCGGTATTAGAGCGCTGATTGATTATCTGACTAATTGACCGCTTGTATAAATACCTGATTTATGCAACTAAATCCAGATTGTTGTCTTGTTCTGGTTCCGGTTTCTTCAAAAATGCTGCCAGTTCCTTAAGGTGCTGAATTAAAGGTTGTTTTTCCGCATTTAATTGTTCTCTGAGTTCAGCGGCTTCCTGCTGGTTGCTGTCATTTTTCTTTGCTACTGTCATGTCAATCTTGGACTGTACAGCATCAGCAAGCAATTCAGGTATGTTAGGGACTGTTGGATTATCGCTTGACAGATTTTTGTAATATGTATCTATATAGTTATTATTTATGCGAAGTTTCCAGTTAGTTTTGTTCATTTCACCAGGAACATTATAGCGTTTATCTATTCCGAAGAAGTCAGCAAAGCTTATCTGGATATTTTTGCTGCTTCTAAACAGCTCAACAAATTTTGCCTTAACCAGTTCTGTCGGATTAGTTTTGATAGACTGTAAAAATTCATCGTGTTCCTGACGTTTGGCTGGGTCTGGTTTTAGGAATCCGGCAAGGTAATCTTTATTCCAGCTATTAAGATCCATTAGACGTACCGGATTAGAATCGTGTGAACCTATAATTGTAGTATCATTACGACCGGCTTTTTCGCCTTGTTTCCATTCAAGCTGGGTAATACCCGGCAAATGGCATTTATTATAATATATTTCTTTAAATACGTCTGTCTGACTGCCTAAATCTTCCCAGACAGCGTCTTCAGGTTTAACGCCTCTTTCCGCCAGTGTAGGCAGAACGATTCTGTCTAAAATATTTCTGTAGTTGCCTTCTGGATCTATATGCGGCAGGTTAGACATATAATTACCTTTGATACTGCGGACAACCCCGTTGGATGTATAAACACTGTCTTTTTCATAAATCCACGGGTCTACAAGTCCCATTGCGTGGTCAATACGGACATTTTCACAGTATTCCAGTGCAGATTCCAATTTTTTCTTTAAAAACTGTCCGGCTATATCCAGAGAACCATCCTGTTTAAACAATCTCTTCGGATTTAACACAGGTAATGCCCATGCTTGCGGGCAATTGTCTTTACCGCCGTATTCACAGCCTATTTCATAATCTTCTAAGAATGCATCACGGTTTGCCCACACATCGGCTTTTGAACAGCCTACGAGCAAATCATTTATATACACAAAATTATTTGCTTTACGAAATTCTTTATTTGCCTTTATTTGTTTATCTATCAAAAACTGTGTAAAGCTGTTTTTTTCGATTTTGTCTTTAGAACGGTTAACTATCTGGTTGTAGCGTTTTACAGCAACTCTATCTCCCTTTTCCAGTCTTGAGATTAAATTTGCATCCAGTTGATTTTCCCATTCATTGAAATCATCTGTTCCGTTCATTTTGGATAGAATTTTAAAAATACCGTCTTTTACCAGCCAATCTTTTGATTTTTCTTTAAACTGGGTGAATTCTCTGTTCAAAGCTATTGCGTTCCTGTCTTTTGACATAAGGCGGATTTTAAATGTTGTATAGGCTTCTTCTAGCGCGATGTCAGTATTTTCAAAAGCTTCTAAAAAGTTTGAGTAGTTATAATTTTTACCTTTTACTTTATGCAGGTCTGTAATATTATCGTAGGTTTCTTTAGATAGAATACAGGCATATTCAGGTTTGGTAAGTTCTTTAAAGTTAATAAACAGCGGGTTTTTAGCAAAAACTTTTGAAGCATATGGAGAAATATCAAAACTTGAAATTTCTCCGGTTGGTCCAAGCTGCATCGCATTGAATCCGTATATCATGAATTCTTTGGTCAAATCCTGTGCATCATTTGAATACGGAGAGCCTAGCCCGATGTCAGGACCGGAGGATGGAAAGCATGAGCCATGTAAAATTATTGCCCTGTTTTTAATTCCCAGATAATCAAATGCCTCGTTACATGTATCTTTGAATTCCTGTATTTTCTCACCTTTCGGGCGTTCTGTGAACACAGGATTCTGTCTGGTATTATAGCTGTTTATTCCATACAATTTCATATTATTTTTAAACCCCGAACATAAATTTTTTTGCTAGACTTCTGATAAAATTTCTACCTGACAATTGCAGCTTATTTCTTCTCTCGCCAGCACTACAATATTATTCAGATAGTTGTTGAGTATAGTGAATACAAGTTGTCTATAATCAATCGGAACTATCAATTTAATTAATTCCATATTGTATTCGCGGGCTTCATTGGCTATTTTATCAGCCAGTTCTTCTGCAAAATCTGCATCAATTCTTACCACTTCATCGCCTTCAATGTAGTCATCTGCAGTCAATGCATCCAAAGAATCTTCAGATATTTCTATAGCGCTTATCACACCGTTTTCATCCGCAAAACTCCGGCATATCTGGCGAGAGAGTGCCAGACGTATTTTTTTCAAAATATCTATGCGCACATTGTCTTCTGCATAATCATTCATTTTTTCGAAAATGAATGTTATATCTTTGATAGAAATTCTTTCTGTTATAAGGCTTGTTAAAATAAATCTTAAATCTGAAAGTGAAATGTAATCAGGAATTAGATTTTCAACAAGGAAGGCATTCTTTTTGCTTACTACATCAATATATTTGTCCAATTCATTGTAATCAAGCAGGTCATCCACATATTTGACAGCGGCAAATTCCAGTGCGCGCGCAATATATTGACTGCCGGAAAGCCCTGTTTCCCAGAAATCTTTAGCCTGATTTTTATCTATCCAGACAATTTCTTTACCTGTGATAAAATCAACATCTTTAATGACATTTTTATCTTTTTTATCAAGATGAATATCATCCGTAAAATACATAACGTGGTTAGGGTAAACAAGCGCCTTATACACATCCAATCCGCGTATTCTTATGGCAAACTCATAAGGATTCAGTTGTTCATCATCCTGAAAAATAATTTTCGGTATTACAAACCCGAGTTCTTCTGTGAGTTTCAATCTTGATTTTACAGTTTCTGCAACCAGTTCTTCTTCGCTGATATCCTGTTCAGGATCAACATAGCCCAGAAGTTCTTCACTGAGATAAATCCCCAGTTTTTCAGTCTGTAATTTTGAATACATTTCATCAGGAGAAGTTGCGCGGGACAGCTTTGCCTTGAGTTCGTCAAGTTCTTTTAATCCAGCGGATATTTTGTCATTGAGTTTTTTTCTTCCTGCGGACGCAGGGGCTTCGCCTTCCAAATCCTGCTTTATACGTGCAATTTTGTTTTTTTGTTCTCTTATTTTACTTTGAATTTCAAGGCACTGTTCATATGGCGTTAGTTTTGGCGAAAGCATTTTTTCCATCTGGCTTTTAAAGGAAGAAATGTTTACGATATCAGAATTGCTGCTATGTTCATAATCAGGAGCTTCCATCATAAAAATACAATTGTACTGAAATCCGTCATCAGATTCAACTTCGTGCATGCTGTATAATTCCCATCCATTCATGGACATTTCATTAAGCAGATTCTGAAGTTCCTGAACATTTTCACTTGAACAGGTTTTTATGACGTATTGCATTTTTTTATTAAACATAATTACTCCTTGTTTTTATCTATTAGGATTTTTATAGCCTCTATCGCAACTCTTATTGCTTTATCTGTATCATGAACAACGGGATTTTCCAACCCTGCTTTTTCTCTTTCCTGATTTGCAACTGTAAGGAATACAGAGCCTGTTTTTACTTTTAAAAAGCTAGAAACGATGAATAATGCGGCAGACTCCATTTCTGACGCAAGACAGCCCATGCGCTTCCATGCTTCCCACTTGTTAGTAAGTTCGTAGCTGACAGGCATTTTCTCCGGTGAATGCTGCCCGTAGAAAGAATCTTTGCACTGTACAACACCTCTGTGATAAGTTTCTCCTGCATTTTCAGCGGCTTGTGTTAATGCGTTGATAATATCAATATCAGCAACAGCCGGGAATTCAATCGGGGCATATTCTTTGCTTGTGCCTTCCATCCGTATTGCCCCTGTTGCAATGACAATATCACCGCCTTTGACATTTGTAGCAATGCCGCCGCAGGTGCCCACTCTGATGAATGTATCGGCGCCGACATTCACAAGTTCTTCCAATGCTATGGCTGCTGAAGCTCCGCCTATACCGGTTGATGTTACACTCACTTTTTCGCCGTTTAAGTATCCGGTATAAGTTGTAAATTCACGGTTGTCAGCAACCAGTTCTGCATTGTCAAAGTATTTGGCTATTTTTGAACAGCGTTTTGGATCTCCCGGTAATATAACATATTTACCGGCATCACCCTGTTTCAAACCAATATGATATTGTTCACCGTTTTGTGAATAATTCATTGCCTTTCGTCCTTTTATGTATTGTAAAAAAGCAGGTCAAACCTTAGATTTGACCGCTTTTTAATTTTTGAATAACTAAATCTGTAACGTCCACACCGCCGACAAAGATTGTTCTGTAGTCAACAATGGCATCCAATTTTTGTTCTACAAGAACTTGTTTTGCAGCTGCCTGTATTTTGTTAAAAATCATTTCTTCTTTTTGTGCACGAAGTTTAATTAATGCATCTTCTTTGGCTTTTAATTCTTTAGCAGTTGATTCTTCAAAGTTTTGTTTTTGAACAGGTGTGCTCAAAGCTTTGTACTGTTTTTCTTTGTCAATCATAAACTGTTGAATTTCAAGACTTTTTGCATCAATTTCTTTGATAGCTGATTGAGCTAAAGGATAGCCGTTTTGAACTTTTTGCGGGTTAATATATCCTACTCCTCCGGCAAGTGCCTGACTTCCGAGTAAAATAATACCTAAAGTAACTGCTGCTAATTTCAAATTTTTCATAAACCCTCCTGTAGTTTATTTTTTAATTAGTACATCAAATCACCAACACCAAATGTGAAGTAACCGTTTTCGTTACCGTTTTCACCCGGATTGGTAAGCGGAATACCATAGTCGATAGACAACGGTCCCATGCCAGGTATATATAGTTTCAACCCGATACCGGCTGATACTGCATAACCCGGTCTGTCATACAAAGTATCGCTGACAGTGTTGTTGAATATTTTACCTGCATCTAAGAATACAGTAAATCTCAAGTTGTTAAGGAATTTGATTTTAGTTTTATCCAAAAATGGAATAGGTGTTGCAAATTCTGCAGACCCCATTATGAATGCATCACCGGTACCGACACCGCTCATTTTGAACCCGCGGATAGTGTATGGACCACCTAAGCGGTAAGCCATTACATCAGGCATTTCATCCCCGTGGATTTTGCCGCCGCCTTTTGCTGTGAAGGATAATGATGATTTTTTACCGACAGGAATATACTGTTTAATCATACCGGTAAGTTTTCCGTGCGTTTTGTCAAAACCGTCAAGCCCTATTTCTTCATCAAATCTCAAGCTTGCCATTGTACCTTTTCTTGTAACAGTATTGCTGTCACGTGTATCAAATATCATGGCAGGACTTAATGATAGGAACAGACCGCCGTCAAGTTGTTTTGCACGTTCTGTAATAGGAACATTATATCTGTTGTAAAGACTTGCAATTTTTCCGAAATCACCTTCTGAAACGTGAACATTTTCAACCCCGAGTGAGAATGTTGAGGTTATATGTTTGTTAGTTTTCATTCTGTGCGCAACGGTCATTTCTGCGCCGAGACGGCGTTCAATTGCCAGTGGCACCTGATAGCTGCCGAAATCTCTGTAGTAAATTTTACTTAATAATGATGTATCTGCATTAAAGAAATACGGTTTGTAGTAGCTTAATTCAGCCTGCAAATTCATACGTCTTTTAATAGAAGCATCGTTCAGAATAACACCGGTACCTGCCAATACATTCAATGCAAGGCGTTCATTGCGACCTTTGAAGTTGTTATCTGCGATACCGACAGACCCGAACAGACCGGTAACCGTATCAATACCGCCGCCTATTGAGAGGTTGGCAGTTCTTTGTTCTTCTACTTTTATTGTAATATCGTATGCATCAGGATTGTCTGTACTTGGTTCAATTTCACGTGTTACATCTTTGAACGCTTGAGTTGCATACAAACGGACGAGATCTTCTTTTATTTGATTTTCATTATAGACTACACCCGGTTCTGTCAGGATATTACGTTCAATAATATAATCTTTTGTTTTTTCGTTGCCCGCAATCATTATTTTATCGATTGTACCCTCTTTAATACCAATGTTTACAGTACCGTCAGGGTCATCGGTTACAGAATCAACGCGTGCAAGGATGTAGCCTTTTTGTGTGTATAAATTCTGAATTTTTACAATTGCGCTGTTAATTTCTTCGATATTTTGCGGTTTACCTTTCATAGGCAAAAGGCATTCAAGAATTTCTTCTGTAGATACAACAGTGTTGCCTTCGATTGTAAAATCTGTTATCGGGGCATTTTCTTCCAAAATTATTTTTAGAGTCACGGTGCCGTCGGCATTTGTAACAGGAATAGCTTTCATGTTTTCGGAAAAGAAACCGAGATCATATATGCCTTTCAAGTCATTCATTAAAGTTTCTTTGTTGTAGGTATCACCTTTATGCAAATGAATTTTTTGCATGACAATATCAGGTTTTATGACATTAAGCCCGTGGAGTTCGACAGCTTTGATTGTTCTGGTTGTTTTAATAGAACTTTCATCGAATTCTTCAACTGTTGTTGAAGGGGTATCACTTTCACCCCAAAAATCCTGTGCAGCATAAGTTGTTGCAGGGAATGTAATTATTGCCAGTGTCAATATTATAACTATTTTTTTATATAACTTGTTTGATAATAACCTCAAGAAAATCTTGTCCTTACAACTTTATTTCTGTCTATTCCTATAAAAACATTATATCATCAAATTTTTAAAAGTAAAAACAAGTAAATTAATTTTTACATAAATCTTCAATAATTTTTTTATACACGTCATTTTTATTAAGGTTATAAAGTGCTGAAAGTATTGCTGCTATTTCTTTTGCCTTAAAATTCTTCTTTTTCAGAGCAGCGATTTTTTCATCTAAATTAATTTCGGAATTTGAAGTTTTGTCACGAAAAACGAGAGCGGCAATTTCACCCTTAACGATATTATTTTTAAAATGATTAATGGTATTCTCGCATGAATCCACGACAATTTCTTCAAAAATTTTGGTTAATTCTCTTGCAACAGCGACTTTTGGGGTGTTCCGGCATGACTGAATAATTTCCAGAGTATTCAGAATCCTGTTTGGCGAATCATAAAAAACAATATCTGTATTTTTATATTTTATTAAAATATTTTCAATTTTGTCTTTAGTTTTTGGCAAAAATCCAACAAATATAAAATCTTCACCGTCGCGTGCGACTTGAGAAAGAAATGTAACAACGGCATTTGCCCCGGGCAGAGAAGTGAGAGTGAATCCATGCTTTCTTAATTCTTCAACAATAATAGCTCCGGGGTCACAAAACAAAGGAGTGCCAGCATCAGATACCAGTGCAATTTTTTTACCTTCTGCAAGAATTTCTAGAAACTTTTCGATACGTTCTTTTTCGTTAAACTTGTGATATGAAATACATTTTGTTTTTATATCAAAATGATTAAGGAGTTTTTGGGTGACGCGCATATCTTCACAAGCGATTATGTCGACTTTTTTAAGTATCTCCAGAGCGCGCAGTGTGATATCACCGAGGTTTCCGATAGGTGTTGGTACTATGTAAAAATCATATTCTTTCATAAATACATTATACCATAAGTATAATTCACCTCACTTACGGCTTAAGGGGAATAAGGAGGGAAATTATAGTGACCGGTGAACAGTGAACTGTTGTTACATGAATCAGGCAACACCAACTTTTTCCTCGCCCCTTGCGGGGCGGACAAGTCCGCTTTTACACTTTGGGCTCAGTGACCGGTGACCGGTGAACAGTGAACTGTTGTTACATGAATCAGGCAACACCAACTTTTTCCTCGCACCTTGCGGGGCAGACAAGTCCGCTTTTACACTTTGGGTGACCGCTAAAGAAGTACAGGCAATGTCAATACTTGGTGAGGGGTCAAATAATGCGTGCAAAGAGAGCCGTAGGGTGCTGTCGTTTCGACGCACCGCTTCTCAGTGACCGGTGACCGGTGAACAGTGAACTGTTGTTACATGAATCAGGCAACACCAACTTTTTCCTCGCACCTTGCGGGGCAGACAAGTCCGCTTTTACACTTTGGGTGACCGCTAAAGAAGTACAGGTAATGTCAATACTTGGTGAGGGGTCAAAAAATGCTAGAAACATATAACCAACCCCCACCCACAACACTAAACTCACATACGTTCGTTAAGTGTTGTGACCTCCCCCTTGGAGAGGTAAATCAGGGTTTCAAACATAGGTCGGGCTTCAGCCCGACATTATAAATGGTGGGCACGCTCCGCTTTGCCCACCCTACGTGTCTGACGCGGTACACCTGAATTGACGCCTTGCGGAATCTCAAAAGGTGCGTCGAAACGACGCATCCTACGAGTCTGCCTCTTACTGGGTCACGCACAGCGCGAGTACGGAACTGGCGCTGCGGTAGGTCCAGTAGCCGCTGCTGTCGTAATCGCGTGTAGAGGTAGAGTTAAAGCTGCGGTAATACGCTATGCCCTGATTAAGATCTGGACCGGCCCAAACAGTGAAACTATCAGAATATGGGGAGGCTGAGAGGAATTGAGAGGCTTTCTCTGTGTCCATTGCTAAGGCGCTTGTTAGTCCTGAACTTACTCTATCGGTGTTGTAGATGTAATTTGCTAACTGGGTTAGCTGATCTTGAGTTGGCATGTTGTTTATTCCACCGCATGCCTTCACTGCGCCTGCCCAGTAGTCGCTTGTAACACAGCCACAATATGATTTATTATTTCCATAGCCTGCATCTGCAATCTCTTCACATTCTGCCTTTGTCATTGGACTATAACCTGTTCCAGGTGCTAATATCTTTGTTATACACATTCCGCCGACTAAGTCAGGCTTTATCAAGCAATCCAGCGGCTTTACATTTGCATTCACATTGATATCCTTGCCCAATACATTCGGATTCTTGTATCCGCTCACATCATATATTATCGCCATACTCTCTGCTGAGGCGGCAAACTGATTGTTATATGGGTCTTGTGTTGTATTTGGATTATAAGAAATTAGAGCATTCACGCCATTCGCAAACTGTACGCCAACTGTGCCTGTGCCCCAGTCTTCTTTTGTCAATTGCGCCAAATCTGTTTCTGTATCATAGACAATATTATTCGCTGTTGTTATTGTTTTTGCAAAACACTTGGTTAATTCGCTGCTATCACAAACTTTCGTTATCTTTATTTTATTTTTTAGCTCATTTACAAAATCCATGGTTGAAGAATAACCAGCTAACTTTTCTTCAGTATTTAATTGTTTTGCGGCAACCTCAAGACGTTTTTCAAAGACATCTTTTGCTGTGCCCCATGCCTTTTCGTTGTAGTTCTTAACAAGGCTTGGTATCGTTATCGCCGCAACTACGCCGATGATTGCAAGGGTGATTAAGACCTCTGCAAGGGTAAACGCGGCTTTCGGGGAAGTGATTAAGTTAGTGAAGTGAGTAGGGTGAGTACCGTTGTTTCTGGAATATGTCTGAGCTATTGCTTCAGTATTTTTTGTATTCATATTTTCATTCTCCCGTTAAATTTATTACGAGTATATATTAGCATATTTACGTACTGACAGAACGTATAATTTACAAAAATTTACGTATAGACTGTACGTATGGATTTTTATTATAAACTTGGTAAAAATATTAAAAAACGAAGGAAAGAGCTAGGCTTAACACAGGAACAACTGGCAGAAAAACTAAATATGTCACTCAATTTCGTTGGAAAAATTGAAGTAGCATTTTCCAAACCCTCACTGGATACATTAATAGAAATAGCAAAAGTACTTAATACAACAGTTGCAAAATTAACAAAATTTGATTAATAGTTTAATAGTTATAAAGACATTCGCGCGGTAGAGTCAAAATGTCCGTGTCACTACTGCATACTTATTCTCATCCTTCTACAAATTCTGAGAGCTGTTTATTTGTTTAACCAGTTCTTTTATATATGCTTTCACGGCAACGGTAATCACGAGATCCGGCTCCGACATCGCAAATTCATCCAGTATGATTACCCCGCGGCGGGCATCACCATTTTCTATATACAAAAGTCCCAGCATTATCTTATTCAGTGGTGAACCTTCCTGACTGTATTCCTGTATCTTCATAGGTACAAGTCCACGCGCCTTAAGACACTTTGCCAGATTCTGATAGTATTTAAAATTTAAACTGTACTGGGTAATCGCGCGTTCGAAACAGTCCTGAGCCCAATCCGGATAACCTATTATCATATAAGTTTCACCGAGATTGTTATAATAAGTTGATGTCGCCTGAGTATCTGGATTCAAACTAATGGCAATCTTAAACTCCTGAATCGCCGCATAATAACATTTTTCATTTAAATAACGCAGCCCCCAGTCATTATGTTTAGCACCGTTTTTATGTGCATCTATAACATAAATATCCGGTTTTCTGTAACCTGATACCAGTACACTTATGAATATTAATGCTATAACTAATAACTTTTTCATAATTTCGCGTTTCTAATTTCGTCGTGCACATAATAAATGCGGAAGTCAGGTTAAATGCATTAATATTATATGCTGATTTACAGTTCTATTTCCAACCCTTCATATGCAAGTTGAACATTTTCAAGGGCGCTATAGTGTTCTTTAATGATATTTAACTTGTTGTCATCATATGTTGGGTCAAAGTGGAAGAAAATAAGTTTTTCTGCACCGACCTGTTTCTGGCACTCAATTGCCATATCAAATGTGGAGTGTCCGTACCCCTGTTTTGGAACGAATGAATTCAGATAATCTTCGGTTGTATATTGCGCATCATGGATTATGACATTGCAGCCGCGGGCAAAATTGGCAAGTTTCTTATCTCCGCCGAGATAACTTTCTTTATCCGTTGCATAAACAAGTGTTTTATCTTTATATGCAACTTTGTATATAATAACGCCTTCTTGCGGATGTGCATATGAACGGTAGCAGGTAATCAGAACATCATCACCTTGAGGAATTTTATCCTCATCGCGCTCAATTCTTTTTATAATAGGGTCACTTCCGTGGCGCAATATAATTCCATCTGTGTCGGTAATATCATGAATATTTAAATTGCCTGCGATATCCCCCAGATCCAGAGGGAATGATTTGCCAAATAAAAGATGTGCAAGTTCATCAGATAATGTCTCTTCGTAACTTACATTTCCAAATACATTTATCCGGCTTGTCGGAATATGTAAAGGTCTGAAAAATGTAAATCCCTGAATATGATCCTGATGTATGTGAGAAATTAAAACAGTCGCATTTATTGGCGTACGCTCCTCAGGGGTTACACCTGAAGATATATATTTTTCCATCAAATCATTACCAACATCAATAAGTCCTGTTCCAGCATCCAGTATAATAAGATGACCGTTTACATTCACCTCAACGCATGACGTATTGCCGCCATATTGAAGATAATTGCTGTTTGCTATAGGATAGCTGCCTCTTACACCTCTAAATTTTATTTTAAAATCACTCATCTCTTGCTCCTCAGGTTATTTCTTCTTAATTACATAAATTCCATTTTGATCTTTTTCTTCACCGGCATATATTGTAGTACCGAATACTAAAATCTTAGCAAGTTTCTGCAGGTTCAGCAAACGTGTTTCTTTAGTTTTTATATCAAACACAACTCTATTGCGGTAATTTGTCACATTAATTATTCTAAACGCATTCGGATAACTTACAAGTGCCGGAGTGCTCACATATAAAATATTATCTTTTTGTGTGATTTTGGCTCCGTGGTAATGTCCCTGAAATACGGCTATTGGATTTTTATATTTTCGCAAAACAGTTTCAACGGCATCAGCATTTAACAATCTGTGACTCGGGCTGTTATAAGGCTCCAGAATCGGGACATGCATAAAGATTAATATAGTATCTTTTGGTGAATTTTTAATCTGTTCATCGAGCCAGACGAGCTGCTCATCGCCAATCTCTCCGGTTGCCGTTATTCTGTCTCGAATTATGGTATCAAGCACAATAACTTTATACCCTTTTTGCGGAACAAATGAGTAATACGAAGTTGTATAAGTGAAATTTTTGTTGTGTTCCCTTACAAGACTCAAATATACAGCCGGTGTTAAATACCCGCCGATACATGTATCATGATTGCCAAAAGCAATATACCACGGGTAAGTTAATTTTTCTGCGTGCGGCAAAAATGCTGATAATTCTTTTTCAAAAGATTTATCAATCTGGTCTCCGGTAAACATAACAAAATTTATGTTCGGAATTTCATTAATCTGTGCTATTGCATCGTCAAGAAGTTTAGAAGATTCTCCGGTAAGTTTATATGTAGTATTGGCTGTGCCGGTAGAAAAATGAACATCGCTCACCTGTGCAAACTTTAAACTTGATGCGCTGTAGCTTTGCAGCCCGCAAAACATTATTACAGCAAGCACTATTGATATAGTCCAATTTTTAATTCTCACAGCAGTACTTTCTTTATTCCTGTATTTTTTTCTGGTCATTTTGTGTTCCGTTTGTCAATTTATCTTTTACTTCATTATATTTGTTTTTAACCTCTATGTCGTCATCAGATAGGATGATTGAATTATTCAAATTTAGAAGAGCATTATTATAATCTTTTAACTGATAGTCACACAGCCCTAAGTATTTGTATAATTCAGCAGTTTTGACAGTTTGGGTTAATTTTTCTAATTTTTCTTTAGCAGCTTTATAACTTCCGCGGTGATACAGAATTTCTCCCTCCAGAAGTTGATAATCAATATCATTGGATATAGACAGGGCAGTAATTATATCCGCTTCAGCATCAACGTAATTTTTCAGATGCAAATTTATGTCCGCGCGCAAAGCGTATCCCAAATCTGATTTCGGGCACCTGTCCAGATAGTATGCAATGGCATTCATTGCAGCTTCGTAATTATTCATCTCAATTAATGTAAGTGTTATCCCGAGGTAACACTGCGCAAACCCCTGCTTCAATTCAAGCGTTTTGTCGTAATAATTTAATGCTGTATTAAATTGTTTTTTCTTACGGTAAAATTCTGCCAGATAATATGTTGCCCAAGGATTTTTAGCTTCTGCACCGGCTAACAGAGCCTGCATTTCTTTTTCTTCATTACCTGCTTTTCTAAATTCTTCTGCTGCTTTAACCTGCGGATTATTTTCTGTCAGATACGATTGTGCTGTAGGATCTTGAATACGATATATTCCATTTTTAATAGTTACCAGATCCGGATTATCAGGTTCATGCGCAATTGCCTTATTTACATAATTAACCGCTTCGGCATAATTCCCCTGAACGCAGTAATCCGCCGCTATATCCAAAAAATCCTCAGTAACTTCATCGGCTCTGCAAGGTAAAAATATTATTGATAAAAATAAGCTCGCGAGTAATAATTTTTTCATACCTGAATTATATCACAATCAGCTAAAAAACAAAATGTAACCTTAACATATCTAACGGCAAATTTTTACAAATAAAGAAAAACCGTTGGATATTCCAACGGTTTCACACAAAAACTAAAAACAATAACTCAAACTAATCATATAGTAATCACTTTTAAGGAGCTTATTTTAGAATGTTGCAGCCGGCTTTTTCTGAGCTGTAGCGCCCGGAATTGATTGCCAGTTTGCAGCCATAATTTTTTTGAATGATTTCAATGCTGTATCTTCTAATTCACCCAGTTCTTCGGCTTCCATAATTAATTCTCTTAACGGAAGAAGTGCTCTCTGGTCACGAAGTACACCGAGTGCAGCAGCAGCACCTGCTCTGACTAATTCATTTTCTGAACGGTTTTTCATAACGTCGATTAATGCCGGTACTGCTTTTGTATCATTTAATTTACCAAGAGAAGTAACTGCATAAATTCTTACGTTAACCCATTCGTCATACAACATATTGATAACTTTTTCAACAGCTTTTTTATTACCTATTTCGCCCAATGCTCTTGTAGCATCGCAGCGTACATTAACTTTTTCATGATCAAGAGATGCGATTAAAGCATCTGTTGCAACATCACCAATTTCAATTAAAGCATCAGTTGCAGTAATGCATACCTGCGGATTTTCGTCATTAAGCGCTTCTACAAGCGGTTCAACAACAATTTCACCGCCCAAACGACCTAATGCTCTTGCGGCACGGACTCTTACGTCAACATTTCTGTCTTCACGCAAAGATTCAATCAAATGAACTGTAGCTTTTGAATCACCGAGTTCACCGAGTGCTCTTGCTGCATAAAGACGAACAGAACCGTTTTTGTCATGTTTCAATACGTCAATTAACGGTTCAACAGCTTTAGAATCGCCCATTTCACCTAACACACGGGCTGCATTGTATCTTACTTTTTCTGAATTGCTAGTTTTCAAATCCATTAGTAATTCGTCAAATGATTTTTTGACCTGTTTCTTTTTGCTGTTTACACTAATTGTCATTATTTTCCTCCGACACTACAATAAAATATTCTACAATCACACTTATGTATATAATAAAAATATTTAGAATAAATTATTGTCTTTTTACCTACATATTATGAATTTTTTGTTACAATTAAAATTCTTTTACTGATATTGCCTCATAAAGTATTTATATTTATTGACTACGTGATGTATAAGGGTAATTTAAACACTTTATACTATAAATATAGCATATTTTTTTTGACTTGTCTTGCACTGAATGGATTATTTGTAAAATTTCGATGTTTGTTTAATTAAACATAAGTGTCATTCAAAAATAGCAAGGCGCATATTGCAACAAAACTTAACATATGCTACTTACCAAAGATAGTAATAATAAACTCGCTGCCCTTGCCTTCCTCACTGTTTACGCTGATTTCACCGCCATGCTTCTCTATTATCTTAGTGCATATTGCTAACCCCAATCCGGTTCCAACTCCTACTCCTTTTGTAGTATATCCGGCTGTAAATATCTTGTCCAGACGGTTTGCGGGGATTCCTTTACCCGTATCTTTAATCTTTACTATCAATTTGTCATTCTTATATTCAGTTGTTATTGTAATTGTTCCTTCTCCCTCAATCGCCTGGCATGCGTTGATTAAAATGTTAGTAAACACCTGATTAAGCATGTTTGGAAAGCATCTAATGACGGGGATTTCACCATAATTCTTTACGATTTGAATCCGGTTTTTAGTCTCGTGTCTAATCAAATCCAGAGTCAAATCCAATTCCTTATTTATGTCTGCTTCTTGCAGTTCTGCTTCATCAAGCCGGACGAATTTTTTAAGTGAGGTTACGATATTACTTATTCTCTGAATAGCTTCGCGATCAATATCATTTAGCTCTTTAAGCATATCATGCAATTCAGCGTCTTCTATCTGCACAAGCAGCTTTGCGGCAATTGCGTTGTTTGATTTAATTGAGGCGGTCGGGGTATTTATTTCGTGTGCCACACCTGCTACAAGCTGACCGAGCGACGCCATTTTTTCAGAATTAATTAACTGAATTTGAGTTTCTTTAAGTTCTTTTAAAGTGTTTTTCAATTCATTTACTGTTTGGAGATTTTTGTTATAAAGTTCAGCCCTTGTAATAGCGTTTGAAAGCTGCGCGGATATTGCTTCCAGAATCTCTAATTCTTCATTCAGTTCTTTTTTCTGGTGGCTAAGCAGTACAATAATTCCTTTTAATTTCTGCATATGATAAACGGGCACAATCACTCTTTGGACGGACTGTTTAAATGGAGCAGCATTTACATATTCACGCAGACAATTACTTACAGAGATTTTTTTGCGCATCACGCGCTCATATGTCAAATCGTCAAGTTGAAAAGACTTTTCACCAGATAATTCGTCCTTTTCGCCGTATACCTCTTCCATAAAGAATCTGTCCTGACTGAAAGCTGCATAATAAGCGCGATATGCCCCGAACATAATAGCCAGTTCTTTCAATGCAGATTGAAGAATTGTAGAGATATCCATGGACTCTCTTATTATATTTGAAACTTTATTAATCAAGGCAATTCTAATTGCTTGAGACTGTGCTTTTTGTTTAATTTTTAATAAATCTTCGTTTTCCTCTTCCAGATTTCTATTTTGTTCTTTGAGTTCACTGTTATGACGCTGAAAGCTTTGACTTTCAATAGATGCAGTCACATCTGTCAGAAAAATTATTGTATATTTTGATTTTTTAACTGCAGTTAAATCGTAATATTTTTTCTGATTATTATCAAAGGTAAACGAAACAAAAGCGAAAAAATTTTCAGAAGATGTTATGGCATGATACACAGGCGAATATGTGGCAATATTTTCGCTGTTAAGCGGACAGATATCAAAATTCATGCCGTGCGAAAACTTTTTCAGACTTGAAAAATCTTTAAATATTTTTTTGAAAGTATTGTTTTTGTAAACAACGTCAAAGTGGTTATTTACAACAAACACAGCATCCCTAAATTGGTTTAGAAAATCAAATTTCTTCATGTCTATATATTAGCATAAAATAGTATTTATGCCGAGGGATGAGAATACAATCTTATCAGTTTTATTTTAAGCGTTAAAGTAAGTTTTTAAGCCGAGTGCCAGTTTTTTATTTTTGCACAACTTTTTAAGCTTAGACATTGCGCGATTTTCTATTTGCCTTATTCGTTCTCTTGATACACCGTATTGAGAGCCTATTTCATCCAGAGTTTTTCTCTCGCCCTGATTATCCAGACCATAACGCAGGATTAGAACATCGCGCTCTTTCTGACTTAACTGGTTAAGAATTTTTCTTATATCATCGAACAAATTTTCCTGTGAGACTCTGCTTTCCGGGGCAATTGTAGCCTCATCTACAATAAAATCAGAAATTTTTGCAGTTGCATCTTCGTCAGAACCTGTTGGAGTGTCCATACTTATTGTAGATTGCGCGGCTTTAATAATTGCTGTAAGTTTATTTACAGACACGCCTAATCTATATGCTATTTCCTGTTTTGTCGGGGTATGACCGAGTTCAGTTGTCAAATCAAGGGTTGCACGACGGATTTTACTTAGGGATTCAATCATATGGATAGGCAGCCTGATAATTCTTGCCTTGTCAGCAATAGCACGTGATATTGCCTGTTGAATCCACCAGGTTGCATATGTAGAAAATTTATAACCTTTTGTGTAATCAAATCTGCCGGCGGCTTTAATCAAACCTACATTACCTTCCTGAATCAAATCCAGAAATGAAAGTCCTCTGCCGATATATCTTTTGGCAATGCTTACAACAAGTCTTAGATTAGCGTTTACCAGTATATCTTTTGCAAAAGTGTCGTTATTATCGCGTATTTTTTTGGCTATTTCAAGTTCTTGTTCGGCAGAAAGCATGGGGATTTTTCCTATCTGCTGAAGATATATTTTCACACTGTCATCTGCATTTACAGAAGTCAAGTTTTCTTGAATTTTAGGGTCTTCTACTGAATGCAAAACATCTTCGCCGTCAGCTTCGTCCTGATCAATTTGAAGCTGATGAAAATTGACATTTTCATCTGATATCTCATCTGACAACAACCCGAATTGTTCTATTACTTTTTTCATTTGTTGTGCTCCCTATATAGTATATTATCTAAATTATAAAGAGAATGTCAATTATTTACTTTGCTTAATTTTTTGTCTTACTGTTTCAAACAGAATAGCACTAAGCGCATTTGATACATTTAAGGAGTTAAAATTATTTGCCATAGGTATTTTTACTATAAAGTCTGAATTTTTCAAAAGCGATTTTGAAACGCCAGCATGTTCAGCGCCCATAATTACTGCAAAGTTCATATTACAATAATTGATATCAAAATAATTATCATTTGCATGAGCATCAGCGGCAATTATCCACCAGTCGCTATTTTTTAATTTTTGAATTGCGTTAATAAGGCTATTGACTTTTATTATCGGAATATGATTTATGGCACCTGCACTTGTTTTTTCGACAACGGAATTAACCTGTACATTGCGGCGTGAAGGTATTATGATGCCTGAAACTCCGGCGCAGACACATGTTCTGATAATGGCACCGAGATTGTGCGGATCTTCGACTCCGTCAAGGATTACGAGTGAAGAATTTTGATGATTTTGTTCTAAAAATTCGTCTAAGTCAGTATATTTTATCGGAGAGATTTGCGCGATTACTCCCTGATGATTAAATTCTGCGTATGGCTGGAATTTTTCTTTTGCAACGAATTGAAAAACAATACCTTTTTCCCGCGCCAGATCTTTTATTTTATTCAGTTTAGCATCGGAATGTATGTTGTTTGCAATAAGAATTTTATTAATTTCGCGTTTACCGGTACTCAACGCTTCCAGAACAGAATTTTTACCAAAGATTATGTCATCCATTATTTTGACACCTCAAGCATGCGGTCAATACATTTTAGTGCTTTTTCTCTGATGTCCTTGTCAACAGAAATTTCATGCTCTTCATTTTGTAAGGCATGCAAGACATCTGTAAGCGTGTGCCATTTCATATTCTGACAGATAATATTATCTTTAATGAGAATAAATTCTTTGTCAGGATAATCCCGTTTGAGACGGTCAACAACACCTTTTTCTGTTGCAATAATGAATTGTTTATCGTCATGCTCTGCTGCAAATTTCATAATACCTGTTGTACTGCCAACGTAGTCAGCAAGCGAGGTTACAGATTGATGACATTCCGGATGTGCCAGTACTTTAGCGTTTGGATATTTTTTTCTGGCTTCTAGAATATCTTCTGGACGAATTCTCAAATGTGTCGGACAGAAACCCGGATAAGTAATAACTTCTACATTATTTAACTTGCTTTCTACCCATTTGCCAAGATATGTGTCCGGTAGAAACAGAACTTTCGGTGCCTTAAGACTTTCCACAATTTTTAATGCATTGGAGCTTGTACAGCAGATGTCACATTCGGATTTAACCTCTGCAGTTGAATTTATATAACATACAACAGGTATATTGGGGTTTTTAGATTTAAATTCTCTTAACTGTTTTAAATTTATCATATCTGCCATAAGACATCCTGATTCTAATCTCGGCAAAAGAACTTTTTTATCAGGGCAAAGTATTTTTGCTGTCTGTGCCATAAAATATACTCCGGCAAATAAAATAATTTCAGCATCAGTTTTTGCTGCCATCTGACTGAGATATAGCGAATCTCCAACATAATCCGCAACCTCATCTATTTCGGCATTCTGGTAACAATGTGCCAGTATAACAGCTTTTTTCTCTTCTTTTAATTGTTTAATTTTTTCTATAATCTCTTTCACTTTTACAGATTATCTCCTACGTTTAGTGTAAATTTATGTTAAAATTGTTTTGTTTTCAAAATATATTGTATAATAAAAGAATAATTGAGTAAATAGAATAAGAAAAAAAATTTATGAATATAGATATTAATGATATACTGGTACAATTAGGTATAGGAAGCAAAGAAACTGTTTATATGTCAGTTTCGCCGAGGGTAGGGCTTGAAGTAATTAAAGTTGATACTTCTGCCAAAATGATTACGGCATATTCAAACCGCCCTCTTGAATACAATGAATCGCAGCGTGAGATTGCAGATTATGAAGAATTTAAAACAGCAGTAAAAGATATTTTTGAGGAACTGAATATCAGTACTCATTGTAATATTGTATTGAATTTGCCTGTGGTGCTTTTTAGCAGTAATACTCTGCCGTTGATACTGGGTGATGACGCAATTAATGAAGTTCTTATTTCTGAAGCTGAACAAACATATACATTTAAGCGGCATGACCCGCTAATAGGCTGGACAGATGCAAATACACCTACCAGCGGTGACAGCAGAAAAGTATTCTACTCAGCTTTGCAAAAAGATGTTGTAGAAAACATAAAAACAGCACTCACTGAAATAGGGGCAACTCTTATCAGTGTTAATGTCTCATTAACATCCACAATAAATGCCCTGTATTTTTCTGGATTAGCATCAGAATTCATGCAGGACACACGTCCTTGGAATTTGATAATCGTAAGCATAAACGGTTATTCTATCTGCTCAATGCAAGGCTCAAAACTTATTGATTATTATGAAGAACCACTCGCTATAAGGTCATATGAAGGCGAAGAAATATATAATGCAATATCTTCATCTTTACAGCTTGCATTGATGAATTATCCGGCAGATTCTTTATATATAATTTCAGACACTGATTTAGTAAGTGCAGAAATATTATCTTCAAGAATTTCACGGGTAACCGGTCAAATCGGATTTTTAGAAAACAATACTTACAGAAAAGACGAATTTATTCCGACAAGTTTGGAAATATTAAGTGACAAAGCCGCAAATATTACTCTTGAAGCTTTAGGTATCGGCGTTTCACAAATGTCAAACCTGCCTTTACAAATGGAATTTATGAACAACTTTGCCACAACAGGTGTTGTAGATGATGATTCTCCGGTTAAGATACGTATAGGCGAAAAAGAATTTGAAATAACCCCGCAGGCTGCTTTAAAAATCGTTGGAATAGTCATTGGAATAATTCTGGTGCCAATACTTGCCCTAACAGTAGCACTGCCTATTTTTACCGGTAAACTTCAAACAAAACTCGACGGGCTGAACGAACAGGCAAAACAGCTTGAAGCACAGGTAAAAACTTATTCGGATGAAGAGGCACAGCTTGAATCTTTTGATGTCAAACGCGAAATTCAGGAAACCCTGAAACATAACCGCGCAAAACTCATGGCTTACAGTGCGCTTGGTGAATCTGTGCCCAAAGGGTTGTGGATAACTTATTTCTTCACGCATAAAGACGGCAAAATTGATATTAAAGGTGCATCAACAAATGTAGAAGATGTTTACACATTCTATAGAAACCTGAAGGATTCTTTAATAAACACCAAATTGCGTCTCTACAGATTGGAAATGGCAACAAATGACATTGATGATGCAGTTGAAAATTCTCAACAAAGTTATATATTTGAAATAACTAATATGACAGAAGCTGAACTTACAGAAATTGCTAATGCTGCCTCCGGCGAAAATGCTGCCGCAAACGGTCAGGCTCCAAACGGAAAACAACAGGCAGCTCCGGCAAACAACAATCAACAGCCTGCTAAAACTCCGGCTGCAAAACCCGCTGAAAAAACAAACCCGGCAGTACCAAAAACTCTGCCTTTATAAAATTTATAAATAAAAGGAATTTATTTGATGGATAAAAATACACTTATACTTTACGCAAAAAAATTACAATTACCAATAATGGTCTTAGTACTCGGCTTGCTAATCGCCGGAGTTCTGATTAACGGACTTGTGCCTAAAGTTAAAGATTTTGTTAAAGTAAATTCAGAAATTTCTACCCAATCAAAATCAATTGAAGAAAATCAAAAAAAACTTGAAGAATTAAAAGATTCCATAAAGAAAAATGCAGAGAAAAAAGATAATCCGGTAAAAGCCTTCTACAAACCAATAGAAAGCGGACTGGATGCCGAAACTATAATGTCAGAGGCTTTTGGCGATATCTTAAAAATGATACGTGATAATTCTATAAAAACACGTGCTGTTAAATATGATTACAACCCTGCTGATGATAAATTTGTCAAAAATGCATCAAGTAAATATAATGTCTGCACACTTAGCCTTGAAATGATTGCAGATTATAAACATTTTCAGGCTTTTTTGAGAGATTTATATAAACACGAACATTTTCTGGAAATATCTAATATAGAAATTATTCCATACGAAAAAGATAAAACAATATTATTGATTAAATGCGGTCTGAAACTGTATTCACAAAAAACAGATGCCGATGTCGCTGCAGCGGCAAACGCATCAGCCTCCCAACAGCAAGATCAGGGAGCACAGGATGCACCGCCTGATCTTGAAAAAAAGGCAAAATAATAAGTTATTCAAATAATTTGTAATTAATGCCGAAAAACGGATTTTTATTATTAATACATGTCGCACAGAAATTTGTTTCTAAAGCTGTTTTATCTGAAAAATCTTTGAAATTGCTGCCGCACCTGCCGCGGTGATCATTCGCAAGAAATGGACATGTATATACGCCCTTTGCTGTGAGAATTCTGCCGTATTCGCAGTCTAAACCGTTCCATTCTGCCTTTTCCGGTAAGTCATTTACAGCATTTTTATCATAGTATTCGTTAATATTTATATTAGAATTATCCGCCTGAAACCCGATTTTTTCGCATAATTTTAAAAACTCTTCACGCAAAACTGTTTCATCTTCTTTATAATAATTTGTCACGCATAAAATCGGATTGAATCCGTATTTTACAAGACTTTTAACAGCATGCAGCACCTGTCTGTAAGATCCTCGCCCACGCAAGTCATCACTCTTTACTTCATTATAATGATCAATACTCAGTTTGAAAATGATTTCAAAATTGCTCTCATCCTCAACTCGTTTTAAAAATCGTGCTTTCTTTTCGTTAATAAAAGTACCATTTGTAAATATACACACATTTGTACGTTTGAGGCACAATCGCAAAATCGCATTAAACTCCGGATGTGTCATAGGTTCAGCCCCGGTTAGATAAATACATTGAATATTTTGATTTGCAGTATCATTAAGAGCCTCTTTTATAAGATCAACTGATATAAAATCTTTCACATTTTTATTCAGCGGAAAATCAATATAACAATGTTTGCATCTCTGATTACAATTTTTTGCAGTAAGTTCAATAAAAAGGTTGTTTAGTTCTTTAAGTTCGCATACCGGTGATTGATAAATTATACTCTTCATGTCTACACTCCAATTTTAATATCTTTTTTCAAAACTATTTTAGATTTGAAAAAAATAAATAAAATCCGCCGACAAGGTAATTTGAAAAAAACTAACCGGTAAAATCTTCAGGTAATTTATCATTTAGCCATTTGCTTAATAAATAATGTTCATAACTCAACGCATAATTATACAATGCTTTAACCAGAACACGCCCGCTTTCCGATTTGCCGGTAATCAAAAAATCTCCGACCTTGTTTTCCGCAAGCATGATTTCTTTATGAACTATTTTATCAACGTGATTTTTAGGATTTTTATTAATAACAAGCCTTATCCAATTGCATAGAAGTTTTGTTGCTGTTGTCCTGCTGTTTATAATTTCTTCTTTGTGTTTTTGTAAGTATATTGAAAATGCTTTTAAAATCATTTTATTCACCAAACGGGGTAGTTGCCGCAAAACATATTATATTCTGAATACCGGATTTTTTCAATTCTTTTATCATTTCTTCAAAAGTAGCACCTGTTGTGCAAATATCATCGAGCAATAACAATGTTTTGCCTTGATAATTCTCTTTGCAAACTTTAAAAGCACCGGCTAGATTTTGAACACGTTCATGCTTTTTAAGATTGTACTGCGGTTTTGTATTTTTTATTCTTGTTATCAGATTTGTGTTTATAGTGTAACCGGTTAACTTACAGAATTCTTCTGCAACAAGTGTCATATGATTGTATTTTCTCTGCTTTTCGCGCTTTGGATAAATCGGAACAGGCACGACTTCAAAGATTCTGTTATCTGTAATTTCAGACCAGTACTCGCACATAAATTTTGCGAGATAATATGCTAAATCTCTTTGGTTGTGATATTTTAAGCCACGGATTAATTTTTGCAGATTTTTTGAGTAAATTCCGGCACAGTATACCTTTTTGCCTTCAACAATTCTTTGCGGAGTTAACGGAAGATGTTCAAGCTCTGCATAACAATTTGAACACATTTTTACGCATTCTTTCGAACTCTTGCAAAAATAACATTTCTTTTTATAAATCCAGTCTAAAAGCGATAAGAAAAAGTCTTTCATAAATATATTATAGCACGGGCTAAATGTTTGCACCGCCATCTTGCTGCATTTTTTTGAGAACCTGTTTTGAGCCGTCTTTGTGCTTTGCAAGCCCGATTACAAAATCACTTGCTTCATTGTCACGTGCAATGGCTTCTTTAAGGGCTAGCATGTCATCAAGATTTAAATTTTTCAGACGCTTATCATTGGAATTTTTCAAAGAAATTTTCAAAAGTTTCTGCGCCTTATAGTCAAATCCCGGAAGGCTGTATTTCATTGCATACCAGCGGTAAAAATGGTGTAAAAAATAATACGGGTCAATATTTCCTTCACGCATGACAAACATCGGTACAGATTTGAAACTTATGCCGCGTCCCGTAAAAATATTTAATAACAAGGCATCCACCCCATGCTGCTCCACAATAAACCCTTCTTCTTCACCTATCAAACTCAAAAATTTATCTGCATTGAGCGGACGGTAAATCGGGGTACCTTTACTTTTAATAAATTCCAGTAATTCCAGCGGATTAATGCCATATTTTTTGACAATAGCTGCTACATTTTCTTTTACAAGCTGCGCATTCTTTAAAGTTTCGGAAGTCAGAGTGAGTGTTGCCGTTGAGGACATGACTGTTTTAGAAGTCGAGTTTTGCGAACTTCTTTTAAAATGCTTGTCCAATCTTATTTTCAAAGATTTTTCTTTTCTTGCAAGTATTGCGTAAATAATTTTTTGAAAAATATTCATAATTAAAATATATTATAACTTCCGCAGGATAAAAAAATCACCTCTAAATGATGTATAGCGCGAAAAAAATAGTTAATTGCGTTTTTTTTTTGCTTGTTGTATAATCCAATTATCAGAAAAGAGGGTATACTATGGAGACATTAGCAAAAAACGAGGGATTAATAACTAAAATTATCGGACCTGTAATCGACGTTGAGTTTCAGGCAGGTGAATTACCGGAAATTTATACGGCATTAAATATTTACAAAGAAGACGGGTCATTTGTTGTTGCAGAAGTTCAACAAATGCTGGGCAACAACCGCGTAAGAACTGTTGCAATGTCATCAACGGACGGCTTAAAACGCGGCATGAAAGTTATTAACACAAATGAACCTATAAAAATTCCTGTAGGTCAGGCAATTTTAGGCAGAATTTTGAATGTTGTAGGTGAACCTGTTGACCAGATGGGACCTGTTAACACAGATACATATCTCCCTATCCACAGAGAATCACCAAAACTCACAGACCAAAATACCAATATTGAAATTCTGGAAACAGGTATTAAAGCAATTGACCTTTTACAGCCATACCAGAAAGGTGGTAAAATCGGTTTATTCGGCGGTGCAGGTGTTGGTAAAACAGTTTTAATTATGGAATTGATCCACAACATTGCAATGGAACACTCCGGTGTATCAGTATTCGGCGGTGTTGGAGAAAGAACACGTGAAGGTAACGATTTGTGGAATGAAATGAAAGAATCAAACGTTATCGACAAAGTTGCATTGATATACGGTCAGATGAACGAACCGCCAGGAGCACGTATGAGAGTCGGACTTTCAGCCCTGACTGCTGCTGAATATTTTAGAGATTTTTCTAAACAGGATGTATTGTTATTTATTGATAATATATTCAGATTTACTCAAGCAGGTTCAGAGGTATCCGCACTTCTCGGACGTATGCCGTCAGCCGTTGGTTATCAGCCGACCCTTGCTAACGAAATGGGTGAACTGCAAGAAAGAATTACTTCAACTAAAGACGGATCTATCACTTCAGTTCAGGCAATATATGTACCGGCAGACGACTTGACTGACCCGGCTCCGGCAACAACATTCTCTCACCTGGATGCATCTACTGTATTATCAAGACAAATTGCATCTTTAGGCATCTATCCTGCTGTTGATCCGCTGGAATCAAGTTCTCGTGTACTTGACCCTAATATTATCGGTGAAGAACACTATTCTGTAACAAGAAAAGTTCTTGAAATACTTCAAAAATATAAAGAATTACAGGATATTATAGCTATTCTTGGTATGGATGAACTTTCTGAAGAGGATAAAGAAACTGTTAACAGAGCACGTAAAATTCAAAGATTCTTATCTCAACCGTTCTTTGTTGCCGAACAGTTCTCAGGTATCCCTGGCAAGTACGTAAAACTTGAAGATACAATAAAAGGCTTTAAAGAAATTATTGAAGGTAAGCACGATGATTTGCCTGAACAAGCTTTCTACATGGTTGGTACTATTGAAGAAGCTGTTGAAAAAGCAAAAACTCTTGCTTAATCCGTAAAATAATAATTTGAAAAGGTATAATAATGCATTTAAAAATAATCACGCATGAAAAAGTTGTATTTGATGACAATGTTGATGAAATATACACAAAAGGCACAGACGGTGAATTTGGTGTCTTGAAAAATCACGTTCCTTTAATGGCATCTCTTGATATTGGTGTAACAAAAGTTGTCAAAGACGGGCATGACAAATATTTCACAACAATGGGCGGTGTCTTTCAGTTTAAAGACAATGAAGCACTAATCCTTACAAATACCGCAGAATGTAGTGATGATATTGATGTTACCCGTGCGAAAGCTGCACTGGAAAGAGCACAGGCAAGACTGGCTGAAGCTGATGCCGCACTTGATGCTAAACGTGCAGAGGCTGCAGTTGCAAGGGCAATGGCAAGATTAAAAGCTACATTTAATAAATAATCATGGAAAAGACTTTTTATAATATTTTCAAAACTTTTTTCAAAGTCGGTACATTACTGCTCGGAGGCGGTTATGTAATATTACCTTTATTACAATCGGAACTGGTTGATAAGAGAGATTGGGTTGACAATGAAGAGCTTTGTGAATATTATGCGCTGGGGCAAAGTGTTCCCGGAGTAATCGCAGTTAATATGTCGGCTTTTGTCGGATATAAATTGATGGGATTTTGGGGAGCTGTTGCTGCAATGTTAGGTATTGTTGCGCCATCTTTTCTTGCTATTGTAATTATCGCTAAAATGCTTGATGAAATTGTAGGATTAAAATTTATTCAAAGCATTTTTTGGGGCGTGGGAATAGGTGTTTTAATGCTGATTTTTCTTGCTGTCAAAGAAATGTGGATGAAAAGTATTGTTGATAAATACACAAGCTGGGTATTTTTCTTTGTATTTATACTGTCAGCTTGTTGTAAAGTTTCACCCGGTATTTTGATTGTTGCAGCTATTTTTCTCGGGATATTCAGAGAAAGTAAGCGTCGTGTAGAAGCAGCAAAGGTTGCTGAAATTAGTGAGGATGACGAGTCATGATTTTAGCACAGTTGTTTTTTGAATTCTTCCATATCGGACTATTATCATTTGGCGGCGGTTACGCAACACTGCCTTTCTTATATCATATTGCGGAATTCAGACACTGGTATACAGCAAAACAACTGACAGATATGATAGCAGTCTCATCAATTACTCCGGGACCTATCGGGATAAATGTTGCGACTTTTGCAGGCTTCAAAACTGCTGGCATCATCGGTTCAATGATTGCAACTGCATCAATTGTTCTGCCTTCATTTATACTTGTATTGATAATCTCAAGACTTCTTGAACAGTTCAAACAGAATACATATGTCCGCTCAATAATCTACACCCTAAAACCTGCAGGATGCGCACTGCTTGCGGCTGTCGGGGTAGATATGTTTGTAAACAGTACAAATGTTTTGGGCATGTTTTTACTGGTAATTTTATTTGTCTTAAGCCTGATTGAAAAACGCGACCCGTTGTTTTATCTTGGAATTTCTGCACTGGCAGGTATTGTCGCCGGACTTCTCGGCTGGGTCAGCTAAAGCAAGGACTTTAGCATTGAATTTAAAAGCATAAGTTTTCTGGTATCATTACTGATTTTGCTTAAATTCTAATTTCCCATAGCTGGAATATTTAACATTCTATACTGCAAGGCTTGAGTCAAATGTACAACAGTAATCATTTCGGATTCGTTTAAATCAGCAATAGTACGCGCAAGTTTCAAAACTCTATCATAGCGGCGTCCTGATAGCTGATATTTAACAGCCGCAACACGCATAAGTTCCTCGCATTTTGAATCAAGCTGGCAGTATTTTTTTACAAGTTTCGGGGTAAGTTCGGAATTTGTCAAAATCCCCTCATCTTTATAGCGATTATATTGAATTTTTCTGGCTTTAACAACACGTTTCCGAATTTCTGCAGACGGTTCTTCCTGTGTTTTGGAATTAATCAGTTCTTCAGAAGTAAGACGCGGAACATCAATTTGTAAATCAATTCTGTCCAGCAGCGGACCGGACAGCTTTGATAAATACCTGTTTATCTGAAATTCAGTACAGGTGCACTGTTTTTCTTTATCTCCGAGGTACCCGCAAGGACAAGGATTCATTGCTCCGAGTAGCATGAATTTTGCGGGATATTTCACGGATAATTTGGAACGTGTAATTACTACTTCGCCATCTTCAAGCGGCTGGCGCAAAACTTCTAATACATTTCTCGGAAATTCTACCATTTCATCAAGAAACAAAACTCCGCGGTGCGCTAGCGTAATTTCTCCGGGTTTGGGATTGGTTCCTCCGCCGACAATTCCGTTTGCAGATGCTTTATGGTGCACAGGACGAAACGGGCGTTTAGTCATTAAAGGTTCATCAGGAGGCAATAACCCGCTTACACTATAAATTTTTGTTAGTTCAAGAGCTTCCTGAAGTTCAAGCGGCGGTAAAATTGACGGGAAACATTTTGCCATCAATGTTTTACCCGAACCGGGTGAGCCGACCATTAAAATATTATGCCCGCCTGCTGCCGCAATTTCCAGTGCTTTTTTAGCCTTCTGCTGACCTTTAACATCTTTAAAATCATATAAATATTCTTCCTGACTGTTTTCATTAAGATAGTTGTTTATATCCACAATTGTAGGCGTCAACGGGTTGGAACAAAAATGTTCGGCAACATCGCGAAGATATTTTGCGCCATAGACGTTAATTCCTTCAACAAGTGCGGCTTCTTTTGCATTTTTTTCAGGCACAATAACATTTTTCACTCCCATTTCTTTTAATCCAAGAACAAGCGACAACACGCCGCTAACCTCTCTAATCATTCCGTCAAGCGACAATTCACCAATAAATGCATAATCCTTAACCGCCTGTTCATCAATAATCTCTTCTTCTACAAGAATACCAACAGCTATCGGCAGGTCAAAATTTGTTCCCTCTTTTTTCAAATCAGCAGGCGCAAGGTTAACAATAACTTTTCGCTGAGGAAATGTAAAACCGGAATTTTTTACAGCAGAACGCACACGATCACGCGCCTCATTAACCGCAACATCCGGCAGCCCCACAATTGAAATCGCAGGCAGAGAATTGTTTGTATCTATTTCTACTTCCACTTTATAGGCGTTTAAACCGATTACCGTTGCTGTTGTAACTTTGTTTACCATAAAGTTATTATACTACAAATTTTTGGGTTATAATATCTGTATGCGAAACATAAAAAAAATACTTGCAATAAACTTTGGCGGCATCGGCGATGAAATTTTCTTTCTGCCGGCATTAATATCACTAAAAAAAGAATTTCCAGACGCAAAGATAACTCTGGCACTGGAGCCTAGAAGTAAAAGTGTCAAAGATTTAACAGATATCATTGATGACTTGTTTTTGATAGATGTGAAAGGCAAAAACAGGTATTTTGAATTGTTAAAATTGATTTTCAAAGCCCGCAGCGGAAAATTTGATATGGTAATTTCCTCAGGCGGAAATAAAATGATAGCACTGCTGCTTGCGCTTACCGGAATAAAAGAACGCTACGGTTATGACACAGGGAAATTAAGCCGCATACTTCTAACAAAAGCTGTTCCGCTGAATAAAAATCAATATGCCTGTGATATGTATCACGCACTGGTTACGCCTGTCACTGGTTACAAAACACCTCTTCCCGAAATAAATGTTCAGCCGCAAAAGAAAACTCCTAATACTGTTTTAATACATCCGGGGGTTAGCAAATTGAGTGTTCAAAAAGGCATGATAAAAACAATCAGTGCCGATGTCTGGGCGCAGACTGCTAATCTGCTTATTGAAAAAGGAAAACACGTAATTCTCGCCGGCGGTCCTGATGATACGGAGTGTATTGAAACAATTCGCCGATATCTAAAAGCAAACGGGCAGGAAAATAATTATGAAGACTGTTTTGGCAAAACCAAAAGTCTGCATGATTTGGCAGAACTTATTGCAAAGGCAGAAGTGTTTATCTGTTCGGATTCTGCACCATTACATGTTGCGGTGGCGCTAAAGACAAGAACTTTTGTTATTTTTGGACCAACTGATGATAAAAAACTGATTCCGCAGGCAGAATTCGTCACACCGGTGAAAGCATCTGATAATTGCCCGATAAAACCGTGTCTATGGGAACACCGTCAGACTACCTGCAAAACATTAGACTGTCTGAAAATCACAGCAGAAGATATTACAAATAAAATATTGGTTGAATACAAGGTATAATAAAATTTATGGAAAATTTGTCTTACAGTCAGGAAGATTATCTGGAAGAAATTTACAATCAGGTATTGAAAAACGGGCATGCAAAAGTAACCGGAATTTCTGCTGCTCTGAATGTAAAAAAGGCATCTGTAACTGCAGCGCTCATTCAGCTTGCACAAAAAAAGCTTATAAATTATGAGCCATATGCCCCTATCACATTAACTGCAGAAGGCGAAAAACTTGCGCATTCTATTCTGGAGAAACACAAATCTATGACAGCTTTTTTCAAAGATATTTTACTGCTTAACGAAGAAGAAGCTTCTGAAAATGCATGTAAAATGGAACATATTTTATCCGATGAATTGTACAAAAGATTTTTGCAGTTGTATGCATTTCTCAAAGAATATGCAGAAAAAAATGAAACTTTCAAAAACGAATTAAAAAGCCGCCTTGTGTAGCGGACTTGTCCGCTTTTATACCTGTAGGGCGCAGAAAAGTAGGGTGCCGTCGTTTCGACGAACAGGTACTCTGTGAATTGTGAACGGTGAACAGTGAACGGTTATTACTTGAAGTGATTAAGTGATTAGGTGATTGAGTGACTAAGTGGGTTACATGAATCAGGCAACGCCCCCATGTCATCGCGCATTTATTGCGCGATCTCAGAAAAGTAGTGTGCCGTCGTTTCGACGAACAGGTTCACTGATAAAAGGCACTAAGGCACTAGGGGGCTAGGGCACTAAGTAGTTACAACAACATACAACATGGGCTTTTCCACATTGCCTGTTTCTTCATGTCCTCCCCTGGAGGGAGGACCGGAATTTTCAATTCCGAGGAGGGGGGGAGGCGTAGCCTACTCTTATGCTCTGGGTGACTGCTAAAGACGTGCGGGCAAGGCTAGTTCGCTGTGACCTGTGAACGGTAACCAGTGAACTGTTGTTACATTGAGCAGTCAACGCAACTTCCCCCTCTCCCCTCCGAGGGAGAGGGTAGGGGAGAGGGGGCACAAAGTGTTTCAAACATAGGTCGGGCTTCAGCCCGACATCATGAATGGTGGGGCACTCGTGCCTCTGCTCGCAACCCGCTGCGGGATGACGTTCTCCTCGCCCCTTGCGGGAGAGGATAGAAAGGCTTGACGAACACTGTGAGTTTAGCCTTTCTTGGTGAGGGGTCAATAATGCGACGGCTGTTTTATTATTCAAGTCGTCGCCCACTGTCACGTTGGCTAGACCCTGAAACAAGTTCAGGGTGACGTAATCGTTTTGGTGGGACGCACACAATTGACCCCCTCCTGAATTTGTAAGCTCATTACATTCGCTAACAAATTCTTTTCCTCCCCCCTGGAGAGGAAAATATGATTCGTTGGTTGATAATAATTCTTGCGCCACACGGCAAACACGGCGCCCTTCCGAAAATCCTCCAGGGTGACGATTTTGAGTTTGGTGGGGGTGATTGGACATCTTTAGCAGCCACTCAGTGTATAAATGCGGACTGGTCCGCCCCCCTCCTGAAATTTCTAGCCTCACTCCGTTCGGCAACAAATTTCTTCCTCCCCCTTGGAGAGGAATTTTGTGGTTCTTCAATTGTTGATTTGATTCTTCATCATTTAGCATAATTCTTTATCCTTATGTTTTCTTTGTTATAATACTAATTTATCATAAATTCTATTTATTAAGTAGGTTTTAATAAGACTATTGACTTATGCACAAGTTTTTGGCTTGTGTCGTGGTTGGCGGATTGGTAAATCCGGTTTACTATAAATTCTTGTTTGAGATCCCGCAAGGTCACAATCTCTGTGTATTGCCGCAATCCTGTTGCGGGATGACGGGTTTTGACTATGA